>CAVTBT010000006.1:0-163697 GCA_963733065.1 uncultured Gaiellaceae bacterium
GAACGGGCCGGACGCGTCGGTCGGCGTCGGACGGCAGCCGGCCGCGCCCGGAACCGTCGAGGCGGGCGCTGCATGCGCCACGATCGCGGTAGCGACGGCGAGCCCGAAAAAGAGCCGGAGCGGACGGCCGACGGCCGAGGTCTACCACCTGCCGCCGATCGGCGCCAGTGGTCGCTTAACCAAGCCTTCTCACTCTTTTCTCAGGTGCGCCGAGCACACTGAGCCGCGTGCGAATCCTGGTAGTTGACGAGCGTGCCGTGCGCGAATCGCTCGGGCGTGCACTGCGGCTCGAGGGCTACGACGTCGAGCTCGCCGCCGACGGCGAGGAGGCGATCGAGGCGGTCGGCCAGCGCATGCCCGACGCCGTCGTGCTCGATGTGCTCATGCCACGGCTCGACGGCATCGCCGCCTGCCGGCGGCTGCGCGCCGGAGGCGATCGCACGCCCGTGCTGATGCTACGGCACGCGACACGGTCTCGGATCGCGTCGCAGGGCTCGACGCGGGGGGGCGGACGATTACCTCGTGAAGCCCTTTGCGCTCGAGGAGCTGCTCGCGCGGCTGCGGGCACTGCTGCGCCGCTCGGTCAACGGCGCCGACGACGGCGTTCTGCGGTTCGAGGACGTCGAGTTCGATCCGGCGACGCGTGAGGTACGGCGCGGCGACCGGCGGATCGACCTGACGCGCACCGAGTTCCTGCTGCTCGAGCTCTTCCTCCTCAACCCACGGCAGGTGCTCACGCGATCGCTCGTCTACGAGCGGGTCTGGGGCTACGACTTCGGGCCGTCGTCGAACGCGCTCGACGTCTACATCGGTACTCCGCCGCAAGCTCGAGTCCGGCGGGGAGCCTCGGCTCGTGCAGACGATCCGCGGCGTCGGTTACGCGCTGCGCGAGCCATGACATTTCGAGGGCGGCTCACGCTGGCTGCGGCGGCGGCGGTGGCCGTTGCGATCGCCGTGGCGTCGCTGGTCGTCTACCTCGTCATGCGCGACGCGCTCCGCGACGAGGTCGACGCGACGCTGCGGGAGCGCGCCGACGTGGCGCAGCTGCGTGGCGTCAACGGCGGGGCGTTCCAGCTCTTCCTACCACCCATGCGGTTCGGCGGCGGAAGGGCGGAGACACAGATCGTGGCTGCCGAGCCGGGGCTGTTCCGCCGGAGCTCGGCAGCTCGCTGCCGATCACCGAGCGAGCGCGGGACGTCGCCGCGGGCGCCGCTCGGCCGTACTTCGAGGACTCCACGATCGACGACGTCCACGTGCGGATCCTGACGCAGCAGGTCGGCCCGGGCTTCGCGATGCGGCTCGCGCGGTCGCTCGACGAGACGGACGACACGCTCGCACGGCTGCGTTGGATCCTGTTCGCCGTCGGGCTCGTCGGCGTGGGTGTGGCCGTCGCGCTCGGCCTCGCGGTCGCCCGCACCGCGCTGTCCCCGGTTCGACGGCTGACCGAGGCAGCCGAGCACGTGACCGCGACGCGCGACCTCTCGCGGCGCATCGACGCCGAGGGCCAGGACGAGCTGTCGCGGCTCGCGGCCAGCTTCAACACCATGCTCGAGGCTCTCGAGCGCTCGCTCGACGCCCAGCGCCAGCTCGTCGCGGACGCCTCGCACGAGCTCCGTACCCCACTGACGAGCCTCCGCACGAACGTCGAGGTACTCGCCCGCGCCGGCCACCTGCCGGTGAGCGAGCGCCGTGTGATCCTCGCCGACGTCGTCGCCCAGCTCGACGAGCTTGCGGTGCTCGTCGCCGACCTCGTCGAGCTCGCGCGCGACGGTGTAGTGGACCGGGAGGAGCTCCACGACGTGCGGCTGGACGAGCTCGTCGAGGATGCGCTCGAGAGCGCGCGCCGGCGTGCCCCCACGGCCGCATATCGGAGCGCACTCGAGCCGACGGTCGTCCGCGGAGCGCCCGACCGGCTGCAGCGGGCGGTGGCGAACCTCCTGGACAACGCCGCCACCTGGAGCCCTCCAGGCCAGCCGATCGACGTGGTCGTCCGGGACGGCGAGCTGATCGTCCGCGACCGCGGGCCGGGCATCGCCTCCGAGGATCTCGACCGCGTGTTCGACCGCTTCTACCGTGCCCCCTCGGCGCGGGGATTGCCCGGTTCGGGGCTCGGCCTCGCGATCGTGCGCCAGATCGCGGAGCGGCACGGCGGCCGTGTCTCACGGCGGAGCGGCCTGAAGGCGGTGGCGCGTTGATGCGCCTGCGGCTCTCACCGAACTCATAGTCACGCCTCAGAGCGTCACGCGCGCATGACGGTGTCTGACACCGTCACACGGCGCTGACGACGCCGCCACGGCCCGACGTTCCCTCTTGGACGAGGGATCGATCCCTCGAACGGGAGGGGTACCTCGTACCAGGGATTGCGCGGCCCGAACGGGTGATTACAACGTGACAAGGGGGAGAGGGGAAGCGGAGCGGCGGCGCCCGTCCCATCGCGGCGGACGGGACGGGCGCGCGGCTCGCAACGAGCGGGAGCCGCGCGAGGGCGTCACGGCTCCCAGGCGCTGCCGCCGGTATCCCAGCCCACGAGGGCGTACGGCGCGAGCATCGTCGCGACACGATCGAGGAAAGCCCGTTCGTCGTCGTCGAGCGTGCCCGACGCCTCGAGGTCGGCGACGTGCGCCCCTTCGAACCGGATCGGGAACGACGTCGTCGCGTCCTCGTCGCCCGCGGCCGGGCCCGGCACGAGCGCGCCGTCGTCCACGAAGCTGACGCGGACGAAGCGGCCGAGGCGCTCGTGGAGCGTCACGACGACCTCGCGCAGGACGTCGTCGGCCTCGCCGCCGCCGAGCAGCTTCTCCACGTCCTCGAGCGGACCCGAGTGCCCGGAGTCGGTCACGCCGACAGATCCGCGCCTTCGAACGACTGCATGAGCGCGCGCACCGCGTCCGGGATCCTCGCCGCGTGGCGCTCGGCGAGGTCGACGAGGACGAGCGTCTGGCTGGCGGTGACCATGAGCGCGTCGTCGTCGACGCGATACGCGGCGCACTCGTAGGTCGCGCTCGTGCCGCCGATGCTCGCCATGCGCACGAAGACCTCGAGCAGGTCGTCGAAGCGGGCGGGCGCGTGGTACTCGACGGTGGACGCGCGCATCACGAACTCGCGGTCACCGACGTCGAGCGGGCCGACGTGGCGGTGGTACTCGACGCGCGCGTGATCGAAGTAGGGGAGATACCGGCCGTAGTAGACGACGCCCTGCGCGTCGGTGTCCGAGAACCACACCCGTGCAAGCGCGGAGTACTTGAAGGGCGGTCGCCGGTCGGTCACCCGCCCGAGCTCCAGCGTGGTCACGGACGCGATCCTACGGACACAATGCGTGTGATGAGCCAGACCATCGAGGCACCGGTCCGCATCGAGGAGCCCGTCCACGAGGAGGAAGCGGAGGGAGGACCGGCCGTGGATCGTCATCGTCTGGAACGACCCCGTGAATCTGATGACCTACGTCACGCTCGTCTTCAGGAAGCTCTTCGGCTACAGCCAGGCGAAGGCCGAGCGGCTCATGCTGCAGGTGCACAACGAGGGGAAGGCCATCGTCTCCGACGGGACGCGGGAGAAGTGCGAGCTCGACGTCTCGAAGCTCCACGCCGCTGGGCCTGTGGGCGACGATGCAGCAGGACTGACATGGCCTGGCGCGGACCCGTCACACCCCTTCGCGACGGCGGTTACCGGCTGCGACTCGGGACCGCTGAGCGCGACGCCCTGCATGGGCTCTGCGACGAGCTCCGCGAGCTGATCGAGGCCGACGACGCCGCGGTCGCCCGCCTGTATCCGGCCGCGTACCGCGACGACGAGCGCGCGAGCGAAGATTACGACCAGCTCGTCCGCAGCGGACTCACCTCGGGCCGGCTCGAGGGTCTCCGGACAGTGTCCGCGACCGTCGAGGCGGACCGCCTCGATCACGAGCAGCTCGAGGCATGGTGCAGCGCTCTCAACGACCTCCGGCTCGTGCTCGGCGAACGGCTTGGCGTCACGGAGGACCTGTACGCGCGGGGCATCGACCCCCGCGACCCGCGCGCAGAGCAGCTCGGGCTCTACGCGTGGCTGACGTGGCTCCAGGGCGCGGCGGTGGACGCGCTCGCCTCGCGGCTCTAGGAGGACCGGATCAGTGCCACGACCTCGTCGCGCTTCTGCTCCATGAGCGGCTCGGAGAGCGCCTCGAGGTTCAGCCGCAGCAGCGGCTCGGTGTTCGACGGCCGGACGTTGAAGTGCCAGTCGTCGAACTCGACGGAAACACCGTCGAGGTGTGAGATCCGGCCGCCCTCGGCGCTGTAGCGCTCCTTCAGCTCCTGGATCTTCACGGCGACGTCCTTGACGGGGGTGTTGATCTCGCCCGTCAGGAAGTAGCGGCTTCGGTACGGCTCGAGGATCTCCGAGAGCTTCCGGCCCCGGCGCGAGATCAGCTCGAGCATGAGCAGGAACGGCACGACGCCCGAGTCCGCCTGCGCGAAGTCCCGGAAGTAGTAGTGGGCGGAGACCTCGCCCGCGAAGACGGCGTCCTCCTGCCGCATGCGGTGCTTGATGAAGGCGTGGCCGACCCGGTTGATCAGCGGCTCGCCGCCCGCGGCCTGGATCGCGGCCGGCACTGCCCAGCTCGCACGGACGTCGTAGATGACCTTGCCGGGGCCGTCCTTGGCGAGGATCGACTCGGCGAGGAGCGCCGTCACGAAGTCGCCCGGCACGAACTCCCCGGTGTCGTCGACGAAGAAGCAGCGGTCGGCGTCGCCGTCGAAGGCCACGCCGAGGTCGGCGCCTTCGTCCCGCGTCGTCCGCACGATGAACTCGCGGTTCTCGGGTAGCAGCGGGTTGGGCTCGTGGTTCGGGAAGCTGCCGTCGGGCTCGAAGTAGCACCGCACGGCGTCGACCGGCAGCCGTTCGAGCACGGGCGGCAGCATCGTCCCGGCCATGCCGTTGGCCGCGTCGACGACGACGCGCAGCGGGCGGATCGCGCCGACGTCGACGAACGAGAGCACCTTCTCGACGAAGCTCGGCCAGATGTCGTGCGGCCGCACGTCGCCGCGCCGCTCGACGGGCCCGAAGCCGCGGAGTGCCCGATCTCGCACGTCGAGCAGGCCGGAGTCCCCGCCCACCGGCAGCGCGCCGCGACGGACGATCTTCATGCCCGTGTACTCCTTCGGATTGTGAGAGGCGGTGACGCAGATGCCGCCCTCGAGCCCCAGCGAGCCGACGGCGTGGTAGAGCATCTCGGTGCCGACCAGGCCGATGTCGAGCACGTCCGCGCCGCCGTCCGCCGCTCCCCGGATGACCGCTTCGGACATCGCCGGCGCTGAGATGCGCATGTCCCGTCCGACGGCCATCGTGCGCGGCTCGAACTGCTCGACGTATGCGCGTCCGACCGCGTAGGCGCCGTCCTCGTCGAGCTCGCTGCCGTGGAGCCCGCGCACGTCGTACGCCTTGAAGACCTTCGGGTCGAGCACGCGCGGGATGCTAGAGGAACCTCCGTGCGCCTCCCGGTGTAGGACCGGCATGACCCGCCCGCTGCTCGCACTCGTGGTCGCGGCGCTCGTCGCGCCGGCCGCCGCCGGTGCCAAGGAGGTCGTCACCCAGGCCGCCGTGTGCGGCACGGACGGCTGCACGGCCATCGAGCGGCCGTCCCAGGAGCTCGCCGCCGGAGGTGACGGGATCGCAGAGCCGGCACCTGCCCCGCAGCCGTACCACGTCCTGCGGCTCGGGATGGACGGCGCGCCGAACGACTGGATTGTCTACTGGATCGGGCCGGCGAGCACGGTCGCCTACCAGGGCGAGTCGCGCATGCACTTCGAGCGCCTCGACGGTGCGGCAGCAGCGGCCATGCGCGACGCGACGCGCGGCGTGACGCCGCACGCGGCGCCGCGCGTGGTCGACGCGATGGTCGGCGGCCGCGCGGTCGCCGATCCCGCCTCGTACCTCTCGCTGTGGACGACGCCTGCCGCCGCCCCCGAGCCGACCGCCGGCGCGCAGGACTGGGAGCAGGTCGCGCTCACATCGGCGCCCCGGAGCCCCTGGACCGACCAGCCCTTCATGTGGTTTTCCGCATCCCTCGGCGCCCTGCAGCGCGGCGCCGAGCTCGTCGCGCTGCCACCGGAGCTCGCCGCCGCGGTCGCGTCGAGGTCGAGCCTCGGCCGGGCACCCGCGGGAGTCTCGTCGTTCGACTGGCAGCTCGTCTCCGCGATGCTCTCCGCTGCGCTCACGCTCGTCGCGGCAGCCGCGCTGATGGCCCGCCGCAGGCGGCGTCTCGCGATGTTCTGAGCCGCGGCGGCGACACCATCCCGGCACCTACAATCCGAGGGTGGAACGCAAGCTCGCAACAGTCCTCTTCGTCGACCTCGTCAACTCCACGGGGCTCGTCGCGTCGAACGATCCCGAGGTCGTGCGGCGCCGCGTGACGCGGTTTTTCGACGGTGTTTCCCACTGCGTCGTGTCCCATGGCGGGATCGTCGAGAAGTTCGCCGGGGACGCCGTCATGGCCGCCTTCGGCATCCCCCAGGCGCACGAGGACGACGCCGAGCGCGGCGTCCGTGCGGCGCTCGCCATCCTCTCGTCCGTCGAGGAGCTGGGCCTCGAGGCGCGTGTGGGCATGGAGTCCGGCGAGGTCGTCGCCGACGACACCGACTCGACGTTCGCGACCGGCGAGGCCGTGAACGTGGCGGCGCGCCTGCAGCAGGCGGCCGAGCCCGGCGAGATCCTCATGGGCCCGACCGCGTACCGCCTCACGCTCGGCCGCGTCGAGGTCGAGGAGCGGGGCCTGCTCGAGCTGCGCGGGCTAGACCGGCCGCTCCCCGTGTGGCGGCCGCTCGGCGTCACGGACGAGGCCGGACGGGCCGTCTCCGTCTCAGGTCCGTTCATCGGGCGCGACGAGGAGCTCGAGCTGCTGGAGAACACCTTCGCGCGCGCCAGCCGTAACGAGCGCACCCACCTGTTCACGATCTACGGCGAGCCCGGGGTTGGCAAGAGCCGCCTCGTGCGCGAGTTCCTCGCCGGCGCCGAGAGCGCCACGGTACTTGCCGGGCGCTGTCTGCCCTACGGCGAGGGCATCACGTACTGGCCGCTCGCCGAGATGGTCAAGGTCGCCGCCGGTATCTCCGACGACGACCCGATGCAGGAGGCGGTCGGCAAGCTGCGGGCGTGCTGCGGAGACGACGCCGTCGCCGACCTGCTCGGCCTCGCGGCGGGCGTGCTCGAGCTCGTCGAGGGCGAGCGGAGCGCCCAGGAGATCTCGTGGGCGGCCCGCGAGTGGGCGGCCGAGCTCGCCGACGCGCAGCCGCTGATCCTCATCTTCGAGGACATCCACTGGGCCGAGGATCCGCTGCTCGAGCTCATCGAGCACCTGGCCGAGCGCGTCCGAGATGCGCCGCTCCTCATCCTCTGCCTCGCGCGGCCCGAGTTGCTCGACGTGCGCCCGGGCTGGGGCGGCGGGCGACTACGCGCCACGGCGATCGAGCTCGAGCGCCTGGCGCCGAGCGAGAGCGAAGAGCTCGTCGAGGCGCTGCTGGAGGAGATCGAGCTGCCGGCGCCCGTTCGCGCCGCGCTGCTCGACAAGACCGAGGGCAACCCGCTCTTCGTCGAGGAGACGATCCGCATGCTCGTCGAGGAACCCGGCGACCAGACGGCGGCCGCGAGGATCCCCGACACGATCCAGGCCCTCATCGCGGCCCGCATCGACCGCCTGCCGCGAAACGAGAAGGCCGTGCTGCAGCGCGCGTCGGTGATCGGGCGGGTGTTCTGGGCGAACGCCGTCGCGAAGCTGTCGCCCGACATCGACGACCTGGATGCCGTGCTCGAGTCGCTCGTCCTGCGGGACTTCCTCGTGCGCGAGTCGCGGTCGGCGATCTCCGGCGAGGACGCGTACCGCTTCAAGCACGTCCTCATCCGCGACGTCGGCTACGCGGGCCTCTCGAAGGGCGGACGGGCCGACCTGCACGAGGGCTTCGCCGCCTGGCTGGCCGTCCGGGCCGCGGACGAGCTCATCGAGATCCGTGCCTATCACCTCGATCAGGCCGTTCTCCTGCTCGAGGAGCTCGACGCCGGCGTCCCGAAGGAGCTGAAGGCCGAGACCGCCGCCGTGCTCGAGACGGCCGGACGGCGCGCGCTGCAGCGCGAGTCCAACCGCTCGGCGCGCAAGCTCCTGCGCCGCGCCGGCGAGCTGGAGCCGACGCTGGAGCGGCGCTTCCATTCTGCCCGCGCGGCCTGGCGCCTCGGCGACCTGCCGACCGTTGCCGTCGAGATGGAGGCCGTCCGCGAAGCGGCGAGCGCGGCGGGCGATCGCATCCTCGAGGGCCGCGCCCTCACGGCGCTCGCCGAGATCGCGCTGCTCCGTGACGCCGACCTGCCGCGCGGCCGGGAGCTGGTCGAGCGCGCGCTCGTGCTGCTCGAAGACGCAGGACCGCAGGCGCGGTTCGACGCTCTCGAGCAGCGCTCGTACATCAGCTGGTGGCTGGGGGATCTCGACGACTACGAGGCGTACGTCAAGCGGGCGGTCGCCGTCGGCGAGGAGTCCGACCATCTCGACCTGCAGGCGATCGCCACCGGGGAGCTGGCGAGCTCGGCGCTCACACGGCTGGAGATCGACCGCGGCGAGCAGCTCGCCGCGCGGGCGCTCGAGCTGGCGGACGCGAGCGGCAACCGCATCGCCCGCGCCTCCGCACTCACCGTTCGCGGCCGGGTGGACCGGGCTCGGGGCCGCCTGGACCTGGCCGAGGCCGCGTACCTGGAGGCCGTGGACATCTTCTCGGAGTCGGGAGCAAGCTGGCCGCTGGCGCGCGTCACCGACCGCCTGGCCCATCTTGCGTGGGATCGCGAGGACGTTCCACTCGCCGAGCGCCGCTTCCGCGAGGCGATCCGCATCCTGCAGCCGATGGAGGATCGTGGCTTCCTCTGCGAGGTGCAGCGGGCGCTTGCACAGCTCCTCGTCGAGCGCGGACAGATCGAGGAGGCGGAGCGCTGGGCGCTCGAGGCGCGGAAGACCGTCGGGCCCCACGACATGGGCTCGCGGGCGAGCACCCGCATGGCGCTCGGCGTCGTTCGCGCCGCCCAGGGGCGCGACGAGGAAGCCGAGCAGCTACTGCAGGAGGCGCTCGAGATCGTGCGCGCAGACGCAGATCACAGCGCACACGATCGGCGTGCTGGAGACGTTCGTGACCTTCCTTCGCGAGCGGGGCCGGGTCGACGAGGCCGAGGCCTACGAGGCCGAGGCTGCGGCGCTCCGTCCGACGTCCGTGCCCGCGTAGAGGATCGCCTGAATCGCGTTGCTCGACGCCTCGTCGGGCGACTCCGAGATCACCGTCGCCGGACGCTCGAAGCGCGACAGGGCGTCCCGCAGCGGCTCCGCGCGGAGCGTGCCCTCGCCGTAGGGCAGGTGCTTCGTCTCGTTGCGGTTGGCGTAGGCGATGTCCGAGAAGTGGATGTGGAACGGCGCTGCGGGCGGCATCACGCCGTCGACCTGCTCGAGGGCGGTCGCGAACGCGTCGACGTCCGTGTACGCGCCGTCGCTCGTCGCGTGCAGGTGGGCGAAGTCGAGCACCGGCCGCACCCACGGCACACGCGCCGCGATGGCGACGCAATCCTCGAGCGAGCCCAGGTCACGGACTCGTCCCATGACCTCGACACCGAACTCGACCCCGCGATCCTTGCCCTCGAGACGCTCTCGCAGGGTGCCGAGCTGCTCGACGACCGCGTCGAGCGCGTCCTCTCGCGTCCGGCCGAGCAGGAAGCCCGGGTGGAAGACCACGACCTCGGCGCCGCACGCCGCGGCGATACCGGCGCTGCGGTCGAGCGCGCCGACCGCCGACGACCATTTGCGGCCGCTCGGCTCGAGGTGGCCCATGAAGCCGAAGAGCGGTGCGTGCACCGAGAGCGCCACGTCGTGCTCGCGCGCGACCTCGCCGAGGCGCTCGGCCCACGGGTAGTCCATCCAGAACCCGCTCTCGAAGTCGATCTCGACCGCCGAGCAGTCTCGCTCCACGAGCCGGGCGACGGCTGCCTCGGGCGACGAGCGGTCCGGCACGCGGGCCGGGCCGAAGCGGAGCCTTCCCATGCGGCCACGCTAACCAATCGTTTCCGCGTGCGGTGGTGCCGTCCGATGCAATTCCTACTCTCAATGCACATGCCGAAGGGACCCACACGTATCGATCTGCTCGAGCTCGACATCGACCTCCGGCTCGCCGACCTGTGGCGTGAGGCCTCGGAGGTGGGCGAGTGGAACCTCGAGGTCGTGGCGGCGTTCATGCGCGCGGCATACGGCAAGGGCTACTGCGACGCCCTCACGGAGGACAGCCCGGGCTCGCTCTGCGAGGAGCACGGCTACCGCGTGCCCGGTCGTCGGCTCGCACACCAGCGCGACGCTGCCTAAGCGGCTCCGCGCAGCGGAAACCAGGCGCGCCGATACGATGTCTGCGTGGCTCGACGGCGCTCACCGGCGCGGCTCGTCATCGCGTTGTCGGTGGCCGCGGTGCTCGCGGTCTTCCTGCTCTACACGTCGCTCGCGGGCGGCGGCACGCCGACGGTCGCGCCGAGCGAGCTCGGCGGCCGGACGGACGAGGTCTCGATCGGCGGCATCGCCGCCGGGCCGCGGAGCGGCGACCCGCATGCGGGCGGGCTGCGCTTCCGGCTGCGCGATCTCGGCAGCGGCCCGAGCGGCAAGGCCGTCCCCGTGCTCTACCGGGGCTCCGTTCCCGACCAGTTCAAGATCGGGCGCGAGCTGGTCGTGGAGGGGCGGCTCGTCAACGGCGTGTTCGTGGCGAACGAGGGGTCGATGATCACGAAGTGCCCGTCGAAGTACGCGCCCAAGAAGTCCCAGACGTCGGCTAGCTAGCCATGCCCGAGCTCGGACGCGCCGCGCTCGTCGTCACGCTCGGGCTCTCCCTGTACGCACTCGTGGTTGGCGCGGCCGCCGCGCACCTGCGCCGGCGGCGGCTGGCCGCGTCAGCGCAGAACGCGCTGCTTGCCGCGCTGCTCTCGACCGGCGTCGCCGCCGGTGTGCTGGTGGCCGCGCTCGTCCGCCACGACTTCTCCTTCGAGTACGTCGCACGGCACACGAGCGAGACGCTGCCGACGCGCTACACGGTGTCGGCCTTCTGGGGCGGTCAGGAGGGATCGCTCCTGCTCTGGCTGCTCATCCTGACGGCGTTCGCGACGGTCGCCGTGCTCGCCACCCGGCGTACGGCGCGCGACCTCGTGGCGTGGGTCGTGCCCGTCTTCGGAGCGGTCGCGAGCTTCTTCGCGATCCTTCTCGTCTTCGTGGCGAACCCGTTCGTCACGCAGATCGCGCCGCCCGACGGAGCCGGCCTGAATCCCAGCCTGCAGAACCCGTACATGGTCGCCCACCCGCCGCTGCTCTACCTCGGCTACGTGGGGTTGACGGTGCCGTTCGCGTTCGCGATGGGCGCCCTGCTCGCGGGCCGGGCCGACGAGCGGTGGATCGTCGCCACCAGACGCTCGACCCTGTTTGCGTGGGCCGCGCTCGGCGTGGGCCAGCTCCTCGGCGCGAAGTGGGCCTACGAGGAGGTGGGCTGGGGCGGCTACTACGCCTGGGATCCGGTGGAGAACGCCGCGCTCATGCCGTGGCTCGCCGCGACCGCGTTCCTCCACTCGGTGATGATCCAGGAGAAGCGCGGGATGCTGAAGGTCTGGAACGTGCTGCTCGTGATCCTCGCCTTCTCGCTGTCGCTGTTCGGGACGTTCCTGACGCGCTCCGGGATCGTCAGCTCGATCCACTCCTTCACGCAGAGCTCGATCGGGGCGTGGTTCCTCGGCTTCATCGTGCTCGTCGTCGGCACCTCGCTCGCGCTCGTGTTCTGGCGCCTGCCACTGCTCCGCTCGAAGACACGACTCGAGTCGCTCGTGTCGCGCGAGGCGACGTTCCTCTACAACAACCTCCTGCTCGTCGCGCTCTGCCTGGCGATCCTGTGGGGCGTCGTGTGGCCGATCGTGTCGGAGGCGGTCCGCGGCGAGTCGCGGGTCGTCGGCCCGCCGTACTACGAGTTCTTCCTGCGCGCCTTCGGGCTGCCGCTGCTGCTGTTGATGGGCATCGGCCCGCTCGTCGCCTGGCGACGGGCGTCGGTCCGGAGCCTCCTCGCCACGTTCGCCTGGCCCGCCGGGGTGGCGCTCGGCGTGGGCCTCGTGCTGCTCGCGCTGGGCGCGGGGTCGTCGCCGCCCGGCCTGGTCGCGTACACGTTCTGTGCGTTCGTGCTGGCGACGATCGTGCTGGAGTTCGCCCGGGGCACGCGCGCACGGCGGGCGCTCGCGGGCGGATCGTGGCCGGAGGCCTTCTCGGCGCTCATCGCGCGCAAT
The DNA here is from genome assembly GCA_963733065.1 of uncultured Gaiellaceae bacterium. Taxonomy (GTDB): domain Bacteria; phylum Actinomycetota; class Thermoleophilia; order Gaiellales; family Gaiellaceae; genus CAVTBT01. The sequence goes on from CAVTBT010000006.1 coordinate 12,286, forward strand.
CGACGCCGCTACGGCGGCTACGTCGTGCATGCGGCGATCGTGCTGCTCGCCATCGGCGTCGTCGGCTCGAGCGCCTACGACACCGTGCGTGAACGCCGGCTCGCCGCGGGCCAGTCGCTCGAGATCGGCGGCTACACGCTGACTCACCGCGGCGTCACGCAGCGGGAGGGCCCGAACGCGACCGAGATCCGGGCGACGGTCGACGTGTCCCGCGACGGCGAGGCGCTCGGCACGCTGCGGGCCGGCAAGAACGCCTACGCGGTGGAGGAGCAGGTCTCGAACGAGGTGGGTATCCGCACCGACCTCCTGCGGGCCGAAGACCTCTTCGTCGTCGCCGACCAGGTGAACCGGGACGGCAGCGTCGACTTCCAGGTGTTCGTCAAGCCGCTCGTGAACCTGATCTGGCTGGCCGGACTCGTCTTCGTGCTCGGCTCCGTGATCGTGCTCTGGCCGGACGCCCGCGAGCAGCGCCGCCTGGCGGTGCGGTACGCCGAGGTGGGGACGCCCGCCGCGAGCCGGTGACCGTGAGCCTCGCCCTGATCCTCGGCGCGGCGCTGGCGGTTTCGTGCGTGCTCGTGGTCGCGTTGCCGTTCCTGCGCGAGCCGGAGCCGGAGAGCGACGTCCTCGACGAGCCGGATGCGCTGCGACGACGGCAGCTCGAGCTCGCCGAGGCACGCGACCGGGCGCTCGCGGCGCTGAAGGAGCTCGAGTTCGACCATCGCACCGGCAAGGTCTCCGACGAGGACTACCGGGCGCTCGTCGGCCCGCTCCGCCGCGAGGCTGCGCTGGCGCTCCGTGCCCTCGAGCCGCGAACCGCCGCCCGCGACCAGGCAGCCGAGCGCACGAAAGCGACGAAGCGCGGCGAGAGTCTGTCCTGAAACGCCGCTAGACTGCGCAAACCTTGCATCCGGGCGCGCGGAGGGGGGCTCCCGCGCTCGACGAACAGGCTTCTATGAGACGACGGATCCTCCCTGGTCTCCTGCTTGTGCTGTGCCTGGTTGCAGCCGGACCGGCCACCGGCGGCGGCATCGGCGAGCGCAAGGCGGCGGTCGACTCCAAGATCGGCGAGCTCCAGGCGAGGATCGAGCGTGCCAAGGCGCGAGAGCAGGTGCTGACCGGTGAGATCGCGGCCGTCACGAGCGAGATCCGGGTGCTCCAGGGCGATGTCGAGTCGGCGCAGTCCCAGCTCTCGAAGCTCGAGTCGGTGCTCGCCGTGCACCAGGCGAAGCTCGACCGCCTCACCGAGCTCTATGCGACGCAGACCGCGCGCCTGATCTTCCTGCAGCAGCAGTACGCCGTCGCAGTCCGCCGACTGTCCGAACGGGTGGTCGCGCTCTACACCGGCGACAGGCCCGACGCGATGGCCGTCCTGCTCGGCGCTCAGAGTCTGACGGACGTCGTCGACCAGATCGAGTACCTGAACGAGGTCGGCCGGCAGGACCTGCGGATCGCGACGAAGGTCGAGCGGGCCAAGATCGACATGCGCGAGACGCGCAACCGCACGAGGCGGACGAAGACCCGCGTCGCGGCGACGACGCGGGTGATCGCCGATCGCACGGCCGAGCAGCGCACCGTCCGCGACCGGCTCGTCGCGAGCCGCGACAATCTCGCCGCCGCACGCAGCCTGAAGCGGGATGCGCTCGGCGCGGTGCGGCACGACAGAGCTGCCTTCCTGCACGAGGTCGAGGCGCTGCAGGCGCAGAGTGCTGCGCTCGCGGACCGGATCCGAGCGGCGCAGGCCGCGGCGTCTCCCGGGTCGACCCCGACGACGCCGGTCGCCTCGAGCGGCAGCGGCTTCGTATGGCCGGTGAACGGCGTCCTGTCGAGCGGTTTCGGCTGGCGCTGGGGCCGCATGCACGAGGGCATCGACATCGCCGCGCCGTCCGGATCGCCGGTCGTCGCGGCCGCGGCCGGGACGGTCATCTACGCGGGCTGGATGGGCGGGTACGGCAACCTGGTGCTCATCGACCACGGCGGTGGCCTGGCGACGGCGTACGGCCACAACGCCGGCTTCGCCGTCGCAGGCGGCCAGAGCGTGAGCCAGGGCCAGGTGATCTCGTACTGCGGCTCGACCGGCCACTCGACGGGCCCGCACGTGCACTTCGAGGTGCGCATCAACGGCGCCCCGGTCGACCCCCTCGGCTATCTCTAGGAGGGGTAGTCCTATGCCGCTTCGGTGGCCGACCGCGGTAGGCCGTCCGCGTGGACGAAGCGAAGCTCCGGGAGCGCGCGCCAGCGCTCGTCGAGCCCCAGCCCGTAGCCGGCGAAGAGCTCGTCCGGCACCGTGAAGCCGACGTAGCGGAGCGGGATCGACTCGACGAGCCGCCGGTACGGCCGGTCGAGAAGCGTGACGGCCGCAATGCTGGCCGGCTCGCGCAGGCCGAGCGTGCGGGCGAGGAAGTGCAGTGTCAGTCCAGTGTCGACCGCGTCCTCGACGATCAGGACGTGCCGGCCGGCGATCGGCGCGTCGAGATCCTTCACGATCCGCACTGCGCCGGTGCGGCCCTCGGCATAGGCGGCGAGCTCGACGAAGTCGACGGCGTGCGGCTCCGGCAAGGCGCGCGAGAGGTCGGCGACGAAGACGGCGCTCGACTTCAGCGGCGCCACCAGCAGCGGCTCCCGCCCTTCGTAGTCGGCCGCCAGCTCCTGCCCGAGCTCGACGACGCGGCGCGCGATCTCCTGGCGCGACAGATAGACGTCCCCTATCGGATGGCCGTCCGCCTGGAGCTTGTCTATGAGGCGAGCTTGAGCCGGAATCGTTGGGCGAGGCGCTCGATGTCGCGCCGGTAGAAGAGCTTGACGTTGACCTCGGGATAGAGGCGGCGGAGCTCACGCAGCTTGCGGTTCTTCCGCGTCACGAGCGATTGCTTCATCACCGTCACCTCGACGTACAGATCCTGCTCGGGGAGGTAGAAGTCAGGCGCGAACGCGCTCGTGATCCGCCCGTCGTCGCCGCGTCCGAGCACGAACGTGCGAGGCTCGTACTCCCACGGAATCCCGTAGTAGTCGAGCACCTTCGCGCACTCCAGCTCGATGCGATTCGCAAAGCGCGGTGGGTCGGCCCCCCGATATGCCTGGAAACCAGGCGTTTGCGCCGTCACCGAGGGAAGGCTAGCAACGGCCTCGGACGCCCCTGTTTTCGGCCTTCTAGACTGCCTGCATGCCGGACGGGACCCACGTCATCGCGCACATCTCCGACCTTCACTGCGGCGAGGCGTACTTCGAGCCGAATCTGCTCGAGCGGGCGATCAGCGAGGTGAACGACCTGCAACCGGACATCGTCATCTGCTCCGGCGACCTGACCACGTTCGGGTTCCGGCACGAGTACCAGCTGGCGCGGGAGTACCTCGACCGGATCAAGTGCGAGGAGATCGTGGTCGTGCCCGGGAACCACGACTCGCGCAACGTGGGCTACGTCCACTTCGAGGAGTTCTTCGGCGAGCGCAACTCGGTGCTCCGCAAGGACGACGTCACGATCGTCGCCGTCGACTCCACCGAGCCGGATCTCGACAACGGCCAGATCGGCCGGGGCCGCTACCGCTGGATCGAGGAGCAGTTCCGCGACGACTCGCGCCTCCGGGTCTTCGTCCTGCACCACCATCTGCTGCCGGTACCGGGCACCGGGCGCGAGCGGAACGTCGTCTACGACGCGGGCGACGCGCTCGAGACGCTCCAACGGGCAGGAGTCCACCTCGTGCTCTCCGGCCACAAGCACGTCCCGTACGCCTGGCGGCTCGAGAACCTGTTCGTCGTCAACACCGGCACGGTGTCGTCGCTCCGCCTGCGAGGCCGGACGAGGCCCTGTTACAACGTGATCGAGGTCTCCGGCTCGCACGTCGCCGTCTGGCGCAAGCACCCGTTCCACGGCCAGGAGCGGATCATCCAGTTCTCACTGGACACCTTCGAGTTCGAGAAGTACACGAGCCGCATCGAGGACGAGGTCACGACGCGGTGACACAGGTGGTCGCCGTGATCGACGGGGAGCACTACGCCCCGGTCGTACGGGACGCGCTCAGGGAGCTTCCGTACGATGTCGTGGCCGCCGTGCTCGTCGGAGGCACGGAGAAGCTCCGCGGCGGCGAGGAGTACGGGGTGCCACTCGTCGACGGGATCGACGCGGCGATCGCCGAGCACCGGCCGGAGCTCGTGGTCGACCTCTCCGACGAGCCCGTCCTCGACCCGCCGGCGCGGTTCCGGCTGGCGAGCCGGGTGCTGGCGCACGGCGTCGGCTACGCGGGCGCGGACTTCCGCTTCGACGCGCCGACGCTCGCCCCCTACGACCTTCCCTCGCTGGCAATCGGCGGCACCGGCAAGCGCGTCGGCAAGACCGCCGTCACCGGCCACGCAGCTCGGCTCTACGCCCGCGACCGGCGCGTCGTCGTCGTGGCGATGGGTCGCGGCGGCCCGGCGGAGCCGGAAGTGATCAGCGTCCCGCCGACGATCGACGGGCTCGTCGAGCTCTCGCGCGCAGGACGACACGCCGCATCGGATCACCTCGAGACGGCGGCGCTGGCCGGCGTCGAGACCGTCGGCTGCCGCCGGTGCGGCGGCGGGCTCGCAGGCGCGGTCTGGCTGTCGAACGTGGCCGAGGGGGCGAGGATCGCCGCGGAGCTCGAGCCCGAGCTCGTCTTGTTCGACGGCAGCGGCGCGGCGCTGCCGCCCGTCCGTACCGGCCGTCGCGTCGTCGTCGTCGGCGCGCATCAGGATCCGGCGGTGGCCGCCGGTTACCTGAACGGCTACCGGCTGCTGACGGCGGATCTCGTCGTGCTGACGATGGCAGAGGCCGGCTCGGGGTGGGAGCGCACACGCCGTGCTGTTGCCGATGCGGCGCCGGGTGTGCCGGTCGTGCCTGTCGTGCTGCGTCCCGAGCCGGTGGCGCGGGTCGCCGGCCGGCGTGTGGCCTACTTCGGCACCGTCGCACGGCCGGAGATCGCCACGCATCTCCGCGACGCTCACGGCGCGGACGTGACGCTGGTCTCGGGCAACCTGGCCGATCGTGACGCCCTCCGCGCCGAGCTCGAGCAGGTGGACGCCGAGGTCTGGCTCGTGGAGCTGAAGGCTGCGGCCGTGGACGTGGTCGCCGAAGCGGGGCTGGAGCGCGGCGTCGAGGTCGTCCCGGCCCGGAACGACGTCCATCCGGTGGAGGGCGACCTCGACGGCGAGCTGCTGCGCCTCGCGGCAGAGGCGGCTGGGGTGTCAGCGTGAACGTCCGGCGCTTCCCGGTGCCGATTCCGCTCGGCGGCGAGGACGGCCTACCCTTCTCGAAGGGCATGATGGCCCGCGCCCTCATGGCGTCGGGGGTGTCCGCGACCAGCGCTTACGAGCTCGCGCGGCGTGCAGAGCTCGACCTCGAGCGGCGGCAGGCGGTGGCGCTCGATCTCGACCGGCTGCACGAGCTCGCGATCGAGGTGCTCGGCGAGGTCCAGGCCGCCGGGGCGACGCGCCGCCTGCGCCGGTGGCAGATGTTCCAGCAGCTCGACCTGCCGCTCATCCTGCTGGTCGGTGGTGGCACCGGCACCGGCAAGTCGACGCTCGCCACCGAGGCGGCGCACCGGCTGGGCATCACCCGCGTGACCTCGACCGACTTCGTGCGTCAGACGATGCGGGCGTTCTTCGCGCGCGAGTTCATGCCGGCGATCCACTACTCGAGCTTCGAGGCGAAGCTCGCGCTGTCGAAGGCCGAGGAGGAGGAGGCGGGCGACGCGGCGCTGCTCGGCTTCCTCGACCAGTCGAGGAACGTGCTCGTCGGCGTCGAGGCTGCGATCGACCGCGCGCTCGAGGAGGGCTGGTCGATGGTGCTCGAGGGCATCCACCTCGTCCCGGGCATGTTGACGCTGCGGCACGAGCGCGCGCTCGTCGTCCAGTGTGTCGTCGCGATCGCGGACGAGCAGCACCATCGCGGCCACTTCGTCTTCCGCGACGCCACCTCTGGGGGTGAGCGGCCCGTCGACAAGTACATTGCCGGCTTCCCCGAGATCCGAATGATCCAGGACTACATCGTCGAGCGTGCTCGGCGCCACGACGTGCCGGTGATCGAGAACGCCTCGGTCGAACGTGCGCTCGGGGTCGTGCTCGATCTCGTGCTCGAACGCGCCGCGGCCACGTCCGTGGTGACACGGTGAGCGAACCCGGACAGGGCGAAGACCACGCGCCCTGCCTGTGCGTCCACTACGCGCGCGTGACCGAACGCGCGGCGCTCGCGGCGGCGAGGTGGCTCGGCCGCGCCGACCAGGACGGAGCCGAAGAAGCAGCCGCGACGGGAATGAGGCTCGGCCTGGAGTCGATCCCGATCGAGGGCAAGGTCGTGATCGCGCCGCGGGACAGCGAGCAGCTGGTCGTCGGCGAGCGGCTCGGCTCCGGCGGCGAGGAGGTCGACCTCGCACTCGACCCGCTCGAAGGCCGAGGCGTCGTCGCGCGCGGCGGGAACGGCGCGATGTCGATGCTCGCGGTCGGCGCACCGGGGTCGATGCGGCGCCTGCCGGATATGTATATGCGGCGGCTCGCCGTCGGCCCTCGCGCGCGCGGCCGGATCGACCTGCTCAGGCCAGTTGGCGAGAACGTGGAGGCGATCGCGGACGCGTTCGGCCGCAATGTCAACGACATCACGACGATCGTGCTCGACCGGCCTCGCCATCACGACCTGATCGAGGAGATCCGCGCCGCCGGGGCCCGCATCAAGCTCATCCCGGACGGCGACGTGACGGCGTCGATCTCGGCCGCCATCCGCGGCACGAACGATCACCTGGCGATCGGGGTCGGCGGCACGCGCCAGGCCGTGCTCACCGCGGCGGCGCTGCGGTGTCTCGGAGGCGACGTGCAGGCGCAGCTCTGGCCGACGACCCGCGGCGAGATCGACGAGGCACGTGAGCTCGGGATCGACGACGTCACCCAGGTCTTCGACGCCGAGGATCTCGCCCGCGGCGACGTGATCGTGTCCGCGACAGGCATCTCGAACGGCGACATCATGCGCGGCGTCCGTTTCCTGGCGGACAGCGCGCGCACGCACTCGCTGATCATGTGCATGCGCTGCAACTGGGTGCGCTTCACCGAGGGCCTGCACTTCTTCGCGCGGGAGCGGCGCGAAGAGGTACGGCTGCTCGGGTAGCCTGACGGACATGGTCACGAAGGACGACGTCGTCGAGGCCCTGCACGGGGTCGAGGATCCCGAGCTGGGCATGGACATCGTCGAGCTCGGGCTGTTCTACGACGCCGAGATCGACGGGTCGAAAGTCAAGATCGTGCACAGCCTCACGTCGATGGGCTGCCCCGCCGGGCCGATGATCCAGGAGGGCATCCACGACGCCGTTGCCGCCCTGCCCGAGGTCGAGGCGGTCGACGTCGAGCTGACGTTCGACCCACCGTGGACGCCCGACCGCATGTCGGACGACGCGAAGTTCATCCTCGGCTTCGGATAGGGGTTGAGGGGAGGAGGCTCCTCCGGTATGAAGCCCGCCTCGAGCACGCGAACCGCGCTCAGCGCACCGGGTTCTGCCGCCGAGCGGGAGGCCGATCGCGCCGCGCGGTCGCTGCTGGGCGGACGGCACGTGCGGATCGGTGAACGTCCAGAGGGAGCCGGCAGCGCCGGTGGGGCGGCGGAGGCGCTGGCGCGGTCGGCCGGGGAGCCGCTCGCGCCCGGGCTCCGGGCGGCAATGGAGCCGCGGTTTGGATTCTCGTTCGGCGACGTTCGCATCCACGCCGACGCGGAAGCTGCCGACGCGGCCCATCGGATCGGTGCGCGCGCGTTCGCGGTCGGGCCGCACATTGGTTTTGCAGCAGGCGCCTATGCTCCTGATCGGCTGCCCGGGCGGGCGCTGATCGCGCACGAACTCGCGCACGTGGTTCAGGCACGAGGCCGTACCGACGTCGTGATGCGAGATACCGGCGCGCTGACCGACGCGGAGCTGCAGAGACTTGCGGAGCAGTCGCCGATCGAGGTCAGCGACAAGGGGTTCCACGAGTTCGACGATGTCCTACTAGCCGCACGCAACGGCCTGATTCACATCAACGACCCGGCCGAGTTCGAGCGGCAGCTGCGTTGGCGCGCCGCGAGGTCTGGCGACCGCAGCTGGGAGAAGAGCTGGACGGACGAGGACCTCCTCGACCTCGAGTCGGCCAGCGATCCCGCCAAGTTTCGGAGTGAGAAGTGGGCTCGGTTCGTGCGCGACCTCTACTTCGCGTATCTGCGAGACAAGGCGGCGCAGTGGCGGTCTTCGACCCGGCGCATGAACACCGCCGCCTTCGTCGGCAACGTCATCGGAGGTGTGGCGATCGCGGGCTCCGCGTTGGTCGGGGGAGCGGCGATCCTGACGACGGCAGGCGGAGCAGGTGCCGGCCTCGGGAGCTCGGCCAAGTTCCTCGCCGGCCGCGGCGCGCAGGCGTACCTGGAGAAGCCGGCCCTCGCACTCGCAGCGACGGTCGTCTACGGCGCCGCCACCCCGCCCGGGACCCCGGATCTGCCCGGGCCGGGTGATGACTTCGGCCGGGCGTTGCGCGGCGGTGCGCAGTCCGCGGAGCGCGCAGCCGACACGGCCGGGGACGTGATCCGTGGGTCTGGACCGGCGGTGCGTACCGGCACCGAGGCCGCCGGGGACGCGGCCACGGCGGCACGGGCTGGTCAAGGCGCGGCACGGGTGTCCGATGCCGCTTCGGAGCGCGGGGCGTCGGCATTCTCGAACCTGTTCGAGAATCTGCTGCGCAGGCCGTTCAACCTGGGGGGCACGCAAATCCATGTCGAAGGGGTCGGCTTCGGCGGAGTGAACGCGCTGATGCGCGACGGAGAGCTCGTGGTGACGTACTCGCACATCATCAACACCGGTCGAGTGCCGGGCCAGGGACGGCTGATGCACGAGGCCTTCGAGCAGGGGGCGGTCCAGCTCGCGCGGCGCATGAATGTACCGTCGGTGCGAGTGGCGGTGTCGTCGGTGCAGAACCCCAAACTGTTGGATCACCTGTTGTCGCTCGGCTACCTCAGGGAGGAATTCGAGATCGCCGCTCGCCAGTGGGTTTTCTGGTTCGCCCGGCTGTTGCGGCCCTAGGGCGTCCCTCCGGATCACGCACGGCCGCCGCGCCTCCTAACGCCGCCGGACACCGAACGTGATCGCCACCGCGGACAGTGCCGCGAGCAGGCCGCCCGCCACGAGCAGCCCGATGCCGATCCAGGGCAGCGGATCGAGCTCGGCGCCGATACTCAGGTCGGCGTCCACGCCGGCCGAGCCGTCGGCGTTCATGACGACCACGTTCCAGCTCCCGTCCTCCGGCTCCCAGTCGAGGGTCTGCTCGCCGTCCCCGCTTGACGAGGCAACCCAGAACGTCTCGTCGCCCGGCGGATTCTCCGGCGCGCCGCCCGACCGCTGCGAGTAGCTCGGCTCGCGGCCGAGGTCGGTGACGACGGAATGCTCGACCCCCTCGAGGTAGCCCGCGGCGTCGGAGTCGGATGCGATGCCGACGAAGACGGCACGTCCGCTCTCGCTGCGGATCCGGACGGTGCCGATGAAGTCCTCCACCGCCCAGTCGGGGCCGTCGAGGTCGACGTCCGCGCTCTCGGACACGATCGCGTAGCCCGACGACGAGAAGCCTTCCGTCGGCGACATGACGAACCCGTCGTCGTCACGCTGCGTGCTGTCGATGGCGACGGCCGCGCAGCCGCCGACGAGCATGCCCAGCGCGAGGAGCGCGGCGAGGCTGCCGAGGACGATCAGCAGGATGCGGCCGACCCGCGAGCCGCCCGACCGCTCGTCGGGCTCACCGGGGCCGGGCTCGGCCGCGGCCAGAGGCATCGCCTCCGTCCCCGGCGCCATCCCGGCGGCCTCGACGTCGGCGCCGCCCTGGTCGAGGCGGAACGGCGGATAGTCGTCGGTCATCAGCGCGGCGTACGCCACCACCCTCGCGACCCACCGGTCCATCCCGAGCGCGAAATCGAAGATGCCCCGCGGATACCGCGTCGTGAACAGGAGCGCGACACCCGCGAAGAGCACGAGCACGCCGATGAGCCCGCCGCCGAAGCCCCATTCCGAGCGGTCCGCCTGCCAGGCGACGTAGCTGTTGCCGCCGACGAAGAAGCCGACGACGACGTACTGCGGGATCGCGAGCAACCACCACTTGACGAGCACGAGCCCCCGCGAGAGCCGCTCGGGATAGTCCACCTCGAGCGTCGCCGGGTAGTCGGGCACGGCGCCGAGCGTGAATGGCGGATAGCGGTCCGTGCCCAGGGCGGCGTACGAGTAGAAGGCGACCCTCCACGTCCACCGCAGCACGCCGACGTTGAACTCGAACAAGCCCCGCGGGTAGCGGGCGGTGAAGAGGATCGCGAAGAACGCGACGACGCTCAGCACGACGAACGCGATCCACAGGAACGCCAGCACGATCGCGTGCGGGATCACCAGCAGCCACTTGACAAGCCACAGCCAGCGGCTGACCTCGGGATCGAGCGTGCCCTCGATGCGGATCGGGTAGGTCTGCCGAGCTGCCATCGCACCTCCTCGATCGATTCAGGAGGACTCTGGCAGGTCGGCGGCACCCGTGCCGTCGGGTGCCGCCCGCATCGTCGTCGAGCCGCCGCGCACAGGATCCGGGCCGTTCCCGTCGAACGGTCGCGCGGGATGCCGCGTGCCCAGGCGCTCAGTCCGGGATCGAGAGCACGATCTTGCCGAGCTGCTCGCCAGCCTCGAGGCGCTCGTGGGCGGCGCGGATCTCCGCGAGCGGGAAGACGCGATCGACGTGCACGCGCGCGCGGCGGCTGCGGACGAGGTCGTACGCGCCGAGGAAGTCGTCCCTCGTCCCCATCGTCGAGCCGTAGAGCGTGAGCTGCTTCCACCACCAGCGATGCAGCTGCGCAGGCGGGTTGGGACCGCTCGTCGCGCCGCAGACGACCACGCGGCCACCGGGGCGGACGGCGGAGAGGGTGGTCTTCCACGTCGCCTCACCGACGTGCTCGACGACGACGTCGACCCCGGCGCCGGTCGCCTCCTTGACCGCCGCGGCGACGTCGCCGGTGGCGTGGTTCACGGTGACGTCCGCACCCCAGTCGCGCGCCGTAGCGAGCTTGGCGTCGCTCGACGAGGTGACCACCGTGCGCGCGCCAAGTGCACGCGCCAGCTCGAATGCCGCACCGGCGACACCTCCCCCGATGCCCCAGACCAGGATCCACTCGCCCTCCTGGAGCGACGCCTTGGTGACGAGCATGCGGTACGCCGTCTCGTAGACGAGCGGGAACGCGGCGGCTTCCTCCCACGAGAGCCCGTCGTCGAGGGCGTAGACCTGCGCCGCCGGCATCGAAACGAGCTCGGCGTGGACGCCATCCGTATGCTCGCCGACGACCGAGATCTGGTCGCCGTGCTCGAGCCCCGGGTTCAGGACGACACGGTCGCCGGCGGTGAAGCCCTCGACGCCGTCCCCGAGCGCCTCCACGATGCCGGCACCGTCCGCGCCGAGGATCCGCGGCTTCGGCACCGACGGCAGGCCCCTGCGGACCCAGACGTCGAGGTGGTTCAGCGACGCGGTTTGCATGCGGACGAGCACTTCGCCCGCGGCCGGCTCGGGGTCGGGGACGTCCTCGTAGCGAAGGACCTCGGGCCCGCCGTCTTCGTGGATGCGAACGGCCTTCACGGGCACAATCTTCGCATGACCAGAGGGGAGCTGATCCTCCTTGGGGACGAGCTCGGCCTCGACGCTGTCGGCGCGGCTCCCGCCGGGCCCTACACGGAGACGGAGCGTCACATCCGCGAGCGCCGCGCACGCGGGCTCTTCGCGGACATGCGGTTCACGATGGCCCGGCCCGAGGAGTCGTGTCATCCGGAACATCTGCTCGCGGGAGCGAGGACCGTGATCTCGGCCGCCCTCTGCTACTACGCGCCCGCCCCGGAGCGCGGCGCGGGGGAGGGGCGGCTGCCTCGCTACGCCTGGCGCGACGGCTACGCCGAGCTGCGGGAGAAGCTGGACGTCCTCGGTCGCCGGCTCGGCGGGTCGTATCGAGTGCTCGTCGACGCCAACCAGCACGTGGACCGCGAGGCTGCCGCCCGCGCCGGCGTCGGCTTCTACGGCAAGAACACGCTGACGATCACCCGCCGCCACGGCTCGTGGGTCGTGCTCGGGACGCTCGTCACGGACGTCGAGGTCGAGGCGTCGCCGCCGCTCGACGCGGGCTGCGGGTCCTGCACGCTGTGCATCGAGGCGTGTCCGACCGGCGCGTTGGACGAGCCCGGCACGCTCGACGCCACGCGCTGCCTGTCGTACTGGAGCCAGGCTGCGGCGCCGATCCCCGAGCCCTACCGGCCGGAGCTCGGCGACACCGTGTACGGCTGCGACATCTGCCAGGACGTGTGCCCGTGGAACCGCGGGGTCGAGAAGCGACGCTCGCACGGCACCCTGCCGCGAGGGGCCGAGCCGACGGTCGACCTCGTCGAGTGGCTGGAGGCCGACGGCGCGGAGCTGCGCCGACGGTACGACCGCCTGTACGTGCCGCGCAACGACCCCCGCTGGCTGCGGCGAAACGCGATCGTCGCGCTCGGCAACAGCGGCGAGGCCGAGCACCGGCCGGCGCTCGAGCGCTATGCGGCAGGCGACGACGAGCTGCTGGCGGAGCACGCCCGCTGGGCGCTCGCGCGCATCGAGGCGCGGACATGACGCTCATGCGCGTCCTCGCGATCGTCCGCCTCGGCGTGTTCGTCCTCGGGGCCGCGTACCTCGGCCTGCAGTGGGACGTCATCCCGTCCGGCTACCGCGCACTCGGGGTCGTCGTCGTCGCGTCGCATTTCGTGCTGGGCGCCCTGCTGCTCGTCCTGGTGCACCGGCGGAGACTGCGCGGCCGGCGGCTCGCGCAGGCGAGCGTGGTCGTGGACCTGGTGCTCGTAACGGGCTACGTCTTCACGTTCTCGTTCGAGGCCGGTCAGCCGCTGCGGTCGCTCTTCTACCTCGTCATCCTCGAGGCCGCGCTGCTCTTCCGCACACGAGGAGGGGTGCTGACGGCGCTGGCCACAGTGCCGATCCTCGCCGCCTCGGAGGTCTGGCGCGCGGAGGAGTTCGGAGACGGCGTCCAGGTCGGCTCGGTGATCCTGCGCGGAGCAGTGGGGGTGCTGCTCGGAGGCGTCACAGGCCGCCTGGTCGAGCTGGAGCGCCGTCAGGCAAAGGCCTCCGAGCAGCGAGCCGCCGAGGCGGAGCGCCTCCGGGACGCGTTCGGGCGCCGCGTCGACCTCCTGGAGGCCGCGAACCGCTGTGCCCGCGCGCTCGCGTCGTCCCTGCGGCTCGACGAGGCCTTCGAGGCGTTCGTCGACGAGGTGCGGGGTGTCGTGGCGTTCGACCGGCTGGTGGTCGCGCGAGAGGAGGACGGTGTGCCGGAGATCCTCGCGACGGCCGGGCTCGGAGCCGACCGGTGGCCGCCCGGGCCGGCGCACATACAGCTCGCCGGCGTCGTCCAGCGCCTGAGCGACGGTCGGACGCTGGTCCGCGGTGACATGGCGGCCGACCCGCTGCCCGGGGAGGAGCCGCTCGTCGCCCTCGGGCTGCGATCCCGCGTCCTCGCCCCCTTGACCGCCGGGGACCGCACGATCGGGTACTTCGCGCTCGCCCGCAGGGAGCCCGAGGCGTTCGGGCCCGAGGAGGTCGAGCTGATCACGCTGCTCGGCCGCCTCGTCGGGTCGGCCGTTCAGAACATCAGGGCCTATGAGGCAGAGCGCGCCACGGTCGAGGAGCTGCGGCGGCTGTCGGCGCTCCGGGCGGACTTCGTCTCGCTGGTCTCGCACGAGCTGCGGAGCCCGATGGCGGCGGTGATCGGGTCGGCCCGCACCCTCCAGCAGCGGTGGCGCGAGCTGCGCCCCGAGCAGCGGGAGGCGTTCCTCGCCGTCATCGGCGACGAGACCAGCCGGCTCGCCAGCCTGATCGAGGACGTGCTGCACACGTCGCGCATCGAGGCGGGGACGTTCACGTACCGCTTCGCCGAGGTCGACCTCGTGCAGCTGGCCCGCGACTCGGTCGCGGCGGCCGGGCTCGCGCAGGACGAGGTCAGCGTGGCGATCGACGCCGCGCCCGCGCTCCCGTCCGTCAACGGCGACTCCGAGCGGCTGCGCCAGCTGCTCGACAACCTCGTCTCGAACGCGGTCAAGTACTCGGCCGCCGGACAGGAGGTGCGGGTCAGCGTCGGCGGCGAGAACGGACGTCTCCGACTTGCCGTCCGGGACGAGGGGCCGGGCATCGCGCCGGAGCACCAGTCGCTGATCTTCGAGAAGTTCGGTCGTGCCGCCGCCGGGAGCGCCAAGCCGGGCACCGGCCTCGGACTGTTCATCGCGCGTTCGATCGCCACCGCGCACGGCGGCTCGCTCGACGTGCACTCGGCGCTCGGCCGCGGGGCGACGTTCACCCTCACGCTGCCCGTATGAACCTTCGGGCGGGCGTCTACCTGCGGGCTGCGCGTGCGCGCGGGCGGGCCTTGAGCTCTCGCGTCAGCGCGCGGGCGCGTGCGGCGATGGCCTTCCGCAGCGGCGCAGGCTCCAGCACCACGGCCTCGCCGCGGTCGGCGAGCACCTCCGTGAGGAGCCACTCCTCGCTGGCGTACGGCAGCTCGGCAAGCGCCGAGCCGTCCGCGAGCGGGCGCGCCCCACGCTCGACCTTCCAGCGCGCGACCGGCTTCGCGTAGAGGATCCGCGCGACGCGGGGATCGCTCATGTAGCTCGGGTCGTAGTCGGCGCGCGGCTCGAACGTCGCGCCGGTCGGCTCCGCCGAGCGCATTCGATCGAGCCGGAACGTCCTCGCGCCGCCTGCGTCGCGATCCCAGGTGTGGACGTACCAGTGCGGCAGCTCGCGCACGAACTGATACGGCTCGACCTCTCGGGCGGTCGGCTCCGCATCGTCCTCCTTGAGGTACTCGATCCGAACGACCTGGTGCTTCGCCATCGCATCGCTGAGTGCCGCCACGAGGCGCTCCTCGTCGGTCTCCACGAGCACCTCGGGAGTCTGCGACAGCTCGAACTGTCCGAAGGTCTCCTCGAGCTTTCCGCGCACCTTCTCGAGCGGCGTCCGCGAGTCGGCCGCGATCATCGGCCCGACGAACTCGAGCGCCAGCCGGATCGCACGCGCCTCGAGCGGCGTGAGCTTGGGCGGACGGCGGAAGACGTCGCCGTACAGCTCCTTGTCCACGCGCACCACGCCGTTGTCCAGTTCGGCGTAGACCGTGTAGCACCCGCCGCCGAAGTTGACGAGGTTGAGCAGCGACAGTGCCTCCACCAACTCCTCGGTGGTGACGGAAAAGCTCTGCGCCAGCTCCTCGGCGTCGAGCTCCGCCTCCTTGCTCTCGCCGCATGCCGCAAGGAGGTGGGCGAGCAGCGCCTGCAGGACGCCGAACCGCTCCGGCGCAACGGGGCCTGGCAGACGCTCGGGCGGGACGGCAGGATGCGCCGAGCGCGGCCGCGAACGCGCGGGGCGCGGCGGTTCGCCCTCGTGTCGCTCGCGCAGCCGGACGAGCGCCTCGGCGACGGCATCGCGCAGCTCCACCGGCGCGATGGGCACCGCGCGGCCGTTCTGCCGCAGCACCCACGAGGCGAGCGGCCCGACGCTCGCGTACGGCGTCTCGAAGATGCCGTCGTCGAGCGTGCCCGCGTTCGGCAGCGTGCGCGCGACCCACCACGCGGTATCGCCGTGCACCTCGACCCGAGCCGTGCCGGCGACCTCGCCGACCTGCCACGGCGGCTTGCCGCGGTACTCGTCGATCTCGAAGTCCCCGGGGAAGCGGAAGTCGCGCTCCCGCCGTGTGGCAAAGCGGATGTCGCTCCGGATCCGCGAGACGCGGAACTTCTTGCGGCGGCTCTCGTCCTCGAGGTCCTCGCCCACGACGTACCAGGCGCTCATGTCGTGCAGCAGCGCCAGTGGGTTGACCGTGCGCTCGCGCTCCTGGTCGCGCGCGATCGACCAGTACGCGAACTTGACCGTCCGGCCCTTCGAGATCGCGGTTTCGAGCTTCGCCAGGCGTCCCGCCATCTCGGGCGAGTAGTCGAGGTCGCGCATCGTGACGCGTGCCTCGGTGCCGCCCTGGGGCCCGGGGAAGCCAGGTCGGCCCAGCGCGAGGTTCTGGAGCGCGAGCCGCAGCGGCTCCGCGTAGGCGAACTGGCCCTCGAGCATGAACAGTGCCGTCGTCAGCGCCGCGAGCTCCTCGTCGTCGAGCTCGAGGGCGTCGAGGAAGTAGTGCTCCGAGCGCAGCGTGTAGAGCTCCTCGCCCGTGAATTCGTCGCGCTGCCCGTGCAGCGGCACGCCGAGCGCGATCAGCTCCGACCGGTCGGAGTAGAAGCGGCGGGCGAACGCCTCGTCGCTCATCTCCGAGTAGCCCTCGACGTTCGACTTCACGTCGCGCGCGGTCAGCGGGCGGCGCTCGGCCATCAGGAAGGCGACGAGCGACAGCTGCCGGATCAGCTTGTCGGTGTCGTGCGACACGCTGGCGAGCTTAGTCGCTCGCGGCCGGTTGGGCGCTCAGGCCGCGATCGTCGCGCGATCGAGGTGCTGGTGCGACGGGCAGTAGTCCCGCTCGGGCAGCGGCGTGCGCTGGCAGGCCTTGCCCTTGCGCGTCGTCGCCTTGCATCTTGCGACGCCGCCGTCGAGCGCGCCGGACTCGATCTGGGCCTCGATGAAGCCGACGGCCGCCCCGACTCCCTCGCGCACCGCCCAGGCGACCTGCGCCTGCGCCGTGATCGGGAAGTGCCGGCGGATGTCCTGGAAGAGCGAGCGGTCGGGACGCGCGAAGTACTGCGGATCCTGGGCCAGGCGCTCCATCGTGCCCTCACACTGCTCGAGCACGTCGCGCCGTGCCTCGATCTGATGCTCCTCGTCGGCGTATGGCTCGATCAGGTCCTTGATGGAGCGGTAGATCGCTCGCGAGTATTGATACATGCAGGTCTGTAGCTGGGCGATCTGCTCTTCCATGCGCACTCCAGATTCCATGCCGGATCCCTTTTACAAAGCGGAAATATGGCGGCGGCGGGCGGCTACGTCGGTGAGTCTACAGAGTTTCCGCGCTTGTTACAAAGTGCGAACGATTGTTGCCTGTACCGCAAACCGAACCGGTACGCGACGCACGGTGAGATACCCGTGCAGCCGCGATCTACACCTCGATCAGCTGGCGATCTCGCGCGTGTACGCGAGCGGGAAAGCGGCCTTCGCACGCTGGAGCGAGCTTGCCGCTTCCTCCGGAGATCCATAGATCCCGGTGAAGACGACGTAGTAGCCGGGGTGCAGGCTGGCGAAGCGGTTCGAGTCGATGACGCCTACCTCGCGCAGCCCCTTCGACAGGGCCTGCTGCGCCTTGCCGCGCGCCGGTGCGCCGCCCTCGGCCTGCGGCAGCGAGATCAGAACGATCGTCCAGCCGTCCCGGCCGCGCGGCCAGCGCACGAGACCCGGACGCCGTGCCGGCGCTCCCGGACGGACGGCCGGAGTTGTTGCCGCACCGGTCGGCTCCGGCGGCGTCGGCAGCGTCGACGTGTTGGCCTCGGCGAGCGGGTTGCCCCCCGTCGCGACCGAGAATGCGGCGGCGACGCCATTGTCTCTGGTGACGGCGATGGCGGCGGCGGCTCCCGCGGCGGCGAGGAGCAGCGCGAGTAGCGCCGGCCAGACCCATGCTCTCGGCACGCGACGCGAGCGGCCGCCGGCGGCGCGGGCAGTGAGCTTCGCGAACAGCGGGCTGTCCCACGGCAGGCGCAGGCCGCACTCGAGGCAGTACTCCTGCTCGGTGTCGAACGCTTCGCCGCACCGGGGACAGAGGCCCGCGATCGGAGCCTCTCGGCGGGCGGTCGCGCCGCCCGTGCTCATGCGCCCGGCCGGCCCTCGTCGGGCTGGGCGGGACGGCCGCAGGTGGAGCAGAAGTTCATCGCCGCGAGCAGGGGCGCACCGCACTCGCAGCGGGCCACGGGGGTCGCCCGGCGGAGCGGGCTGGAAAGCGTGAGCAGCGCGTCGAGCTCGTGGATTCGCGCCTCGAGCGCGATCAGGTCGGTGCACCGCTCGACGAGCAGGTCCTCCCTGAACCGGTCGCGACGGTACATCTCGAGTGCGAGACCTCCGAGGTCGCGCAGGCGATCCTCGCGGACTCGCATGAGCGCGCGCCGTTCGCGGCGGAGCTCGCTCGCAGGCGGCGCGGTCCGGCGGCGCTTGGGCGGGGCGGCCGGAGGCGGGGGCGCGGGTGGCGGCGGCGGAAGCACGGCCGCCGGTGGCGGGCTCGACGCGGTGTCGGCGAGCGCGTCGGTGTCCATGCCGCCGGGCGTGGGCTGCCGGCGCAGGCGTGAGAGCAGCGAGGGCGCCATCCGCGGCCGAGTCTAGCGGCGCATCCGGCGGCCATCCGGCGCGGCGCGGCTACAGCTGCAGGACGACCAGCCGCTCTTCGGTCAGTTCGCGAACCGCCCAGGCCGGGCCCTCGCGCGTGTTGCCCGACGCCTTCACGCCGCCGTAGGGCATCTGGTCGGCCCGGAACGTCGGCGCCTCGTTGACGGTCACCCCGCCGAACTCGAGCTCGCGGCCGGCACGCAGCGCCGTGTCGAGGCGCGACGTGAAGATTCCCGCCTGGAGGCCGTAGCGGGTGCCGTTCGCCAGCGCGATCGCCTCGTCGAGTGAGTCGTACGCGTTGACGGTGACCACCGGACCGAAGACCTCCTCGCACGACACGTTCAGGGCCGGCGCCGCGTTGGCGATCACGGTCGGCCGCAGCAGGCCGTCGGCAACGTCGCCGCCCGCAAGGATTTCCGCGCCGGCCGCCCGGGCCTCCTCGATCCAGGCGAGCACACGGTCGCGCTCGTCTTCCGCGATCAGCGGGCCGACGTCCGTCTCCTCGTCGGCAGGGTCGCCCACCACGAGCCGTTCGACCCTGGGGACGAAGCGCTCCAGGAAGCCGTCGTACGCCGCCCGTTGGACGTAGATGCGCTGCACCGAGATGCAGCTCTGCCCGGCGAAGGCGAAGGCGTTGGCGGCGAGACGCGTCGCGACGTCGTCGAGGTCGGCATCCGCCTCGACGATCACCGGCGTGGCGTTGCCGAGCTCGAGGTTGACCCGCTTGCGTGGGGCGCGCTCGCGGAGCTTCCAGCCGACGTCCCCGGAGCCGGTGAAGGTGATCAGCCGCACGCGTTCGTCCTCGACGAGCACGTCTCCGATCTCGGACGCAGGCCCGACGAGGACGTTGAGCCAGCCTGGCGGGAGCCCGGCTTCGGTCTCGAGCTCGGCGAGCAGGAGCGCCGAGAGCGGCGTCTGCGAGGCCGGTTTCAAAACGACGGCGCAGCCCGCGGCGAGCGCGGGCGCGATCTTGTGCGCGACGAGATTGAGCGGGAAGTTGAACGGTGAGATCGCGCCCACGACGCCCACCGGGACGCGAAGGGTGAAGGCGAGCTTGCCCTCGCCCGCCTGCGAGCCTTCCATCGGGACGACCTCGCCGGCGAGCTTGCGGGCCTCGACCGCCGCCATCGTGTACGTCGACATCGCGCGCGCCACCTCGACACGCGCCGCCTTCAGCGGCTTGCCGGCCTCGGCCGCGATCTGCCGCGCCGCGTCGTCCGCGCGGCGGCCGAGCGCACCGGCGACCCGGACGAGGATCTCGGCCCGCTTGTGCGCCGGCAGCGGCTCGCGCATCGCGCGCTCGGCGGCGTCGACGGCACGCCGGGCCTCGTCCGCGCCCGCCTTGGCGACGCGGGCGACGGTCTCGCCGGAGTAGGGCGACCGCACCTCGACCCAGTCGCCGGTCTCGACCCACTCGCCGTCGACGAGCAGCTTCCGCTCGGTCGCCGTCGCCGCCATAGTGCCAAGCCTATGCCGCCGGAGACGCGCTATGCGAGAGCGGGCGACCTGAGCATCGCGTACCAGGTCGTCGGCGACGGGCCGTCCGACCTGCTCTGGATCCCCGGGTGGGTCTCGAACGTCGAGCTGGCCTGGGACGAGCCGACGCTCGCACACTTCCTCGGCCGGCTCGCGCGGTTCTCGCGGCTCATCCTGTTCGACAAGCGCGGCACCGGGCTCTCGGACCGGGTGCCCACCGACCGGCTGCCGTCCCTCGACGAACGGCTCGACGACGTCGTGACGGTGCTCGACGCCGCCGGCTCCGAGCGCGCGGCGCTCGTCAGCCACTCCGAGGGCGGCAACCTCGCCGTGCTGTTCGCCGCGACGTTCCCGGAGCGGACGGCCGCACTCGTGACCACGGGCGTCTACGCGAAGCGCGTCTGGAGCGAGGACTATCCCTGGGCGCCGACCCCCGAGGAACGCGAGGCGGAGATCGCCCGCGTCGAGGAGGGATGGGGGCGCGACCCTGATGTCTCTCACTACGCGCCCAGCGTGGCGGGAGACGAGGCGTTCGCACGCAGGCTCGCCACGTACTTCCGCCGGAGCGCCAGCCCGGGCGCGGCGGTGGCGCTCCTGCGCATGAACACCCAGATCGACGTCCGGGACGTGCTGCCGACGATCCGGGTGCCGACGCTCGTCATCCATCGCACCGACGACCCCGATGTCCACGTCGAGGAAGGCCGCTGGATCGCCGGGCAGATCCCCGGCGCGCGCTTTCTCGAGCTGCCGGGCGAGGACCATCTGCCCTGGGTGGGGGACGCCGACCGGCTGCTCGACGAGATCGAGGAGTTCCTCACCGGCGCGCGGCGCGGGCCGGATCTCGACCGCGTGCTCGCGACGGTGCTCTTCACCGACATCGCGCGCTCCACCGAGCGCGCCGCGGAGCTCGGCGACGCGCGCTGGGCCGAGCTCGTGGAGGCGCACCACGCGGCTGTTCGCCGGGAGCTCGAGCGCTTCCGGGGCCGTGAGCTCGACACCGCCGGTGACGGCTTTCTCGCCGCGTTCGACGGGCCGGCGCGCGCCGTGCGGTGTGCGCTCGCCATCCGGGACGCCGTGGCCCGGCTGGGCCTCGAGATCCGGGCGGGCGTCCACACGGGCGAGTGCGAGCTCGTCGGCGACAGGCTCCGCGGGATCGCGGTGCACACCGGCGCACGGATCTCGGCGGCCGCCGACCCCGGTGAGGTGCTCGTCTCGCGCACCGTCACGGATCTCGTGGCGGGGTCGGGCCTCGGCTTCGAGCCGCGCGGCGAGGTCGAGCTGAAGGGCGTGCCGGGTCGCTGGCAGCTCTTCGCCGTCGTGGGCTGAGAGGATCGCCCGGAGCAGCCGCCCTCGCTACCCTCACGGAGTGAGCCGCGGCGACGCATACGTCGTCGACGCCGTCCGCTCCCCGATCGGGCGGCGGAACGGCTCGCTCGCCGGCGTGCGGGCCGACGACCTCGCCGCGCAGGTCCTGAACGGGCTCGTCGAGCGGCTCGACGTCGATCCCCGGGAGGTCGAGGACGTTCAGATGGGCTGTGTGACGCAGGTCGGCGAGCAGGCGCTGAACGTCGGGCGCGTCGCGGTGCTCGTCGCGGGCTGGCCCGAGACGGTCTGCGCCACGACCGTCGACCGGCAGTGCGGCTCGTCCATGCAGGCGGCGTTCAACGCCGCCTCGGCGATCCAGGCCGGGCACCTCGACGTCGTTGTCGCAGCGGGTGTCGAGTCGATGTCTCGCGTGCCGATGGGATCGAACCTCGGCGCGGACGGGTTCGCCGGGCTCAACGAGAAGATCGCGGAGCGCTGGCCGATCGTGCCGCAGGGCATTTCCGCCGAGGCGATCGCCGCGGAGTGGGGGCTCACGCGCGAGCGCCTCGACGAGGTCTCGCTGGAGTCGCACCGGCGAGCCGTCGCGGCCATCGACGAGGGGCGGTTCGAGCGTGAGATCGTGCCGGTCGAGGTGGCCGCCGCGGGGGCGGCGGTGCTGTTCGGGGTCGACGAGGCCCCGCGCCGAGAGACTTCGCTCGACAAGCTCGCCTCGCTGCCCCCGGCGTTCACCCCCGACGGCGTTGTCACCGCGGGGAACTCGAGCTCGATCGTCGACGGCTCGGCGGCGATGCTCGTGGCGAGCGAGGAGGCCGTCGGACGGCTCGGGCTCGAGCCGCGCGCTCGGTTCGTGTCGTTCGGGCTCTCCGGCGTCGACCCGTACCGCATGCTGCACGGCAATCCCGAGGCGTGCCGGCGCGCGTTGCGCAAGGCCGGCCTGACCTGGGACGACGTTGCCGTGATCGAGGTGAACGAGGCCTTCGCGTCGGTCGTCCTGCAGTTCCTCGCCGACACCGGGCTCGGCGACCGCTGGGACGCGGGCGACGTCAACCCGAACGGCGGGGGCATCTCGCTCGGGCACCCGCTCGGCGCGACCGGGGCTCGCATCACGGCTACGCTCGTCTCGGAGCTGGAGCGACGCGGCGAGCGGTACGGCATCGCCTCGATGTGCATCGGGCAGGGCCAGGCCATCGCCGCGGTGATCGAACGCGCCTAGCTGATGCAGCACTGGCTGCTCGTGCGCGGGCGCGGCGAGCGGCGGCTGCAGCCGGCCGTGACCGTCGACGACCTGCGGGCGCATTCGTCGACGCGCCGGCCCGGTGTCGAGGGCGGCGATCTCGCGCTCCTGTACGCCGCCGGCTGGCGGGTGATCTACGGCGTCGTCGAGATCGGCGACGAGCTCGAGCACGACCCGACGCGGACGCGATGGGGCTGGCGCTTCGCGATTCGGCCGCTGCTCGCGCTGGACGACCTGAGGCACGCGCCGCCCGTGGAGGCCGCCGGAGTGCTGCCGCGGAGCCTCGGCCGGCACTCGTATGTGCGGCTCGCGCCGGAGCAGTTCGAAGCGGGCCGCGCTGCGGTGGACGCCGCTAGGCGTCGTCCAGCAGCGGGCCGCGGTAGTCGACCGTGATCGCCTCCGGCCTGAAGCCGAGGTCGACGGCGAGCGCGGCTGCGGCCGGCGTCCGCAGCAGCATCTGCAGCGTTCGGTAGCCGCGCGCACGTGCTCCGTGGGCCTGCGTGAGCACGAGCGCCCTCGCGACGCCGCGGCGGCGCCAGGACGGCAGCACGGACACGCTGCGCGTCTCGGCGCGGTCGCCGTCGCCCACGCGCCGCAGCGTCGAGAAGCCGACGACCTCGTCGCCGGCACAGGCCACGGACGTGAGCTCCACGACGAGAGCGGAGCCGCCGAGCTCGTACGCGTGCCAGTCGGGGAGCGACTCCGCCTGCCGCGCGAGGTGGCCGCCGAGTTCCGGCGCCGTCTGCCGGGCCACCTCGTACATGCCCGCGAGCGTGTCGGGCCGCTCGAGAATGGTCGTGATCGTGACGCCCTCCGGCTCGGTCGGCTCGACCGCCTCGGACAGGTCGAGCGTCCAGTGCTCCAGCCGCTCGCCCTCGACAAAGCCGCGCCGCTCGAGGAACGACGTCGACGTGGCATCCCCCACGGTCGCCGTGCACAGCAGGGCCGACTTGCCGAGCCTGCGCGCGCGTCGTGACAGATCCTCGAACAGCGCCGTGCCGACGCCCTGACCACGGGCGGCCGGGAGCACGGACACCTCGACGTACTGCTCGTCGGCCTCCTGCGTGAGTGGATCGGCGGTGAGCAGCGCGGCGCCGACCGGCTCGTCGTCGAGGTAGGCGATCAGGTTGAGATGCTCGGGCTCGGCCGCACGGACGAGCACCATCTGCTCGGGGTCGTCGGGGTCGTTCGGATGGACGACGTTCCGCACCGCCGCCCACTGGGCAAGCCCTTCGACCCCGGACACGGGCCTGATGTCGACGCCCCTCACCTCGCAATCGTCCCACGATCGCGGGATCGGCGCGGATCAGGCCACGGGAGTGCGCAGGTCGAGCTGTGGCTGGAGCTCCGCGCAGAGGCGGATCGCCGCGTCGACGAAGGCGCGGGCGGCGGGCGAGCGGTGGCGATCGCGATGCCAGGCGATCGCGATCCGGCGCTCGGGGATCTCCGGCTCGAGCGCGAGCACCCGCACCCGCTCGTCGTACCGGCCCACGGTCAGGAGCGGCACGAGCGCCGCGCCGAAGCCCGCGCCGACGAGCCCCTGGACGGTGCCGTTGTCGTCCGAGCGGAAGTCGACGGCCACGTCGATCCCGCGGATCCTCAGCTCGCTCTCGGCGAGCACCGTGCTGCGGCAGGCGCGGTTGCCGATGAGCGGCAGGCCGCGGAGGTCGGCGAGCGAGGCGGATTCGCACTCGGCGACCTCGCTCTCGGCCGGGACGAGGAGGACATAGGGGTCGTGCATGAGCGGGGCCGAGTCGAACGGGCCGTCGGCGAGCGGCTGCATGGCGAACGTCAGGTCGAGAGCGCCTCGCTCGACGAGACCGAGCAGCTCGTCGTCGGCGGGCGACTCGGAGAGCTGGATCTCGACGCGCGGCCAGTCGACGCGGAAGACCCGGAGCAGCTCGGGCAGCACGTGGGCGCCGACGCTCTGGAAGGTGCCGATCCTGAGCGCGCCCGCCTGGCCCTGGGCCAGCGCGGCCATGTCTGCGCGGGCCGCCTCGAGCCGGGCGACGATCGCCTCGGAGTGCCGGAGCAGCAGCTCGCCGGCCTCCGTCAGGGAGACGGAGCGGGGACCGCCGGGCCGCTCGACGAGGCGCTGGCCGACGGTTCGCTCGAGCGTGGCGATCTGCTGGCTGATTGCCGACTGGGTGTACCCGAGGGCCTCGGCCGCGCGGCCGAACGAGCGCTCACGCGCCACGGCTGTGAGCGCGGCGAGGTGCCGGAGCTCGACGCCGAGCCAACGATCAGGTTCCATGATCAAAGAGTACAGAACCTCGACTTGAGCTAATAGTCCCTGCTGAGCGAGACTTCGAGCATGGAATTCGTGATCGTCGCCTTCCTGCTCCTCGTCGGTCCGCTGGCCATTCTCTTCGGGGCCGACTCGCGGCTCGACGAGGCCTCGCGCAGCCGCCGCTGGCACGGCACCCGCTGACGCGTCCTCTGTAGCATCGCCCGCCGTGGCGGCGGAGGTGCGCACGGTGGGCGTGGTCGGGCTCGGCGCCATGGGCGCGGGCATCGCGCAGCTCTGCGTGGAGGCCGGGGTCGCGACCGTCGGCCGCGAGGTGACGGCCGAGCTCGGCGAGCAAGCACGCGACCGGATCGGCCACTTCCTCACGCGCAAGGTCGAGAAGGGACGCCTCGAGCAAGCCGATCGCGATGCCGCCGCCGAGCGACTCACGGTCACGACCGAGCTCGACGCCTTCGCGGACTGCGATCTCGTGATCGAGGCGATCGTCGAGGAGCTGCCGGCAAAGCTCGAGCTGTTCGCCGAGCTCGACCGCCTCTGCAGGCCGGACGCGATCCTCGCGACGAACACGAGCGCGCTCTCGGTCACGGAGATCGCGGCCGCCACGAGCCGGCCGGAGCGCGTCGTGGGCATGCATTTCTTCAATCCGGCGCCGCTGATGCCGCTCGTCGAGATCGTGCGTGCGGAGCTGTCGGGCGACGACGCCGTCGAGTCGGCGTTCGCGTTCGGCGAGCGGCTCGGCAAGCACGCGATCCGCTGCCACGACACGCCCGGGTTCGTGGTGAACCGGGTCCTCATCCCGCTCCTCAACGACTGCATCCGCGTGCTCGACGAGGCCCGGGTCTCCCCCGAGGACCTGGACGCGGGCCTCCAGCACGGCGCCGGCTGGCCGATGGGGCCTTGCACGTTGATCGACCTCGTCGGCATCGACGTGCACGTCCATGCCTCGGAGGCGCTCTACGAGAAGCTGCGCGAGCCGCGCATGGCGCCGCCGCCGCGGCTGGTCGCGATGCGGAACGCCGGCCTGCTCGGTCGCAAGTCCGGGCGCGGCTTCTACGAGTACGACTAGGACTAGGACTAGGAGCCGGTTCCCGGGCCCTCGAAGATCCGCTGCAGCGGGGGCACGTCCGCGGACTCGCTCCACACGTGCACCTCGTCGCCCGTCGCCAGCACGGTGTCGCCGGCGAGGTACACCGGCCGGCCCTCCCGGACGACCACCCCGACCCAGGCGCGCTCGCCCAGCGGGAGCTGCCCCACCGGCTTCCCGGATGCGAACGCCCCGTCCCTGACCACGAAGCGCCGCACGCCCGCGGCGTCGTGGTCCACCATCCGCATCGGCACCCCGAATCTCCGCGCGACGGTCGGCACGAGCGTCCCCTGCACGACCACCGAGAACAGGACGACGACGAAGACGATGCCGTAGATCCGACTGCCCTCGTCGACCCCGCCCAGCACGGCGAGCGCAGCGAGCAGGATCGGCACCGCGCCCTTGAGGCCCGACCACATCAGGAAGACGCGCTCGCCCCACCGCAGGCGCACCGGCAGCAGCAGCGCCCCGACGACGAGCGGCCGCACCAGGAACGTCAGCACGATCGCGATCAGCAGGCCGTCCCGCCAGATGTTGTCGTCGTCGAGCGATGCGACCTCGATCGTCAGCCCGAGCGCGACGAAGACCGTGATCTCCGCGAGGCTCGACAGTCCGGAGAGGAAGCGCTCGACCTCGCCCTTCCTCGGCATCGCCTCGTCCCCCAGCAGCACGCCCGCCGCGAAGACCGCGATGAAGCCCGAGCCGTGGAGCACAGCTGCGGCGCCGTAGATCACGCCGGCCGCGGCCAGGACTCGCAGCGGGTGGAGCGTCGGCTCAGGCAGCGGCACGCGCCGCACGAGAGGCAACAGCAGCTGCCAGCCCGCCACGCCGACGGCGAGGCCGACGATCATCTCGACCGCGAACTCCTCCGCCACGGCCCACATCGAGCCCTCGTCGCTGGTGGCGAACTCGATCATCCCCACCATCAGCGCGATGCCGACGGGGTCGTTCGCGCCCGACTCGCCCTCGAGCACCGTCCCGGTGCGGCCACGGATCTCGCGGTTCCCGAGCACGGAGAAGACGACTGCCGGATCCGTGGGCGCGATCGCGGCCCCGAGCAGGCCGGCGGTCGTCCACGAGACGTCGAGCATCGTGTGCGCGGCGACGGCGACGAGCCCGGCGGTCGCGAACGTGCCCAGCACACCGAGCGAGAGGATCGGCACCGCGGACGCCCGGAAGCGCCGCCACCCGATGTGGAGGCCGCCGTCGAAGAGGATGACGATGAGCGCCACGACGGCGGTCCGCTCGACGGCCTGGAACGACAGCGCGTCCCCGAGGGAGGGGAAGAGGTCCGAGGCGATCGCCGCTGCGACGAGGAAGAGTGCCGCGGCCGGGATGGCAATCCGCTCGGCGACTGCGCGCAGGAGAATCGCCGCCAGGAGACCGGAGGCGACCACGAGGACGATCTCGCCGAACGCCGCGATCTCGTCCACGCGGTGAATCTACGCAGGCGACTGCTCGCCTGCTGGGCTTACACTTTCCTAACCCGCCGCTGATCGACGGATCACGGCGCGCGACAATACTGTGGCGGCGATGCGGAAAGCAGGTCTCTTCGTGCTGCTCGTCGGACTCCTTGCGGCTCCGGCGGCGGCCTCTCTGGCCGCCCAGACGGGCGATGACCGGCTGTCGATCAACGACGCCCGAGGGTTCGTCTGGATCGAGGCGCGGGGGTCGCTGATCGGCCGGCTCGACAAGGGCACGGTGACGGTCACCGACCTGACGCCGCTCGATGCCAGCGAACCGATCGTCTACGGCTGCGACGAGGTGTGGTTCCGCGGGCCGTCGAACGTCTGCCGCGGCGAGGACATCCGCTACCGGCTGATCGGCGGCCGCTGGCGCGTCGCGATCCGCGGCGCCGGGGTCGACCTCTCTGCAGCCGCACGCGGCCGGGTACTGCTCGACGGGGACGGCCTGCGAACCGGCGTCTACTCGACGAGCGGCGTCGACTGCCGGCTGGCGGCCGAGGACTGCGAGGTCATGCCCGACGACGAGACGTCGTTCCTGCTCGGAACCGCAGGGCGCTGATGGCCGCGCAGGCGCAGTCGATCCTGATCGTCGAAGACGAAGCGTCGATCGCGTCGTTCGTCTCGCTCTACCTGAAGAACGCCGGGTACGCCGTGCGGGCCGTCGCGACCGGCAGCGCCGCGCTGACGCACGTTGCCACCGAGGCGCCCGCGCTCATCATCCTCGACCTCAACCTGCCCGACCTCGACGGCATCGAGATCTGCCGCCGCATCCGCAAGACGTCGGACGTCCCGATCCTGATGCTGACGGCCCGGGACGAGGACGTGGACAAGATCATCGGCCTCGAGGTCGGCGCCGACGACTACCTGACGAAGCCGTTCAACCCGCGGGAGCTCGTCGCGCGCGTCAAGAGCGTCCTGCGCCGCGCGGCGCCCGAGCGCCGTCGCGACGAGTCCCAGGAGATCCGGCACGGCGAACTGTTCATCAACTCGGGGCGGCGCGAGGTCAAGGTGGGCGAGGAGGAGATCCAGCTCGCGCCCAAGGAGTTCGACCTGCTCTGGGAGCTGCTCGACCACAAGGGCCTCGTGCTCACTCGCGACCAGCTGCTCGAGCGCGTCTGGGGCTACACGTTCGCCGGGGACACACGCACCGTCGACGTCCATGTCCGGCAGCTGCGTCGCAAGCTCGGTGACGCCTCGCCGATCGTCACGGTCTGGGGTGTCGGCTACAAGGTCGGCCCCGACCGCAGCGCCACGCCCGCCGCGTAGGCCACACTGATCAGGTGTTCCGCTCGCTGCGGTTCCGAATCACGGCCCTGTTTCTCGCGGGGATCGTGCTCGCCGGGCTCGTCGCCTCGCTGATCGCGCTGCGCCTCTTCCAGGACTTCGCGCGCGAGCAGTCCGAGACCGAGCTTCGGCGCGAGGCGCGGGGGCTCTCGCAGCTCTACGCCGAGTCGGCCCGCCGCGCGAGCGACGAGGGGCTGCGCGCCCCCGACTTCGCCGCCGACAAGCTCGAGGCGGCCACCGGCGATCGGCTCTTCTACGTCGGCCCGAGTGTCTTCCCGGGCGAGGAGACCGGCCTGGAACCGCTGTCCGAGGCGCAGATCGGCCGCGCGCTGGCGACGGGGCGGGTGGTGACGTTCGAGTTCAACGCGCCGGGAGAGAACCGGACGCTGCTCGCCGCCGCGACGCCGCTGCGCCTCGCGCCGAACACGACGCCGCTCGGGTGGCTCGTCGTCGCGAAGCCGAAGACCGAGCTGCGCGAGCGCTGGCTGACCCTGTTCGAGCGGCTCGCGCTCGGTCTGCTCGGCGGCCTCATCGTCGCGGGCGGGCTCGCCTGGTACCTGTCGCGCCGCATCTCCGAGCCCGTGCTGGCACTCTCGAGGGCAGCGGACGAGATCGCCGCGGGCAACTACGACACGGCCGTCGTCCCCGAGGTGCCCGGAAGTGGCGAGATCGCCCACCTCGCCGAGCGGTTCCGGCAGATGGCCGCGAGGCTGTCGGAGGCGCAGGCGCTCGAGCGGAACTTCCTCATGTCGGTGTCGCACGAGCTGCGCACGCCGCTCACCGCGATCCGCGGTCACGTCTCGGCGCTGCGGGAGGGCGTCGTGACGGAGCCCGAGCTGGCGGCCGAGTCGCTCGCGGTCGTCGCCGCGGAGGCGGACCGGCTGTCACGGCTGGTCGGCGACGTCCTCGACCTGGCGAAGCTCGACGCGCATCGCTTCACGGTGCTCTCCGAGGAGGTCGACATGAGCCGGCTCGTCGACGCGGCCTACGCCGCCTTCACGGAGGAGGCGCGCCGTCGCGGCATCGAGTACGAGCTGGACGAGGCGGCGCGGCCGGTGATCGTCTCGGACGGCGACAGGGTGCTGCAGATCATCTCCAACCTCCTGGCGAACGCCTTCAGGTGGACGCCGGACGGGGGTCGGATCGGCGTGGCGCTGGCGGCGGCCAACGGCGCGATCACGGTCGACGTGGCGGACACCGGCCCGGGGATCGCGGCCGACGAGCGCGAGCGCATCTTCCGCCCGTTCTTCTCGCACGACGCGGGCGGGACGGGGCTGGGCTTGCCCATCGCGCGTGAGCTCGCCATCGCGCTCGGCGGCTCGATCGAGCTCGACACGCACGTCGGTTCGGGGAGCCGGTTCCGGCTCGTCCTGCCGGCGCGGTACGCCTGATCGAGCCCCGGCTAGGCGGCGTGCCGGCGCTCGGCCTGCGAGGGCTCGAGTCGCGCGAGGCGCTCGTCGACGCCCTTCCAGCCCGACGAGACGAGGTCGACCAGGAGCGCGAGGTCGTCGAGACGCGCGTGACGCTCGGCGAGCAGATCGCCCTCGAGCCGTTCGAGTCGCTTGATCGCCTGATTGAGGAGCCCGCGGATCTCGGCGAGGCTGCGCGCGACCGGCACGACCTCGGCTCGGATCGCGTCCTGCATCGCGGCGTCGAGCCGGCCCGGGAGGCTCGACTCGAGCTCGGCGGTCGTCGCGGCGAGGGCCTCGAGCCCTTCTCGCGAGCGCTCCAGTGCAGCCTCGAGGGCGGCCGGTTCGGTGGTGCCGGCGGCGGCCTGCGCGATGCGCTGGCGGGCCCGCTCCAGTGCCAGTTCGTTCATGGCGGCAAGGCTACTCTGGCCGTCGGATGAGGTCGTCCGAGCTCGACTACGAGCTGCCGCCCGAGCTGATCGCGCAGCATCCGGCGGCGGCGCGCGACGCATCGCGGCTGCTCGTCTACCGGCGGGCGACCGGCGAGGTGCTTCACCGCACCGTCGCAGACCTCCCCGACGAGCTGCGTGGAGAGCTGGTCGTCGTCAACGACACGCGTGTCGTGCCCGCGCGGCTGCGTCTGCGCCGGGAGAGCGGCGGCGAGGCGGAGGTGTTGCTGCTCGAGCGGGTGGGCGCCGACGGGCTGTGGGAGGGGCTGGCGCGGCCGTCGAAGCGCCTCCGACCGGGAGAGCGGCTCGGCGAGGTCGAGCTGCTCGAGTCGCTCGGCGACGGACGCTGGCGCCTGCGGCTGCACGGCGAGCCGGCGGGTGAGGCGCCGCTCCCGCCGTACATCCACGAGCCGCTCGCGGATCCGGAGCGGTATCAGACCGTGTACGCGGACGAGGCCGGCTCCGCGGCCGCGCCGACCGCCGGCCTCCATTTCACGCCGGAGCTCCTGGGGCGGATGGACGTCGAGCGCGTGACCCTGCACGTCGGACTCGACACCTTCCGGCCACTCGCCGCCGAGACGCTGGAGGAGCACGAGCTGCACGGCGAGCGGTATTCGGTGCGGCCCGAGGTCTGGGAGAGGATTCGCCTTGCCGACCGAGTCCTCGCCGTCGGCACCACGACCGTGCGCGTGCTCGAGACGATCGCCGGCGGCGGCCCGCTCGCGGGCCGCACCTCACTCTTCGTGACGCCCGGTCACCGCTTCCAACGGGTCGATGCCCTGCTCACGAACTTCCACCTGCCGCGCTCGACGCTGCTCGCACTCGTCATGGCCTTCGTGGGCGTCGAGGAGACCCGCGACCTCTACCGGATCGCGATCGACTCGCGGTACCGCTTCTACTCGTTCGGCGACGCGATGCTCGTGCTGTGAATCGGCACGGAGCGCGCGCTTCCGGCACGGTTCGGTAGCCCATGCGTGCGGATTTCGGGGATAGGCTTGCGGCGGGTGGTGGGCTTGGGGTGCCCCAGGACGGGGGCGCTCGAAGCGACACGTTCACGTGGACGCGACCGATGGCGCCGCGCGCGCCGGTGTGATCCGCACCGCGCACGGCGACATCCCGACGCCGGCGTTCATGCCGGTCGGCACGAAGGCGACGGTCAAGAGCCTGCACCCCGACGAAGTGCGCGCGCTCGGCGCCAGCGTGATCCTCGGCAACACGTACCACCTGCACTTCCGGCCCGGCGAGGACGTGATCGCGGAGCTCGGCGGGCTCCACGCGTTCAGCGGCTGGGACGGTCCGATCCTCACCGACTCCGGCGGCTTCCAGGTCTTCTCGCTCCGTGACACGCTGCTCGCGGTCGACGACGACGGCGTTACGTTCCGGTCGGTCTACGACGGCGCCGCCGAGCGCTTCACGCCCGACACCGCGGCCGAGATCCAGGCCCGGCTCGGCTCCGACATCGCCATGTGCCTGGACATCTGCCCGCCCGCCGACGTCGCTCGCGCAGACCTCGAGCAGGCCGTTCGCCGCACCACCCTCTGGGCGGAGCGACAGGCCGCGGCACCCCGGGCGCCCGGCCAGCTTCGCTTCGGGATCACGCAGGGCGGCGCCGAGCCGGAGCTGCGGCGCCGCTCGATCGAGGAGATCACCGCGCTGCCGTTCGACGGCTACGCGCTCGGCGGGCTCGCCGTGGGGGAGAGCAGGGACGAGATGCTCGACGCCGTCGGCTGGGCCGCGCCGCTCCTCCCGGTGTCGAGCCCGCGCTACTTCATGGGCATCGGCGACGCCGAGGGGATCCTCGAGGTGGTGGCCCGCGGGGTCGACATGTTCGACTGCGTCCTGCCGACGCGCACCGCCCGGACCGGCAGCGCGCTCACCGGGAAGGGGCGGATCAACCTCCGCAACGCCCGCTACGCCCGTGACCCGCGTCCGCTCGAGGAGGAGTGCGACTGCCCCGCCTGCGAGCGCTTCTCCCGTGCGTACATCCGACACCTCGTGAACCAGGAGGAGATCCTCGGACTTCGGCTGCTCAGCATGCATAATCTCCGCTTCGTGCTCAGGCTGACCGCGGGCGCGCGGGCGGCGATCGAACGCGGCGCGTTCTCGGTCTTCCGTGCCGGGGCGCTCGCTCGGCTCGCAGACGCGCCGGAGGAGGACATTTGGGATCGCTGATCATCATCATCGCCATGTTCGCCCTGCTGTGGCTGCTGCTCATCCGCCCGCAGCGTGCGCGCCAGCAGCAGCAGAAGGCCATGCTCGAAAACGTCGACGTGGGCGACGAGATCCTGACGAGCGGCGGCATCATCGCCGTCGTCCGCGGCGTCGACGACGAGGCCGACCAGCTGCACGTCGAGATCGCGCCGGGCGTCGAGGTCCGGATGGATCGGCGCGCCGTCGGCTCGATCGTCACGAAGGACGAGAGCGTCGTAGAGGCGGATGAGGCCGAGGAGGCCGAGGAGGCCGAGGAGGCGACTGAAGAGCTCGCCGAAGAGCCGGGAACGTCCGTTGCGCAAAGTCCCGATGAAGCGTCTGTTAATCCTTCCGGTGGGGAGGCCGCGCCGCAGGCTGTCGAGCAGAACCGTCGCTAACCTGATGCCGCGCGCGTGAACCGCAGACCGCACCTCATCCTCGTCGCACTGCTCGCGGCCGCGCTCGTCGGCGTGGGGCTGCTCGCCATCCCCGCCTCGCCGTTCCACCGGTCGCCGACGCTCGGGCTCGACCTCCAGGGCGGGCTCGAGGTGACGCTGCAGGCCGTGCCCGGCAAGGGCCGCGAGCTGACCGAGGAGGATCTCGATCGCTCGGTCGAGATCATGCGCGAGCGCGTCGACAAGCTCGGTGTCGGCGAGCAGGAGATCCGCAAGCAGGATCCCGACCAGATCGTCGTGGCGCTGCCCGGCGTGAAGGATCCCGGCGCGGCCGCGGACATCATCGGCAAGACCGCCCAGCTCGAGCTCTTCGATCTCGAGAAGAACCTCGTCGGCCCGTCGCGGGACGCGCAGGGCTTCCCGGTGGCGACCGGCTCGATCTTCAACCTCCTGGCCGGCCAGCAGGCACGCGTCAAGGAGGACCAGTCGGACGCCTGGTACCTCTTCGACGAGGACAAGAAGCTGGTCGCCGGCCCGACGCAGACCCGCGAGGCGGCGCTCAACGCGAAGGCGCTCGACCGCTTCGACGGGAAGCTCCCCAAGACCTGGCGGCTCTTCGGCGTGCCGCCCGAGACCGTGGTCATCAGCTGCGCCGCGGGCGAGATCTGCCCGAGCGGCATCCAGGGCACCGTGCCGGCGGAACGCCTCTACTACCTGTTCCGCTACGACCCGGACAACCCGGAGAACCCCGTGCCCGAGATGACCGGCGAGCACCTCAACCTCGACGGGACGCGCCAGGACTTCGACACGCGGACGAACGAGCCGATCGTGCTCATGGAGTTCACGGGCCGGGGCGAGGACATCTTCGCCGACGTGACGCGCGAGATCGCGCAGCGCGGCAGGGCCCAGAGCAGCTTCCTCGGCGGCGGCCAGGAGATCCTCCAGCACTTCGCGATCGTCCTCGACCGTGAGATCCGGTCGTGGCCGACGATCGACTGGACCGAGAACCCGAACGGCATCAGCGGCGGCAACGGCGCGCAGATCACCGGGGACTTCGCGGTCCAGGAGGCCAAGGACCTCGCGCTCGTGCTGCAGACCGGCGCCCTGCCGGTCGAGTTCAGGACCCTGCAGCGCACGGACGTCTCGGCCACGCTCGGCGCCGACTCTCTGCAGGAGGCGAAGAACGCCGCGATCGCCGGCCTCATCGTGGTCGCGCTCTTCCTGCTCATCATCTACCGCTTCCTCGGCGTCGTCGCGGTGATCGGCCTCCTGATCTACGCGGCGCTCTTCTACGCAGCCATCCTGCTCTTCAACGTGACGCTGACGCTGCCCGGCTTCGCCGGCATGGTGCTGACGCTGGGGGTGGCCGCCGACGCGAACATCGTCATCTTCGAACGCATCAAGGAGGAGTTCCGAGCCGGGAGATCGGTCCGGGCGGCGATCCGCACGGGCTACTCGAAGGGCTTCGCCACGATCATCGACGCCAACGTCGTCACGGCCCTGACGGCGATGGTGCTCTTCGCGGTTGCGACCGCGGGCGTGAAGGGCTTCGCGCTGATGCTGCTGATCGGAACGGCGATCTCGCTGCTGACGGCCGTCGCCGCGACCCGCGCCATCCTCGGGCTCCTCGCGGGGTTCAGCTGGTTCGACAACCCGCACTTCATGGGGGCGTCCGGCAAGCCGTGGAAGTGGATCCAGAAGGACATCATCGGCCGGCGCAACGTCTGGTTCGCGATGTCGGCCACCATCCTCGTCATCTCGCTCGGCGCGATCGCCTTCAAGGGGCTCAACCTCGGCATCGACTTCGAGGGCGGCTCCGTGGTCACGCTGACGACGCCCCAGGCCACCGCCATCGAGGACGTACGCGAGCAGGCTGCGAACATCGGCGAGGGCAGCGCCCAGGTGCAGGGCGTCGGCGAGAGCGTCGGCGGCGACCGCTACACGTCGTTCCAGATCAAGACGGAGTCACTCGCCGGTCCGGATCAGACGCAGCTCACGAACGACCTCGAACGGTCGCTCAACGCCGAGGTCACGGGCATCAAGAACGTCTCGGCGAGCTTCGGCGAGCAGATCGCGCGCTCGGCGATCCTCGCCATCATCGTCTCGCTGCTCCTCGTGGTCATCTACATCGCGTTCCGGTTCCAGCCGAAGTTCGCGATCCCGGTCATCGTCGCGATGCTCCATGACGTCATCATCGCGATCGGCATCTACGCACTGCTCGGCCGCGAGGTGTCGACGGCCACGGTGGCGGCGATCCTCACCGTGCTCGGCTACTCGATCTACGACACGATCATCATCCTGGACCGCATCAGGGAGAACATGCCGCTGATGCGTCGCGCGTCCTTCCGGACGATCGCGAACGTGTCGCTCTGGGAGACGATTCCGCGCTCGCTGGCGACGACCTTCATCACGCTGCTGCCGATCGCGGCCCTCTTCTTCTTCGGCGGCGAGACGCTCAAGGACTTCGCCTTCGCACTGCTCGTCGGCATCGGCTCCGGCGCGTACTCCTCGATCTTCGTCGCGGCGCCGCTCCTCGCGGTGCTCAAGGAGCGCGAGCCCGAGTACGCGCGCCGCAAGGACGTCGTCGGCGGGATCGTGTCGGTTGGCGGCGTCACCGCGGAGGAGGTCGCTACGGCGGAGTCGGAGGAGCCCGAGCTCGTTCCGGTCGCCGCGCCGGCGACACCCGCGACACCCGCCGCCGGCGACGGCGTGACGACGCCCGCAGCAGCCTCGTCGAAGCGCGATCGGCGACGCGAGCGGCGCTCGTCACGGCCTCATGGCCGCTCGAGATAGCGGCGAGGAGAACGGCCGTACGCTCCGCGAGCAGGCGGAGCGGCTGGCGCTGGCGACGCTCGGCGCCGCGGCGCTGAGCGGCGAACGAGCCGACCAGCTCGCCGACGAGCTGGCGCGCAAGGCGGGCATCCGACGCGACGACGCGATCGAGCTGATTCGCGAGGTGACCGACGGCTGGCGCCGGGAGGCAGGCAGGCTCGGCGAGCGCACCACCGACGCGGCCCAGCGCGTGGTCCGTGAGCTCGGCCTCGTCACGCGCGAGGAGTACGAGGAGCTCGAGCTGCGGGTCGCGCAGGCCGAGCACCGGCTCCGTCTCCTGGAACGACCGCCCGAGTAGCGCGGGACTGCGCGCGGCGGCGTGGAAGACTAGAGCCGTGGCGACGCAACAGAAGCAGCGGAATCTCGGGCGCCTCTCGGAGATCGCTCAGGTCGCCGTGCGGCACGGCTTCGGGTACTTCTTCGCGCGCAACCGGCTCACCGACCTGCTGCCGTGGGGTGACCGCGTCCAGACCGACGAGGTCGAGCGCTCCGAGCGCGGCCGCAGGCTCCGCGAGATGCTCGACGAGCTCGGGCCGACCTTCGTCAAGTTCGGACAGCTGCTCTCGACCCGGCCCGACGTCGTGCCACCGGACATCGTCGCCGAGCTCCGCGGCCTGCAGGATGACGTGCGCCCGTTCCCGTTCGAGCAGGTGCGGAGCGTGATCGAGGAGGAGCTCGGGCTGACCCTCGAGCAGGCGTTCCTCGAGTTCGAGCCCGTCGCGATGGCAGCCGCCTCGATCGGGCAGGTGCACCGCGCGATCCTGCCGAACGGCCGCGAGGTCGCCGTCAAGGTGCAGCGCCCGAACGCGCCGAGCAAGATCGAGTCCGACCTGGCGCTCATGTACCAGGCCGCGCGGCTCGTCAAGGAACGCGTGCGCGCCCTCGACTTCATCGATGCGAACGGTCTCGTGGACGAGTTCGCGCGGTCGATCCGGCAGGAGCTCGACTACCGCGCGGAGGCCCGGAACGCCGACCAGTTTCGGCGCAACTTCGCGCGCTCGGACACCGTGCGCATCCCGCGCGTCTACTGGCACTACACGACCGCCCGGGTGCTGACGCTCGAGTACCTCGTCGGGATCCAGCTCGCCGACCTCGAGCCCGAGTACCGGTCGGACGAGGAGCGCAGCCGGCTCGCCTACATCATGACCGACGCCTGGATGACCATGATCTTCCGGCACGGGTTCTTCCACGGCGACCCGCATCCGGCGAACATCCTCGTGCTCGACGACGGCACGATCGGGCTCGTCGACTTCGGGCTCACCGGCAAGCTCACCGACGACGACATGTCGAAGCTCACGCGGCTCTTCATCGATGCCGCGACCGAGAACATCGAGGCGATCCCGAAGCGGCTGGCGGACCTCGGCGTTCGCTACCCGAGGGAGCGCGAGGACGAGCTGATCGCCGAGCTCCGTGAGCTCTTCTACCGCTACTACGGCGCCCGGCTGTCGGAGATCGACCCGATCCAGGTCATTCGCGAGGCGTTCTCCCTCATCTACTCGATGAACCTCGAGCTGCCGACGCGCTACGTCATGCTCGACAAGGCGATCGCGACGCTCGCCGGCGTCAGTGTCGAGCTCTATCCGGAGTTCAACGTCTTCGAGGTCGCGAAGCCCTACGCGCGAAGCCTCATGGTCGAGCGCTTCCGGCCGAGGCGCCTGGCCCTGCAGGCGACGAAGGAGGCGCGCGACCTCGTCGGCGTCGCCCGCGAGCTGCCGTACCAGCTGCACGACATCCTGGAGGAGGTCCGGGACGGCCAGATCGAGGTCGGCTTCGTGCACAAGGGGATCGACGAGTTCCTGCACAAGATCGACGTCGTCATGAACCGGCTCGTGGTCGGTCTCGTCGTCGCCGCCGGACTGCTCGGCTCGGCGCTCATCGGCACCTTCCAGGAAACGGGCCCGCAGCTGCTCGGCATGCACTTCCTCGCCGTGGTCGGCTTCATCGCGTCTGCAGTCCTCGGCGTCTGGCTGCTCTGGGGTGTGCTTCGCTCCGGGCGGCTCTAGGACGGGCCGCCAACCCTCCCAGCCTCCCGGCCGCCGTCTACGGTCGATCCTCGACGAGCGCCTTCAGGTTCCGGACGCTCCGCTCGAGCGACGACTGCGCGTGCCGTGTGACCACCCCCGCGGCGGCGCGGGCGAGGAAGCCGCGGTACTCGCTCTCGACCGTCACCGTGAGCCGGGTGCCGTCGCCGATCGGCTCGAGCCGGTTGCGGACCGTGGCAGCGAGATGCCGGTTCGTCATTCGTGCCTCGACCGCGAGCGGCTCGTCGCGAACGGTCTCGACCTCGACCTCGGTCCGCATGCCATGGTCCGAGACGACCTCCCGGAAGCGCCCGGGAGCGGTCTCGACGGACTCCACGAGCCCCTGCACCCAGCGCACCCGCTCCTCCGGGCGGACCAGGCACTGGTGCACGGCCTCCGGCGGCGCGGCGATTTCGACCGAGGCCTCGCTGCGGTGCACGTGCGTCAGGGAACCTTGAGACTCTCGTTCGCGTCGCTGACGAAGAGCCCCGGCTGCGGCCCGCCGGCGAGCGCGTAGACCCGTCCGTTCAACGCCACGACACCGAGGCCGTGCCTGGGTGTGGTGAGGTCCGGCAGGCGCTGCCAGCGGCGCGTGCGCGGGTCGAACGCGAACACCAGCCGCTGGGTTCCCGTCGGCGCTTCGCCGCCGACCGAGACGATCCGTCCGTTGACCGCGGCCGCGCCGGTGCCGCCGCGTGGATCGGGGAGCGGCGGCAGCCTGCGCCAGCGACGGGTCGCCGGTTCGTAGACCTCGAGGTCGCCGCGGTTCGTGTCGATACCGGCGAGGCGGCCGGCAAGTGCGTAGGCCCTGCCGCCGGACGCGGCAGCGGCGAGGTGCTCCCGGGGCGAGGGGCCCGCGATCGTCCGCCAGCGCTTCGTCCGCAGATCGAGCGCGAACGCCCGACGCGCGAGGTCGCGACCGAGCGGGGTCTCCGAGACGCCGCCGACGACGAAGAGCGTGTCGCCGACAACGGCCGCGGCCGCCGCTGCGCGGGCCTCGGGCAGCGGAGGCAGCCGGCGCCATCGGCCGTTCTCGAGCAGGAACGCCTCACGCAGCGGCGCCCGGTTCGCCCCGTAGCCGCCGGCGACGACCATGCGCCCGCGCCACGCTGCGCCGGCGGCGTGGTCGACGGTCACCGGCAGGTCGGGCAGCCGGCGCCAGCGGTTCGTCCGGGGCGAGTACGCGTCTGCGCGGCCCACGTTCGAGCCGTCGGCGACGAAGCCTCCGACCACCACGATCTCCCCGCCGACCGCGGCCGCCGTCACCTCCGTGCGAGGCAAGGGCACGGGAGCATGCTTCTGCCAGGCGCCGCCGGTCGCCGCCGAGTGCGCCAGTGCGCCGCCGAGCCCGGAGCACGCGAGCACGGCACAGGTCGCGACGAGGACTCGCTGCACGTCTCAAGAGTACGTGCGGAGCCAGTCCAGCAGGTGCCCGTTCACCCAGTCGGGCGCCTCGTTCTGGAGGAAGTGACCGGCGTCCTCGTGGACGCGCAGCTCCGGCACGTTGCCCGGCGCGAGGTACGGCCGGAGCCGCTCCGGCGACACCGTGCGCAGGCCGACGAAGC
The DNA here is from genome assembly GCA_963733065.1 of uncultured Gaiellaceae bacterium. Taxonomy (GTDB): domain Bacteria; phylum Actinomycetota; class Thermoleophilia; order Gaiellales; family Gaiellaceae; genus CAVTBT01. The sequence goes on from CAVTBT010000006.1 coordinate 51,553, forward strand.
GGTCGCGGAGCCCCCAGAGGATCAGGATCGGGGCCGCGATCGGCGCCTTGCGCGCGGCGCGCCGCTCGGCGCCGACGCGACGCACCGCGCTGCGGTAGTAGGCGAGCGCGGCGGCGGCAGCAGCGCGATCGGCGAAGGCTGCGCGGTAGAGCGCGAGCTCCTCGGGGGGCCAGGCGTCTCGCACGTGCGAGCCGCCGCGGAGCGCGCGGGCGACCTGGGCGGCGCCGTCACGCGTCAGACGGCGCTCCGGCAGCAACGGCAGCTGGAAGAAGGCGACGTACCTCGAACGACGCGCCTGCCGCGGGTTGCGAAGCACCTCAGCGGCGAGCGCGGGCAGCGGCGGGCCGTTGAGGACGGCGAGGCGCGCCACGACCGACGGATGGCGCGCCGCTGCCGACCACCCGATCACGCCGCCCCAGTCGTGGGCGACGACCGCCGCCGACGGTGCACCGAGGGCTGTCACGAGCCCGGCGACGTCGCCGGCGAGCGTGGCCGTGTCGTACGGGCCTCGGCGCTCCGTCCGGCCGTAGCCGCGCAGGTCGGGCGCGACGGCCCGGAAGCCCGCGGCCGCGAGCGCGGGCAGCTGGTGGCGCCACGACCTCGCGAGCTCCGGGAAGCCGTGCAGGAGCAGGACGAGCGGGCCGTCGGCCGGCCCGGCGGCGAGGGCATGGAAGCGGATCCCGTTGGCGGTGACGTCGAACTCGCGCAGGCCATCTCCCATGCGGACAGGTGAGGATGACTGTTTTCACTCTTGCGGCAATGGACAACTGGCGGTCTGCGGTCGAGCCCGGCTAGCGTCGAGGGCATGCGCAACGCTCTGCTCCTCGCCGAGCCCGAGGCAGCGACCCGGGGCTTCCTCGAGCGCCACCTGCGCGACGACGGCTTCGAGGTCGTCGAGACCGGGGTCGATGTCGAGGCGCTCGCCCTTGCCGAGCGCGAGCGGCCAGATCTCGTGCTGCTCGCGGAGCTCGAGCTCTGCCGCCGCCTGCGCCAGGGCGAGCCCGGACGCAGCTGGGACCGCGAGGTGCCGGTGATCCTGCTCGCCCCGCCGGAGGCCGATCCGGTCGATCGGGTGCGGGCGTTCGACCGCGGCGCGGACGACGTCGTGGAGCGCCCGTTCCACTACGAGGAGCTGCTCGCACGCATCCGTGCTCTGCTGCGGCGGAGCGGCCAGCCCCGGCACGAGCTGCTGGAGGCCGGCGGCGTCAGCGTCGACCGCCGGACGCGGCGCGTCTCCGTGCGCGGGGAGCAGGTCGAGCTCGCCGGCCGCGAGTTCGAGCTCGTCGCGAGGCTCGCCTCCGACCCGCACCGCGTGTTCACGAAGGAGGAGCTACTCCGCGAGGTGTGGGGCTACCGCTCGCTGGGCCGGACACGGACGCTCGACAGTCACGCTTCGCGGCTGCGCCGCAAGCTGTGCCGGGCCTCCGACGACCGCTTCGTCGTCAACGTGTGGGGGGTGGGCTACCGGCTGCTCGACTGACGGCACACTGCTGTTCGTCCGTCGTGCGCGGGCTTCTCGACGACTACTACCACAGCGCGACGCTGGCGAGATGGTTGACGAAGGATCCTGGAAGGTTCAGTGTGGCGGCGTCTAGACGGGAGGTACTGCGGTGAGACCTCGTTTCGTTCTAGCGCTAGCGCTAGCGGTCGTCGGCGTGGCTGGGGTCGGGCTCGTCGCGCCGGATGGGTCGAGCGGTAAGGGGGTGTCATACAACTCTGTGGTCGGGGCGGTGAACGTGCCCCTTACGAATTTCCCCGACCCAGGGGATGTCACGAACGAACAGATCCTGGTCATCGCTCAAGACGGTCGCAATGGGCCGCGTGGTTTGATCGTGTTTCGGTCTCCGATGTCAGCTGTTCCCGTCGCTGTCGCCGACGTCACTTGTCTAGTCATCGTCGATAACGACGACGCCATTGTCGGCGGAACGTTCCGACAGCCATTCGTATATGGCGGACAGGGCAGTTTCCCTGCGGCCACCATCACGCACTTCTCGGTTCGGATCCGCGACAACGGGCTGCCGGTCAAGGGTGCCCGGGACGCCGTACACCCGATCGTGTTCCTTGACAGGGCGAGACCGCCGACATTCTCGCCTTGCAACATCGGCGATGCCTTCAGCAACCTGTTTCCCGTCAGCCATGGGGACTTCGTCATCAGAGCGGCCAGCTAAGAACTAGGACGACAAGCTGAGGCGCGAGGGAAGTCCTTAGTGGACTCCCTCGCGCTTCTCTTGCGGGTTTGAGGGCTTGGTGGGGACTGGTTTGGCTCAACCGCCCGCGTTCATGCGGATGTGGTGAACGTCTGGGGGTGGGCTACCGGCTGGCCGACTGACGGCACACTTCATTTTCGTGACGGTCCAGCTCGCCGCCATCACGACGGCCGTCGGGGTCGTCCTCGCGCTCGCCGGCAAGACGCCGGCGTCCCCGGTCGTCGTGGTCGACCCCGGGCACGACCTCCGGGCGAACACGGCCACCGAGCCGATCGGGCCGGGGTCATCGGCGCGGAAGATCAAGGACGGCGGCGGCACCGCCGGCGAGGCCACAGTCGTGCTGGCCGTCTCGCTTCGGCTCCGAGCTCTGCTCGAACGCGCGGGCGTGCGCGTGCTCATGACGAGGACGCGGACCGCCGGGACCAGCATGGGCAACGTCGCCCGCGCCACGATCGCGAACCGGGCCGGCGCAGCGCTGTTCCTGCGCGTCCACGCCGACGGCTCGACCGACCGTGCGAGGCGGGGTACGCACACGCTCCACCCCGCGTCCCGTCCCGGCTGGACCGACGACATCGCGGCGCCGAGCCTGCGGGCAGCGCGGCTGGTCCAGGCCGAGCTCGTCAGGTCGCTCGGCTTCCCCGACGCCGGCCTCGACGCCCGCGACGACCTCACGGGTTTCAACTGGGCCGACGTGCCGGCGATCCTGGCAGAGCTCGGCTTTCTGACGAACGCGGCGGACCGGAGGGTGCTGACGAGCGCGGTCGGGCAGCAGCAGGCCGCGGTCGGGCTCTGTCGCGGGGTGCTGCGCGTTCTCGGCCGGCCACCGGTCGCGTGCGCGGCGCGAAGGTCGTCGCGTTAGGTGAGCAGCGCGCCCTCGAGGCGCAGGAGCCGCTCTTTCCGATCGAGGCCGCCGCCGTAGCCGACCAGGCTGCCGGAGGCGCCGATGACGCGATGGCACGGCAGGACGATCGGCACGGGGTTGCGGTTCATGATCGTGCCGACCGCGCGTGCCGCGCGAGGCGCGCCCGCCTGCGCGGCGAGGGCGCCGTAGGTCGTCGTCTGGCCGTACGGGACGAGCGCGAGCTCGTGGAGCACACGCGCGGCGAACAACGGCGTGCCGCGCAGGTCGATGGGGAGCTCGAAGGCCTCCCGGCGGCTGTCGAAGTACTCGTCGAGCTGCCGCCGCACGGCGTCGACCTTGCGCGGCGCGCGCAGGACGCGTGGGCCGGCGACTCGTGCCAGGCGCTCCAGCTCCTCCTCGGGCTCGGCGTCGTACGAGATGCGAAGCAGCCCCTCGTCTGTCGCGGCGACGAAGAGCCGCCCGACCGGCGTGTCGACGAGGTCGTAGCCGGCATCGAGGAGGCCGGCGGCGGCAGCCGCGTCGCGAAAGCGGTTGTCGAGCGAGGCGGGGACGGTCATCGTGTCCTCCCGCGCAGCCGGCGCACGCCGGACGAGGCGGCCTGGCGTGCCGCCACCTCGTTCGAGCCGAGCGCCGCTGCGATGCGGTCGTAGGGCAGGTCGTAGCCGTACCGGAGCACGACGGCAGCGCGCTCGGTCGGCGGGAGGTCGTCGGTGAGCTCGGCGAGCTCCTCGTAGGCCGGGCGACGATCCTCGTCTGCGAGCTCCGGCAGCTCGCCTCGCGGTCGCTCCCGCCGCAGCGTGTCGATGGCGATCCGGCCCGCGATCGTCAGCACCCACGCCCGCAGGTGCTCGCCGTGCTGCAGCCGACCGTAGGCGTGGAGCGCGCGCAGGAACGTCTCCTGGAACGCGTCCTCGGCGGCCGTCGCGCCCAGGCGGCGGCGGAGCAGCCGCAGTACCTCGTCGCGGTGCTCGGCATAGAAGCGCTCGAAGGGCGGGATCGTCGCGGCCACTGCTGCCATCATCACGTTCGAACGTCGAGCGGCGTCGAGCTGTGAGGTGCGGGTGCGGGTCGCGGTCGTCGGGCACGTCGAGTGGGTCGAGTTCGCCCGGGTCGACGACGTGCCGGGCGCGGGCGAGATCGTGCACGCCAGCGAGACGTGGGGCCAGGCGGCGGGCGGGGGTGCCGTCGCGGCGCTGCAGCTCGCGCGGCTCGCCGACGAGACGCACCTGTTCACCGCGCTCGGCGGTGACGAGCTCGGCGGGCTGGCGCGTCGAGAGCTCGAGGGCGGCGGCGTGCGCGTTCATACGGGGACGCACCGCGAGCCGCAACGGCGCGCCTTCACGCACGTCGACGCGGCCGGCGAGCGCACCATCACCGTCCTCGGCGACAAGCTGCTGCCGCGGGGGAACGACGACGCGCTGCCGTGGCACGAGCTGGCGGCCTGCGAGGCCGTGTACTTCGTCAGCGGCGACGTCGAGGCGCTTCTCCGCGCACGGCGCGCCCGCCTGCTCGTGGCGACCGCGCGGGAGCTGCCGACGCTCCGGCGCGCCGGCGTGCCGCTCGATGCCCTGGTCGGCAGCGGCGAGGACGACGGCGAGCGCTACCGGCAGGGAGACCTGGACCCCGCTCCCGCCCTCGTGGTGTCGACGGCGGGGGCGCTCGGCGGTTGGGCCCAGCCAGGCGGCCCGTTCACCGCCGCTCCACCTCCCGGAGCGGTCGAGGACACGTATGGGGCGGGCGACTGCTTCGCCGCCGGGCTGACGTACGCGCTCGCCGCGCAGCGCTCGCCGGCGGACGCGATCGCCTTCGCCGCCCGCTGCGGGGCCGCGGCACTGACGGGGCGCGGCGTCTACGCGGTCGCGGTGCCGCTCTAGGACTGCGACGTGTCCAAGCCTCCCGGCGTGCGGACAGCCGCAGCGACCGCAACTCCCAGCGCGGCGTGCGCCTCGCGGTCGAGGTGGACCCCGTCTACGTCGCTCGTCTACGTCGCTCGTCCGGACAGGGGACCCGCGGGTTTTCCATCAGGGCGCGATGCACACTCGAGTGAGCCGACACGTAGCGCGCGCTACGCGTGGGTGGACAAGTGGTAGCGGGTGGTTTACAGTGGGGTGAAGTGGGAGACAGTGGCGGGCGTGTCTACATGTTCTTCGGCGAGTACGAGCACACGATCGACGACAAGAACCGGCTCACGCTACCGGCCCGCTTTCGCGATCCGCTCTCCGCGGGGATCGTGCTCACGCGCGGCCTCGACGAGTGCCTCGACGTCTATCCCCGCGATGACTGGAACCGGCTCGTCGAGGCACGGCTGGCCTCGCTCGACCCCTTCTCGCGCGAGGCGCGCGAGTTGAAGCGTTTCTTCTTCTCGGCGGCCGCTGACGCCGAGCCCGACAAGCAGGGCCGCGTGCTGGTGCCGCCGGCGCTGCTGAAGCACGCAGGCCTCGAACGGGAGGTGGTCGTGGCGGGCGTCCACGATCACCTCGAGATCTGGGACCGCCGGCGGTGGGGCGACCACCTGGCGGCCGTGGAAGGGAGCGCAGACCATGTTGCCGAACGTCTTGCAGACCGACGCGGCTGATCACGTCCCGGTTCTGGCCGACGAGGTGCGAGAGCTCCTCGCGGTTCAGCCCGGCGAGACGGTCGTCGACGCCACCTTCGGTGCGGGCGGCCACTCGACCCTGCTCGCCGGCGACCTGAAGGGCGAGGGGCGTCTGATCGCCATCGACCGCGACCCGACGGTCCGTACGTCGTTCGACCGCTTCAAGGCGCAGGCGGGTGTCAGTGCGCGCCTGTTCCGCGGTGAGTTCTCACTCGTGCTCGCGCAGCTGGCGGCGAACGAGATCCGCGCCGACGCGATCCTGCTCGACCTCGGCGTGTCGTCCATGCAGCTCGACCGGCCCGAACGCGGCTTTTCGTACGCCGTCGATGCACCGCTCGACATGCGCATGGACACGTCGGGCGAGCTCTCGGCCCGCGAGCTCGTCAACGAGGCGGACGAGCGCGAGCTCGAGCTGATCTTCCGGCGCTACGGCGAGGAGCGGTATGCGCGGCCGATCGCCCGCGCGATCGTGCGGCGCCGCGAAGAGCAGGCCTACACGCGCACGGGCGAGCTCGTGGACACGATCAAAGCCGCCATCCCGACGCCCGCGCGCTTCGGCGACGGCCATCCTGCCAAGCGCGTCTTCCAGGCGCTCCGCATTGCGGTGAACGACGAGCTCGGTGCGCTCGAGGCGGCGTTGCCCGCTGCGCTCGCGATGCTGCGGCCCGGAGGCCGGCTCGCCGTCGTCTCCTTCCACTCGCTGGAGGACCGCATCGTCAAGCGGTTCCTGCGCGACCGCGCGAAGGGCTGCGTCTGCCCGCCGGAGTTTCCCATCTGCACGTGCGGCCGGGAGCCGGAGGTGCGGCTGCTGACGCGGAAGGCGGTGCGTCCGGCGGCGCGAGAGATCGCCGGGAACCCTCGCGCCTCGTCGGCGCGTCTGCGCGCGGCGGCGAAGGTGTGAGCACGCTCGCGCAGCCCGCCGGCGTCGACGCCCCGGCGAAGACGGCCCGCCGGCGCAGGACCCGTCAAGGTGCGCGCCGCCGCATCGACCGCGGCGTGCTCTGGATCGCCGTGCTCGCGGCGCTCCTTGCGGGCGTCGTGGCGATCAACGTGGCGGTGCTGCAGCTGAACGTCCGCTTCGACGAGCTCGGCCGTGAGCGTGCCCAGCTGCGGGCCGACACGAAGCGGCTGCGCGCGGAGCTCTCGAGCGTCGCGGCGAACGCGCGGATCGGGGGCCGCGCCCGCACCGAGCTCGGTCTCGTCGAGGCCGATTCCTCGACCACCGGCTACGTGGAGCTCGGGCGCCGGTGACGGAGCGGACCGCGAACCGCCGCATCCGGCTGCTGCTCGCCGTGGCGGTGCTCGTGTTCGCCGGCACGCTTGGCCGCGCGGTCTGGCTGCAGGGCGTCCAGGCTGGGACGCTCGAGCGGATGGCGACGAAGCAGCAGGTGCTGACCACCGACGTCCCGGCGCCGCGCGGCACGATCTTCGACCGCACCGGCGAGCCGCTCGCGATCGGCGAGGACGCCACGACGGTCTACGCCGACCCGCGCCGGATCCAGAATCCGAGGCGCGTGGCGGCACTCGCCGGGCACGATCTCGGCGTCGATCCGAACAGGATCTACCAGGCGCTCGCGGATCGCTCGAAGGGCTTCGTGTACGTCGTGCGCAAGGCGGATTCCGACAAAGCGAGGTCGCTGGAGCGCCGCGGCCTGGCGGGGCTCGGGTTCTACGCCGAGGAGCGGCGCACCTACCCGCAGGGGAGCGTGGCTGCGCACGTGCTCGGCTACGCCGGGGTCGACAACGTTGGCCTCGACGGCCTCGAGAAGTCCCTCGACGGCACGCTCGCTGGGCGCGCGGGCACCGAGACCGTGATCAAGGACCCGTTCGGGCGGGTCATCGACGTCCTGACCGCCCGTCCGGAACGACCCGGGCGCGACGTGACGCTGACCATCGACCATCAGATCCAGGCGAACGCCGAGGCCGTGCTCGCCGAGACGGTCAGGCACTGGCGGGCGAAGGCGGCGTCGGCGATCGTGCTGGACCCGCGCACCGGCGGCGTGCTGGCGATGGCGGTTGCGCCGGGCTTCGACGCGAACCGCTTCGGCGCAGTCACGGCCGACCGCCGTCGCAATCGGGCCGTCACCGACATGTACGAGCCCGGCTCGACGTTCAAGCTCGTCACCGTGTCGGGAGCGCTGTCGGAGGGCATCGTCACGCCGCGCACGGCCTTCACGCTGCCGACGTCGATCCGCGTGGCCGACCGGGTCATTCACGAGCACGATCCGCGGCCGACCGAGCGGATGAGCGTTGCCCGCATCCTGTCGCAGTCGTCGAACGTCGGCACGGTGACGATCGCCACCCACCTGGGCGAGGATCGGCTGGCCCGTTGGGTCGACCGGTTCGGCTTCGGCAAGCCGACCGGCGTCGACTCGCCCGGCGAGTCCGGAGGCGCCGTGCTGCGGCGCGACCTCTGGTCGGGCTCCACCATCGGCACCGTCCCGATCGGGCAGGGCATTGCGGTGACGCCGATGCAGATGGCGTCGGTGTACGCCGCCATCGGCAACAAGGGCGTGCTCATGCCGCCGCACCTCGTCCAACGTGTGAACGGCGAGCCGAAGCGTCACGGGCCGGGACGCCGGGTTGTCTCGCGGACCGTCGCCGCGCAGGTGATGACGATGCTGCGCGGGGTCGTCGACGCCGGCACCGGCACGAGCGCCGCTGTGCCCGGGTACACGGTGGCCGGCAAGACCGGCACCGCGAACAAGCCCGAGGGCGGCGGCTACTCGACGTCCAAGTACGTCGCGTCGTTCGTCGGCCTGGTGCCGGCCACCAGACCGCGGCTCGCGATCATGATCATGGTCGACGAGCCGAAGGGCGCCATCTGGGGCGGGGTCGTCGCCGCGCCGGCCTTCCAGAACATCGCCCGCTTCGATCTCCAGTACCTCGAGGTGCCGCCGGACGCCCCGCAACCGGGCTGAGCGCGTCCCGTGCGCCCTCGGCACCCTTTCGGCACACCGCGTCACAGACGCGTGCGTCGCGCGCGGCTACGCTCGCAGCGGGTGGTGGGCCGGGGTGCCCCGACGGGGCGGCGGCGTGGACATGTCCGCTGGAGACGCCGCCCGGCCGGTGCCTGCGAGTAGATTGCGCCCCGATGGAGCTCGACGCGCTCATCCGGGCGCTGGCGCCGAGCGAGATCGTCGGACGGCGGCCGGTCGAGATCCTCGACCTCGCGTACGACGCACGCCGCGTCGAGCCCGGAACGCTTTTCGTGTGCGTCGTCGGCGAGCACGCCGACGGGCACGACTTCGCTGCCGACGCGGTGAACAGCGGCGCCGTCGCGCTCGTGGCGCAGCGACCGGTCGACGGCGTGGACGTTCCCCAGCTCGTTGTCCCGGATGCTCGCGTGGCGATGGCGACCGCGGCGGACGCCTTCTTCGGCGAGCCGACCCGCGAGCTCCAGGTCGCCGGCGTCACCGGCACCAACGGGAAGACGACGAGCGCGTACCTGCTGCACTCCATCCTGACGGCGGCCGGACGCCGGCCTGGCCTGCTCGGCACGGTCGAGGCACGGGTGGGCGGTGAGGCGCGGCCCGTCGTCCGCACGACGCCCGAGGCGATCGACCTCCAGCGCCTGTTCCGCGAGATGCTCGACGCGGGCGACCGCAGCGTCGCCCTCGAGGCGTCGTCCCACGCCTCCGAGCTGCACCGCCTCGATCGTGTGCGCTTCGACGCGCTCGTCTTCACGAACCTGAGCCAGGACCACCTCGATTTCCACGGTGACATGGAGGCGTACTTCGCCGCGAAACGGCGCCTGTTCGTCGGGGCCGGGCCGCCGCCCGCCGCCGTCAACGTCGCCGATCCGTACGGGCGGCGGCTCGCCGCCGAGCTCCGCGCCGCCCATCGGGCGCCGCTCATCACCTTCGGCCTGGCGGCCGACGCCGAGATCCGTCCGGAGCACCTCGAGCTGACCACCGGCGGCATCCGTATGCGCGCCGGCAACGTCGACGTCGAGAGCCGGCTTCGAGGCCGCTTCAACGCGGAGAACCTCCTGGGGGTCGTCGCCGCGGCGACCCTGCTCGACGTGGACGACGACGCGATCGTGGCGGGGGTGGCGTCGCTTGCGGGCGTCCCCGGCCGGTTCGAGGCCGTGGACGAGGGCCAGCCGTTCGCGGTCATCGTGGACTACTCGCACAAGCCGGGAGCCCTGCAGAGCGTGCTCGAGGCCGCTCGCGAGATGGCCGAGGGCCGGGTCCTCCTGGCGTTCGGAGCGGGCGGCGACCGCGATCGCGGGAAGCGTCCGCTGATGGGGAACGTCGCGAGGCAGCTCGCAGACGTCGTGGTGGTCACGTCCGACAATCCAAGGAGCGAGGAGCCGCTCGCCATCATCCAGGACATCCTCCAGGGCGCCGGGACGGAGGTCGAGATCGACCCCGACCGCCGCTCTGCCATCAACCGGGTGATCGGCCTGGCGGAGCCCGGCGACGTCGTCGTCATCGCGGGCAAGGGCCACGAACAGGGTCAAGAGGTCGCCGGCGAGCTGCTGCCGTTCGACGATCGCGAGGTCGCGCGCGAGGCGCTGCGCCGGTGATTCCGCTTCCGCTCGACACGGTGCGGGCACTCGGGCTCGGTGCCCTGGACGGCGAGGGCGATGTGACTGGCGTGCAGATCGACTCGCGGCGAGTTGGCCCGGGCGACCTCTTCGTCGCGGTCGGCGGTGGCGAGGCGTTCCTGGCCGACGCCCGGGCCGCCGGCGCCACCGGGACGCTCGTACCGGCCGACGCGTTCGTTGCGCTCGCGGCGATCGCGGGGCTCGTCCGCGACCGTTCAACCGCACGCGTGGTCGGGATCACCGGGTCGACCGGCAAGACGTCCACGAAGGACATCCTCGCCGCGCTCTGTGGCCCCGTCCGCCGCACGGTGGCCTCCGAGGCGAGCTTCAACAACGAGCTGGGCGTGCCGCTCACGGTCTGCCGGCTCGAGCCCGAGACGGAGCTGCTGATCGTGGAGATGGGTATGCGCGGCTTCGGACAGATCGCCGAGCTGTGCCGCTGGGTTCGCCCGGACGTGGGCGTCATCACGGCCATCGGCCCGGCACACCTCGAGCTCGTCGGCGACGTCGCGGGCGTGGCGCGTGCGAAGGCAGAGCTGTTGAATGCGCTGCCGCCGAGTGGCGTCGCCGTGGTGCCCGCCGACGTGCCGGAGCTCGAGCCGTTCCTGCGCGACGACCTCGACGTTCGTGTCGTGCCGAGCGTCGCCCGCGTTCAGGTGGAGCGCGGCGGCGCGGGCTCGACGATCCGGTTCCGCGAGACGGACGTCGCCTTCCCGCTCACTGCCGTTCACCAGCTGCAGAACGCGCTGACGGCGCTCGAGGCCTACGACGCGCTCGGGCTGCCGCTCGACCGCGTCGGCGAGGGCGCGCGGCGAGTCGAGGTCTCCCGGTGGCGCGGGGAGGAGCTCGCTCTGCCGGGCGGCGGCGTCGCCATCAACGACGCCTACAACGCCAACCCGACGTCCATGGCCGCGGCCCTCCTGCACCTCCGCGATCGTGCCGGCGAGCGTCGCGCGCTGGCCGTGCTCGGAGGGATGGCCGAGCTGGGCGAAGCGTCCGACCGCTACCACCGTGACGCCGTGGCGCTCGCCGGCGAGCTCGGGATCGAGGTGGTCGCGGTCGGCGAGCTCGCGCGCGCGTACGGCGCGGTCGAGTGGGTCGCGGATGCCGACGCCGCGGTCCACTGGCTCGGCTCGGCGCTGCGGCCCGGCGACGCGGTGCTCGTGAAGGCGTCACGCGCGGTCGGGTTGGAAGGCGTCGCGCCCGCACTGGCGAACCTGGCGGGGGCATGGTCCGGGTCCTGATCGCAGGCCTGATCGCGATGGTCATCTCCATCGTGATCGGCCCGAAGTTCATCGAGTTCCTGCGCCGGAACGAGCTAGGGCAGCCGATCCGCGAGGAAGGCCCGGTCGGACACATCGTGAAGCAGGGCACCCCGGTGATGGGCGGGCTGCTGATCCTGCTCGCGGCCGTGATCCCGTTCCTCGCGCTGTCGAAGTACACCCTGCCGGCGTTGACGGTGCTGTTCGTGGCACTCGGCTGCGGCCTGATCGGGTTCGCCGACGACTTCATCAAGCTGCGCCACCGGCGCTCGCTCGGTCTCAGCGGCCGCTGGAAGCTGCTGCTGCTGGCGGCGATCACCGTCGGCGTCTCGCTCGCCCATTCGCAGATCGAGGAGCTCGACCGGGCGATCTACATCCCGATCATCGACGTCGACCTGCCGCTCTCGTACGCGTTTTACGCGCTGCTGTTCCTCATCATCGCGGGCGCGGCGAACGGCGTGAACCTCACCGACGGCCTGGACGGCCTCGCGGCGGGGACGGTCATCATCGCGCTGATGACGTTCCTCTCGATGGTCGTCATCGCGTACATCCGGTCGGGGCCCGTCGGAGAGCGCAGCGACGACAACCTCGACCTCGCGATCCTCGGGGCGGCGCTGATCGGGGGCACGATCGGCTTCCTCTGGTACAACGCGTTCCCCGCCGAGGTCTTCATGGGTGACACGGGCTCGATGGCGCTCGGCGGCGCGCTCGCCGGCTTCGCGATCATGACCGACACCGAGATCTTGCTGCTTCTGATCGGCGGCATCTTCGCGATCGAGGCGCTCTCCGTGATCGTGCAGGTCGTGTCGTACAAGTACTTCAGCGGGCGCCGGCCGTTCCTGATAGCGCCGATCCACCATCACTTCGAGATGAAGGCGTGGTCGGAGACGAAGATCATGGTGCGCTTCTGGATTCTCGCCGCGATCCTCTGTGCCTGCGGCTTCGTCCTCTACTACCGCTACTACCTGCAGTTCCGGCTGTGAAGACGGCGGTCGTGGTCGGCCTGGCGCGCTCCGGCCGGGCGGCTGCGCTGGCGCTCCGGCGGCGGGGCGTGGAGGTCGTCGCCGTCGACCGTGAGCCCTCCCTCGATGCCGACGAGTTGCTGGCGGCCGGGGTCGATGTGCGGCTCGGCGACGAGTCGGTCGCTGCCCTCGACGGCGCCGACGTGCTCGTCAAGAGCCCCGGCGTGCCACGGAGCGCGGTGCTCGTGCGCGCGGCGCGCGACCGGGGCCTCCCGGTGTGGAGCGAGATCGAGCTCGGCGTCAGGCTGCTGCCGGGCCGTCCCGTGCTGGGCGTCACCGGCACGAACGGCAAGACGACGACGACGGAGCTGCTGGGGGCGATGTTCCGCGCGGCGGGCCGATCGGCGGTCGTCGCGGGCAACGTCGGGACGCCGCTGACCGGAGTCGACGCCGAGGCAGGCGCGTGGCTCGTGCTCGAGCTCTCGTCGTTTCAGCTCGAGGACGTCCACGAGCTCCGCCCGGCGGTGGGCGTGCTCCTCAACCTGGAGCCCGATCACCTCGATCGCCACGGCACGCTCGACGACTACCGCGACGCAAAGCTGCGCCTCTTCGCGCGGCAGCAGCCCGATGACACGGCCGTCGTCCCCTCGGGCTTCGGTCCGGTGCCGGGCGCGGGCGTCCGGATCGAGTTCGACCACGGCGACGTGCTGCCGGCCGAGCCGCGCATCCCGGGACCGCACAACCGGGAGAACGCAGCGGCTGCGACTGCGGCCGCGCGGGCGGCGGGGATGGGGGACGATGCCATCGCCGCCGCGCTGCGCGAGTTCCCGGGCGTCGCTCACCGGCTCGAGCCGGTCGGCGAGCGCCGTGGCGTCCGTTTCGTGAACGACTCGAAGGCCACGAACACGGCGGCCGCTCGTCGCGCGCTCGTCGCGCTCGACGCGCCGCTGCACCTGATCCTCGGCGGATCGGACAAGGGCGAGCGGTTCACCGACCTCGCGCTCGCCGTCGCGTCAGCCGACGTTCGCGCTGTCTACCTCGTCGGCGAGACGGCTCCGGCGCTGGCCGACGCCCTCGGCTCCGCCGGCGTGCCGTACCGGCACTGCGGTGTCCTGGCCGCGGCAGTCGACGAGGCGGCGCGTGCCGCGTCGGCCGGTGAGGTCGTCCTCCTCTCGCCGGCGTGCGCGAGCTACGACCAGTTCACGGACTTCGAGGCGCGAGGTGACGAGTTCCGGCGGCTGGTCGCCGAGCTGCCCGCTGGACTGACCGGCACACATTCGGCACACCCGGTCACACATTCGCGCGCCCGGCGACGATACGCTCGAGGCGTGGGGAGGAGGCCGGCGGCCCGAACGCCCTGCCCCTTCGAGCCATGGCCGACGCGGCCGGGTCGCGCGCCACGGCCGACTGTCGCCCAGGCGCCGCAAGCGCACCGCTCGCTGCGCGGAAGGACTCCGCCGGTCCGCGCCAAAGCTGGCGGCATGGCTCGCGGTCAGCTCGAGCAGCGTCTGCTCGTCCTCGTCACGCTCGGCCTGGTCGCGTTCGGCCTCGTCATGGTGTACAGCGCGACGTCTGCGGCCGCGGCGGTCGGCGGCGGCGACCCGATCGGCTTCCTCAAGCGCCAGGGTGTTTACGCGGTCGCCGGCCTCGTGCTGATGATCGCGGCCGCACGGTTCGACTACCACGGCCTGCGGCTGCTCGCACCGGGTCTCGTCGTGGCGGCGTTCGTGCTCTGCGTCGCCGTGCTCGTCGTCGCGCCCGAGATCAACGGCGCGCGCCGCTGGCTGCAGCTCGGCCCGGTCACGTTCCAGCCCTCGGAGCTCGCCAAGGTCGCGCTCTGCGTGTGGATCGCCGCCTACCTGGCGCGCCGGCCGCCGCCGCGATCGCTCGGAGAGCTGGCGAAGCCGGTCGGCCTCATCACGGTCGCATTCTGCGGGCTGCTCATGCTCCAGCCGGACCTCGGCACGACCATCACGCTCTGCCTGATGCTGCTCGGCGTGCTCGTCGTCGCCGGGACGCCGACCCGCGTCCTCGTCTCGGCCGGCGGCCTGGCGCTCTTCCTCGGCGGCGCGGCGATCTGGCTCGAGCCCTACCGCCGTGCACGGCTGCTGAGCTTCCTCGACCCGTGGGCGGACCCGGAGCACACAGGCTTCCAGTCGGTGCAGGCGATCATCGGCTTCGGCTCGGGCGGGCTGACGGGCGAGGGACTGGGCGAGGGCGTGCAGAAGGTCTTCTACCTCCCCGAGGCCCACACCGACATGATCTTCGCGATCGTCGGCGAGGAGCTCGGTCTGCTCGGCTCGGCGCTCGTCATCGCGGCGTTCGCCGTCTTCGCGTACGCGGGCTTCCGGATCGCCCTGCGCTGCCGCGACCCGTTCGGCAAACGGCTCGCGGCCGGGATCACCACGCTCATCTGCGGGCAGGCCGGGGTCAACCTGGCCGCCGTGCTCGGGATCGCGCCGCTGACCGGGATCCCGCTGCCGTTCGTCTCGTACGGCGGCTCGAGCCTCGTGTGCCTGCTCGGCGCGGTCGGCATCCTCCATAACATCGCCGGCAATGGCAGGGTCGTCACCCAGCGGGCTCGCGTGCCTGATCGCGGCGGGCGGGACGGCCGGACACGTTCGGCCGGCGCTCGCCGTCGCGGAAGCGCTGCGGGAACGCGGCGTGAGCGTGACGTTCGCCGGGTCGCCGGATCGCGTCGAGGCTAGGCTCGTCCCGGAGGCCGGCTTCGCGTTCGACCCGTTTCGCGTCTCCGGTTTCCCGCGGCGGCCGGGCATCGAGCTGCTGCGCGCACTCGGCCAGGCGGTCGCGGCGCCGTTCGCGTGCGGGCGAATCCTCGCTCGCCGGCAACCCGACGTCGTCCTCGGCGGCGGGGGCTATGTCGCCGGCCCGATGGTGCTCGCGGCCGCGCTTCGCCGGATCCCCACGGCTCTCACGGAGGCCGACGCCCACCTGGGTCTCGCGAACCGGCTGGCCGCGCCGTTCGCGCGCCGGGTCTTCCTCGCCTACGACATCGAGGGGCGTCGCGGCGGCAAGTACCGCGTCGTGGGGCGCCCGGTGCCGGCCGCTCATCTGAGCTCGGATCGCGACCGCGTGCGGAAGGAGCTCGGTCTGCCGGCGGAGGGCACGGTCGTCGGCATCTTCGGTGCTCTCGCCGGGGCGCGGAGCCTCAACGACTTCGCGGTGAGCACCTACGGAGCGAGCGGTCCGGCCATCCTGCACCTGTCCGGCGACCGAGACTACGAACGGCTCAAGCACGAGGTATCGCGGCCGGACTACGTGCTGCAGGCGTCGATCGACCGCTTCGGAGACGCGCTGGCCGCCACCGATCTCGCGGTGTCGCGTGCGGGTGGCACGGTGTGGGAGCTCGCCGCCACCGGGACACCCGCCATCCTCGTGCCGTACCCACACGCGACGGGCGACCACCAGACGCTCAACGCGCGCCACTTCGAGCGCGGCGGCGGCGCGATCGTCGTTCCGGAGGATGACCTCGGCCGGCAGGTGCCGCGTCTCGTGGACGAACTGCTCGCCGACTCGCAGCGGCTGTCGGCGATGGGCGAGGCCATGAGAACGCTGGCGCGGCCACAGGCGGCGGAGGAGATCGCGGACGCGCTGATCTCGCTCGCCGGTGCTTGACGGCCGGCGCATCTTCTTCGTCGGCATCGGCGGTGCCGGGCTGTCGTCGTACGCCTTCCTCGCCCGCGCCTGGGGTGCGGAGGTCGCCGGGTGGGATCGTCACGAGACGCCCTATCTCCGGCACCTGGACGGCGTGGACGTCCAGCTCGGGGGTGAGCCCGCCCCGCCGGACGGCTGGGAGGTCGTCGTCTCGTCGGCCTACGTCGGGCGCGCCGCCGGTCGCAGCCGTGCCGACTTCCTCGCCGAGCTCGTGTCGCTTCGCGATGCAATCGTCGTCGCAGGCGCGCACGGCAAGACCACGACGACGGCCATGATCGCTTTCGTCCTGAGAGAGCTAGGCCGAGACCCCGCCTGGCTTGTCGGCGGCGAGGTGCCGCAACTCGGTGGCAACGCCGGCGCGGGCACGGGCTGGCTCGTCGTCGAGGGCGACGAGTCCGATCGCACCGTGGAGCGCCTCCATCCGCGCGTCGCGGTCGTGCTGAACGTCGAGCTCGATCACCACGCGACGTTCGCCTCCGAGGCGGAGCTGCGTGAACTGCTCGAGCGGTGGGCTGACGCAGCGCCGGCTTCGGTCCGCGGCTGGGAGCTCGAGCCGGCGACGGTCGAGCTCGCCGTGCCCGGCCACCACAACCGGCTCAACGCCGCGGCCGCGCTGGCCGCTCTGGAGCTGGCCGGTGTGTCGCACGGCGAGGCGGCGCCTGTGCTCATGCGCTTCGGCGGAGCCGGCCGGCGCTTCCAGGTCGTCGGGGAGGCCAACGGCGTGACGGTCGTCGACGACTACGCCCACCATCCCAGCGAGATCGCGGCGACGATCGCAGCCGCGCGCGAGCGGCACGACGGGCGGCTGCTCGTCCTCTTCCAGCCGCATCTCTACTCGCGGACGCGGCACCTGGCCGGGGCGCTCGGCGCCGCCCTGTCGACCGCCGACGCGGTCTGCGTCACCGACGTCTACGCGGCCCGCGAGGAGGCTGTGGACGACGTCGACGGCCGACGCGTGCTGCGGGCGCTCGCGCCGGGCCTGCGTGCTGGGTGGGCTCCGTCGGTCGAGGACGGCGTCGCGGTGATCCGGGCGTGGGCGCGCCCCGGCGACCTGGTGCTGACCGTCGGCGCCGGCGACGTCGACCGTGCCGGGCCGCTGCTCCTGGAGGCGCTCGCGTGACGATCGAGGAGGGCGTCGCGCTTGCGCGGCACACGACGATCGGCACCGGCGGGCCGGCCCGGGCGTTCGCCCGGCCCGCCACGCTGCCGGAGCTGGAGGACGCGCTGCGCTGGGCCGCCGATCGGGGCGTGGCTGCCGTCGCCGTCGGCCTCGGCTCGAACCTGCTCGTCGCCGATGGCGGCGTTGATGCGCTGGTGCTTCGTCTCAGCGGTGAGCTTGCGGGGGCGGAGACGCGCGGCGAGCTGCTCGTCGCGGGTGGAGGTGCGGCGAACGCCGTGTGCCTGCACCGCGCCCGCGCCGCCGGTCTCGGCGGCTTCGAGTTCGCGTGCGCCATCCCGGGGACGGCGGGTGGAGGTGTCTGGATGAACGCCGGCGCGTACGGGAGCGACTGGCAGGCGATCCTGACACGCGCCCTCGTGGTGACGGCCGACGGAGCGGAGTGGCTGACGCCGACCGAGCTCGGGCTGTCGTACCGGCACTCCGAGCTGCGCCACGGTCAGGTCGTGGCGCGCGTCGAGTACCGGCTGACGGCGCGTCCGCCGGAGGAGATCAAGGCGACGATCCGGGATCTTGATAGCGCGCCGGAAGTCGACGCAGCCGACGAACCGGCGCACGTTCGGATCGGTCTTCAAGAACCCGCCGGGGCCGTTGGGCGCCGGCCGCATGCTCGAGGAGTGTGGCCTGAAGGGCCACCGCGTAGGCGGTGCAGTGGTGTCTCCCGTCCACGCGAACTTCATCGAGAACGCCGGTGAGGCGACGTCCGCCGACGCGGTGGCGGTGATGGCCGAGGCGAGGCGACGTGCCCGGGAGCGCTTCGGCGTCGAGCTCGAGCACGAGGTCGTGTTCCTGGGCGGGCTCGAGCTACCGGCCTGAGAGCGCCTCGCGCCGCCGGCCGCGCGCGGATCGGCACGACCTCGGCACGAACGCGTGCGCTTTTCCTCGATACCGTTTCCGTAGGGGCACGGGGGTGCCCCTGGGGGTACGTACGCGAGTGTCCGCGGGGACGGTGGTATCGGTAGGAGCCCCGCACGGCACGGCGAAACCGTCCGCGTGGCCAGAGGGGAGCGAACCGACGCGGGTCCGCGTCCGCGAGCGCGCGCGGAGAGCGCTGTCGCCTCGTTTCCGCGCCCGCGCCCGGGCGTTCGCCTCGACCTGCATCGGGTCGCCCCCTCCGGCCGCTCTCTCGCGCTTGGCCTCCTGATCCTCGCCGTGACGGGTGGCACGTGGGTCGCAGCGCACACCACATCGCTGTTCGCCGTCGGCACGATCGAGGTTCGCGGTGCCGGGGCCGGCGTCTCGGCCGACGCCCGAGCGGCGCTCGCGAGCGCCGAGGGGCGAAGCTTGCTGGCGCTCGATCTCCCCGGGCTCGAAGCCCGGCTCGAGTCGATCCCCACCGTCGCCGACGCGACACTCGACCGTGCCTTTCCCCATCGGCTCGCCGTGACGGTCGTGCCGGAGCGGCCGGTGGCCGTGCTCCGACACGGCGACGACGCCTGGCTGGCCTCCGCGCGCGGACGCGTCGTCGGGCCGCTCCGGCGCGGCGCACGCATGGATCTGCCCAGAGTCTGGCTCGGGCGTGCCGTGACCCCGCGCCTCGGAGGCCTGCTGGCCGGCGACGCGGCGGCGGCAGTCGCGGCCGTCGCTCCGCTGGCCGGCTCGAGCCTGCCCGGGCGTGTCGCATCGGTGCGGGCCACGCGCGACGAGCTGACGCTCGTGCTGCGCTCAGGGGTTGAGGTGCGTCTCGGTGACGGCTCGGAGCTGCCGCTCAAGCTCGCGGTTGCGGGCCGGATCCTGCCCTCCCTGCTTCCCGGCGACGGGTACCTCGATGTCGCTGTTCCGGAGCGCCCGGTCGCGGCGGATACCCTCAACTCTCAACTAGAGGGTGAGACTGATGTGTCGACCGGAGGTTGAGATCCGGTTGACAGGCCGGGGGAGGAGACGTACGCTGGACGCGGAATCGAGCGTCCCCAGTCAAAAGCTCGATACGAGCTTCAGCCTCAGGCAGGTCGAGAGATGAGCACACCGTCTGGCAACTACCTCGCTGTGATCAAGGTCGTCGGCGTCGGCGGCGGCGGAACGAACGCCGTCAACCGCATGGTCGACTCCGGCCTCGGCGGCGTCGAGTTCATCGCCGTGAACACCGACGCGCAGGCGCTCCTGATGTGCGATGCCGACGTGAAGATCCACATCGGCTCGAAGGCGACGCGCGGTCTCGGTGCCGGCGCGGATCCGGCCGTCGGGCAGGCGGCGGGCCAGGAGAGTCGAGACGAGTTGAAGGAGGCGCTCAAGGGCGCGGACATGATCTTCGTCACGGCCGGCGAGGGCGGCGGCACAGGAACGGGCGCCGCGCCGATCGTCGCCGAGCTCGGTCGCGAGCTCGAGGCGCTCACCGTGGGCGTCGTGACACGCCCGTTCGCCTTCGAGGGGCGACGGCGGGCCGAGCAGGCGGAGATGGGCATCCAGAACCTCCGCGACCGGGTCGACACGCTGATCGTGATCGAGAACGACCGCTTGCTGCAGGTCGTCGAGAAGCGGACGCCGGTCACGGAAGCCTTCCGCATCGCCGACGACATCCTCCGCCAGGGCGTCCAGGGGATCACCGACCTGATCACCGTGCCTGGGCTCGTCAACCTGGACTTCGCCGACGTGCGCACGATCATGCGCGACGCGGGCTCGGCGCTGATGGGCATCGGCGCGGCGTCGGGGGAGAGCCGCGCGACGGAGGCGGCGCGGACCGCAGTGTCCTCGCCGCTCCTCGAGTCGTCCATCGACGGCGCGACCGGCATCCTGCTCAACATCACCGGCGGTCCGGAGCTCGGCCTCTTCGAGGTGAACGAGGCGGCGGAGGTGGTCACGAGCGCCGCGGACGCCAACGCGAATGTCATCTTCGGCGCGGTCATCGACGAGGCCGCCGGCGATGAGGTTCGGGTGACGGTGATCGCCACGGGTTTCGGCACCCGTCAGCCGCGGCGTCGACGCGTCGAGCCCATGGCAACCCCGACTCCGGCGGCACCCGTGCCGCGGCTCGAGCCCGACAGCCTGTCGGACAGCGATCTGGAGATCCCGAGCTTCCTCCGCGAGGATTGATGTTTGGCATCTGTGGGGGCGCGGTACTGAGCCCGTATGCCCTCTAGGTTGGCCTCTGGGCCAACCATGGAGACCCGGTCCGACGCCCCGGCACCCGCCGGGGCGTCGCTTTTCTAGGAGCGGTTAGAGTCGAGCCGTGCAGACTCTCCTGCGCACGCCGCTCTACGAGCGACACGTCGCGGCCGGCGGACGAATGGTGGCGTTCGCCGGCTGGGAGATGCCGGTGCAGTACGAGGGCGTGGCCGCCGAGCACCGGGTCGTGCGGACGGACTGCGGCGTCTTCGACGTCTCGCACATGGGGGAGCTGCACGTCGAGGGCCCGAACGCCGAGGAGCTCCTCCAGGGCCTGCTGTCGAACGACCTCTCGCGGATCGGCACGGGAGGCGCCCAGTACACGCTGCTGACGAACGAGACGGGCGGGATCCTCGACGACCTCATCGCGTACGACCTCGAGCCGCACTGCTTCCTGCTCGTCGTCAATGCGTCGAACCGCGAGGGCGACTACACGTGGCTCAAGGAGCGCGAGATCCGCGGCTCCGAGGTGCGGGACGCCTCCGACGAGTACGCGATGCTGGCTGTCCAGGGCCCGCGAGCGCTCGAACGGCTCGGCCTCGGCGAGGCGCCGGCCTTCTCGTTCGCCATGAGCGAGATCGACGGGATCGAGTGCTTCATCGCGCGCACCGGGTACACCGGTGAGGCCGGCGTCGAGCTGCTGTGCCCGGCGGACGACGGGCCGGCTCTCTGGGACGCGGTGGTCGCGCGAGGCGCGACGCCGTGCGGGCTCGGCGCGCGCGACACGCTCCGGCTCGAGGTGTGCTTTCCGCTGCACGGCAACGACATCGGGCCCGAGACGAACGCCATCTCGGCCGGCCTCGGCTGGGCGTGCGCGCTGGACAAGGAGTTCACCGGGGTCGGCGAGCTGCGGCGCGTGAAGGCCGAAGGGCCGGCACGCAAGCTCGTTCCCTTCGTGATGGAGGAGAAGGCCGTGCCGAGGCAGGGCATGTCCGTCGAGGGTGGCGGCGAGGTCACCTCGGGCACCCATTCGCCGATGCTCGACCGCGGCATCGGCATGGCGTACGTGCCGGCGGAGCGATCGCAGCCGGAGAGCGAGCTCGTCATCGATGTTCGTGGACGCGGTCGGCGCGGCCGGGTCGTCCAGAAGCCGATCTACAGGAGGAGCTAGACGAGTGCCAGCCGCCGAGAGCTACCCCGACGAACTGAAGTACCACCGCGAGCACGACTGGGCCCGCGTCGACGGCGACGAGGCCCTGCTCGGCATCACCTGGTTCGCACAGGACTCGCTGGGTGAGCTCGTCCACTTCGAGGCACCCGAAGTCGGAGCGACTGTCGCGACGGACGAGTCGTACGGGGAGGTCGAGTCGGTCAAGGCCGTCTCGGACGTCATCTCGCCGCTGTCCGGCGAGGTGCTGGAGGTCAACCAGGCGGTCGTCGACGCGCCGGAGACGGTCAACGACGATCCGTACGGAGACGGCTGGCTCATCCGCATCCGGCTGTCCGACCCGGCGGAGCTGGACGCCCTGCTGGACGCCGAGGCCTACCGGGCGACGCTCGCCGAGCAGTGAGCTACCTCTCCGTCACGGACCGCGAGCGGGAGGAGATGCTCGCGGCGATCGGCGTCGACTCGGTCGACGAGCTCTTCGAGCAGGTGCCCGAGGGTGTCCGGCTCGGCAGGCCGCTCGACCTCGAGCCGGCGCTCTCGGAGCCCGAGCTCGTCCGGCACCTCGAGGAGCTCGCGGGCCGCAACGCCCACACGGGCTCCGAGCTGTCGTTCCTCGGCGCCGGTATCTACGACCACTACGTGCCGGCGGTGGTGGACGCGATCCTCGCCCGTGGCGAGCTGCTGACGGCCTACACGCCGTACCAGCCAGAGATGAGCCAGGGCGTCCTGCAGGCCATCTTCGAGTACCAGACGGCGATCTGCGAGCTCACCGGGATGGACGTGTCGAACGCCTCCGGATACGACGGCGCGACCGTCGCCGCCGATGCCTGCTACATCGCGAAGCACGCGACCGGCCGAACGAAGGTCGTGCTCGCCGAGGCCCTGAACCCGCAGGTTCGGCAGGTCGTGAAGACGTATGCGCCCGGCTTCGGACTCGAGGTCGTCGAGGTGCCACACCGCGGCGGCACCACCGATCCGGACGAGCTTCGGCAGGCAGCCGAGGGGGCAGCGTGCGTCATCTTCGGGCAGCCGAACTTCTTCGGGGTACTCGAGGACGCTCCCGCTCTAGCCGCGGCGGCAGCCGAGGCCGACGCGCTTGCGGTCGCGCACGTCGACCCGACGTCGCTCGGCCTGCTCGAGGCGCCGGGGAACTACGGCTGCGCGATCGCGATCGGCGAAGGTCAGGCCGCCGGCAACGCGGTCAGCTACGGCGGTCCGCACTACGGCTTCCTGGCCGCCCGCTCCGACTTCATCCGGCGCATGCCGGGGCGCATCGTCGGCGAGACGGTCGACGCCGCGGGTGAACGCGGCTATGTGCTCACCCTGCAGACCCGCGAGCAGCACATCCGGCGGGAGAAGGCCACCTCCAACATGACGACAAACCAGACCCTGCTGGCGCTCGCGGGTCTCGTCTACCTCAGCTGGCTCGGGCCACAGGGGCTCGTCGAGCTGGGGGAGACCTGCACGCGGCTCGCCGGGTACGCGCGCGAGCGTCTTGATCTTCCACTCGTGTTTCCCGATCGGCCAACGTTCAAGGAGTTTGCCGTGCGGGTCGGACGTCCCGCGCAGGACGTGATCCGGGCCTGCCGCGCGGAGGGCGTCCATCCCGGATATGCCCTCGGCCGCGACTACGAGGGCCTCGACGACGCCATTCTCGTTGCCGTCACCGAACGGCGGACACCGGCGGAGATCGACCGACTCGCGGAGGTGCTGGCCCGGTGCAGCTGATCTACGAGCGCTCGCGGCCCGGACGCCGCGCGGGCACGCTGCCGCGCCACGAGGACCTCCCGCTGCCGGAGATCCCAGACGCCCTTCGCCGGAGCAGCGCTCCTCGCCTGCCGGAGGTCTCCGAGCCGGAGCTCGTGCGGCACTTCACCGCGCTGGCCGACCGCAATTTCGGCATCGACACGGGCTTCTATCCGCTCGGCAGCTGCACCATGAAGCACAACCCCCGCGTCAACGAGCGCGTCGTCTCGCTGCCCGGCTTCAGAGACCTTCATCCGCATCAGGAGGAGGAGGGCGCGCAGGGCGCGCTCGAGCTCATGTGGCGTCTGCAGGAGATCCTGGCCGAGGTCGCGGGCCTGCCGGCCGTGAGCCTCCAGCCGGCGGCCGGCAGCCAGGGCGAGCTCACCGGGCTCATGCTCATGCGCGCGTACTTCGCCGACCGCGGCGAGGACGAGCGCGACACGATCGTGACCGCGGACACCGCCCACGGGACGAACCCGGCCAGCGTGACGATGGCCGGCTACAAGCTGGCGAAGGTCGAGACCGACGCCCGCGGCAACCTCCGCCTCGAGCACCTGCGCGAGCTCGTGAACGAGCACACGGCCGGGCTGATGCTGACCAACCCCTCCACGCTCGGGCTCTTCGACGAGGGCATCGAAGAGGTGGCTCGCATCTTCCACGACGCCGGCGCGCTCCTCTACTACGACGGCGCGAACCTCAACGCGGTCTGCGGCGTCTCGCGGCCGGGCGACATGGGCTTCGACATCGTCCACTACAACCTGCACAAGACGTTCAGCCAGCCGCACGGCGGGGGTGGGCCGGGCGGCGGCCCGGTCGCTGTCCGCCGAGAGCTCGAGCCGTTCCTGCCCGTGCCCGCCGTCGTGCGCGACGGCGAGCGCTTCCGGCTCGACCACGACCGCCCACGATCGATCGGCAAGGTGCGCGGGTTCACCGGGCCGTTCGGCGTCTTCGTGCGCTCGTACGCCTTCATCCGCTCGTACGGCCCCGCCCTCAAGGAGATGTCCGAGACCGCGGTGCTGAACGCCAACTACCTCCTCGTGCGGCTCCGGGACGCCTACGACCTCCCGTACGACCGGCTGTGCATGCACGAGTTCGTGGTGTCGGCGCGCGCGCTCAAGCGAGAGCACGGCGTCACCGCGCTCGACGTCGCGAAACGGCTCATGGACTTCGGCATCCACCCGCCGACGATCTACTTCCCGCTCGTCGTCCCGGAGGCGCTCATGATCGAGCCGACCGAGACCGAGCCGAAGGAGCGGCTCGACGAGTTCGTCGACGCCATGCTGCGGATCGCGCGCGAGTCAGCGGAGGAGCCGGAGATGCTCAAGCGCGCGCCCCACCACAGGCCCGTGCAGCGCCTCGACGAGGTTCGAGCGGCCAAGGAGCCCGTCGTTCGCTACCGCTTCGAGGAGCATCCCGACCCGCCCGCCGCCGCGCCGGTCGAGCCCGAGGCGCTCGAGGCACAGAAGGGCGCTTAGCCGTGCGGGCATCGCACCATCGAGTCGTCGACGCGCGCTGATCGCCGACGCACACAGCGACCTGCTGCTCGAGCTCGTCCACCGGCGGCTCGAGGAGCGGCCGTTCGAGCGGCACTGGCTGCCGCCGCTCGAGCAGGGAGGGGTGGCGCTTCAGGTCTGTGCCGTCTACGTCGGCATCGGGGACATCCCGGAGGGGGCGCTTCGTCGCGCGGTCGAGGCGATCGGCGCGTTCGGCCGTGCCGTCCGGGAGACGCCGCGCGTCGCCGCCGTGCGGAGTCGCGGCGACCTCGACGGGCTCGACGGCCGCATCGGGCTCATGCTCTCGCTCGAAGGCTGCGAGCCGCTCGGCTCGGACCCGACGTCGATCGACGTCTTCTGGGAGCTCGGCGTCCGGATGGTCGGCCTCACGTGGAACCGGCGGAATGCGTTCGCGGACGGCTGCTCAGAGCCGCCCGGCGGCGGTCTGTCCGGTCTCGGCCGGGAGCTCGTCGACCGGCTCGTCGAGCTCGGCGTCGCCATCGACCTCGCGCATGCGTCCGAGCGCACCTTCGACGACGTGCTCGAGCGGAGCGGCGACGCGCCGGTGCTCGTGAGCCACGCCGGGTGCCGCGCGCGTGCACGACATCAGGCGCAACCTGTCCGACGACCAGCTGCGTGCGCTCGCCGCCCGCGGCGGCGTCCTCGGCGTGATGCTCATCCCGTTCGCGGTCGGCGAGCCGGCGACGCTGGAGCGGGTCGTGGACCACGTCGACCACGCGGCGAGCGTCATGGGCGACGACGGCGTCGCGCTCGGCGGCGACTTCACGCGCCAGATCGACGGCGCCATCGGGACCGGCCGGCCCGACCCGCTGCTGCCTCCGGCCGGGCTCGGGGAGGCGGTGCAGGGACTCGCCGGCCCGCAGGACTACGGAGCCCTGGTCGACGCACTGCGCGCCCGAGGCTGGAGCGGCGATCGGCTCGACGGACTGCTCCGCGGGAACCTGTACCGGGTGCTGCGGCGCGCGCTGCCGGCCTGACGCCGGTCCGGGCGAGAACACTCGTTCACCCATAATGGGGAGGCGGTCCGGCGCCGTTCGCGGCGATAACGAGCGGACATGGGCGGAAACCGCCGGTACGGACCTCATCGCGTCGTAGCTCTGGCGCTCAAGCGGCAGGACGGGTTCTCGTTGATCGAGGCCACTGTCGCGCTGACCCTTTTCCTGATCCTGGCCACGGCCCTGTCCGGCCTGCTGTCGTCGAGCGTCGCCGCCCAGCGAGTCGCCCGGGAGCGCACGATCGCCAAGCAGCAGGTCCTTGCCGAGATCGAGACCATCCGCCGGCTGCCCTACGACAACGTCGGCATCGTGGCGGGCAACCCGCCGGGCGTGATCGTCGCGTCCAAGCCCATCAGCCTCACGGGGCTCCAGGCCACCATGGCCACCCAGGTGCAGTACGTGAGCGACCCCACGCCGACGAGCTACGCGACGTCGGCGAACTACAAGAAGGTGACGGTCACGGTCACGCGGACCAAGGATTCCAAGCAGCTGATGCGCTCCGTGACGTACATCGCGCCCGCTGCGCGCGCCCCGTACGGCGGCATCAACAACGCGATCATCAACGCCGAGGTCGTCGACTTCGCGCTCAACACGCCGATCATCGGCGCCGCAGTCGGTCTCGCGACCGGGCCGTCCGCGCCGCGCAACGACGTGACGGACGAGACCGGCACCGCGAGCTTCCCGGCGCTCACGCCGAACCCGACGTCCGGCTCGACCGCCTACTACGACATCTCGGCCGGCGCCACCGGCTACACGACGCTGTCCGACGACCTGTCGCCGGGCGCCGCCGCGCACGTGCAGCTCGCGCCCGGTCAGACCTTCAACACGGCCATCCGGCTCTACCTGCCGGCCCGGATCCTGGTCACCGTGCCCGGTTGGACGAGCGGCGGGCACGACGACCGTCCACGTCGGCTCGAGCCGCAGGAACGAGACCTTCACCTACACGGGTGGCACGCTCACGATCACGTCGCTCGGCGGCGAGCTCGTCGTCCCGGGCATGCCCTACACGGTGTCCGCGACGAAGGTCAACGGCTCCACGCGCCAGTACACACCGGCGGTCTCGGCGATGGTGCCGAGCAACTACCCGACAGTGCTGACCCAGAACTTCGCGCCGGCGCTCGGGTCGGCCGTGACGACGCGGACGCTGACCGTCCAGGTGCGCAAGGGCGGGAGCCCGGTGTGCGGCGCCCGGGTCGATATCACCGGCGGGCCGTCGGCCATCTACCTGACGGGCACGACCGCGACCGCGTCCTGCACCGGGAACCTCACCTTCACGGTGCCGCAGGGCACCGGCTACACGGCGAAGGCCTGGAACGCGACCGGAACCGCCAGCAACCAGGTCACCGCGATCAACGTGAGCTCCAACGCGACCGTCACG
The DNA here is from genome assembly GCA_963733065.1 of uncultured Gaiellaceae bacterium. GTDB lineage: Bacteria > Actinomycetota > Thermoleophilia > Gaiellales > Gaiellaceae > CAVTBT01. The sequence goes on from CAVTBT010000006.1 coordinate 78,689, forward strand.
GTCAACGTCCCGTGACCCGGCTCCTCGGCACCATGCGCCGTGAGGCCGGCTTCACGGTCATCGAGCTGGTGGTCGCCATGGGCGTGCTCGGCATCCTCGGCGCCGCCTTCGCGTTCGTGCTCGGCTCGACGGTGACGCACAGCTCGGCGACCCAGGACGCCGCGATCGTCCAGCACGAGGCCCGGGCCGCGGTCGACCGGTTCGCGGCCGACCTGCGCCAGGCCTACACCGGCGACACGGCTGTGTACCCGATCGAGGTCGTCAACTCGACGACCGTGCGCTTCCTCTCGCCCGACCGGGCCGTCCCGTCCCACCACCTCCGGCGCATCTCCTACCGCCTCAACGCGGGGAAGCTCGAGCGGCAGGAGGGGATCAGCACCGACACCGACGGGCCGCCGTGGAACATCCTCGCGTCGGGCCCGTGGTCGAAGCTCGTCGGCGGGATCACGACCGCAGCGCCGTTCACGTTCTTCGACGCGAACGGGGCAGCGACGACGAACCCGCTGAACGTTCGCACCGTGCGCCTGCAGATGACGGTCCGCGGGACCGGCGGCCGCACGTCCATCTACGGCACGACAGTGACTGTGAGGTCAGACGCATGAATCTTCGCCAGCGACTCGTCAGCTCCGAGAGCGGCTTCGCGCTCGTCATGGTCGTCCTGCTCGGCAGCGTGCTCACCATCCTCGGGATCACGCTGGTTGCGGCCGCCGTCGGAGAGGAGAGCCGCAGCGCGCATGGCGTCTGGCGCGAGTCCGCGTTCCAGGCGGCGGAGGCGGGCGTGGACGACTACGTCTCGAAGCTCGTCGACGACCGGCAGTACTACCTGCACCAGGTGCACGCGGGCGAGTCCACCCGGCGCGACTCGGGCGGCAGCACGGCGGCCGCCGGCTCGCCCTGGACCTTCGGGCTGAGCTGGACGTATCCGACCGGCAAGAACGCGTGGCGGACGCTGCCGAACGGCTACGAGTACAACCTCCAGGTCACACCGCCGTCGGCGATCTCGCCGTTCGTCCGGATCATCGCGACCGGACGCAAGACCGGCAGCACGCAGGACGTGCGCGTGATCGAGACGTTCGTGCGGCCGACGTCGCTGACCGACTTCTACCGCGTCGTGAACGGCGACGTCGTCGTGGGGCTCGGGCGCGACGACGAACGGGAAGATCTACGCCAACGGCGACATCGACCACGACGGCATCGCCACCGCCGACATGTTCGCGGAGGGGTCGATCTCCGGCAGCTACACGCTGCAGAACGGCGCGCAGACGTACAACTCCGCCACCATCCGCACGAAGATCAAGAACCCGATCAACTTCAGCAGCTTCGTCACGTCGTTCGTCGACGTGCAGCGGGCGGCGCAGCTCTCCGGCATCCACCTGAACGACACGACCGCGGCCGCGTGGCGGCTGACCTTCAACGCGGGCGGCACGGTGAGCGTGCAGCGGTGCACCGAGACGAGCGGCAGGGACGTCGGCGACACGGCGCCGACCTGCGGCGCGGTGACGTCGTACGCCGTGCCCTCGAACGGCGCCATCTACACGGCGCAGACCGCGGTCGTGTCCGGGACGATCAACGGCCGCGTGACGGTCGCGTCGAACGTCGACATCGTCGTCGGCGGCAACATCACCTACGTGGCCGCGTCGGATGACGTGCTCGGCCTGGCAGCCACGAACAACGTGGTGATCGCCAAGTGGTCGCCGAACGACATGACGTGGCAGGCCGGCGTTCTGGCGCAGAACGGCACCTGGGAGACCTACACCCAGGACGGCTCGCACGACAACATGACGTTCCGCGGCTCGTCGGCGACCAACCTCGGCGGCAGCCTGACGATGTTCCAGACGCGCGACTACGGCTACCTGCCGGAGCTCCAGTACCTGTCGCCGCCGTGGTTCCCGGTGATCGGCGACGCGTACACGGTGCTCATGTTCCGCGAGCTGCCCGGCAACAGCTAGCGGACGCGCGACAGCCCGGGCAGGTCGTCGATGCTGCGGGCGTTCCGCTCGCGGACGTAGTCGCGGATGCCGTCGGGCGATGCCCGGAGCTTGCGGTCGATCCACGCTGCCTGCTGCGGTCGTTCGCCCTCGTAGCGCATGAGCGGCACGCCGTAGCCGCAGGAGTCCGCAATCCGCTCGACGTCGATGACGACCACCGCTCGGAACGCGGCCTCCCGGTCGGCGAGCCCGAACGTCGGCGCGAGCTCGTCGAAGACCTGGTCGCCCGGCTCGTGCACGGCACCGCGGCCGTGCAGGCGCACGATGCGCGGCGGGCCCTCGAACGCGCACAGCATCACCACGACACGCCCGTTCTCGCGGAGATGCGCGACGGTCTCGATGCCGCTGCCGGCGAAGTCGAGGTACGCGAGCCGCCGCGGCCCGAGCACGCGGAGACTCTCGCCCGGTCCCTTGGGGGACACGTTGACGTGGCCGTCCCGGCTCGGGGCCGTGCCGACGAAGAAGAGCCGCTGCCGGGCGATCCAGTCGCCGAGCCTCGCATCGATCTCGTCGTAGACCCTCGCCACGAGGTCATGATGCACGTCGTGCGGTGGTCGAAGGAGGCGCTGGCGGCCAGGGTCGAAACGCTCGGGCCGGGTCCCGAGCTGGAGCGGTTCGCGGCTCAGCTCACGGACGAGGAGCGAGAGCTCCTCCAGGTCGTGCTGCTCGAGCGCTCGGGCGGGATGAGCTACGCGCTGCGCGAGCGCTATGCCGCGAAGGGCTGGCTGCGGCGGCAGTGGGACCGAATCGACCCGGCGCGCGACCGGGAGGGCCCGGCGTGATCACCGAGTTGAGCGTCCAGCTCCGCTGGAGCGACATGGACGCAATGGGCCACGTCAACAACGCCGCCTACCTGACCTACCTGGAGACGGCCCGCGAGCCGTGGTTCTCTGCGCTCGGCGCGGCAGAGGACTACATGCGCTTCGCCATGCGCCGCCTGGAGATCGACTTCCTCTCGCAGCTGACGTTCGACGACGGCGCCGTGCATGTGACCGTCGAGCTCGACGGCGTCGGCGTCAGCAGCATTCGCACCCGCGAGCGGATGACCGCGGTCTCGGATGGACGGCTTGTCGTCGAGGCGCGAGCCGTGATCGTGCGGCTCGACGAGACCGGCCAGCGCTCGGCGCCCCTAACAGACGGGCTGCGCGAGCGACTCGCGGCGACGCTGCCGACATGACGGGCGTGGGCGTCGTAACCGTCGCAGCCGCGGCCGTGGCTCTCTCGTCGACGGTCGCGGGAGGCGCCGCGTCGCCCGCGGCGCCCGCCGCCGCACCCGCGCTCTCCGTGCGCGAGTTCTCCGTGCCTGCGGGGACGCATCCGCACGACGTGGCTCCCGCCAGGGACGGAGGCGTCTGGTACACGGCCCAGCATCGCGGTGCGCTCGGGCACCTGGACCCGCGCACCGGACGGACCCGCCACATCGCACTCGGCGTCGGCTCAGCGCCGCACGGCGTGATTGTCGGTCCGGACGGCGCACCGTGGGTGACCGACGGCGGCCTGAACGCCATTGTGCGCGTCAACCCGCGGAGCGGCGCGGTCAGGACGTATCCACTGCCGCCGCACGCTGCGGACGCGAACCTCAATACGGCCGTCTTCGACCGGCGCGGCCTGCTCTGGTTCACGGGGCAGAGCGGCTTCTACGGGCGCCTCGAGCCGCGCACCGGGACCATGCGCCTCTTCCGGTCGCCGCGCGGCCCGGGGCCGTACGGGATCACCGTTGGGCGGGACGGCATCGTCTACTACGCGTCGCTCGCCGGCAGCTACCTCGGACGCGTCGACCCCCGCACCGGCCGGGCCACCGTGCTCCAGCCGCCGACGCGCGGGCAGGGCGCGCGGCGTGCGTGGGCGGACTCGACCGGCAGGATCTGGGTCAGCGAGTGGAACGCCGGCCGGGTCGCGGTCTATGACCCAGAGTCCAAGCGCTGGCGGGAGTGGCGCCTTCCCGGCGCGAGTCCGCAGGCGTATGCCGTGTACGTCGACGACCGCGACATCGTGTGGCTCACCGACTTCGGCGCCAATGCGATCGTGAGGTTCGATCCGGCGACGCGCCGTTTCCGCACGATCCGGCTGCCGAGCCGCGACGCCGCGGTGCGCCAGCTGCTCGGTCGGCCCGGCGAGCTGTGGGGCGCCGAGTCGGCGGTCGACAAGCTCGTCCTCGTGCAGACGCGCTAGCGCTGCGGCGGCTGCCAGAGCTCGACGCGGTTGCCCTCCGGATCGGCGAACCACCCGAAGCGGCCGTGCTCGGAGTCCTCCACGCGGTCGTCGACGTCGACGCCGGCCGCGCGGAGCTGGTCGAGCATCGCGTCGAGGTCGGCGACCCGGAAGTTCAGCAGGAACTGCTTCCCGCCAGGCCCGAAGTAGTCCGTGTCAGCAGGAAACGGCGACCAGAGCGTCTGTCCCTCGGCTTGGAACATCGCGTAGGGACCCTCCTCGACCGGCAGCCCGAGGTGCTCCCGGTACCAGGCCCCGAGCGCCTCGGGATCGCGGGACCGGAAGAAGACGCCGCCGATCCCGAGTACACGTTCCATCACCGTGTCGCCGCGAGCTGACCGCATGCGGCGGCGATGTCGCGGCCGCGGGTGAGCCGTACGGTGGCGGGAAGCCTGGCCCGGTCGAGCACTGCCTTGAACGCGGCGATCGTGCTCCTGGCGGAGCCGTCGAACCGCCCCGTCGGGTTGTACGGGATCAGGTTCACCTTGAAAACGTCGCGGTCGAGCAGGTCGGCGAGGGCGCGCGCCTGCGCCGGGGCGTCGTTGACGCCGGCGAGCATGACGTACTCGATGAAGACCCGCCGGTTGCGTAGCGTGGCGTACCGCCGGCACTCGGCCAGCACCTGGTCGAGCGGGTACCGATCGTTGACAGGCATCAGCTGCGAGCGAAGCCCAGCCTCGGCGGCGTGCAGCGAGAGCGCGAGCCGCACCGGCTCCTCCACCTCGTCCACGAAGCGCCGCAGGCCGGGCAGCCAGCCGACGGTCGAGATCGTCGTCCGGCGGTGCGTGACGCCGACATCCGGGAGCAGCCTCGCCGCCGCGAGGACGTGGTCGTAGTTCAGGAACGGCTCGCCCATGCCCATGAAGACCGCGTGATCGACGGCCTCGACCCGACGGAAGTGGAGCGCCTGGTCGAGGATCTCCCACGCCGTCAGGTTGCGCCCGAAGCGCATCGCCCCCGTCGCGCAGAAGGTGCACGTCAACGGGCAGCCCGACTGGGACGACAGGCAGATCGACCGACGGCCGTCGCGATAGCGCATGAGCACGGCCTCGACCGGGTGGCCGTCGTGGGTGCGGAAGAGTGCCTTCACCGTGCCGTCGCGGGAGCGAGCCTCGGTCTCGAGAACGAGCGTCGAGAACGGCACGGCCGCGTCGAGCTCGGCCCGCAGCCCGGCCGGGATGTTCGTCATGGCGTCGTAGCCCGGCACGCCGCGGGCGGTCCACTCCCAGACCTGTCGGGCGCGGTACGTGGGCTCCGACCGGTCGGCGAGCGTCGTGCGGAGCACGTCGAGGTCCATCGCGACACGGTAGCCGCGGCGCGTCCGCGGCCAGACGTCAGCCGGCGGGCGTCAGCTGGTCGTACGTGGGCCGCAGCTCGTGGTACCGCGCCCACCAGTCGACGGCTGCGCCGCCGTCGAGGAGGGCGGCCAGCGCCTCGAGATGGGCCTGCCAACCGGCGCCGAAGCCTGGACGGCTCTCCGCCGGAAGCCGGGAGTGGTCGAGCACGAGCAGGCTGCCGGTGTCGCGCGGCACGATCTCGAAGCGGAGCACCGATTCGCTGTCCTCCTCGACCCAGGTGAGCTCCAGGACGCGACCGACGTCGACCTCGACGACGCGCCCGCCCACCTCGCCGTCGTCGAAGCGGATGCTCCACTCGTCGCCGAGGGTGAGCGTCCAGCGGGTCGTGTGGGCGAGCCACCCCTTGATCTGCTCGGGATCGGTGATGGCGTTCCAGAGCTCGGCGGGCGTGGCGTCGTACAGCCGCTCGAAGCGGACGCCGTCTGCGGTCATCGTGCCGGTCGCGGTCACGGTCGCGGTCGCTCCTTCCTCGCCCGACGCAGCTGCGTGTCGAGCGCGTCGAGTCGATTCGTCCAGAACGCGCGGTAGCGCGCGAGCCACTCGTCGACCTCCGCGAGCGGCGCGGGGTCGAGGGAGTACACGCGCCGCTGCGCTTCGCCGCGCACGCGCACGAGGCCTGCCTCGCGAAGCACACGGAGGTGCCGGGAAACGGCCGGACGGCTCACGGCGAAGTTCGCCGCAATCGAGCCGGCCTCGAGCTCGCCATCGGCCAGGAGCTCGACGATTCGGCGCCGCGTCGGGTCGGCGATTGCCTCGAGCGCTCTCACGAAAGGTGTGTAACACAACAGTTACGTAACGGTCAAGTTACACGGATAGAGTTGCCGCCGTGATCGACCTCCGCTCCGATACTGCGACGAGGCCGACCGACGCCATGCGCGCCGCGATGGCGGCCGCCGAGGTCGGCGACGAGCAGAACCGCGAGGACCCGACGGTCAACGAGCTGCAGCGCCGCGCAGCCGAGCTCCTCGGCCACGAGGCGGCGCTCTTCCTGCCGACGGCGACGATGGCGAACCAGATCGCGCTGCGCGTGCTGACGCGGCCCGGGGGCGAGCTCCTGGCCGAGGAACGCACGCACATCCTGATCTACGAGGCCGGAGGGCCGGCGATCCACTCCGGGCTCGTCATGCGGGGCCTGCCGGGCGTTGCCGGCCGGCTGACCTCGGAGCAGCTGCGGGATGCCGTGGCCGCCGCCGACGGTCTCCAGCCGTCCAGGATCGTCGTGCTGGAGAACACGCACCGCAGCGCCGGCGGGCGCGTCTGGCCGCTCGAGAGGTTCGCCGAGGTCGTCGCGACCGCGCGCGAGCTCGGTCTCGCGGTGCACCTCGACGGCGCGCGCCTGCTGAACGCCTCGGTCGCGTCCGGGACGGCGGCCGCCGAGTACGGAAGGCTGGCGGACACCGTGACGCTCTGCTGCTCGAAGGGCCTCGGCTGCCCGCTCGGGGCGGTGCTCGCCGGCTCGGCCGAGCGTATCGAGGAGGCGTGGCAGGGCAAGTTCCTCTTCGGCGGCGCGCTGCGCCAGGCGGGGATCGTGGCCGCAGCCGCGCTCCACGCGCTCGACTACCACGTCGACCGGCTCGCCGAGGACCACGAGCGGGCGAGGCGCCTCGCCGAGGGCCTGGCCGCCGCCGGCCTGCCCGTCGATCTCGGCCAGGTCGAGACGAACTTCGTGGCGCTCGAGACGGCCCCGCTCGGACTGACCGTCGCCGAGGCGCAGGCCCGCATCGCCGAGCACGGAGTGCTCGTCGGTGTGCTGCGACCCGGCGTGCTGCGGCTCGCGACCTACCTCGGCGTCACCGACGAGGACGTCGACCGCGCCGCCGACGTGATTCCCCGCGCGCTCGAAGCCCTTGCCCGAGTCTGAGGCGCTCCTCGCGGGCCTCGATGCGCGGCTGCGCCGCGCACAGGCGGACCGGCGCATGCCGTCGGTCTCGGCGGCCGTGTTCCGGGCCGGCGAGACCATCTGGTCGCGGGCGCTGGGTCTCGCGTCCTCCGACCCCGACGAGCCCGCAGCGGCCGACCACCAGTACCGCATCGGCTCGATCACGAAGACCTTCACGGCCGTGCTCGTTCTGCAGCTCCGGGACGAGGGCAGCCTCGAGCTCGACGCGCCGCTGCGGGAGCTCGTGCCAGAGGCACCGGTCGGCCCGACGGTGCGGCAGACACTCGCCCATCTCTCCGGCTTCCAGCGCGAGCCGCCGGGCGACATCTGGGAGACCATGCGGCCGCCGGGCCGCGAGGAGCTGATCGCCGGGCTCGAGGACGCGGAGCTCGTGCTTCAGCCGGCTGCGAGCTGGCACTACTCGAACCTCGCCTTCGGCCTGCTCGGCGAGGTCGTTGAGCGGCGCCACGCCGCGCCGTTTGCCGACGTGCTGCGTGAGCGGGTGCTCGCGCCGCTGGGCCTCGAGCGGACGACGCTCGGTCCGGAGGCGCCGGCCGCCAACGGGTATTTCGTGGAGCCGTACAGCGACGGCCTGCAGCGAGAGCCGCACGTCGTCGTGCGCGAGACCACCGCCGCGATGGGACAGCTCTGGAGCACCACGGCCGACCTCGTCCGCTGGGGCGCGTTCCTCGCGGCAGGGGACGACGCCGTGCTCGCCGCGAGCACGCTCGACGAGATGGCGCGCGTGCAGACGATGGTCGACAGCCGGCGCTGGACGCTCGCGTGGGGGCTCGGTCTCGAGCTCGTGCGGCGCGGCGACCGGGTGTTCGCCGGGCACGGCGGCGCGATGCCCGGCTTCCTGGCCGCGCTCATGGTGGAGCGAGAGTCGGGCATCGGTGCGGTGGTGCTGACGAACACCTCGGCGGGCCCGGACGTCGAGACGCTGGCGGTCGACCTCGCGACCGACGCGCTGGAGGCGCTCCCTCCCGAGCCTCGGCCCTGGCAGCCGGACGGCGGCGCTCCGCCGGAGATGCAGCCCTTGCTCGGCCGCTGGTGGACGGAGGGTCACGAGCTCGTGTTCTCGGTTCGCGGCGGGCGGTTGCAAGCGGTGTTGGTCGGCGGTCCCAGGGACCGTGACACGTCGTGGTTCGAGCCCGAGGGCGACGACCGCTTCCGCGTGGTCGAGGGCCGCGAGCTAGGTGAGCTGCTCCGCGTCGCCAGGGACGAGTCCGGGACACCCGTGCGCATGTACCTCGCCACGTACCCGCTGACGCGGACGCCTGACGTCTTCGGCGCCGGACCCTAGCGGTCGCCCGCCACGAAGAACGCGGCCGCGGCGACGACGTACGCGACGATCAGGGCGGCGCCGCGCAGGCGGCTCGACTGGCCTTCCCACAGCAGGCCGACGGTGAAGGCGAGGGCGCTGGCGAGCACGGCGATCTCGACCTCGCGGAAGCTCAGCGCCAGCGAGTCGATCAACCACGACAGCAGCGCCACGGCCGGGATCAGGAACACCGCCACCTGCGCCGCGGAGGCGAGGGCGATCTCGGCGGCGAGCTTGATCTTGCCGCGGTACGCGACCACCACCGCGCCGCCGTGCTCCGCCGCGTTGCCGACGATCGCCACGATCACGGCGGCGACGAAGAACTCGCTGAGGCCGGCCTCCTCGGAGAAGACCTCGAGTGAGCCGACGAGGATCTCGGCCACGAACGCCGTCGCCACCGTCGCCACCGCGAGCACGCCGAGCGCCAGCTTGAGCGACCACCCCGTGATCGACTCGTCGCTCGCGATGTGCAGCTGCGCGTGCCGGCGCAGCGACCACCAGGTCGCGGCCACATAGACGACGAGCAGGAAGACGGCGACCACGGCCGAGAGCTGGGCCAGCGACTCCCGCTCAGGATCGCCGCTCCAGCCCGGAATCGAGACGATGAGGAACGTGGCGACCGCGATGCCGATCAGCGTGAAGGAGACGAAGCTCGACGGCCGATCGATGTCGCCGCGCCCGCCGAAGAGCAGCGAGAAGCCGAGCACGAGCAGGAGGTTGCCGACTACTGACCCGGTCAGGGATCCGCGCACCACCTCGGTGAGCCCCTCGTTCACCGCGATGAGGGCGATGATCAACTCGGGCGCGTTGCCGAAGGTCGCGTTCAGGAAGCCGCCGATACCCGGGCCGGTGTGCTCGGCGGCGTGCTCGGTCGCCTCGCCGATCAGCCACGCGAGTGGGATCAGCGCGATCGCCGAGAGCGCGAACTCCGCGACCTCGTCGATGTCGGCCAGGTAGTGGAGCGCGATGACGATCGGGGCCAGCGCGAGACTGGCAAAGAGGACGCGCCGGACCACGAGCCAGACCCTACTTGCCGTCCGTGCAACGTCGTCGCGGTCGTTTCGCTTGCCTGAAAACGGCGCAGTTGTCAAGTCTTGCGGCGGGGTGCAGCTGCCGCTCACAATCCGGGGAATGCCCGACGGCGCACCGCTTCCGATCCCGGCCGAGCTCCCGCTGCATCCGCAGGACGAGGTCGTGTGCCGGCGGTGCGAGGTGCACTGCGACAAGGTCGTCTACCCCGCCGCGTGCATCGAGCGCGCCTGTCCGTTCGCCTACGCGTACGAGGCCTTCGGGCACACGTACGTCGGGTGCATGCAGAAGGTGTACGAGGTCGAGATCGACCTCGATCTCCTGCGCGCGGCCGAACGGCGCAGCGACGGCTTCGGTGCGGTCGCCGCGAAGCGGCCGCCGCTGCCGATGTGCCGCGTCGAGGTTTCCTCGACGTACGAGCACCGAGTCGACGACCTCGGCTGCCGCAACCCGGAGTTCTTCGAGACCCCGGTCGCACGTCCGAGCTTCCGCGTCTTCGCCCAGGTCGCGGACTAGGCGCTCCGGGGCGGGGCCTCAGCGGCGCGCAGCCGCTCGCACCCGGCGCCGATGGAGGCTGCGGACGCGGCGCAGCTCGGCGGCGTCGGGACCGTGCCCGTCGGGGCCGGGAGTCTCCAGCACGGCCGGCAGGCCCTGCAGCGCCGGGTGCGCGAGGAACGCGCCGACGCCGGTGCCGATCTCACCACGGCTGATCGACGCGTGCCGGTCCCGGTTCGAGGCGAGCGGTGCAGCCGCGTCGTTCACGTGGAGCGCGCGCAGGCGGTCGAGCCCGATGCGCTCGTCGACCTCGGCCAGCGTCGCGTCGACGACGTCGGGATCAGTGACGTCGACACCGCTCACCCAGAGGTGGCACGTGTCGAGACAAATGCCGACGCACTCGTGGCGGTCGAGCGCGTCGATGAGCACCGCGAGCTCCTCCACGGACCGGCCCATCGTCCCTCCGGCGCCGGCCGAGTCCTCGAGCAGCAGCCACGTCGACTTCGAGCAGCGGTCGAGGACGCGTCGAAGCGCGGGCACCGCACGAGCGAGCCCGGCCTCGAAGCCCGTGCCGAGGTGGGAGCCGACGTGGACGACGACACCGTCGGCGGCGAGCCCGCAGGCGGTATCGACAGTGCGCTCGAGGGTCTCGACGCTCTTCTCGTAGAGCTCGTCGTCGGGCGTGGCGAGGTTGACGAGGTACAGGGCGTGCACGAACACCGCGTCGAGCTTCAGCGCGGTGCGCCGCTCGCGAAAGCGCTCGAGCTCCGCTGGATCGTGGTCCGGGAACCGCCACATGCGCGGGCTCTGGGCGAACAGCTGCACCGTGCGCGCGCCGATCTCGTCTGCACGGTCGAGCGCGCGCTTCACGCCGCCGTTGCAGTGCGCCCCGAAGACCACCTGGCCTACGCTAGCCGCATGGGTCGTCTCGCCGGTCGTCTCGGCGGTGATGCTCCTGATCCGGTCCGTCTGGGCGATCCAGGCACGAGTCGGAGACGTGACGACGCCGGCGCCCTACGCGGTCTAGCCTTCGGGGGATGTCCGTCGTCGTCCGCATGGCTCCCAGCCCGACCGGCTTCCTGCACATCGGCGGCGTCCATACGTTCCTCTTCAACTGGCTGTTCGCGCGGGGCCAGGGCGGCGAGTGCCGCCTGCGGATCGAGAACACCGACACCGGACGTGAGGTCGCGGAATCGGTCGAGCAGATCGAGCGGTCCCTGCGGTGGATGGGCCTCGACTGGGACGGCGAGGTCACGTTCCAGCTCGACCGCATGGAGCGGTGCCGCGACGAGGCTGCGCGCCTGGTCGCCGAGGGGCGGGCCTACGAGGACGAGGGCGCGATCCGTTTCCGGATGCCCGACGATGGCGCGACCGAGTGGCAGGACGTCATTCGAGGCCGAATCGAGTTCCCGAACGAGCGCCTCGACGACCTCGTCATCCTGCGGTCGGACGGACGGCCGACGTACAACTTCGCGTCGCCGGTCGAGGACTGGCTGGACGGCATCACGCACGTCATCCGCGGCGACGACCACATCTCGAACACGCCGAAGCAGATCCAGATCCTGCGCGGGCTGGGCGCCGAGCCGCCCGCCTACGCCCACGTGGGCATGATCAACGGCCCGGATGGGCGCCGGCTCTCGAAGCGCCACGGCTCGGTCTCGGTCGACGAGTTCCGCGACGCCGGCTACCTGCCCGACGCGCTGTTCAACTTTCTCGCGCTGCTCGGCTGGGCCCCCGACGGGGAGACGACGATCCTGGCCCGGGACGAGATCGTCGAGCGCTTCTCGCTCGATCGCGTCGGAGCGAGCCCCGCGACCTTCGACTACGACAAGCTGGACTGGATGAACGGCGTCTACCTGCGTGCCCTCCCGCCGGACGCGTACGCCGACGTCCTGGTTGCCTTCGTCGCCGAGCAGGGACTCGGGTGGGACGGCGAACGCGTGCGTGCGGCCGCTCCGCTCGTCCAGGAGAAGATCGCACGTCTCGGCGAGTTCCCGACGTTCGCGGGCTTCCTGTTCGCCCCGGTCGACCCGGATGCCGCGCTGCTCGACGGCGCCGAGCGGGTCCTCGGTGAGGCCGGGCGGGCGCTCGCCGAGGTCGAGCCCTTCGAGGCGGACGCGATCGAGTCAGCGCTCAAGGCACTCTGCGAGCGCCTGGAGCTGAAGCCGCGCCAGGCCTTTCAGCCGATCCGCGTCGCGGTGACCGGATCGAAGGTGTCGCCGGGGCTCTACGAGAGCCTGGAGCTGCTGGGCAGGGAGGAAGCCCTCGGCCGGCTCACGACTGCTGCCGCCGTCGCAGGCGCAGGGACCTAGGGCTCGCCAGCGGGTCGAGCGCGCGCTGAAAGGCGAGCCATGCCTTGTGCCTGAACGTCAGCGTCGGCGCAGGCAGCGCCTCCTGGCGCGCAACCTCGTGCAGACGGTCGAACAGGGCGCTGTCCTCGTCGTCGCCCATACCAGAGGTGGAACGGGCGAACGTCCGTGGGCGTTACGGGGTGTTGCGCTGCAGCGGCAGACTGACGAGGACGAGCGCGATCCCGGCGCTCCAGAGTGGCCACTGGTCGGCGAGTGCGCCCCCCAGCACGGCGATCGCCCCGAGCAGCACCGCCAGCGTCGCCGCGAGGGGGCGGGCGATGCCGGTTGGGGAGTCCGACGCCGGCTCCGTGAGCTCCGGATCACGTTGCGTGAGCCGGTGGTGCGCGAGGCGAACTGTGAAGAGCGCGCCGCGCCACTCCCAGACGAGCGGCTCGGCCGCCCACGTGCCGCATTCCTCGCAGGCGGCCGCCACCGCGGCGGTCGCCTCTCGCGCGCTCTCCAGCGCCTCTGCGAGCTCGTCGTGCACGCACTGCGATCCGGGCGGCGCGTGCAGGCCGCCCGCCAGCTCGGCGGCCCGGTGCAGGGAGTAGCGGAGCCCGTCGAGGTCGGCGGTCTCGAGTCGAGCCGGATCGGCCGCGAGCCGCTCCAGCTCCGCCACCGCCGGGGCAACGCCAGTCCACACCTCGTCGAGGGCCGACACATAGCCCGTCAGCCCAGCGTGGTGAGCCGCCCCTTTCAAGGCGTGGGAGTCTATCGCCCCTGCTACCCTCGACCACAATGGGAGAGGGCAAGGGCACGGTGCTCGTGCTCGACGACGAACCGGCGCTCCGGCTGCTGTGCAGGGTCAACCTCGAGCTCGACGGCTACCGCGTGCTCGAGGCCGGGTCGCTGGACCAGGCTCGCGCAGCGCTCGACGCCGAGCCGGTCGACGTCGCACTGCTCGACGTCCACGTCGGCCGCGAGCGCGGCCCCGACCTGCTCCCGGAGCTTCGCGCGCTCGAGCCACCGGCGGCCGTGATCATGCTCTCCGGCACGAGCGAGGTGACCCCGGAGATGCGAGCGACCGTCGACGGCGTTCTCGGCAAGCCGTTCGGTCTCGACGAACTGCTCGACACGGTGCGGCACGCCCTCCTCGGCGCACGCGGCTCGCAGGGCTCGCACGCGTGAGCGCCGTCGCCGTGCGCGCGCCGGCGGCGTTCGAGGAGCGGCTGGCCCGCTTCCTCTTCGAGCGCGCCGAGGAGGCGCGTGCGGTGCGCGTGGGGGAGAAGGAGACCTCCGAGCAGGCGGCGATCGTCGCCAGGTACCGCGACCTCTTCACGACGACGCAGCTCGACGCGCTGCGGGGCGAGGAGGTCGGCGCCGACGGCGACGAGCGGGAGCGCCTCTACCGGCTCCGGAAGACCTGCGAGGAAGGCGTGGTCCAGGCCGAGCTCGCCGAGCGTCTCGACGCGCTGGAGAACGCACTGCTCGCCGAGCGCATCACCTGGCGCGGGGAGGAGCTGCCGCTCCGCTCGGCGCAGGCCCGGCTCGCCGTGATCTCGGACTACGCGGAGCGCGACGAGCTCGGCGCGGCGAACGTCGAGGCTTCGGCGCGGTTCAACCCGGAGCGGCGCGAGCTCCTGGCCGCGGGCGAGGCGCTCGCCGCTCAGCTCTCGGGCGAGCGCGATCCGATCGCCCGCCACGAGGAGGAGAAGGCGATCTCGCTCCGCGACCTCGCGCGGTCCCTCGTGTCGGCGCGAGACGAGGCGACGGCGGCGTGGGAGCCGCTCCGCGCCCGCTGGTTGGACCGGCTGCTCGGCGACGAGCGCGAGGAGCAACCGACCTCGGCGCACGCCGCGTGGCTGCGACGGCTCTCGCCGCTCGAGGCCACGTACTCGAAGGAGCGGGCGGTCGCAGTCTGCAACGAGACGCTCCTGCAGCTCGGGTTCGACCTCGAGCAGGAGCAGGGCATCCGCCTCGATCTCGAAGACCGGCCGCAGAAGTCCCCCCGTGCCTGCGTGATCGCCTCCGACCCTCCGAGCGTCGTCCATCTCATCACCCGCGCTCAGGGTGGCCTGCACGACTACCAGGCCTTCCTGCACGAGGCGGGTCATGCGCTCCACTACGCCGGCTGCGACGCTGCCCTGCCGTACACGTTCCGCAACCTCTCGCGCGACCACGCGCTGACCGAGATCTACTCGTACATCGTCGAGGCGATCTCGCGGGAGCCCGGCTGGCACGCCGAGCACTTCGGCCTCTCCGACGAGGACGCGTCGACCAACGCCGAGGCGACGACGTTCCTGGAGGCGTTCCTGTTCCGCCGCTACTCCGCGAAGCTCGAGTACGAGCTCGACTTCTGGGCGCGCTTCGACGACGACGGCGGCACCGCGGAGGGATACGCCGACCGGCTCACCGCCGCCACCGGCCTTCGCTACCCGGAAGCGAACTTCCTCTCGGACATGGACAGCGGCTTCTATTCGGCCGACTACCTCCGTGCGTGGATCCGCTCGGCGCAGCTCCGCGACCACTTGCGCAGCGAGGTGGGCGAGGACTGGTGGCGGCGCCGGGAAACCGGCGAGCTCCTGCGGGAGCTCTTCCGCGAGGGCACGCGTCCGCTCTCGGAGGACATCGCCGGGCGCCTCGGCTTCGACCCGCTCGACACCGCGCCGCTGCTGCGCGAGCTCGCCGCCGCCTAGACCGGCGTGACCACCCCGGAGGTCGAAGTAGACCTCAGTTGAAGGCGCGTCCGCCGTTCACCCAGATGTTCTGGCCGGTCACGAAGTCCGAGGCTGGACCGACGAGGAACAGCAGCGCTCCGACCATGTCCTCGGGCTTCTGCTCGCGGGCGAAGATCCGCTGGGCGGCGAGCGTCTGCGCCATGTCCGGCTGCCGGTTGTCGTACTCCCGGTCGAAGGCGATGTAGTCGGGCGTCAGCGTGTTGACGCAGATGCCGTCGGGCCCGAGCTCCCGTGCCAGTGCGCGCGTCAGCCCCACGATCGCCGCCTTCGAGGCGATGTAGTGCGCGAATCCGGGTGGTGCGGTCGGCACCGTCATCGAGGAGACGTTGACGATCTTGCCGCGCTGCTGGCGCCGCATCGCGGACGCGACCGCCCGCGTGCAGAGCCAGACGCCTCTGACGTTCACGTCGAAGACGCTGCTCCACTCGTCGTCAGAGATCTCCTCGAAGGGCTTCTTGACGATTGCGCTGTAGACGGCCGCGTTGTTCACGAGTGCATCGATCCGGCCGAACCGCTCGAGCACGACGTTCGCCAGCTGCTCGGTCGACTCCCGGTCGGTCACGTCCACCACGACGTCGAGCTCGACACCTTCGACGGGGGTCAGGTCGGCACCCACGACCGTGAAGCCGGCTGCAGCGAGCTCACGGCAGTAGACGGCGCCGAGCCCGGAAGCGGCGCCGGTGACGACCACGACACCGCTCACGTGTCCCACTCCACGGGCAGCGACGCGAATCCGCGCGCGAAGAAGACCGGCTCTCGCCGCGGCGGCTCGCCGCCGGGACGCAGCCCGCGCAGTCGGCGCAAGCAGCATCGGCAGCGCCACGCGCAGCTCGAGGCGCCCGAGCGGCGCTCCGATGCAGAAGTGGATGCCCTTGCCGAAGGCGAGGTGCGCCCCGACGTCCTCGCGGGTGACGTCGTACGCGTCGGCGTTCGCGAAGACGCACCCGTCGCGGTTCGCCGAGGCGAAGTGCGCCATGACCCGCGCGCCGCGGGGCAGCCGCGCGCCGCCGAGCTCCACCTCACGCGTCGTGACGCGGAAGAGGCCCTGCGCGGGGGACTCGAGCCGGAGGATTTCCTCGATGGCCTTCGGAGCGAGCTCCGGGTCGAGGAGGTGCTCGCGCAGCGCCGGCTCGGAGAACGTGCGGACGACAGTGCTGCCGATGGCGCGCGTGACGGTGACGTGGCCGGCGACCATCAGGTCGAGGGGGAGGCCGGCGATCTCCACCGTGGTGAGCGGCTCGTCCGCCTCCTCGTTGGCGGCGACCATCGCGCCCAGGAGGTCGTCGGTCGGCGACTTCCGACGATCCTCCACCGCCGCGACGCAGTAGCGCTGCAGCCGGACGAGGCCCCGCGCGTGCTCGACGAGCTCGTCGACCGGGCGCTCCTGCTGGAGCAGCAGCCAGTCGTTGCCCCAGTGATGGATCTGCTCGAGGTCGTCCTGCGGGAAGCCGAACAGCTCGCCGAGCACCCGCAGCGGGAGCGGCCAGGCGAAGGCGTCGACCAGGTCGGCGCTTCCCTTCGGCGCGAGCTCGTCGAGGAGCTTCGTCGCGATGGCCTCGATCCGCGGCTCCAGCTCGTTGACGCGGCGCGGCGTGAATGCCCGCGCGACGAGACCGCGGATCCGGTCGTGGAGCGGCGGGTCGAGCTCGATGATGTACGGCATCTCGGGATGGCCCTCGGCCAGCACGTCGAGCACCTCGGGCGGATGCGGCGTCGAGGACGACCGCAGCGCACCGGTCGAGGAGAAGGTGCGGTGGTCCTTGAGCACGGCGAGCACGTCGTCGTGACGCGTGACGACCCAGAGGCCGAGCGCGGGCGCGAAGAAGACGGGCTGCTCGCGACGGGCCAGCGCGAGCACGTCGAACGGGTTCTCGCGCTGCTCCGGCGTCGTCGGGTCGAACGGGATCGCGGTGCGCGCGCTCACCGCGTCACTGCCGCCGGCGGCGAGCAGCGAAAGCGACGAGACGGCGTCGACGAGCGTCGGCCACACGGCCGACCGCGGGTCGATCGGCATGAAGTGGTCCTCCGCGACCTCGACGAGGCGGCAGTCGTCCCCGGCCGTCCGGGCGAGCTCCGCGTAGCCGCGCGCATGGCCGACCGGCACGCGGTCGTCGTCGACGCCGTGCACGAGCACCTGCGGCCGGCCGAGGGGCAGTCGCGCGGCGGGGTCCGCCATGCGGTAGGCGTCCGGGACCTCGTCCGGCGAGCCGCCGAGCAGCTCGGCCACGGCGTCGTCCCCGAGCCCGGCCGCGAAGGCGCCGCCGCGAGGTCGCAGACCCCGCCGAGCGCGACGGCCGCGTCGACTGCGCCCTCGGCCGCCAGCCACAGCGCGAGATGGCCGCCGGCGGAGTGCCCGATCGCGACCGCGGTGTCGAACGACGCGAGCCGCACGCGGGCGCTCCTGGACGTCGTCGAGCATCGGGCCGGTACGCGCCTGGCCCGAGGCGGCGGTACTCGACGTTCGCGGTCGGCCAGCCGCGTTCCGCGAGCGCGACCGAGAGCGCGGTCGTGTTCCGACGCGTGAACCGGTGCCGCCAGAAGCCGCCGTGGAGCACGAGGACGAGCGGGCGGTCGGCCGGGACATCCGGGCCGCGCAGGTCGACCACCTGATCGCGGTGGTCGCCGTAGGCGAGCGTCTCCGTCGGCATCGGCCTCGCGCGCGCCCACTCGTCGAGCTCCTCGAAGAAGCGACCGAGCTCGTCGGACCTCACGTCGCGAGCGCCTCCTCGAGCACCGTCGAAGGAGCAACGACCGCGAACAGCTGCTCGAGGTTCCGGAGCGACGCGTCGTGGAGGTCGCGCTCCTCGGCGAACGTCGCGACGCAGTCGGCGAGCACCAGGACGTCGAGCCCGCGCATGAACGCGCTCCTCGCGGTCGTATCGACGCAGCAGTTCGTGATCACGCCGGTGACGACGACGGTGGTGATGCCGCGCCCGCGGAGCTCGTCCTCGAGGCCGTGCGCAGGAAGGCGTCGTAGCGCGGCTTCTCGACGACGAGCTCCGACGACTCCGGCTCGAGCATGTCGACGATGCTCCAGCCCCACGAGTCGGGCACGAACTGGTCCGGCGGGCGCCCGTCGGCCTGCGGCCGGCGGAAGCGGGCGGGCAGGAGCCGGTGGGACGGCGGATCGGCGTTCGTGCTCTTCGTCCAGACGACGGTGCAGGCCGCGCCCGCGCGCCGCGTCCACGACCGGCGCGATGCGCGGGGCGACCTCCGCGCAGGGCGTCACGTCGAACCCGAACTCGGCGAAGAAGCCGTCCGGGTGGCAGAAGTCGTTCTGGACGTCGATGACGAGCAGCGCCGTCCGGCGAGCGTCGAGCTCGATCGACGTCAGGTCGCCATCCGCCATCGACGTCGACGCGCTAGAGCTTGCAGGTGGTCGTCTTGACGAAGGCGGACGAGTAGAGGTCGGAGAAGTTGAAGGGCTGCGTCTTGAACGCGTTCCGCACGATGCTCGCCGTCGACTTCACCTTCTGGACGTCGATGTAGCCGATGCCGTGCGTCCGCGTGCACTTGTTCTCGACGAAGAACTTCAGGATGCGGAGCTCGTTCGCCGCGGCGACCGGGTCGGCGATCGGGCACGTACTTCTGGAGGATGTGCCCGGACTCGCCCGGGTTCTGGATGGCGTAGTTCAGGCCCTTGAGGATCGCGCTCGTGAAGCGCCGCACCTCGTCGGGCCTGGTCCGGATCCGCTGGTCGGTGGTGACGATGCCGTTGCCGAGCAGCCCCTTCAGGTGCTGCGAGTACTTGAACGTCCGCACCGGCCGGCCGCCCGCCGCCTTGACGAGGGTCGGCACGCCGACCGTGAACTGGCCGATCGCGTCGGCGCGGCCGGTCGCGAGCAGCGACGGCAGCGTCTGCGGCGTGCCCGGGCACGATGTTGACCTTCGAGACGTCGATGCCTGCGCGCTTCGCGTAGAGCGGGAAGAGCCGGATGACGATCGAGGCCGGCAGGTCGGCGAGGGTCTTCCCCTCGAGCCCCTTCGGCGTCGCGATGCCCGCTCTCGGCGAGCGTCGCGATCGCGGCCTGCGTCGACTGGCTCGTGACGGCGACGATCTTGACCGGGAAGCCGCCGACGACGCGGCCGATCATGTTGCCGGTGATCTCCGAGTCCGGAGTAGTCGATCTGGCCGGAGGCGAGGAGCCGGGCGTTGTCCGTCCCGAGCCCGGGGACGACCGAGACGTTCAGCCCCTGCTCGCGGAAGTAGCCCTTCTCGATCGCGACGTACACGAACGCGTCGCGGCCGAACGTGCCGAACGACGTGGCGTACTTGAGGTCCGTGCCCCCTCCCTGCGGGGACGAGCTCCCCGTGGCGGCGAGGACTCCAGCGAACACGAATGCCACGGCCACGAACGCGGCGGCGCGACGGGTCAAGCGCATCGGACATCCCCTCCCGGTGACGGAAACGACGGGTTATGCTGCGCGTCGCGGAACTGTAGTTCAACATTCTGAACGAATCAAGGAGACGCGCAGCGTGGCTCGGATCCCCAAGATCGACCTCGAGTCGCACTTCTTCACGCCGCAGTACGTGGAGCTGATGGACGGCCGCTCGACGCCGCCGAAGTTCGAGGTCACGGAGGAGAACGTGCGGGTGTGGCTCGAGCCGTCGCTGCCCGACGTCGTGCTGACGCACAGCCACCAACTGCGCGAGACGCTGCTCGACCTGAGCGAGGCGCGCATCGCGGCGCTCGACCGGGCGGGGATCGCGATCCAGTTCCTGAGCGTCTCGAGCCCCGGCTTCGAGCAGTTCGAGCCGGAGGTGCAGGTCGAGCACGCGCGCACGTGCGAACGACGCGCTGGCCGGCTTCGTCGCGGAGCACCCGACCCGCTTCGTCGGCCTCGCCAGCCTGCCGGTCTCCTCGCCCGGCGACGCGGCGGACGAGCTCGAGCGCTGCATCACCGAGCTCGGCTTCAAGGGCGGCAACATCCACTCGCACATCGGCGACACGTATCTCGACGACGCCCGGTACTTCCCGATCCTCGAGCGCGCGGCCACGCTCAAGGTGCCGATCAACCTGCACCCGACGCTGCCGCACGGGAACATGCTCGCGCCCTACCTGGGCTACGGCTGGGCGATGCCCGGGCCGGGACTCGGTTTCGGCCACGAGACCGCGGTGCACGCGATGCGGATCATCTACTCGGGGGCGTTCGACAAGCTGCCCGACCTCGAGATCATCCTCGGGCACTTCGGCGAGGGCCTCATGCACTGGCTCTACCGCGTGGACTTCGACTTCAACAAGCCGTGGATGGCGAAGTCGCACCGGGCGAAGATCGAGACGCAAGCCGAGCGACTACCTCCGCTCGAACTTCTGGTACACGTGCAGCGGCAACTGGCTGGACTCTGCACTGCTGGCCACGATCCACGAGGTCGGCGTCGACCGCGTCATGTTCGCGAGCGACTATCCCTGGGAGCAGATCGAGGACGGAGCCGACTTCATCGAGGCGGCGCCCGTCGGCGACGACGACCGAAGGAAGATTTGCCATGGCAACGCGGAGCGACTCTTCGGCCTCAGCGTCTAGGGCACGGGGCGAGTCCGAGAACCGGTCGGCCTCGCGCGTGCTCGACGTCCTCGACCTGTTCCTCGAGGACGGCTCGTCCTACACACTGAAAGAGGTGAGCGAGCGGCTCGCGATCCCGAAGAGCACGGCACACGGCATCGTCCACGCGATGCGCAGGCACGGATACCTGACGGTCGATCCGGCGACGAACGGCTACACGATCAGCCTCCACTTCGTCGGGCGCACGAGGGCGACACCCGCGATCGAGGTCCTACGGCAACCTGCACGGCGGCACCTGACGCGACTCGCGTCGACGCTCGGGGAGACTGCGAAGCTCATCGCCTACGAGGGCCGGACCAGCGTGGCGATCGACTTCGTGGACGGCGTAGGTCCGCTGAAGTACGCGGTCAGGCTCGGGCAGCGCTGGCCCTTGCACGCGACCGGCGGAGGCAAGCTCTACCTCGCGCAGTACGACGACGAGACGGTGCGAGAGATGCTCGCGGAGACGGGGCTGGAGCCGCGTCACGCCGGAGACGATCGTCGACCCCGACGCCCTCCTCGCCGAGCTCGCCGAGGTGCGGCGCAACGGCTGGGCACGCCAGCGTGAAGAGATCCACGAGGGCATCTCGGGCTTCGCTGCGCCCGTGCGCGACGCGACCGATCGCCTGCTGGCGGCGCTCGTCGTGATGGGTCCGACGGGACGCATCGACGCGAACGCGCACGCGATCGTGGCGTTGCTCGTGTCCGAGGCACAGGCTCTGAGCGTCGAGGCCGGCGCACTCGATCCCGAGGTCAACGCAGGCGACCTCGACGGCGCGTGAGCGCGGCCGACACAACGGCCGCAGGGGACGGGCTGAGCATGCGGTCGCGCGGCCGGTACGGCTCCGTCGTGTTGCGGGTGGTGCTTCCCACCCTCACCTTCGTGGCCCTGATCGGCCTGTGGTGGCTGGCGACCGTCGTCTTCGACTGGCCGTCGTACCTCGTGCCCACGCCGCTCGAGGTCTGGAACGAGATCGTCGACCAGTGGAGCTTCCTGATGAGCAACTTCAGGACGACGCTCGGCGAGGCGCTCGTCGGCTTCGCGCTGGCGATTGCGATCGCCGTGCCGTTCGCCGTCGCGATCACCTACTCGCGCGTGCTCGAGCTGACGATCTATCCGGCGCTGGTCGCGCTGAACGCCGTCCCGAAGATCGCGATCGCGCCGCTGCTCGTGATCTGGATGGGCTTCGGGCTCGGCCCGAAGGTCGTGATGGTCGTCTTGATCTCCTTCTTCCCGATCGTCATCAGCACGACGGCCGGCCTCAAGTCGACGCCGGCCGAGGTCGTCGAGCTCTCGCGCTCGCTGTCCTCGTCTCCGCTGCAGGAGTTCGTCCGGTTCCGGTTCCCCTGGTCGCTCCCGTACGTGTTCGTGGGGCTCAAGGTCGCCATCACGCTGGCCGTGATCGGCGCCGTGGTGGGCGAGTTCGTCGGAGCCACCAAGGGTCTCGGGTACGTCATCGTCGCGTCCGGGCAGAACGCGAACACCACGCTCGCCTTCGCCGCGATCGTCCTGCTCTCGGTCATGAGCGTGCTCCTCTTCTACGCGATCGTTCTCGTGCAGCGCCTCGTCGTCCCGTGGTCGTTGGAGCCGCCGCGATGACCGCGATCCAGCTGAAGGGCATCTCGCACGTCTTCGACACGCGGAAGACGCGACTCCACGCTCTCGACGG
The DNA here is from genome assembly GCA_963733065.1 of uncultured Gaiellaceae bacterium. Taxonomy (GTDB): domain Bacteria; phylum Actinomycetota; class Thermoleophilia; order Gaiellales; family Gaiellaceae; genus CAVTBT01. Next base: position 101,213 of record CAVTBT010000006.1, read on the forward strand.
CATCGATGTCGAGATCGGCGACAACGAGTTCGTCACGCTGGTCGGTCGGTCGGGGTGTGGGAAATCGACGCTCCTCCGGATCATCGCCGGCCTTCTGAGGCCGACGGCAGGCGAAGTCCGGGTCGGTGGGGAACCGGTCCGCGGCCCCCGCCGGGAGGTCTCGTTCATGTTCCAGCGCTCGGCGCTGCTCCCGTGGCGCACCGTGCTCGAAAACGTCATGTTGCCCGTCCAGATCCTCCGACTCGATCGTCGCGCACACCGCGCGCGGGCGGAGGAGTTGCTCGCGCTCACGGGATTGGAAGGCTTCGAGGATCGCCGGCCCGACGAGCTCTCCGGGGGGATGCAGCAGCGCGTGTCCCTCTGTCGCGCGCTCGTGCACAATCCGTCGGTCCTCTTGATGGACGAGCCGTTCGCGGCGCTCGACGCCCTGACCAGGGAGGAGCTGAGTCTCGAGCTGCAGCGCATCTGGAGCGAGGACAAGAAGACGATCGTGTTCGTCACGCACTCGATCCAGGAGGCGACCCTCCTTGCCGACCGGATCGTCGTGATGAGCCCGCGACCAGGCCGGCTCGCCCGCACCCTCGAAGTGAAGGCGCCGCGACCCCGCTCCTTGGGTCTCACCGCCCACAGCGCCGAACTCGACCACGTCAACGCGGAGCTCCACGAGCTGCTCTTCGACCGCCACATGCAGCCGCAGACGGTGGGATCGGCCCCGGCGGGCTCGTGACCGATCCGCGCGGGCTCGTCGGGCAGCGGCTCGGCCCGACCGAGTGGGTCGAGGTCGCTCAGGACCGGATCGACGCGTTCGCCGAGGCGACGGACGATCACCAGTGGATCCACGTCGACCCGAAGCGCGCCGCGGACGGCCCGTTCGGCGCGACGATCGCGCACGGCTACTTGACGCTCTCGCTGCTGCCATCGTTCGCGTACCGCCTCCTGCCGTTCGGAGACGCGCGGCTGACGATCAACTACGGGCTGAACCGCGTCCGGTTTCCGGCGCCGGTGCCGGTCGGGTCGAGGGTGCGCGCCGCGTTCCGCGTCGTCGACGTCTCCGAGGTCGACGGCGGCTACCAGGTCACCGCCGAGGCGACCGTGGAGCGCGAGGGCGGTGACAAGCCCGTGTGCGTGGCCGAGACCGTCTATCGCGTCCTCGTCTGAGCAAACGACGAGGGGCGCGGTCTCCCGCGCCCCTCGTATCGCCTGTCGAGGCGTCGTGCTAGACGAGCTCGATCAGCAGGTGTTGCTGGGCTCGCCGCCGCCGGGACCGGTGTAGGTCGCGGTGCACGTACCCTTCGTGAACGTCAGGGTGTACGTCGTCGCCGTGGCGCTGACGCCGAGGCCCGACGGGATGCCCTGGTCGATCGACCGCAGCGAAGCCAGGCTCATGCCGGTATAGCTGCCGTTGTCCGAGTAGAACGCCTCGGCCGCCGGAATCGCGGCACGCACGTTCGAGCTCGAAGCCTGCTTCTCAGCGCGCTTCTTGAAACCGAGGTACGACGGGACAGCGATCGCCAGCAGAATGCCGATGATCACCAGCACGACGAGGAGCTCGATGAGCGTGAAACCGCCCTGCTCCTTCGCCAGCCGCCGCTCCTGCAGCTTGGTCAGCCACATCATTCGTGAGACTCCTTACCGAGAGGACGAGAACGACTCAACGCTGCTTCTATCGGCGTCGTGGGCTTCGCGGCCGCAGACTCGAATGGGTGATTTCAGAGGGAGGGCGAGTCACCCGGAATGGGGGATCGGCTCCGCTCAAGCACAGGGTGAGGCGGCCGATAACCCGTTCGGGTGAGCCGGGCACGGTAGGCCCTTCCCGAAGGGGTCAACGGGAGCCAACCGACACTCGCTCGCGTGCCCGGCTCACTCGCTCACGGTCGTCGGCAGCCGCGTCTCGCGGCCGGCGCTACTCGCAGCCCCAGCCGTCCGCGTCGCCGTCGAGCCGGTGCGGATCGCCGCCGACGACGCGAACGGGTGCGATGCCGAGCGCCCGAACGTCGGCGCAGTCGACGTCCGGCGGGTAGGGCGGTACGCAGCCGCCGGCGTAGTTCGAGTCGCAGTCGCCGTGCGCGGTCGGCGGGGCCGCCGGTGCGGCGGCGCCTCCGGTGGCGACCGCTCGCCCCGGATCGAGTGGGGTGGACGGGCATGCCTTCCCGCCGGAGGTCCGGTGCGAGCGGCGTCAGCGCTCGTGCGCGCCGATGTCCGGTCCGGCGCCCTGTGGCCGCTTGCGACCGCTGAAGTCGCGTTGGAGCGAGTACTGCGCGACGGCCTTGTCGCGGGCCGGGCTCGACGGCAGGAGCCGGTAGTTGTGGGAGCCTCTGCTGACGAACTGCGGATTCGCGATCCGGTTCGGCCGCACGTCCAGCCCGGCGGCGTACTCGCCGACCGGCCGGTCACCCGCGACGTTGCCGAAGATGACGTTGTTGCGGACGACGTTGCCCGAGCCCGTCGGCCCGTCCCAGGAGCTGCGGACGCCCAGCTCGCCGTTGAAGGCGCTGATGTTGTTGACGATCAGGTTCCGGTCGGAGGAGGCGTCCTTGTCGCCCGCGACGATGACGCCCGAGCGCCCGCTCCCGGTGACGGTGTTCTGCGTGACGAGCACGCCGTCCGCGTCCGGGTAGAGATGGATGCCGAAGCCGGCGTTCCGCTCGATCACGTTGTTGCCGATGATGCCGCCCGCGCCCTGGGCCCAGTAGATCGCGTGGTCGTGGAAATCGTCCTTGCCGTTGTCGTGGATCCAGTTGCGGAACAGCCGGACGTCCCGGCTCGGCGCGCCGTCGTCGCCGACGAACACTCCCGAGCCGACGGCGTTGCGGATCTCGCACGCGCTGATCTCGACGTCCTTGGCGCCCGCCACGTACAGCGCCGAGTCGTACGCACCGGAGCCGGCGCCGTCGAGCACGAGCCCCGAGACTCGAACGTGGTCGGCGATCACCTTCAGCCGGCCGGCGATCACGGGTCGCTCCCCGGCGTGCGCGACGATCTGCACCGGCGACGACGCCGTTCCGCCGCGGGCAACCTCGAGGCGCTCTGCGTAGGTTCCCGCGCGCAGCACGAGCCGGCGGCCCGGCTGCAACGACGCGAGACCGCGCCTGACCGTGCGCCACGGACGCTGGAGCGTGCCGGGGCCGCTGTCGCTGCCGCTCGGCGAGACGTAGAAGCTCCGACTCGGCGCCGCCGCCGATCCGCTGCCGGCGATCGCTCCCGACAGGCCAAGCGCCAGCAGGCACGCGAGGAGCACGGGGCCAAGGATGCCGTGGACGAGTCATCTGCAGACAAGGTATCGGCATCGACGCCGAATGGCCCGCTAGCGCCCCGGGCCCAATTCCGGCCTCTGCAGTGGGACAATGGACAGCGTGAACGTCGGCGTCAGCTGCACGCGTTGCGAGACACTCGTCGTCGTCATGCCGCCGGAGACCTCCAAAGACCTCGCCGACGGGCTCGGGCCGGACGGCGAGCTCGAGTTCACGGCGCACATCGCCTCAGGCGAGACGCGGACCGGCAACCGCCTCGCCGTCGCGGACGTCAATCGCCGCTTCAGATGCCCGGCCTGCGGGACGATTGGCCAGCTTCCGCCGTCGGAGGAGCGCCCGATCGACTGACGCGCTAGGTCACGCAGTTCCGGCCGCGTAGGCGACGAGTCGGCCGGCGAGCTCACGCGGTCGGCTGAGTGAGATGTAGTGGCCGCCGTCCATCTCGTCGGCGTCGATGTCGAGACGCTCGCGGGCGTGGCGACGCGCCCACGCCGCCGGGAACATGCGGTCGTCGCGGCACAACAGATACCTCGTCGGCACGTCCGGCCAGGACTCGAGAGGCCATGACTCTCGCAGCGCCCGCGAGGACTCGTCTCGTTCTCGCAGCCTCGCTTCGGCTGCGAGCTGGGGAGGGACGTCGTGGTAGAAGACGTCGTCGTAGCCGCTCTCCTCGTAGCCGGTGTTCGTCCACCAGTCCGCGAAGAGCTCCCCGGGCGACGGGATCATCGCCGCGACGAGGACGAGCAGGTCGACCGGGATGCGGACGCACACGAGCGGCGCGGTAAAGCCGCCGAGCGAGTGGCCCACGACCACGACATCGCCGCGGTCGCCGACAGCTTGGACGACGGCGTCGGCGTACTCCCGCCAGCCGGCCGACTCGTCGTCGCTCGGGAGATCGACGGCGACCGGGTCGTGCCCGAGCTTGCGCAGCTCCGGCGCGACCAGGTGCCAGTCCCAGGCGCTCCCGCCGCCGCCGTGGATGAGCGCGAACGTCGCCACCCACGCGAGGTTAGCCCGCGGCACATCGCGCCGCCCACCGCAGGCGCCGCGTGCGCCCGGGCGAAACGCCTGACAACCCGAGCGTTCAGGAACGTCAGGCCTCTTGGGCTTGGACTGCCGGCTTTTCCCAGACAGAGACGTGTGTAGGACTGTCGCCGGTGAATGGCTCCTTCTTCCAACCGCTCCAGCGCTCACGCAGCGTCATCCCCGCGAGCTGCGCCATGAGGTCGAGCTCCGCCGGCCACACGTATCGAAACGGTGGCGAGAAGACCTCGACCTTGCCGTCCTCGATCCAGTAGTGATGCGACACCAGGCCCTGCCGAACAACGTCGTACTCGTCGAAGCCGAGATGCGTCGGCCCCACGTCGAACGGCTGGAATGACTCACCGGGCGGAAGGCGCTGCAGTCGCGGCACGAGTACCTCGATGACAAAGCAACCGTTCGGCTCGAGATGCGCTGCGGCGTTGCGAAAGCACTGCACCTGCTCGTCCTGCGTCGTCAGGTTCATGATCGTGTTCGCGACGAGGTAGACGACCGCGAATGTCCCCTGAACTGTCGTCGAGGCGAAGTCCCCGATGGTCACGGCAACCTGCTCCGCACCCGGCTTCGCACGCAACCGTGCGACCATCGCCTCCGAAAGATCGATCCCGTGCACGCGCACACCGCGCTCCGCAAGCGGCAAGGCGATCCGCCCGGTGCCGACGCCTAGCTCAAGCGCTGCACCGCCGCGAGCAAGATCCACAAGAAAGGCGACGATAGGGTCAACGACGTCCGGGGTGGCCTTGTGGGCGTACCGCTCGTCAAAGCGCTCGGCCACGTGCTCACCGAAGTAGTCCTCGGGCACGCGTGCACTTTCTCAAACCCCGCGAGGTGCCTGGGCGTCCGTTCGCGAATGTCACCCGAAGCTAGCCCGGCAAGCGTTTCGGGCGATGCTCAACATTCGGGCGGTGGTTCGCGAGAAGGCGCTAGCGGTCAAGGCGCCAGGAGGGAGAAGGTGCATCGGACAACCGCGTTGTGGTACCCGATCGGCGAACCCCCGATCGTCCACGCGATCTCGTCGTCAAGCCGTTCGACAGCGCCGCCAGCTCTCCCCATCGACAGTAGGAACTCGACGAAGTTTGTCTCGATGAGGTCAGCGGCCTGGGCGCTCATTGACTCAGTCTTGACCGCATCGTCACACGAGCGGAACGTCGTGGGGGTGCCGGTGACGCTCGCGCTAGCTGGCGATCTCACGGCCGGATCCTGTCGTCGGCGTAGGAGTTCTCCTCGAGGAGCCCGAGGTAATCGGCCTCGCGGATCAGTGGTCGTGCGTAGCCCGGGAGTCGCACGACCGGGAGAGCGGCGAAGACCGCGTCGACGGCGCGGCGCTCGACCCGAGCTCGCCACGCCGGCGAGTCTACGCCTCGGATCGGAGGGTTCGAATCCGCCAGGGTTTTCTGACAGTGACACCACCGTTTGAGCTTCGCCGTGGGGAGACGTACACGACCGACCCCGTCGAATCTGTGCAACCAAGCCAAAAAGAGAAGAGCCTCGCAGATGGCGAGGCTTCAAGAAGGCCCATACGGGATTCGAACCCGTGCCGCCGCCGTGAGAGGGCGGTGTCCTAGGCCACTAGACGAATGGGCCGTCGTGGAGCGGGGAGTGTAGCGAAGCGCTCGCCGTGTTCTCGCCTCCCGAGCGGTGCCCCTAAGCAGCGCGGCGCGCCGTCGCTGGTAGCGTCGAAGGGTGGAGCCCCGGTTCGTTCCGCTCGAGTTCGAGCGCCTCTCCGAGGAGCTGCAGCTGGCAGGCTCACGCGCGTTCCTCGAGTCGATGCGGCGGCGGCGCACGGTCCGGCATTACTCGACGGCACCCGTCCCGTGGCAGCTCGTCGAGAACGCCGTGGCGGCAGCGGCGACTGCTCCGTCGGGCGCGAACCAGCAGCCGTGGACGTTCGTCGTCGTGTCGGATCCCGAGACGAAGCGAGTCATCCGCTCGGCTGCCGAGCACGAGGAGCGGCGCAACTACGAGGGCCGGATGTCGCCGGAGTGGATCGAGGCGCTGCAGCCGCTCGGGACCGACCGGCACAAGCCGCACCTCGAGGACGCTCCCTACGTGATCGTCGTCTTCGAGCAGCCCTACGGCGTCCGGGCGGATGGCTCGAAGGTGAAGCACTACTACGTGCGGGAGTCGGTCGGCATTGCGGTCGGGCTGCTGCTCGCGGCGTTTCACCACGCGGGGCTGGCGACGCTCACGCACACGCCGAGCCCGATGGGGTTCCTGCGCGAGCTCCTCGGACGTCCCACGAACGAGCGGGCGTTCTGCGTGATCCCGGTTGGCTATCCGGCCGACGACGCGTTCGTGCCCGACCTCGCGAAGAAGTCCCTCGGGGAGGTGCTGGTCCGCCGGTGCTCCGCGTCTACAGCACGCCGTACTCGACGAACGTCGAACGCGTCGCGCTGGCCCTCGCCCACAAGGGGCTCGAGGCCGATTACGTCGAGGTGCCGTACGACGACCGGCGCCTCGTCGAGGAGGTGAGCGGCCAGCCTCTCGTCCCCGTGCTCGTCGACGGTGACGTCACGATCGCGGACTCGCCGCTCATCCTGGCCTACCTCGATGAGCGGCAGCCCGACCCGCCGCTCTTCCCGCGCGACTCGGCGCGGCGGACCGAGGTCGAGATCTTTCTCGACTGGTTCAACCTCACCTGGAAGCGGGCGCCGAATCTTCTGCACGACGAGGTCACCAAGCCGGCGCCGGACGAGTCCCGCGTCGAGGAGCTGGGTGGCCGGGTCACGGCCGCGCTGCCCCGGTTCGAGGCCCTGCTCGCCGCACGCGACTTCCTGATGAGCGACTCGTTCGGGATCGCCGACGCGACGGCGTTCCCGTTCCTCAAGTACCGCACGGTGTGGGACGAGGGCGACCCGCACCTCTTCCACGAGCTGCTCCGGGACCGGCAGCGCTCGGGAAGCTATCCCCGGCTCGACGCCTGGATCGACCGCGTCGACGCGATGCCGCGCGCGTGAGCTCCTAGAGCTCCTCGGGCTCCCGGGCGTCGAGACGCTCCTCGAAGCCGCGACGGATCGTCTCGCCGCTTGCGAGCAGCTCGCCGTAGCGCTTGCGGCGCGGCGGCAGCTCGACGACGCGGACGAGCGTGTCGCGCTCGCCGTGCAGACGGGCATAGGCCGTTGCCTCGTCGAACGGGCGGACCTTCTCGCGGCGGCGGAAGAACGACACCGCGCCTGTGTAGCACGTCACGCGGCCAGGCGGAACCCGCGCGGGTCTACCAGGGCTCGCAGGACCAGGGGTCCCAGCTGCGGCCGGAGTCGACGAAGTACCGGTGCGCGGCCGCGCCTGCTGATAGGCGGTCGGCCCGTGACCGTAGCGCGAGCGCGCGAACTCGCCCATCTGGAAGAGGCCGAGGTACTGGCCGTTCCGCGCCTGCACGGACAGCCGCGACTCGCAGCGCGCGACCGCCAGCGCCTCCTCCGCGTCGCGCCCGAACACGGCGCGAATGGCGTGCAGCGGCGACGACCTGCGCAGGCGGGCGGCCAGCGCGCGCCGCTCGCGTGCCTCGTGGGCGCGATGCCTGCTCATGAGCTCGAGCGTCGTCCACCGAGGCTGCTCGAGTCGCGCGTCGAGCCCCGGCGTCCCGGCGGATCGCGCGTCGACGTCAGCCGCGGCCGGCATCGCGAGCACGAGGGCGGTCAGGCCCAGGATCACGGTCTTCAGGGGATCCTCCTGATCGGGGACAGGGGCCGCAGCCCTCCACGGCAGTGGAGGTGCCGCTGTCTGTCAGGACGGTGCCCACGCTAGCGAGGCGTCACACGCGCCAGTCGAAAGCCTTACAAAACGCCAAAGGTCGCGTCACGAGCGTTGTCCCGCTCAGCGACACGAACAAGGCCCCTGCGCCTGGCCTCGGGACTGCGGGACAGGGATTCGAACCCCAACTTCCTGATCCAGAGTCAGGCGTCCTACCGTTAGACGATCCCGCAACGGTTCGGCGGCCGATTGTAGCCGACCGATTCGTCAGGTCTCGAGCTTGTAGACCGGCACGAGGCGCTTCTCGGCCTCGGTGTCGATGTGGGCGATCACCTCGACATAGGGCTCGAGGCCCGACCCTCGGAGCTTTGCCTTCAGCAACCCGTCGACCTGGTAGAGGCCGGACGAGTTGTTCATCACGATCTCGATCTTGACGGGCTTCTCGACGCCGTCCTCGATCCGCACCTCCTCGATCGCGGCGGCCGACAGGGAGTGCATCGACACCGATCCCTTCTCGAACGGGATGCGCGAGCGCCCCTTCGCCATGTCGAGCGCGTCGGCAACGCGGAGCAGGCCGGCCTCGAGCGCGAGCGGCTGGCCGTCGGCGCGGTGGCTCGTGATCGCCTGCAGCACCTCGGAGACGATGACCGTGAGGTCAGGCTCCTCGTAGAGCCCGTCGAGCAGCTCCCGCATCTTCGGCTCGGCGAGGAAGAGGCTGAAGTCCTCGTGGTGGTGCCGGTGGACGGACATGCCGACGCAGTGCATGAGCGCGGAGAGCGTGACGACCACCTCGGCGTCCTCCCGCGTCATCCCGTAGTCGCGGACGAGCGACGGCTCGACGCCGTGCTTCATCAGCTGCCGGAGGAGCTTGAGCGCGATGTTGGCGACGATCTGGATGTGCACCCAGGAGTGGTCGTTGATCTCCAGGCGAACGACGGCGTTCACGTTCGCGACGTGCCACCAGCCCTTGAGCTGGCGATCCTCGTTCGCACGCTCGAGCAGCCGCCGGAGCGTCCGGTTGCCGCGCACCGGGACGTTGATCCGCATCGCCTCGACGGCCTGCGCAGGCGTCAGCCGTGTCTCGCGGAGCGCCTCGGCCGGCACGGGCTCGTCGATGCGGTGCTCGGTCTCCTCGTCGAGCTCGTGCGGCTCGGTGTCGCTCACGCGATGAACGGTAACGGCCGGGGAATCGCAGTGCATTCCCCGGCCAGTCGTGCGCTCACGTGGCGCGCGGCCGCAGGGCTGCGAGCAGCTGCCGGCGGCGGCGGGCGGCGCGGCGGCGCCGGGACGACTGCCGCATGGTGCCCGCGGCGAAGTCGCTCGCCAGCTGCTGGTGCCGCTCGTGGGCGAGCCGCGTGCTGGTCTGTGCGTCGAGGATCTGCACTGCCTTCCCTCCCTTCGTTGCCTGGAGGGTCGCTCGACCGGGTAACGGGCGCCTCACGCGGCGCTCACGCGGCGCTCAGGCCACGTCTGCGGCCCAGTCGCCGTACAGGCTCGTGTAGCGGCCGCGCATGGCGATCAGCTCGTCGTGCGTGCCCTGCTCGACGACGCGGCCGTGCTCCAGCACGACGATGCGGTCCGCATCGCGGATCGTCGACAGCCGATGGGCGATCACGAACGCCGTGCGGCCCGCGAGCAGCCTGCGTAGCGCGCGTTCGATCTGGCGCTCCGTGGCGATGTCCACCGACGAGGTTGCCTCGTCCAGGATCAGGATCCGCGGGTCGGCCAGCAGTGCCCGCGCGAAGGCGACGAGCTGCCGCTGGCCGAGCGACAGCCGGAAGCCGCGCTCGCCGAGCTCGGTGTCGTAGCCGTCAGGCAACCGCTCGACGAACGCGTGGGCGCCGACCGCACGCGCCGCCGCCTCGACTTCGTCACGCGGTGCGTCGGGCCGACCGAAGGCGATGTTCTGCGCGGCCGTCCCACCGAAGAGGAAGCCCTCCTGCGGCACGATGCCGAGCTGGCGGCGCAGGGACTGCTGCGTGACGTCGCGCAGGTCGTGCCCGTCGATCGCGATGCGTCCCTCGCGCGGGTCGTAGAAGCGCGCCAGCAGCTTCGCGATCGTCGACTTGCCGGCGCCCGTGTGACCGACGAGCGCCACCGTGGTGCCGGCCGGCACGTCGAGCTCGATGCCGTGCAGCACCTCCGGGCCGTCGCCGTAGCCGAACCGAACGTCGTCGAAGTGGACGTGGCCGGCGATCCGCGGCAGGTCCGCTGCGTCGGGCCGGTCGACGGTCTCCGGCTCCTCGTCGAGCACCTCGATGATCTTGTCCATCGCCGCGACGGCCGACAGGAACGTGTTGTAGAGCTGCGAGAGCTGCTGCACCGGGTCGAAGAAGTTCGACAGGTAGAGCGTGAAGGCGAGGAGCGTGCCGACCGTCACCTCGTCCTCGAGCACGAGCCAGCCGCCGTAGCCGAGCACGATCGCGGTCGCGATCGAGGACAGGAAGTCGACCGCGGGGAAGTAGAGGCCGTTGAGGATCACGGTCTCGTGGTTCGACTCGCGGTAGCGCTCGTTGACGCCCCGGAAGCTGCGCTGGTTCTCGGGCTCGCGGGTGAACGACTGGACGACGCGCATGCCGGAGATGTCCTCCGCGAGCGATGCCGTCACGAGTCCCAGGCGCTCCCGCACGCGCCGGTAGGCGCGGTTCGAGCGCACGCGGAACCAGGCGGTCGCGAGCGCCATCAGCGGCAGCACGACGAGGGTCGCCAGCGCGAGGCGCCAGTCGAGCAGGAACAGCACGACCGCCGTTCCCAGCAGGAGCAGCGTGTTCTGGACGAGGCTCGTGACGCCGTCCGTGACGAGCTGGTCGAGGGCCTCGACGTCGTTCGTGATGCGGCTCACGATCACGCCCGTCCGGTTGCGCTCGTAGAAGCCGAGCGACAGGCGCTGCAGATGGCGGAAGAGCCGGTCGCGGAGGTCGGCAAGGACGCGCTCGCCGACCCAGCCCGTGAAGTAGGTCTGGACGCCCGAGAGGGCGAACGTCGCGACGCCCGCGAGCAGGAAGAGGGCGACGATCCAGGTCAGCGCCTGGAGGTCGCCGTCGGTGATGCCCCGGTCGACGGCGAGCTTGGCGAGGTACGGCGGCGCGAGCGCGACGAGCGTGAAGGCGATCAGCGTTGCGACGGCTATGGCCGTCCGAGCCTTGTACGGCTGCGCCAGCCGCACGAGCATGCCGAGCCGGCGGCGGCTGCGTCGCCACGACCAGTCGTGCACCTGTGCGCCGCGCTCGTCGAGAAGGGATGACCCGGCCTGCCAGATCCTCACGCCGTGGCCTCCAGGCCCCCGAGCAGCCCGTGCTCGTGGAACTCCCGGAAGACCGGGCTCGACTCGAGCAGCTCGCCCTGCGTGCCACGCGCGGCAACGCGCCCGCGTTCGAGCACGACGATCTCGTCCGCGAGCGCGATCGTCGACAGCCGGTGGGCGATGATGATCGTCGTCCGGCCGCGCATGGCCTCACGCAGGCCTTCGCGGATGAGCGCCTCCGTGGTCGCGTCGACGGACGCGGTGGCGTCGTCGAGGATCAGGATCCGCGGGTCGATGAGGAGTGCGCGGGCGATCGCGATCCGCTGGCGCTGGCCGCCGGAGAGCGTGATCCCCCGCTCGCCGATGACGGTGTCGTAGCCGCTCGGCAGCTCCTCGACGAACTCGTGCGCCTGCGCGGCGCGTGCGGCGGCCACGACCGCCTCGGCCGGCGCGTCGGGCAGGCCGAAGGCGATGTTGTCCCGGACCGAGGCGGAGAAGAGGAAGGGATCCTGCGAGATGACGCCGATCTCCCGCCTGAGCGAGCGGCGCGTGACGTCGCGCACGTCGACGCCGTCGACGAGCACGCGGCCGGCCGTGGCGTCGTAGAAGCGGGGCACGAGCGACGCGAGCGTCGTCTTCCCGGAGCCCGTGTGACCGATGAGCGCCAGCGTGTGGCCGGCCGGAATCTCGAGGTCGACGTCCTCGAGCACGGGACGGCCGGGCTCGTAGCCGAACGACAAGCGGTCGAAGCGGATGGCGCCGTCGCCGCCCGGCAGCGGACGGGCTCCGGAGCGGTCGGCGATGCCCTCGGGCTCGTCGAGGACGTCGAAGATGCGCTCACCGGAGGCGGTCGCGCGCTGTGCCTGCCCGATCCACATGCCGAGCATCCGGAGTGGCATGACGAGCATCGCGAGCAGCAGGTTGAACGTGAAGAACGCGCCGATCGTCAGCGACCCGCTCACGACCATTCGCCCGGCCGCGAGCAGGACGACCCCCTGCGCGACGAGCGGCAGGAAGCTGAGCAGCGGGACGTACAGCGCACGCTGGCGGTTCGCCCGCAGGCTCTCGTGGAAGACGGCGTCGACCGCGTCTCGGAACCGCTCGGCCCGCCGCTCCTCCTGCGCGAAGGACTTGACGACGTGCACGCCGACGATCGACTCCTCGGCGACCGTCGCGACCTCGCCGAGCCGCTGCTGGACGTCGCGCAGCACCGGGTGCGCGATGTGGCTGTAGCGGTAGGCGGACAGGACGAGCAGCGGCGTGATGGCGACTGCAATCAGGGCGAGACGCCAGTCGATGACAAAGAGCACCACCGTCACCGCGGTGATCGTGATCAGGTGCTGGGCGAAGAAGATGAGGCCGTAGCCGAGGAAGAAGCGGACGGCCTGCAGGTCGACCGTCGCCCGTGACATCAGCTGGCCCGTCTGGTGCCGGTCGTAGAAGCCGAAGCTCAACCTGACGAGATGGCCGTAGAGGTCGTCGCGCATGTCGTACTCGACGCCGAGCGCCTGCCGGCCGGAGATGAAGCGGCGGCCGACCATGAACAGCGCCTTCGCGATGCCGACGGCGACGATCAGCGCGATCAGGACTGCGATCCGGTTGCCGCGGCCCTCGCCCTCGAGCTCGTTGATGACGGCGCCCGTCAGCACGATGGCCGCGATCGCCGCTCCCTGCGACGCGACGGCGAGCACGGTCGAGACGATGAGCGACGCCCGGTACGGGCGTAGGAAGCCGAGCAGTCGGACGAATGTGCGGCGATACGGGGCGCTCACGAAAGCAGGCTAGCGGCCGAGGTCGCAACGAAATCGGCACGGATCGGGCACACCTGCGTGCGGAATACGACAGTAGGCTCGAGGCGTGGGGAGGAGGTCGGCGGCCCAGGGGCGATGTCCGCAACGGACAGGGCCTGAAGCGCCAGCGTCCGGCCACAGTCCCGGTCAGCGCGCGCGGCTACCGGAGTGCGCTGGACCGTCAGCTGGGCGTGCGTAGCCGTCCGAGCTCGGCGTGGACGAGCCCGATCGCGATCGCGAGCTGCTCGCGGTTCGCGACGCTGTTGAGCCAGCCGCTGGCGCCCGACGGGTGCGGAAGGGGAACGACCGTCGCGTCGCGGTGGCGGAACGTCATGCCCACGGCCGCCGTCACGCTTGTCAGGCCCAGCAGCTGGCGAAGCGCCAGGCCGCCGACCGTGAGGATCAGCGGCGGCCGCAGCAGCGCGAGCTCCCAGTCGCGCCAGAACGCACAGAGCTGCTGCTCTGCGGGCGTCGGCGTCCGGTCGCCACGGCCGCTCGGCGCACGTCCGGGATCGCAGCGAGTGACGGACGCGCAGTAGAAGGTCTCGTAGAACGCCGTCTCGTCGAGCTCGAGCCAGCGGCGGAGCGTCTGGCCTGCCCGGCCACGCCACGGGCGGCGCTCGATGCCCTCCACGATGCCCGGGGCCTGTCCGAGGATGTACGCCAGTTGTCCCGGCCGTCCCTCGAACACGGGACCGGAGTCGAGCGGATAGCCGGCCTCGGCGCAGGATCGGCAGCGGCGGTTGTCGCGTTGCAGCGAGACGAGACTGCGGTAGCGGCTCCGGCGGACGCTCACGGGCGGGAGCATGCTAGGAGCCGCCCTAGACTCAGCGCGTGGAGCTCCCGCTCGAAGCCGTCCCGAACGTCTCGGAGGGATGCGACGCCGAGGTCGTGGAAGCCATCGGCGCGGCGTTCGAACGGCGGGCGCGGCTGCTCGACGTCCACACCGACCCCGATCACAACCGCTCCGTGTACACGCTCGTCGCCCGGGACGCGGAGCTCGTCGAAGCGCTGCTCGAGGGGATCGCAGCAGCCCGCGAGCGGATCGACCTGCGCCGGCATCGAGGCGCTCACCCGAGAGTCGGTGCAGCGGACGTCGTGCCGCTGGTGCCGTTGCGCCCCGACGACATGCCGAGGGCTCGAGCTGCGGCGCTGGAGCTCGGCAGGCGCGTCGGCGACGAGCTCGGCCTGCCCGTCTTCCTCTACGGCGAGGTGGGCGACGGGCGTGGCCCGGCGTTCTTCCGCCGGGGTGGAACCGAGGAGCTCTCACGCCGGCTGAGCGACGCGGAGCTCGAGCAGGACTTCGGCCCGGCGGCCCTCGATCCGTCGGCCGGGGCCGTGATCGTCGGCGCTCGACGCCCGTTGATCGCGTTCAACGTCAACCTGCGCTCGGACGACCTGGAGGCTGCGCGGTCGATTGCCGCGGCCGTGCGCGAGACCGGCGGCGGCTTTCCCGGTGTGCGCGCGCTCGGGTTGGAGCTCCCGACCGCAGGCGTCGTCCAGGTGAGCATGAACGTCGAGGACTGGGAAGCGGCTGCTCTCCACGAGATCGTCGACACGCGTGGCGACCGAGGCGGCCGCGCGTGGCATCGAGGTCGCGGGGTCCGAGCTCGTCGGCTTGATGCCGGCAGGAGCGGCGGCGGCCGCCGCCGGCGCCCAGCTCCGGATCGCGGGCTTCGCCGCGTCCCGGCTGGTCGAGCTGCGTCTGCTGGATGTGGAGTGATCGGCACGCCCCCGGCACAGGTCGTTGGAGATGCGTGCGGTTTTGGCCGGTACCGTCACAACCGGGGGCGAGGGCCGAAGGCCCCCGGGGGAGGCTAGAACGCCGCAGGGCTAGACTCGCGACGTGGTCGACACGCTGCTCCTGACCGGCGACGACCTGACGCTCGACGACGTCTGGGCGGTCGCGGTCGAGGGCAACGAGGCGGCGCTCGCCGACGAGGCGCGGACGCGGATGCGCGCTGCGCGAGCCGTCGTGGAGCGGACCGCACACGGCGAGCACACCTACGGGGTGAACACCGGGTTCGGCCGGTTCGTGTCGAGGACGATCCCCGACGAGCTCGCCGGCGAGCTCCAGCTCCGACTGCTGCGCAGCCACGCCTGCGGCGTCGGAGAGCCGTATCCGCCCGAGGTCGTGCGGGCGGCCATGCTGCTCCGTGCCAACGCTCTCGCAAAGGGGTTCTCCGGCGCGCGCGTCGAGCTCGTGGAGCTGCTCGTCGCCTGTCTCAACCGCGGCGTGCTGCCGTCGGTCCCGTCGCGGGGCTCGGTCGGCGCGAGCGGCGACCTCGCTCCGCTCGCACACCTCGCGCTCCCGCTCGTCGGCGAGGGCGTGGCCTGGGTCGACGGCGAGCTCCTTCCCGGCGGGGAAGCGCTTGCGACGGTCGGTGTCGAGCCGATCGCGCTCGCGCCGAAGGAGGGCCTGTCGCTGATCAACGGCACGCAGTTCATGGCTGCGATGTGCGCGCTCGGCGTCGTCCGTGCGCGGCGGCTTGCGGCCGCCGCTGACATCGCGTGCGCACTATCGCTCGAGGCGCTGCAGGGCTCGAGGACGAGCTTTATGGCGGCGATCCACGAGGCGCGTCCGTTGCGCGGGCAGGGCATCTCGGCGTCGAACATCCGGACGCTGCTCGAAGGCTCGGCGATCATCGAGTCCCACCGGTGGTGCGACAAGGTGCAGGACGCCTACTCGCTGCGGTGTGCCCCGCAGGTGCACGGGGCGTCGCGCGACCTCCTCGACTATGTCGAGTCGACCGTTGCGGTCGAGCTGAACGCCGCGACGGACAACCCGCTCGTGCTCATCGCCGAGGATCAGGTCGTGTCGAACGGCAACTTCCACGGCCAACCGCTCGCGTTCGCGCTGGACGCGCTGGCCATGGCGGTCGCGGAGCTGGCGAGCATCTCCGAGCGCCGCGTCGAGCGACTCGTGAATCCCAGCCTCTCGGAGGGCCTGCCGCCGTTCCTGACCGTCGAGGGCGGGCTCAACTCGGGCTTCATGATCCCTCAGTACGTGGCCGCAGCCCTCGTGTCCGAGAACAAGGCGCTCTGCCATCCGGCAAGCGTCGACTCGATCCCGACGAGCGCCGGTCAGGAGGATCATGTGTCCATGGGCAATGCAGCAGGCCTGAAGGCGCTCGTGGTCATTGCCAACGTCGAGCGTGCGCTGGCGATCGAGCTGCTCGCCGGCGCCCAGGCGGTCGAGTTCCTCGCCCCTCTCGAGCCCGGCGCAGGCGTCGCGGCGGCCCGCGCCGCCGTGCGGGCGCACTCCGACCGGCTCGAGGACGACCGCTCGCTCTCGGCGGACATCGAGCGCGTCGCGGCGGCGGTCCGCGACGGGTCGTTCGTCGCGGCCGTCGAGGAACGGGTGGGTGCGCTGCAGTGATCCTTCGTCCCCGTGGCGGCGGCGAGCCGCCGGTGCCCAAGCATCCGTACCGCGACAGCGCGATCGTCAACGGCGCGCTGGCCGGGTTGATTCTGCTGATCGCCTGGCTCACGGGTGGCGACGTCACGACCGCGGTGCTCGTCGCGGCCGGGTTCTTCGTCGTCGCCACCGGCTGGAACTGGTGGCGGTTCAACCAGCGGATCGCGGCGCGGGACGCCGCGGAGCGGCGCCCACCCGAATGAGCGCGACCGGCACGCGCGACGCGACTGTCGAGGCGCTGTGCGGCGATCTGGCGCGCGTCCGGGCGCCCCGTGGCTCGACGCTCAATGCGCGCTCGTGGCAGACCGAGGCACCTCTGCGCATGCTGCTCAACAACCTGGACGCCGAGGTCGCCGAGCACCCCGAGGACCTGGTCGTGTACGGGGGCTCGGGCCGGGCAGCACGGTCACACGAGGCGCTGCGGACGATCGTCTCGACGCTGCTTCGCCTCGGTGACGACGAGACGCTGCTCGTCCAGAGCGGCAAGGCGGTCGGCGTCTTCCGGACGCATCCGGCCGCCCCACGCGTGCTCATCGCGAACTCGCTGCTCGTGCCGCACTGGGCGACCTGGGACGAGTTCAGAAGGCTGGAGGCGGAGGGGCTGACGATGTTCGGCCAGATGACGGCGGGCTCGTGGATCTACATCGGTACGCAGGGGATCCTGCAGGGGACGTACCAGACGTTTGCCGCGGCCGGCGAGACGCACTTCGGCTCGGGCGACCTGACCGGCCGCACGATCCTGACGGCCGGGCTCGGCGGCATGGGCGGCGCGCAGCCGCTCGCTGCGACGATGGCCGGCGCAGCCATCCTCTGCGTCGAGGTCGACCCGTCCCGGATCGCGCGCAGGCTCGAGACCCGCTACCTGGACGAGGCCACGGAGTCCGTCGATGACGCCGTCGCACGCGTCCGTGCCGCGGCCGCCGACCGCCGACCACTGTCGGTCGGACTGCTCGGAAACGCCGCCGAGATCGTCCCCGAGCTCGCCCGCCGCGGAGAGCAATTCGATCTCGTCACCGACCAGACGGCGGCCCACGATCCGCTGACCGGCTACATCCCGCCGGGGCTCACCGTCGAAGCTGCCGCGGAGCTCCGCGACGCCGATCCTGTGACATATCTGCAACGAACCCGTGCCGGAATCGTCGCGCACGTGGAAGGGCTGCTGGAGTACGTCCGCGCGGGCAGCTATGTCTTCGACTATGGCAACAACCTCAGAGGAGAGGCCCGTGCAGGTGGCGTAGAGGAGGCCTTCACATACCCGGGCTTCGTCCCGGCCTATATACGTCCGCTCTTCTGTCGGGGTGTCGGCCCCTTCCGCTGGGCAGCCCTGTCGGGCGACCCGGCCGACATCGCGGCGATTGACGCCGAACTCGTGCGGCTCTTCCCCGACGACGAGCTGCTCGGGCGGTGGTTGGGGCTCGCATCGGACCGTGTCGCGTTCCAGGGGCTGCCTGCGCGCATCTGCTGGCTCGGGATGGGCGATCGCGCCCGGGCCGGGCTTGCCATCAACGCGCTCGTTCGCTCCGGGGCCGTGCAGGCGCCGGTCGTGATCGGCCGCGACCACCTCGACTCGGGCTCCGTCGCCTCGCCGTACCGCGAGACGGAAGCGATGCAGGATGGCTCGGACGCGATCGCCGACTGGCCGATCCTCAACGCGCTGCTGAACACGAGCGCGGGCGCGACGTGGGTGAGCGTCCACCACGGCGGCGGCGTCGGCATCGGCAACTCCATCCATGCCGGGATGGTCGTGCTCGCCGACGGCAGCGCCGACGCCGCGGAGCGACTCGAGCGCGTGCTCACAGCCGATCCGGGCAGCGGCGTGATGCGACATGCAGACGCGGGCTACCCCGATGCGCTCGAGGCCGCGCGCGCGGCCGGGCTCGACCTACCCAGCGCGTTCTTGCCGCCCGGCGGTAGGCAGTAGGTCGCAGCCCTGTCCCGTCTGCTCGTTCACGATCTCGCCCAGGTCGCGACGCCGGCCGGCGGCGTCGCGCCGCTTCGTGGACGCGCGCTCGGCGGCGTGGACGTCATCGAGAACGGCTTCGTGCTCTGCGCGAACGGCCGCATCGAGGCCGTCGGCCCCATGCGCGACCTGCCGGCTCTCGAGGGTGAGGTCGTCGAAGTGGACGGCCGTGGCGCCAGCGCCGTCCCAGGCCTCGTGGACTGCCACACCCATGCGTGCTTCGCCGGCGATCGCGTCGAGGAGTTCTCCCTCCGCGCTGGCGGCGCGAGCTACGAGGAGCTGCACGCGGCGGGCGGCGGCATCCTGTCGACGGTTCGTGCGACCCGTGCGGCGGGCGAGGAAGGGCTGCGCGCCGCGCTCGCACGGCACCGTGCCTGGATGCTTCGCGCGGGCACGACGACGTGGGAGGCCAAGTCGGGCTACGGGCTCGACCGCGACACCGAGCTCGCCCAGCTGCAGGCGATCGTGGGCGAGGGTGGGGTCCCGACCTGGCTGGGCGCGCATGCCGTTCCGCCCGAACAGCCAGACGCGGATGCGTACCTCGACTTCGCGCTCGCCGAGGTGCTCCCCGAGGCGGCCGCGATCGCGGAGGCGGCCGACGTCTTCCTCGAGCGCGGCGCGTTCGACGCAGGTCAGGCGGAGCGCTACCTACGCGCCTGCAGGGATGCGGGCCTCGTCCTCCGACTGCACGGCGACCAGTTCACCGAATCGGGGGCGATCCCCCTGGCGATCGAGCTCGGTGCGCGATCGGTCGACCATCTGGAGGCAACCGGTGGCGACGGCGTCCGCGCGCTGGCGGCAAGCGACGTCAGCGCAGTGCTGCTCCCGACGAGCGCGCTCTTCCTCGGACGCCCGATGCCGCCGGGCCGGGACCTCGTCGACGCGGGTGCCGCCGTGGCGCTCGCGACGGACTTCAACCCGGGCAGCGCCTTCAGCGAGAGCCTGCCGCTCGCGATGTCCCTGGCCGCCACGCAGCTGAAGCTCACGCCGGCCGAGGCGCTGGTGGCGTGCACTGTCAACGCGGCGCACGTGCTCGGGCGTGCGAACAGCATCGGACGGCTCGCCCCTGGCTTCGATGCCGACGTCCTCCTGGTCGACGCGTCGGACTGGCGTCATCTCGCCTATCACCTCGCCGGGGACGTCGTGCGAGCCGTGATCTGCCGCGGGACGGTCGCCTGGAGCGGGGCGGCATACTAATCGGCGATGCCGACACGGAAGCAACGCCGCCGCCGCGAAAAGTCAAAGCGGCACGAGTACGAAGTTGTCTACGTCGACGAGCACGGGAACGAGGTCGAGGTCGAGCCGGACGAGGCCCCGGCACGCCGCGACCGCGGACGGCGTTCGGAGGACAACGGCAAGGCCGGGAAGGGGAAGCGAGCCCCGACCGGAGCGAACGCGCCCAAGCCCCCGACCTGGCAGCGTTCCGCGCGCCGGGCGCTCGTCATGGCGCCGTTCTTCTTCATCTTCCTCTACATCATCCAGCGGAACCTCGCCAGCGCCGCGCTCGTCAGCCTCTTCTACGCGGCCGTGTTCATCCCGTTCAGCTACGGCATCGACAGGCTGACGTACCGCTCGCAGTTGAAGCGGCTCGAGCGCCGCTAGCTACGCGCCGACCGCGGCGCGCCCGGCGCCGCCGCCGCGGTAGTGCCCTGCGCCCGGCCAGGGCGCCAGGATGAGCAACACGCGAGCGCCTGCCGTGCTTCGGACGGCATGGCGCTCGTCGGGGGCGAACGCGAGCAGGGAACCGGGACCGGCGGACGCGACGGCGCCGTCGGCCTCGACCTCCACGCTGCCGTCCACCACCACCAACCAGGCGTGCTCCTTGACTTGGTGGTCGCCGAGCTCCTGGCCGGCTTCGATCCCGATCAGCACCGCCCGCACTTCGTCCGACGAGTGCAGGACGACCGGCGACCGGGTGCCACCGGGGGTGTCGATCGAGGTCAGATCCCACCGTCGCACGGTAGGAGAGAGCGTATCGCGCCGGGATAGACTCGGAGCCCGTGACGCTCACGGTCGAACAGCTCCCGCTCGGGCCGATCCAGACGAACTGCTACCTCGTGCGCGCCGGGCGCGGCGCGGCCGACGCGGTCGTCGTCGACCCGAGCGGCGACCCCGCCGAGCTGCGTCTGCGGCTGGCCTCCATGGGCGCGCGCTGCACCGCGATCCTCGTCACGCACGGCCACTGGGACCACCTCGTCGGCGTAGCTGCGCTGGCCGAGGGCACCAGCGCCCCGGTGCACATGCCCGAAGGCGAACGGCAGCTGCTCGAGGATCCATCCGCGTACTGGGCGACTGCTCCGGTCTCGATCCGTGCGCACACGCCCGAGGTGCTCGTCTCGGGAGGGGACGTGGTCGAGACGGCCGGCGTGTCGTTCGACGTGCTCGACGTCCCCGGCCACTCGCCTGCCCACGTCGCGTACTACGCCGACGGCTGCCTGTTCTCGGGCGACGTGCTGTTCGCCGGCTCGGTGGGGCGCGCCGACCTGCCGGGCTCGGACTGGGACACGCTGCTCGCGTCGATCCGCATGCTCATCGACCGCTACCCGCCGGAGACGGTCGTCTACCCCGGCCACGGGCCGACGACGACGCTCGGCGCCGAGCTCGCGCGGAACCCGTTTCTCTCGGAGCTCCGTACCTCTTGAGTGCGTTCCAGGCGCCGCGGGGGACGCATGACGTCCTGCCGTCCGAGCATCGCTGGTGGCACCTCGTCAGCACGATGGAGGAGCTCGCCGCCCTCTACGGCTGGCGACCCATCCAGACCCCGGGCTTCGAGGAGACCGGCCTGTTCCGGCGGACGTCCGGCGAGGCCTCGGATGTCGTGAACAAGGAGATGTACACGTTCAACGACCGGAGCGACCGCTCGCTCACGCTGCGCCCGGAGGGGACCGCACCGATCGCCCGTGCCTACGTCGAGCACGGGCTGCACCGCGCGCCTCAGCCGGTGAAGGCGTACACGATCGCTCCGATGTACCGCTACGGGGCCCCGGGCCGCGGCCGCTACCGCGAGCACTGGCAGTGGTCGGTCGAGGCGATCGGCACCGCCGATCCGGCCATCGACGCCGAACTGCTGCAGCTGTACGCGGAGCTTCTGCGCCGGCTCGGCGTGACCGAGTGGGAGCTCCGCATCAACTCGATCGGCGACGAGGCCTGTAGGCCGGCGTACGTCCGTCGCCTCAACGAGTGGCTCGATGCGAACGCCGACGCGCTCGACGAGGACGCACGGCACAAGCGCTCGACGAGCCCGCTCCAGGTCTTCGACGTGAAGAGCGAGGCGGTGCAGGCTGCGCTCGCCGACGCGCCGACGATCGGCGACTCGCTGTGCGACGCCTGCCGCGAGCACTTCGCAGCGGTTCGCCGCCACCTCGACCGCTACGGCATTCCGTACGTCGTCGTGCCGACCCTCGTGCGCGGGCTCGACTACTACACGCGGACGACCTTCGAGTTCGTCGGCCCCGAAGAGAATGTCAACTCGACCATCTGCGGCGGAGGCAGGTATGACGGCCTGGTCGAGGCGGTCGGCGGCCCGGCAACGCCGGGGATCGGCTTCGGAGCCGGAATCGAGCGGCTGCTGTTGGCGGTCGAGCGGGAGGGGACGGACGTCGAGCCGCCCGCACTCGACGCGTTCTTCGTCGTCGAGCCGGGCGCGCCGCGGGACGACGTGCTCGTCTGGATGGCCGAGCTGCGCCGGCGCGGCGTCGCGTGCGACACGGACTTCGCCGGCCGCTCGCTCAAGGGCCAGCTGACCCAGGCCGGCCGCACCGGTGCTGCGGCGACGGTGGTGGTGGCGGCCGGCGGCGCCACGCTTCGACGGGCCGGCCGCGCCGACGAGCAGCTCGCCCACGACGCGATCGTCGGCACTCTGTCGGGATGAGCGAATGGCGCGACCTGATGTGCGGCGAGGCTCGGCCGGAGCACGTCGGCCGTCGCCTCGCGCTGTCCGGCTGGGTCGCCCGGCGGCGCGACCACGGCGGCCTCGTGTTCGTCGACCTGCGCGACCGGACGGGCATCACCCAGCTCGTCGTGAATCCCGAGCGCTCGCCCGCGGCCGCAACGGTCGCGCACGAGCTCCGCAACGAGTTCGTGATTCGCGGCGAGGGGGAGCTGGTCGCCCGCGACCCGGAGACCGTGAACCCGGAGATGCCGACCGGGGAAGTCGAGCTCCAGGTCGACGACCTCCGCATCGTGTCGCGCTCGACGGCGCTGCCGTTCCAGCTCGACGAGGAGAACGTCGACGAGACGCTCCGCCTCCGGTACCGCTGGCTCGACCTGCGGCGCCACAAGCTGCAGCGCAACATCGGGCTGCGTGCACAGATGGTCGCGGTGATCCGGCGGGAGATGGACGCGGCGGGCTTCCTCGACATCCAGACGCCGATCCTCTTCAAGCCGACGCCCGAGGGCGCACGCGACTTCGTCGTCCCGAGCCGCCTGCACAACGGCCGTTTCTACGCGCTGCCGCAGAGCCC
The DNA here is from genome assembly GCA_963733065.1 of uncultured Gaiellaceae bacterium. Classification (GTDB taxonomy): domain Bacteria; phylum Actinomycetota; class Thermoleophilia; order Gaiellales; family Gaiellaceae; genus CAVTBT01. The sequence goes on from CAVTBT010000006.1 coordinate 124,073, forward strand.
GCAGATCCTGAAGCAGCTGACGATGGTCGCCGGCTTCGACCGCTACTACCAGATCGCGATCTGCTTCCGAGACGAGGACCTGCGCGCCGACCGCGTGCAGGAGCTCACGCAGCTCGACGTCGAGATGTCGTTCCCCGACGAGGAGCTCATCTTCGCGCTGATGGAGCAGACGTTCGCTGCGATCTGGCGGGAGTGCATCGGCGTCGAGGTCGAGACGCCGTGGCCCAGGCTGACCTTCGCCGAGGCCGACCGGCGCTTCGGCTCGGACAAGCCCGACCTGCGCTACGGCCTCGAGCTGGAGGACGCGACGGAGGTGACGCGGTCGTCGCAGTTCGGCGTCTTCGCGAACGCTCCCGCGGTGCGCTTCCTGCGCGTGCCGCAGGCGTACTCCCGCAGCGAGCTCCAGCGACTCGAGGACGTGGCGAAGGAGTGGGGCGCCAAGGGCCTCGCGTACCTCGTCACCGACGAGGAGGGCGAGGTCCGCTCCCCGATCGCAAAGTTCCTGTCCGAGGCGGAGCTCGAGGCGTTTCGCTCGGAGCCGGGCACGACGCTGCTCTTCGCCGCGGACGAATGGCCGCTCACCTCGCGCGTGCTGGGCGCCCTCCGTACGCAGCTCGCCCGCGAGCTCGGGCTCGTGGACGACTCGGTGTTCCGGTTCGCGTGGGTCACCGACTTCCCGATGTTCGAGTGGGACGAGGACGCCGGGCGCTGGGGCGCCGTGCACCATCCGTTCACGCGTCCGGCGAAAGACTGGGAAGCGCGGTTCGGCGACGCGCCGGGCGAGGCGCTCGCGCACGCCTACGACCTGATCTGCAACGGCAACGAGCTCGGCGGCGGCTCGTTCCGGATCCACGAGCCGGAGCTGCAGGCGCAGGTCTTCGCGCTGCTCGCGCTCGGGCCAGACGAGCAGCGGGCGAAGTTCGGCTTCCTGCTCGACGCGCTCGCGATGGGCGCGCCGCCGCACGGCGGAATCGCACTCGGCATCGATCGCATGACGATGGTGCTGGCGGGCGAGGAGAACCTGCGCGACGTGATCGCATTCCCCAAGAACCAGGCCGGCGTCGACCCGATGAGCGGCGCGCCGTCGGAGGTGACGGACGAACAGCTGCGCGAGCTGGGCATCCGTCTTGCCGTGGCACCCCCGACGCCGCAACCTCCGGCCGCATCGTGATCATGCTGGCGTGACGCCGGCGCTCCTGCAGCGGCTCATCGGCCTGGCGGCAGTTGCATTGCTGGCCGGGCTCGTCGCGCTCGCAGTCGTGCGCGACGACGGCGAGGCGAACGATGCGGCGGTGCCGACGCCCGCACCGGCGGCGGAGGGGGACGACGGCTGGTACGTCGCGCTGGCCGGGTCGAGGGGCCTTCCCGGCGACGCGCAGCGGACGACGTGCGGGACGCTGCTCACCGATGCATCGCTGGGCGTGTCGCACCCGGTGCTGCCGTGCGGCGCGAAGCTCTTCCTGCTCTTCGACGACCAGGAGGTGCTGACCGAGGTCGTGGACAACCGGCTGTCGACCGCGGCCCGGCAGTTCGAGCTGACACCCGCGCTCGCTGCCCGGCTCGGCGTCGAGGGCACGCAGGAGCTGCGCTGGCGCTTCGCCGTCCGCGAGTGACTCGAGGGTCGGTACAGTGCCGCGTGCCCGACCCTGTGCGTGGCGCTGGGACTCAACGTGAACCAACACTCACGTAGAGGGAGCCGGCGTCCGGTCTAGGCCTAATCCGCCGACGGCCGGCACGGCACCCACCTGGTCTCACCAGGTTCGCTACGACCCAGCGTATGAAGCGGCAGGGTCAGGGCACCTTCCTCTCTCCGCCGGGCGGTTCGACGAGCCGTCGATCGGTGTGATTTCATCGCATATCTCTCCGTTGCGGCCCGAGCTGATCGTTCCCGACGTCGACCCGCCGGCGAGCGCCGACGACAGACGCGCGACGCGCGCGGAGTTCGTACGGCAGACGGCAGGCGGCGCGCTCGGGCTTGCGCTGCTCGGCGGCGTCGGCCTCGACGCATTCGGCCTGCTCGGCCTCGACGAGGCGGAGGCGGCGGTACGGTCGCCGAACGACGTCCGCAGGTTCCGCTCGCGACCGGACCTCAGGCCGCCGAGGCTCACCGTGCTCAAGGCGGGCACGTCCGACCGCTGCCTGTTCCTCGCGCCCTCGTCGGGAGCGGGCCAGCGAGGCGCGCTGATCCTCGACGAGGAAGGGGAGGTCGTCTGGTTCCGGCCGACCCGACCCGACACGGTCATGAACTTCCGCACCGCGGTCTACAAGGGCGAGCCGGTCCTGACGTGGTGGCAGGGTCGTGCGCTGCGCGGCCTGGGTGTCGGGCACCACGTGATCGTGGACTCGTCGTACCGTGAGATAGCGCGGCTCCCGGCCGGCGGGGGGAAGCAGTCGGATCTGCACGAGTTCTCGATCACGCGGCGGAACACGGCGCTCGTCACGAGCTACGAGGTCCGCGAGGTCGACCTGTCGTCCGTCGGCGGCTCATCGAGGGCGAAGGCGATCAGCGGCATCGTCCAGGAGCTTGCGATCCCGAGCGCGCGCGTCCTGTTCGAGTGGAACAGCTTCGACCACGTGGCCGTCAACGAGGCCTACAACCCGTACGACGGCCACCCGTACGACTACTTCCACATCAACTCCGTCGACATCGACGCGGACGGGCACTACCTGATCTCCGCGCGGAACACCTGGGCCGTCTACAAGGTGCACAGCGAGACCGGGCGTGTCCTGTGGCGGCTGGGCGGCAAGCGCAGCGACTTCCAGATGGGCCCCGGCACGCGCTTCGCGTGGCAGCACGACGCCCGTCATCTGAACGAAGGTCGGATGATCAGCATCTACGACAACAGCGCCGCGCCGCCGGTCGGGCCGCACTCCCGCGCGCTCGTGATCGCCCTCGACCGGCGGCAGCGGTACGCACGCCTCGAGCGCGAGTACGTGCACCCTCGACGGCTGCTGTCGCCCTTCATGGGCAACGCGCAGGTGCTCCCGAACGGCAACGTCGTGGTCGGCTGGGGCGGGCTGCCGTACGTCACCGAGTTCCGCGCAGGCGGCGGCGTCCACTTCGACGCGCGGCTGCCGCGCGGCGGCATGAACTACCGAGCCTTCCGGCTCCCGTGGGAGGGGCGCCCCGACCGTGCGCCCCGTCTGGTCGCGGCCGGTCCTCGCGGGCGCCGCCGTCTATACGTGAGCTGGAACGGCGCGACGCAGGTCGCGGAGTGGCGTCTCGAGGCCGGGGCGCCGCGGAGCGAGCGCCGTGTCGTCGCCGCGAAGCCGAAGCGGAGCTTCGAGACGTCGTTCCCGATCCCGCGGAGCGACGGCACGGCGGTTGCGGTGGCCGTCGACGCGCGCGGCCGCGTGCTCGGCAGGTCGCAGCCGCTCCGGCTGTAGCGCCGGTCCGGGTCTAGCGCCGGTCCGGCGGCTAGCCTGCCTGCATGCACGAGGTCGTCGGAGATTCCGCCCGCGGCGAGGAGTTCGCGCTCGTTCGGCTCACGGTCGACGGCGACCGGATCGTCGGCGCCGACGCCCCCGGGCTTGCGCGACCGCTCGCCGGGCTGACGCTGCTCGAGGCCGCCGCCGTCCCGGGGGAGACGCTCGCCGCCGACGCGCTTGCGAACGCACTCGGCCAGGTCTTCGCCGCTGAGCCGTCTCCCGGGCGAGTCGCCGTGGCGATGAGCGGCGGGGTGGACAGCGCCGTCGCCCTCGTCCGCTTCGCGCCGGATGCGATCGGCGTGACGCTTCGGCTCTGGCTCGATCCGGACGGCCCGGACGCCGACCGAGCGTGCTGTTCGCCCGAGGCGGTCATCGCTGCGCGCGAGACCTGTCATGCCCTCGGCGTCCCGCACGTGACGCTTGACCTGCGGGAGCCGTTTCGCCGCGCGGTAGTTGAGCCGTTCGTTCGAGCCTACGAGCGTGGCGAGACACCGAACCCGTGCAGCCGCTGCAACGGCTCGTTCCGGTTTGCCGAGCTGCTCGCGTTCGCGCGGCGAGCCGGTGCCACCACGCTCGCCACGGGGCACTACGCCCGCGTGGTCGAGCATCGCGGCCGGCGGCTGCTCGCGCGCGGCGCCGATCCCGCGAAGGACCAGTCGTACATGCTCGCCACGCTCGATCCGTCCCTGCTCGACCGCATCGCGTTCCCGCTCGGCGACCAGGACAAGGCGGCCACACGTGCGGAGGCGGCTGCGGCCGGGCTCGCCGTCGCCGAGCGCCGCGAGAGCCAGGAGGCGTGCTTCCTCGCCGGCGGCGACTACCGCGGGTTCCTCGCCCGACACGGCCTCGAGCCCCGGGACGGTCCGATCGTGGACGAGTCCGGACGGGAGCTCGGCCGCCACGACGGTGTGTGGCGGTACACGCCTGGCCAGCGCCGTGGCATCGGCGTGGCGGCGCACGAGCCTCTCTACGCGCTGCGCACGGACGCGCCGACGAACACGCTCGTCGTCGGCCCGCGGCGCTCGCTCGCGACGACTCGTGTCGTCGCGAGAGGCCGGCTCCACGTCCCGATCGACCGCGCCGCCGCGAAGCTCCGGTACCGCTCGCCGTCCGTCGAGGCCGCTGTCGAGCGCACCGAGCACGGCTTCGAGCTGACCCTCGACGAACCCGCGGAGGCCGTTGCCCCTGGTCAGACCGCCGCGCTCTACGACGGCGACGTCGTCGTCGGTGCGGGACGCGTCGTCGGGGTGGACTAGGATCGCCGCGTGAGCCTGCTCGCAACGACCTCGGGCGATATCGCCCGGTATGCCCTGGCCGCCTTCTTACTCCTCAGCGGTCTCGGGATGGCCTACATGCTCTTCCGGCTGGGCGGAACCTTCTCGCGCCTTTCCTCGTTGATACGGGGAACGGAGCGGGAGCTGCTTCCCGTGATCACCAAGACCGGGGGAACGGTGGATCGGGTGAATCTCCAGCTGGACAAGATGGATCGCGTCACCGACAGCGCCGTGGACATGGCCGACAGCGCCGACACCGCGGTTCGCTCGGTGACGCACGCCATCCGGACGCCCGTGACGAAGGTTTCCGGCCTGGCGGCCGGACTCACGCACGGCGCGTCGAAGCTGAAGGCCACCCGTGACTGGAGCGAGGCGAAGCGCGTCGGCAAGGAAGCCGCCGCGCGCCGCGAGGCGGACCTCGCCGAAGAGTTGCGGCGAGCCGGGGCCGACGGTCCGTAGCGTGCAGGACATCGTGCTCACGATCCCGCGCGAGCGGGAGTTCAGTGCCGTGGCCGACCTCGTGCTGGCCGGCATCGCGTCACGGCTCGACCTGACCCTCGAGACGATCGACGACCTCCAGCTGGCGCTCGAAAGCCTGCTCGAGCACGACGAGGGAGAGGGGCACGTCACCGTCCGCTTCGAGCTGGTCGACGGCGCGATCCGCGCGTCGATCGGGCCGTTCGACCGCGCGCGGATCGAGCCCGAGCTGACCGCGGTCGCGGCCGGCGGGGGCATCGGGCTGCGCCGCCTGCTCGACACCACGGTGGACTCCGTGAGCCTGGCCGAGCGGGACGGGTCGTGCTGGGTCGAGCTGCGCAAGGAGCTCGCCCGCTAGTGCCGCGCGCGTCGGACAAGATCCTGCTCCGCCGGTACCACGAAGAGGGGGATCTCGCGGCGCGGGAGCAGCTGATCGAGCAGTACCTGTCGCTCGTGCGCTCGCTCGCACGCCGCTACAGCTACCGGGGCGAACAGCTCGAGGATCTCGTTCAGATCGGCTGCATCGGACTGATCAAGGCGATCGACCGCTTCGACCTCGACCGTGGCGTGGAGCTGACGACCTACGCGACGCCAAACATCATCGGCGAGATCAAGCGACACTTCCGCGACAAGGGCTGGGCGGTGCGCGTTCCGCGCGGGCTGCAGGAGCTGAACGTCCAGCTGTCCCGCCTGATCGAGGAGCAGACGGTGCAGCTCGGGCGCTCTCCGACCGTGGCGGAGCTGGCGAAGGCGGCCGGCGTCGAGGAGGAGTCCGTGCTGGAGGCACTCGAGAGCGGCCGCGCCTACACCTCGCTCTCGCTGTCGGCCGGCGGCGGCGACGACGACGAGCTCGATCCGCTCGAGTCGCTCGGCACGGAGGAGCACCAGTACGAGGTCTCGGAGGACCGGGCCGTGCTCGCGCCGGGGTTCCGCGTGCTCGACGAGCGTGAGCGCCGGATCCTGCACCTACGCTTCTTCGACGGGCTGACGCAGTCGCAGATCGCCCAGCAGGTCGGCATCTCGCAGATGCACGTCTCGCGCCTCATCCGCCGCGCGCTCGACAAGATCCGCCAGGAGATCGCGGTCGACGAGGACGTCGGCTCGCGCGCGCGTTCCTCGTCGTAGCTGTACGCTAAGTATGTGAGCGTCGAGCAATCGGCGGCAACAGGCCGCCTGGCGTACCTCGAAGTCGACGGAGCGCGGATCGCCGTTCGCGAGTGGGGCGCGCGCACGGGCTCACCACTCGTCTTCTGGCACGCGCTCGGCCTGGTCGCCTCCGGCGCCTGGGCGACCGAGCTCGCACCGGTGCTGACCGAGAGCCACGGCTGCCACGTCGTCGCGATCGACGGGCCCGGCTTCGGTGGCTCGCCGGCCCTCCCGCCGGAGCGCTACGACGGCGACTCGCTCTCATCGCTGCTGTGGGGTGTCGTCGACCGCCTGGAGCTGGCGCAGCCCGTTTTCATGGGGCATTCGTGGGGAGGGGTCGTCGCCGTGCACGGCGCGGCCGACCGGCCCTCGAGCGCCGCAGGGGTCGTCCTGCTCGACAGCGGCCACCTGGACTACGCCGACGTCCCGGGCTCGAACGCGGACTTCACGCTCGAGGAGCGGATCGAGGAGGTGCGGCCACGCATGGCGCCGCTGCCGAGCCGCGAGGCGCTGCGCGAGGAGCTCGCGGGCGCGATCCGGCGGCCTCTCACCGACGCCCTCCTCCAGGGCGCAGAGCCGGGCTTCCGTGAGCGCCCGGACGGCTCCGTCGAGCCCGTCGTCAGCGCGGAGGCGCGCGCGGCAGCCATGCAGGGTCTCATCCGGACGCGCCCGAGCGCGAGCTGGCCCGTGCTCGCCGATGCAGGCGTGCCGGTGCTGCTCCTCCTGGCGACGGAGCCGCAAGAGACCCGCAGGCTGAACGAGGCCGCAGTGCCCGCGTTCCAGGCCGCGATCCCGCACGCTGACGTCCGGCTCTGCGACGGCTGGGGCCACGACCTCATCGCCGACGGCGGGCCGGCGCTGGGCGAGCTGGTCGGCGACTGGCTCGACGGCGTCCGGACCTAGCGCGACCCGCCCCTACAATCGGCGCATGCGCACGACCGCCGAGCTGCGGGAGGGCTTCCTGTCGTTCTTCGAGGAGAAGGACCACCTGCGCCGACCCTCGGCGTCGCTCGTCCCGCGCGCCGACGACCGTTCGACGCTGCTGACGAGCGCCGGCATGCAGCCCCAGATGCCGTTCTTCCTCGGCCTCGAGCCGCCCCCGGCACCGCTCACGGCGACCGTGCAGAAGGTCTTTCGAACGCCGGACATCGACGAGGTCGGGCTCGACACGTACCACCTCACCTTCTTCGAGATGCTCGGCAACTTCTCGTTCGGCCAGTACTTCAAGGAGGGCGCGATCGAGTACGCGACCGAGTTCATCCGGGAGCGCATGCAGCTCGACTGGGAGCGCGTCTGGGTCAGCGTGCACGCCGGCGACCCGGAGCTGAAGCTCGGCCCCGACCAGGTCGCCATCGACCTCTGGGAGCGCATCGGGATGCCACCGGAGCGGATCGTGCCGCTCCCGTCGTCGGAGAACTTCTGGTCGGTCGGCGGGCCGGGGCCGTGCGGGCCGGACTCGGAGATCTACTTCGACTGGGGCGCCGAGGTCGGCTGCGGCACGCCCGACTGCCTGCCCGGCTGCTCGCGCTGCGAGCGCTTCCTCGAGTTCTGGAACCTCGTGTTCATGGAGTACGAGCTCCACCCCGACCGGTCGTTGACACCCCTGCCGAAGCAGAACATCGACACCGGCATGGGCCTCGAGCGAGGTGCGCGGATCCTGCAGCAGGTGCCGTCGGTCTACGACACGGACGGCTACCAGCTGATCATGGGGTGGATCGCCGCAGAGTCCGGGGTCGCGTACGGCGACTCGCCCACCGCGACGAAGGCGCACCGGATCCTCGCCGACCACGGCCGGGGCATGACCTTCCTGGTGGGCGACGGCGTCATGCCGTCGAACGAGGGCCGCGGCTACGTGCTGCGCCGGATCATCCGACGCGCGGTGCAGCAGGCGCAGCGCATCGGGCTGGACCGCGTGCACCGGCTGACGGCGGTCGTCGCCGAGCAGATGGGCGACGCGTACCCCGAGCTCGGCGTGCAGGCGGCGGAGATCGACGGCGTGGTGCGGGCCGAGGAGGAGCGCTTCATCGAGACGCTCGAGCGCGGGCTCAAGCTCGTCGAGGAGCTCGCCGACGCCGACGCGATCAGCGGCGAGCAGGCGTTCGTGCTCGCAGCGACCTACGGCTTCCCGATCGAGTTGACGGTCGAGCTCGCGGAGGAGCGAGGTCAACCGGTCGACGTGGACGGCTACCGCGCCGCGATGGCGGAGCACCGCGAGATCTCGCGCGCCGGCACGTCGCTCGACGGACGAGCCGGCGGCGCCCTCGAGGGACCGCCGACCCTGTTCGTCGGCGACGCCGAGACGGACGTGCTGACTGCCATCACTGCGTTCGTGGACCTCGGCGACGGCCGCTTCGAGGCGAAGCTGGAGCGCTCGCCGTTCTATGCGGAGGGCGGCGGCCAGGTCTCCGACGCGGGCTGGCTCGAGCACGAGGAGACGGGTGCGCGCGCCGAGCTCGCCCGCGCCGACCGCGTGGGGGACGACCAGGTGCTGACGTTCGAGGGCGACGGCTTCGCCGTAGGCGACCGCGTCCGCGCCGTCGTGCCGTGGGGCGTCCGCTTCCCGACGATGGCGAACCACACGGCGACGCACCTCCTGCACAAGGCGCTGCAGGACGTCCTCGGGGACCACGTCCGCCAGGCCGGATCGGCGGTGCGGCCCGACAAGCTGCGCTTCGACTTCACCCACGGCGCGGCCCTGACCGCGGACGAGCGCGTCGAGGTCGAGCGCCGCGTCAACGAGAAGGTCTTCGAGAACGTCCGGCTCTCGATCTTCGAGACGCCGCTCGACGAGGCGCGGCGGCTCGGCGCGATGATGCTCTTCGGGGAGAAGTACGGCGACGTCGTGCGGGTGGTCGAGATCCCCGGCTACTCGCGGGAGCTGTGCGGCGGTACGCACGTGACGACGACAGCCGAGGTCGGCCCGTTCGCGATTCTCAGCGAGGGCTCCGTGGGCTCGGGCGTGCGCCGGATCGAGGCGGTCACCGCCGGCGAGGCGTACGCGTTGCTGCGCGAGCGGGCACGTGAGGCGGAGGAGCTCCGCGGCGAGCTCGAGCGGCTGCGAAAGGATGCGAAGCGCAGACCGGGCGCAGCCGAGACGGAGACCCGCGAGGAGGTCGCCGCGGAGGTCAAGTCCGAGGGCGGGATCAACGTCATCGTGCAGTCGGTCGAGGGCGTCGACGCCGACGGGCTGCTGGACCTCTCCGACCGCTTCAAGCAGCGTCACGCGCCGGCGGCCGTCGTGCTCGGGACGAAGGAGGACGGTCGCGTCCACCTCGTCGCCAACTTCGACGAGAGCGTCGCGGCGAAGGTCTCGGCGAACGACGTCGTGCGCCGGGCGGCCGCCCTCGTGGGCGGTGGAGGCGGGGGCCGGCCGACCATGGCGCGGGCCGGGGGCAAGGAGCCGGAGCGCCTGCCCGAGGCGCTGGCGGCGGCCGAGGAGCTGATCGTCGGCGCCCTGCGGTGAAGGTGCTGGCACTCGACTACGGCGCGGCGCGGACGGGCGTCGCCGTCTCGGATCCCACCGGCACGCTGGCGCGTCCGCTCGAGGTCGTCGAGCGCGCAGGCGGCGAGGCGGGTCTCGCGCGACTTGCGGAGCTCGTCCGGCTGGAGGGCGCCGAGCGTGTGGTCGTCGGGCTGCCGCTGACGCTGCGCGGCGAGCACGGCGCACAGGCGCGCGAGACGGAGCGGTTCGTCGACGCCCTCCGCGCCGTTCTGGCCGTCCCTGTCGAAAGCTTCGACGAGCGCTTCACGACCGCGCTCGCCGGGCAGGACGGAGGCGACGCGGCGGAGGACGCCCGCGCCGCGGCCCACCTGCTGGCGAGCTACCTGGAATGGACGAAGAGCCGGAACGCCTGAGCGAGCGGCCAAGCCGGGGCCGGCTCGCCGTCCGGCGAATCGCAGCCCTGCTGGTGCTGGTCGGCGTGCTCGGCGCGGCGGCCTGGCTCGGTGCGACCGCGTTCGGCGGGGAGGAGGATCCGCCACCGCCGCCCCCCACGACCGTGGCCGCACCGGTCCTGAAGACGCTCCGCATCGTCTTCCCCGAGGGCTACACGCGCCGCCAGATGGCGGCTCGGGTCGGCGAGGTCCGCGAGATCGCGATCGAGAAGCGGAACGTCCGGCCGCGGCTGACCGAGACCGGCTACGTCGCCGCGACTCGCCGGATCGTGCCGCCGCCGGGGTTCCGGAAGGACGTGCCGGGCGGCAACGCCGAGGGCTTCCTCTTCCCGGCGCTCTACGAGTTCACGCAGCGCACGACTGCGAAGGCTCTGGTCGGCAAGCAGCTGACGGCCTTCCGGTCGGCCTGGGCGCAGGTCGACATGCTGAAGGCTCGGCGAAAGAACCTGACGCCCTACGACGTGCTGATCATCGCGTCGATGGTCGAGCGGGAGACCGTCGCGCCGGCGGAACGCCGGCTCGTCGCAGCCGTGATCTACAACCGCTTGCGCAACCGGATGCCGCTCGGCATCGACGCGACGATCCGCTACGGCCTGAACGTGCCCGGCACGGAGCCGCTGCGGCAGTCGCAGCTTCAGAGCGACAACCCCTACAACACGCGTAACCGGACGGGGCTGCCGCCGACGCCAATCGCCAACCCCGGGCTCGCGTCGATGCAGGCCGCGGCCAACCCGGCGCCCGTCGACTACCTCTTCTTCGTGCGCAAGCCCGACAACGTGCATCACTTCTTCACGGCCAGCGAGGCCGAGTTCTACGCGAAGGCCTGCGAGTACGGCTACGGGTGCTGAGTTGTCGACGGGCGGTCGCGCCGTTCGTCGTCGGTAGGACAGCGACCAGAGGAGGCCAGATGCCCCGCTACCTGCTCCTGCTCCACGGTGACGAGCCCGCGGAGGACCGGCTCACGGCCGACGACCGCCGTTCCATCGTCGAGGCACACCTCATGCTCATCCGAGAGCTCTCCGCCGCCGGAAAGCTCGTCGCCTCGGAGGCGCTGACCCACTCGCGCCGCGCGAAGGTCGTCCGCGGCGGCAGCGTCACCGACGGGCCGTTCGCCGAGACGAAGGAGGTGGTCGGCGGCTTCTACCTGCTCGAGTGCGCCGACGACGACGAGGCGGTGACGTGGGCGCAGCGCATGCCGGCAGGCCCGTCCCTCGCGGTCGAGGTGCGGCCGGTCGCGGACGTCTGAGACCGAGCCGCGGCGTCAGGGGTGCCGGGGGATACTGCGCCCGTGATCAGCGGCCGCACCACCCTCGTCGGGCTCCTCGGCGACCCCGTTGCCGGCTCGCTCTCGCCGCGGATGCAGAACGCGGCGTTCGCGGCGCTCGCGCTCGACTGGGCGTACGTGCCGCTGCCCGTGCCGGCCGCGCAGCTCGGCGAGGCCGTGCAGGGGCTGCGGGCGCTGGGGTTTGCGGGCGCCAACGTCACGATCCCGCACAAGCAGGCGGTCGTTCCGTACTGTGACGAGCTGTCGCGGACGGCCGAGCGTGCAGGCTCCGTCAACACGCTGCGCTTCGTCGACGGCCGGGTGCTCGGGGACTCGACCGACGGTGACGCGGCGGCGGGTGCGATCGACGCCGACGGTCGGCGTGCGCTCGTGCTCGGCGCCGGCGGCGCGGCGCAGGCGGTGGTCGCGGCGCTCTGGGACGCCGGGGCGTTGGACATCGTCGTCGCGCAGCGCAGCGAGCCCGGCTGGCCGCCGTCCGGGGACGGGTTCGACGTCGTCGTCAACGCGACGCCCGTGCGCGACGACGTGGTCGTCCAACCGGCCTCGGGCCAGCAGGTCGTCGATCTCGCCTACCGTCCGGACGGCGAGCCGACCGCGCTCGTCGCGGCTGCCCGAGCGGCCGGCTGCGAGCGCGTCGTCGACGGCGTGGACGTGCTCGTCCGCCAGGGCGCAGCCTCCTTCCGGCTCTGGACGGGCCTCGAGGCGCCGGTAGACGTCATGCGTGCCGCAGTAGATTCCACCGCGTGACCCTCGGCCTCGTGACCGCCGGCGAGTCGCACGGGCCGGCGCTCGTCGCGATCCTGACCGGGCTGCCGGCAGGGCTGACGCTCGATCGGACGGCGATCGACGCCGACCTCGGCCGCCGCCAGCAGGGCTACGGCCGGAGCCCCCGCCAGCAGCTCGAGCGCGACGAGGTGGAGGTGCTCGCCGGCCTGCGCCACGGGCGGACGCTCGGGACCCCGCTCGCGCTCGTCGTGCGCAATCGCGATCACGCGAACTGGGCGTGGGGGATGAGCCCGTGGCCGCCGGACGGCGAGCCTGCGGGCAAGGGCACCAAGCCGGTGACCCTCCCGCGACCCGGGCATGCCGACCTCGCGGGCGTGCTCAAGTTCGGGCACGACGACGTACGGGACGCGCTCGAGCGCGCCAGCGCCCGGCACACGGCGGTGCATGTGGCGGCCGGTGCCGTGGCGAAGGCGCTGCTGCGCGAGCTGGGGATCGCCGTCGAGGGGCGCGCGGTCGAGATCGGCGGCGAGACCGAGCCGGACGCGCAGCGGGCCGCCGTCGACGCGGCGCGCAGCGACCGCGACACCCTGGGCGGGGTCGTCGAGGTCACGGCCACCGGCTGCCCGCCGGGCCTCGGCTCGTATGCGACGAAGGAGGAGCGCCTCGACGCTCGTCTCGCCGCGGCGCTGATGGGCATCCAGGCGGTGAAGGGCGTCGAGCTGGGCGACGGGTTCGCGCTCGCCCGCGTCCGTGGGTCGGAGGCGCACGACGAGATCGAGCCGGGGCTGCGACGGCGCTCGAACCGCGCGGGCGGGCTCGAGGCCGGCGTCACGAACGGCGAGCGGCTCGTCGTCCGCGCCGCGATGAAGCCGTTGCCGACGCTGATGCAACCGCTCGACTCGGTCGACCTCGCCACGGGCGACGCGGCGCAGGCGCTCGTCGAGCGGAGCGACACCGCCGCGGTCGAGGCGCTTGCGGTCGTGGCCGAGGCGGCCGTCGCATGGGAGCTCGCCCGCGCCGTACGGGAGAAGCTCGGCGGCGACTCCCTCCCGGATGTCGTCGCCGCGCACCGCGCCTACCTGGAGCGCATCCAGTGGCCGCGAGCCACGCCCTAGACCGCCACCTGGCGCTCGCCGGCTTCATGGGGGCGCGCAAGACGACCATCGGCCGTGAGGTCGCCGGGCGCCTCGACCGGCCGTTCGTGGACCTCGACGGCGAGATCGAACGGCGCACCGGCTCGACGGTCGCCGAGCTCTTCGAGGCGCGGGGCGAGCCGGGCTTCAGGGCGGTGGAGGAGGAGGTCGCCGCCGACGTGCTGCGGTCCGGGGAGCCGCTCGTCGTGGCGCTTGGCGGCGGCGCGGTCCTCTCGGAGGCGACGCGCGAGCTGCTCGCGACGCGTGCCTTCACCGTGCTCGTGGAGGTCGAGGTGGACGAGGCGTGGCAGCGAGTCGGCGGGAGCAAACGCCCGCTGGCGCGCGACGAGGACGCCTTTCGCCGCCTCTACGACGAGCGGCAGCCCGTCTACGAGGGCGTGGCCGACGCGCGTGCACGAGACGCGCAGGGGGTCCTGCTGGCCGCCGGCGGCGTGCACGTGCAGCTCGGCGCGCTGGAGCTGCTCGGTGCGCTCGTGCCCGGGGCCGGGCCAGTCGAGCTCGTCTCCGACGCCCGGGTGGCCGGGATCCACGGCATGGACGCCCAGCTGGCGCTCGCCGGCCGGCTCGCGGCGACGCATGAGCTCCCCGACGGTGAGGAGGCGAAGCAGCTCGATGCGGTCGAACGGCTCTGGGGCGCGCTCCGGCTCGACCGGTCGGGCACGCTGGTCGCGCTCGGCGGCGGCTGCACGACCGATGCGGCGGGGTTCGCGGCGGCGACGTACCTCCGCGGCGTGCCGTGGGTGGCGGTGCCGACGACCCTCGTCGGACAGGTCGACGCTGCGATCGGCGGCAAGACGGCGATCGACCTCCGCGACGGGAAGAACCTCGTCGGCGCGTTCCACTGGCCCGAGCGCGTCGTCATCGACTCCGCGCTGTTGGAGACGCTGCCCGAGCGCGAGCGGCGGCAGGGGCGCGCAGAGCTCCTCAAGACCTCGCTGCTCGCCGGTCACGAGCTCGACGTTCGCGGCGCGGCGGCGTTCAAGACCGCCGTCTGCCTTCGCGATCCCCACGACCGCGGCCCCAGGACGATGCTGAATCTCGGCCACACGTTCGCGCACGCGCTGGAGGCGGCCTCGGGGTACCGGCTCGCGCACGGGGACGCCGTCGGCCTCGGCCTGCTGGCGGCGCTGCGGCTGTCCGGCAACGAATCGGCGCTCGACACGGTGCGGCGCGAGCTCGACCCTCGACCGGCGGCCGTCGACCGGGAGACGGCCTGGGCCGCGCTGCAGCGCGACAAGAAGCGCGCCCACGGGCGCACGCGGCTCGTGCTGCTGCCGCGAAACGGCCGGCCGGAGTGGGGCGTCGAGCTGCCCGACGAGGACGTGCGGCGCGAGCTCGACCGGCTCATCGCACAGTAGAGTCGCCGTGATGCGCATCGTCGTCCTGAACGGCGTCAATCTCGACGCGCTCGGCCGCCGCGATCCGAACCAGTACGGAGACATCACGCTCGCCGACCTCGAGACGCGGATCTACGACTGGGCGAAGACGCTCGGCTGCACCGCACGGTGCCGGCAGACGAACCACGAGGGCCAGTTCGTGGACTGGTGCCACGACGCGCTCGACTGGGCCGACGGCGTGGTCGCCAACCCCGGCGCATGGACGCACTACTCGTACGCCATCCGCGACGCGATGGAGCTCTTCACGGTGCCGGTCGTCGAGGTCCACCTGTCGGACATCGGCGCACGCGAGGAGTGGCGACGGCACTCGGTGCTCGAGGGGCTGCCGCTGACGCGCATCGTCGGCAAAGGTCCGGACGGCTATCGCGAAGCCCTCGAGGTGCTCGTCAGGGGGGACGGCTGAGCCGGATCGACCGTCTCCGCGAGCGACTCGAGCGGCCGCTCCTGGTGACGAACCCCGTGAACGTGCGCTACCTGACCGGGCTCGCGAGCTCGAACGCGGCGCTGGTCGTCGAGCCCGAGCGCGTGCGTCTCTTCACCGACTTCCGCTACTTCGAGCGGGCGCAGGCGGTCGACGGTGTGGAGGCGGTGCGGACGGCGCGTGACATCGCCTCGGAGCTGCCCGACCTGGTCGAGGGGCCCGTCGCGTTCGAGGCAGGCCACGTGACGTACGCCGCCTGGGACCGCCTACGCGCCGGCGGCCTCGAGCTCGAGCCGTCGCACCGCGTGGTCGAGGCGCTTCGGGCGGTGAAGGAGCCCGGCGAGGTGGAAGCGATCCGGGCGGCGTGCGCGGTCTCGGACCGCGCGTTCGCCGCGCTCGCGCAGGAGCCGTTCGTCGGACGCACCGAGCGCCAGCTCGCGTGGCGGATGGAGGAGCTGCTCCACGAGCACGGCGGGGAGGGCCTCGCCTTCGACACGCTCGTCGCCGCCGGCGCCGTCGGGCTCGAGCCCGCACTCCGAGCTCGGCGACACGCCGATCCCGGCGGGCACGCTCGTGATCGTCGACGCCGGCTGCACGATCGACGGCTACTGCTCCGACTGCACCCGGACGTTCGCCACCGGCGAGCTCCCGGACGACCTGCGCGCGATCTACGACGTCTGCCTCGAGGCGCAGCTGCATGCGCTCGACGACATCCGGCCGGGCATGGACGGCCGCGAGGCCGACGCGACGGCTCGGAGCGTGATCGAGGCGGCCGGCCATGGCGAGAGCTTCGGTCACGGGCTCGGGCACGGCGTCGGGCTGCTCGTGCACGAGGACCCGGCGCTCAGGCCGGAATCCCGGGAGCGGCTCGAGCCCGGCCAGGTGTTCAGCGTCGAGCCGGGGATCTACCTCGCCGGCCGTGCGGGCGTGCGGGTCGAGGACCTCGTCGTCCTGCGTGACAACGGCGTCGAGCGGCTGACGACGGCGCCGAAACAGCTCGTGACCGTCGAGTAGACTGCCCGCCGCTCATGGCGGAGATCGTCAACACGAACCAGTTCAAGAACGGCATGCACATCGAGCTCGAGGGCTTGGTGTGGCGCATCGTCGAGTTCCAGCACGTGAAGCCCGGCAAGGGCGGTGCCTTCGTGCGGACGAAGCTCAAGCAGCTCGACTCGGGTGCCGTCGTGGACAAGACCTTCCGCGCCGGTGAGAAGTTCCCGCGCGTGCATACCGAGGTGAAGAGCGTCCAGTACCTCTACGACGACGGCACCGACGCGCACTTCATGGATCAGGACACCTACGAGCAGTTCGGCTTGCCGCGCGGCACCGTGTCCGAGGTGCTCGACTACATGCAGCCGTCGAGCACGGTGCAGATGCTGACGGTCGACGGACGGCCGGCGGGCGTGCAGCTCCCCGCGTCGGTCGAGCTCGCGGTCACCGAGACCGAGCCCGGCGTGAAGGGCGACACGGTGTCGAACGTGACGAAGGCGGCGACGCTCGAGACCGGTGCGGTCGTGCAGGTGCCGCTCTTCGTCAACATCGGCGACCGCATCAAGGTCGATCCGCGCGACGCCAGGTACATCTCGCGGGCCTGATCCCGCCGCCCGGGTCGCGTCGGGTGCCACTCGTTAGGCTCTAGCGGTGCCTCGCCTCGTCGACACGACGATTCGCCTGCTCTCGCAGGAGCCGCTCGCGGGGCGCGTGCCGACGGCCGACCTCCTGCGACTCGCCGAGCTCCTCGACGGGGCAGGTTTCGCGTACCTCGAGGTCTCCGGCGGCGGCGTCTTCGACGCGGCCGTGCGGCGCGGCGTCGAAAGCCCGTGGGAGCGGATCCGCGCGCTCAAGGCACGGACGAAGACGCCGCTCGGCCTCGCCCTGCGCGGCCGGTTCCTCGTCGGCTCGCGACCCGTCAGCGCAGACATCGTGCGGCGCTTCGTCGCGAGCGCCGCGGAGAACGGCGTCGACGCCTTCCGGCTGCACGACCCTCTGAACGACGTGTCGAACCTCCGGGAGGCGGGCGAGGCGATCACCGGCGCCGGCAAGGAGTTCCATGCGGGCCTCGTCTTCAGCCCCGGCGAGAGGAGCGAGAGCGACGCCCTGGTCGAGCAGGCGCGCAAGCTGCCCGAGCTCGGCGCTTCACGGGTGATCGTGAACGACCCGACCGGCGCGCTGGCGCCCCACCGGGTGCAGGAGGTCGTGGGACGGCTGGCCGAGGCGAGCGGGCTGCCCGTGGGCCTCTACTGCCAGGGCGCCGCGGGGACCGGCCTGGCGGCGGCGCTCGCTGCCACCCAGGCGGGGGCCGACCTGATCGCCTGCGCCGTCTACCCGCTGGCGCTGACGCTGCACCGCGTGTCGGGGGAGGCGCTCGCCGACTCGCTCGAGGGCCTCGGCACGGGCACCGGCGTCGACGTCGCCAGGCTCTGGGAGGCGTGCGACATCGTCGACGAGCACATCGGCGACGAGCCGGTGACGCCGCTCGCGCCGCGTATCGCCGTGCGGGCCGCCGAGCACGGCCTGCCTGCCGGGCTCGTCGCGGCCCTCGACGTCCATCTGCGCGCCCAGGCGGCAGGCGACCGGCTGCTCGAGGTGCTGCTCGAGGTCGGGCGCGTGCGCGAGGAGGCGGGCTCGCCGCCACTCGCGGCGCCGATCGGCCAGATCCTCGCCTCGCAGGCGCTCGTCAACGTCCTGTCGGCGAGCCGTTACGGCGCCGTCGTCGACGAGTTTCGCGGCCTCGTGCAGGGCCGCTACGGAGCGACGCCCACAGCCATCGACGGCAACCTCTCGCGGGCGGTCTCGCTGCTCTCGAACGGCGCGCCGCTCAACGACGACCCGCCGACTGCGGAGGACGTGCGCGCCGAGGCCGAGGGCCTCGCGGCGAGCGAGGAGGAGCTCGTCCTGCTGGCGATGTTCGGCGAGGAGGCGGAGACGCTGCTGCGGACGATCCGTGCCCGCCACACGCGGGACGACGGCCTGCTCGGCGGCGAGGTCGACGTCTCACGGGCCGAGCGGATCAGGGAGCTCGTGCGGATCGTCCAGGAGAGCGGGGTGGCCGAGGTCGAGATCGAGGACGCCGGCATGCGGGTCTCCGTGCGGCGGAGCGACGAGCAGCCGCTCCCGGTCCCGGCCGCGCCGCCCGAGGGCGGCTCGGAGCTCGACGAGGCGCCCATCGCCGTCGCGGAGCGCCCGGGCATCGTCCGCGTCGAGTCGCCGATGGTCGGCACCTTCTACCGGGCGCCCGAGCCCGGAACCCCGGCGTTCGTCGAGGTCGGCGACCCGGTGGCGGCCGGCCAGACGCTCTGCATCCTCGAGGCGATGAAGCTGATGAACGAGGTCAAGAGCGAGGTCGATGCGATCGTCCGTGCGATCCACGTCGAGAACGCGCAGGCCGTGGAGTTCGGCCAGCTGCTCTTCGAGCTCGACCCGATCGCGGCGCCGCCCGCCCTCTAGAGGCGCACGGATGTTCTCGCGCGTCCTCGTGGCGAACCGGGGGGAGATCGCCGTCCGCGTGATCCGCGCCCTCCACGACCTCGGCATCGAGGCCGTGGCCGTCTACAGCACGGCCGATCGTGATGCCGCGCACGTCCGCATGGCCGACCGCGCCGTGTGCATCGGGCCACCGCCGGCGGTGGAGAGCTACCTCCGGATCCCGTCCGTCATCGCCGCAGCGACGACCAGCGGCGCGCAGGCCGTCCACCCCGGCTACGGCTTCCTCGCCGAGAATTCCGCGTTCGCGCGTGCGTGCACGGAGAACGACCTCGTCTTCGTCGGCCCCTCGGCCGACGTGATGGAGCGGATGGGCGACAAGGTGCGCGCGAAGGAGGAGGTGCGCGCCGCCGGCGTGCCGCTCGTCCCGGGCACCGACGGGCCCGCGTCGCTCGCCGAGGCACGGACGGCTGCTGCCGACCTCGGCTACCCGGTACTGCTGAAGGCGATCGCCGGCGGCGGCGGCAAGGGCATGCGGCTCGTGCACGACCCGGCGGAGCTCGAGGCCGCGTACGCCACCGCGCGCGGCGAGGCGGAGGCTGCGTTCGGCGATGCCGGCGTCTACGTGGAGAAGGCGCTCGTGCCCGCTCGCCACGTCGAGGTGCAGGTGCTCGCCGACCTCGACGGCGGCGTGCTCACGCTCGGGGAGCGCGAGTGCTCGATCCAGCGCCGCCACCAGAAGCTCGTCGAGGAGTCGCCGTCGACCGCCGTCGACGACGAGACGCGCGAGGCAATGGAGGCGGCCGCCGAGCGCGCCGCGAGGGCGGTCGGCTACACGAACGCCGGCACGTTCGAGTTCCTGCTCGGCCCGGACGGCGCGTTCTCATTCATCGAGCTCAACTGCCGGCTCCAGGTGGAGCACCCGGTCAGCGAGCTCGTGACGGGCGTCGACCTCGTCCGCGAGCAGCTCAGGCTCGCGGCCGGAGAGCGTCTGGAGACGACCGGGCGGGCGGAACGCCGCGGCCACGCGATCGAGGTGCGGATCAACGCCGAGGACCCTGCTCGCGGCTTCGCGCCGGCCCCCGGCCTGCTGGAGCGGTTTCGGCCGCCACTCGGGCCTGGGGTGCGGGTCGACACCGCTGCCGAGGACGGTACGGTCGTCCCGCCGTTCTACGACTCCCTGCTCGCGAAGGTCTGCGTCTGGGCGGACACCCGCCACGCGGCGATCGCGCGCGCCGTCGGCGCTCTCGGCGAGCTCGAGGTCGTCGGTGTGCCGACCACACGGGAGCTCGCGCTCGACATCCTCCGCTCCGAGGCCTTCGGCTCGGGCAGCTATTCGACGGGCTACCTTGCCGAGATGCAGGACCGGCTGCCCTCGCTGAGCCAGGCATGAGTCGCGACAGTCACGTGGTCGCGGGGCCGCACGGACGGGTCGAGCTGCCGGGCTCGACGCTCGCGGCACTCGTCGTGCACGCGGCCGAGACGGTCGACGGCGCCCGCGTGCGCCGACCGCGACGGGGGCTCGAGGTCACCCTCGAGAACGGTCGCGCCACGGTCGAGCTCGAGCTGGCGGCGCGGCGCGGGCTCGTGCTTCCAGACCTCGCCCGCGCGGTGCAGTCGAGCGTCGCCGCGGCGCTCACGCAGATGACGGGGCTCGCGGTGGCAGCGGTCGACGTGTCCATCGACGAGCTGGACGGATGAGTGCGCAGGTCGGCCGCCGCCAGGCGCGGCGGACGGCGCTCTTCCTCCTCTACCAGTCCGACCTGACGGGGCAGCCGCTCGCGGCGCTGTACGAGGGCGTCCCCGACTCCTTCGCGCACGATCTCGCCGAGCACGTGCTCGCCCGCGCCGAGCACCTCGACCGGCGCATCAGCGCGGCGGCCGAAGGCTGGACCGCCGACAGGCTCGGTACGCTCGAGCGGAACATCCTGCGGATCGGCGTCCACGAGCTCGAGGAGGGATCGGTGCCGTACGAGGTGGCGATCAACGAGGCCGTCGTGCTGGCCAAGCGGTACGCATCCGACGAGGCGGGGCGCCTCGTCAACGGCATCCTGGCGCGCGTCGCGCGCGACGAAGGGCTCGACGCGTGAGCTCCGCCGAGGACGCCCTCAAGCGCATCGAGGAGCTGCACGAGCGGCTCGTCGCCGCGCGGGTGGAGCTCGACAAGGCGGCCGAACGGGACGATCCGGAGGCGGCCGTCGACATCCTCAACCGTCTCGCGGAGCTCGCGAAGGAGGTCGAGGCCGAGCTGCAGAAGGCGCGCGCGAGGGCGGATGCGGGGGGCTGACGACCTTCGCGAGCTCGTCGAGGAGTCTCTGGCGGATCTCGTCCTGACGACAGAGCTCGGCGGACTGCGAGAGCCGATGCGGTACGCCTTCGAGGCGGGCGGCAAGCGGATCCGCCCCGTGCTCTGTCTGGCGACCGCCGAGAGCGCGGGGTCGACGGCCGAGGCGGCACTAGGCGCCGCGGTCGCTGTGGAGCTCGTGCACACCTTCTCGCTCGTCCACGACGACCTGCCGGCGCTCGACGACGACGACGTCCGGCGCGGCCGGCCGAGCACCCACGTGGCGTTCGGCGAGGGCGTCGGCCTGCTCGCGGGTGACGCGCTGCTCACGGAGGCT
This sequence comes from uncultured Gaiellaceae bacterium, assembly GCA_963733065.1. Taxonomy (GTDB): domain Bacteria; phylum Actinomycetota; class Thermoleophilia; order Gaiellales; family Gaiellaceae; genus CAVTBT01. Next base: position 145,320 of record CAVTBT010000006.1, read on the forward strand.
CTCCGGCTGGCGCTCACCTATCCGACTCCGGCGGTGGCATGGGAGCTGGCGACTGCGACGCTCGGCATGATCGGAGGCCAGTACCGGGACGTGACCGGCGACGACGGCGACCTCGACGCCCTGCACCGGCTGAAGACGGGTGCGCTGTTCTCGGCGGCAGTGGGCTGTGCACTCTGGGCCGCGGACGTTCCCGAGGCCGCGCAGGCTCCGTGGCGGGCGTTCGGCACCGAGCTCGGGCCGCTTTTCCAGATCGTCGACGACGTCCTCGACGGCGACGGCTACGCGGCGCGGCTCGGCGAGGACGAGGCGCGGCGCCTCGGGGAGCAGGCGGCGGCACGCGCGCGCGAACGACTGGCGGTCATCGACGCCGACACGTCGGTGCTGCACGAGATCGTCGACGTGCTCGCCGTCAGGACCGCATAGCGGCCGTCGCGGCGAGCCGCTCGCGCACGCGGGCGGCGTCGACGACATCGCCCTTCTGCTCGTAGAGGGCGAGCGCGTCCCCGAGGAGCGAGGTCGCCTCGTCGCCCGCCCCGGCCAGCTCCAGCACCTCCGCGAGTGCGTGCAGAGCCGTCGCATGGGTCACGAGCCAGTCCGTCCGCTCGATCAACCCGACCGCCTCGCGGGCGAGTCGCTCGGCTTCCAGGTGCTCGCCCCGGCGGGCGAGGACCTTGGCGCGGACTTGACGCCAGGCCGTCTGCGTCGAGGTGTCGTCCGCCGAGCCCGCCGCCTCGGATTCCCGCGTGAGCGCCTCCGCCTCGTCGAGGCGGCCCTGCCGGTAGACGAAGTCGGCGAGCTGGCCGGCCGACGTCGACAGGAAGCTCCGCTCGCCGAAGGCCCGCAGGCGGTCGAGCCCCCTGCGCATGAGCGCCTCCGCGGCCGGCAGATCGCCGGCGGATGCCTCGATCAGCCCGCCGACGTGGCCCGAGACGACCGCGGCCATCACGTCCCGGCCCAGCTCGTCCAGGATTGCCACGCAGCGTGCGTGGTCGGCCCGAGCCTCGTCGATGCGCCCGGCGTAGGCGAGCAGCCCTGAGCGTGCGTTCAGCGCCATGTGCCTCAGCGACAGGTCGCTCTCCTGTGCGAGCGCCGCGTCGCAACGGGCGATCCCTTCGGGGACGGGGGCGGGGCCGAAGAGTGTTGCCGTGTAGACCCACCCGATCGTGTCGAGCTCGAGGCGGCGATCGCCTGCCCGCCGCGCGTGTGCCGCCGCCCGCTCCGACTTGGCGATGGTCTCCGCTGCCCGGCACGCGCCCCAGTCCCGCTGCGACAGCGCATGCCACGCGCGGGCGAGGAGCGTGTCCTCCCCGAGCGGCTCGAGCAGCGGGATCGCCTCGGTCTCGATCCAGGCCATCTCCGAGAACGCCTCGTCGGGGTTCGCGAGCATCAGCGCCTCCGCCAGTGCGAGCCGCGCCCGCACCTCCTGGACGGTGTCGCCCGTCGAGCCGGCGGTCGTCACGGCCTCGCGCAGGAGGGCGATGCCTCGCCCGATATCCCCGGTCCAGACGAGTGCCATCGCGAACGTCTCCGCCAGGTCACGCCGAGTCGTACGGTCTGCCGCGGCGTCGAGCCTCGAGGCGCGCTCCAGCAGGCCCCTGGCCGCGCGCACGTCGCCCCGCCCGTACGCCCGGCAGCCGGCGGTGCCGAGCAACGTCGCAGCCCGGCCGGCGAGCTCCGTGGCCTGCTCGTCCGGGGGCGTGACGTCGACCCGGTAGCGGTGGGCCTGCTCGAGGTGATAGCCGACGATCTCGTCGACGTCCCTGCGCGTACCGGCCCGCTGGCCGAGCCAGTCGGCGTACCGCTCGTGGAGGTCCGAGCGGGCGGACTTCGGCAGCGCGTCGTACGCCGCGTCCCGCACGAGCTGGTGGTGGAACGAGAACGCCTCCTCGCTCTCGAGACGTCCAGCGTGCGGCCGGATGAGCTCCTTGCGCACGAGGGCGCCGAGGTGCTCGCGGGCATCGGACTTCGGCCCGATCGCATCCACCGCCGCCAGGTGGAACACCTTGCCCTCGACCGCGGCGGCGCCGAGCGTCGCGCGCTCCGCGGGCGGCAGTGCGTCGAGCCGTGCGGCCAGGAGCGCGTGGATCGTGGGCGGGACGACGAGCTCCGCGGCGGTGGGGTCGACCTCCCATGCCCCGTCGCGTCGCCGAATGGCGCCCGAGTCCTCGAGCATGCGCACGAGCTCCTCGACGTAGAGCGGGTTGCCCTCCGCGGCCTGTACGACGCGTTCGCGCAGCTCGTCGGGCACCCGGCCGCCGAGCAGGTTGTCGATCAGGGTCTCGCTGTCGCGCGGCTCCAGCGGGTTGAGGAGCGACGAGAGCGCGTTGAGCTTGCCGCCGCCCCAGCCGGGGCGCACCTCGAGCAGCTCCGGCCGGGCGATGCAGACGAGCAGGATCGGTGCGTCCCGCGACCAGTCGGCGAGGTGCTCGACGAGGTCGAGGAACGCATGCTCGGCCCACTGGACGTCATCGAGCACCGCGATCAGCGGAGCGCTGTGGGCGAGCGCCTCGAAGAGCTTGCGGACCGCCCGGTGACCGTCCTCCGCCGTGACGGCGCCGTCGGCGAGTCCGCCGAGCGCGAGCACGCGATCGGCGACCAGCCCGTCCTGGGCGTCCGGCGCGAGTGCGGCCAAGCGCGAACGGACGTCCCCGGCGCTGCCCGAGACCAGGTCCATCACGAGCTCCCGCAGGGGCCAGTACGTGATGCCGTCGCCGTACGGGAGGCAGCGGCCCCGGGCGACCCGCGCGGACGGCTCGAGCTGTGCGACGAAGTCGTCGACGAGCCGGGTCTTGCCGACGCCCGGCTGCCCGAGCACCGTCACGAGGTGGCACGAGCGGCCGGCGACCGCCTGCTCGAAGGCGTCCCGGAACAGCCGCAGCTCCCGCTCGCGGCCGACGAGCGGGGAGTCGTGGCGGCGCTCGAAGCCGGCCCGGCCAGGCCGCAGGGCGACGAGCCGGAACGCCGTGATTGCCCCAGACTTCCCCTTCAACGCCAGCGGCGCGAGCTCCTCGGCCTCGACGGCGTCGCGGACGAGCTCGTACGTCGCCGCGCCGATCAGGATGTCACTGCTCCCGGCCGCCTGCTCGAGGCGGGCGGCGAGGTTGACGGCGTCTCCCGTGACGAGCGTCTCGCCCCCGCCGACCACCACCTCGCCAGTGTTGATGCCGGTGCGCGTGCGGACGGAGACCCCGAACGACTCCTCCAGCTCGAGATTCAGCGTCTCCAGCCGCTCGCGCGCCTCGACAGCGGCGCGTACCGCCCGGAGGGCATCGTCCTCGTGCAGCTGCGGAACGCCGAAGACGGCCATCACGGCGTCGCCGATGAACTTCTCCACCGTGCCGCCGTGCGACTCGAGGACACCACGCGTGAGCTCGAAGAAGCGCGCCATCGCCCCGCGGAGCGCCTCGGGGTCGACGCGCTCGGCGAGGGGGGTCGACTCGACGAGGTCCGAGAACAGAATCGTGACGCGCTTGCGTGCCTCCGAGGCGGCCGGAGCGAGCGGAGACCCGCAGCCGCCGCAGAAGCGGAAGCCTTCCGGGCTCTCTGCGCCGCAGCGGGAGCACGTCACCATCGACCTAGCGTACGACGCCGACCAGAACAGCCGGCTATCGGACGGGCGGTTTCGCCGCAGGCGAAACTAGTAGGCGTGAAGAAGCGTTTGGACGTCCTGCTCGTGGAGCGCGGGCTGGCCGAGAGCCGAGCCCAGGCCCAGGCGCTCGTCCTCGCCGGCCGCGTGCCCGGGTACCAGAAGCCCGGAACACCGCTCGACGACGCGACCGAGCTCACCGTCGAGGCGCCTCCGCGCTTCGTCTCGCGCGGCGGCGAGAAGCTCGCGAACGCGCTCGACGCGCTGGCGGTCGACCCTACGGGGCGCGACTGCATCGACGTCGGCGCCTCGACCGGCGGGTTCACGGACTGCCTGCTGCAGGCGGGCGCGCGGCGCGTGATCGCGCTGGACGTCGGCTACGGGCAGCTCCACCCGTCGCTCCGCTCCGATCCGCGGGTCACGGTGCTCGAGCGGACGAACGCGCGGGCGGTCGTGCGAGCTGCCGTTCGCGCCCGAGCTCGTGACGTGCGACGTGTCGTTCATCTCGGTCCGGACGGCGCTGCCGGCCGTGCTCCGGCTCGCACGGGACGGGTGGGAGGCGCTCGTGCTGGTGAAGCCGCAGTTCGAGGCCGGGCGCCGGGACGTCGCCGAAGGGCGTCGTCCGCGATCCGGAGGTGCAACGAAACGCCGTCCGAAGCGTGATCGAAGCCGCGCTCGCGTGGCCGGGGCGCACGGTGGGCGTCGTGAGACTCCGGCGTGCCCGGCCCGAAGGGGAACCGGGAGTTCTTCGTCCACCTCGTCCACGACGACCACCCGCCGGGCTGCCCGATGACCTCGACCGCCGGCTCGACGACGCCGTTGGCTAGAGGCGTGACGCGCGCGGCCGTGATCACGCACGGCAAGCGGCCGCAGATCGGAGCCGCGCTGCGCCGGCTCGAGGCCGTCGCCCGCGAGCACGGCGTCGAGCTGCTGCTCGCGCCGGACGAAGCGGAGAAGCACGGACTGGCACCGAGCGACGCCCTGTCCGCCGAGCTGGCGGTCGTTCTCGGCGGCGACGGCACCATGTTGCGCGCGCTCACCCGCTTCCTCGGCACCGGCACGCCCGTGATCGGGGTCAACTTCGGCCGCGTCGGCTTCCTCTCGTCGATCGCGCCCGACGAGCTCGAGGCCGGCCTCGCCCGCGCGTTCGCCGGGGAGTTCGACGTCATCGAGCTGCCGACCCTCGAGGTCGAGGTCGGCGACGACCGTCACGCGGCGGTCAACGACCTCGTGGTCACGAGCGGCTCGCTGGGCCGAATGGTGGAGCTCGGATGGTCCGTCGGCGGTGAGGAGCTCGGCCAGCTGCCCTGCGACGGGGTCATCTGCGCGACGCCGTCCGGCTCGACGGCGTACAACCTTTCGAACGGCGGTCCAGTCCTCGTCTGGGGTCTCGACGCGCTCGTCGTCACGTTCATCGCGGCGCATTCGCTGCACGCGAGGCCGCTCGTGGTGCCGCGCGACCGAGACGTCGTGATCTGGAACCGGACACCGGACGTCTCCGTCGCGGTCCTCGCCGACGGGCACCGGGTCGCCGACGTCGAGCCGAACGGCCGAATCGTCGGGCGGCTGGGCCCCGAGCGCTCCCTGCTCGCGACGCTCCCCGAGGTGACGTTCCTCCGCCGGTACGGCCAGACCTTTGCTGTCTAGCCTCCGCATCGAGAACCTCGTGCTGATCGGCGACGCCGAGCTCGCTCCGGCGGCCGGGCTGAACGCAATCACCGGCGAGACTGGGGCGGGCAAGACGATCCTGGCCCAGGCGATCGGCCTCCTGCTCGGCGCGAGGGGTGACGCGGCGGCGGTCGGGCCGCACGGCGGCGAGGCCTACGTGGAGGCGGAGCTGGAGCTCCCGGACGGCTTTCTGGAGGACGAGGAGCTCGCGGCGCTCGCCGAGCTGCGCCCCGACGGCGAAGACGGCCTGACGATCGCCCGACGCGTCTTCGGCGACGGACGCACCCGCGCGTACGCGTGGGGCCGCGCCGTTGCGCGCGAGGATCTCGCCGCGGCGGCCGAGCGTCTGATCGCCATGTCCGGCCAGTTCGAGCAGCGGCGGCTTGCGCGCCCCTCGTACCAGCTCGACGTACTCGACGCGTTCTGCGGCCCCGAGCAGGAGCGCCGGCGGCGCGAGGCACGCCTCGCGTGGCGCGACCTCGTCGCCGCCAGGCGGCGGCACGCGGAGGTCGAGCGCGACGCCGGCGCAGCCGCGGCGCGTCTGGCGGAGCTTCGTGCGCTCGCCGAGGACACCGAGGGCATCGAGCTAGGGGACGAGGACGAGCTGCGCGCGAAGCGCGAGCGGCTCCGGCACGTCACGGAGCTGGCCGAGGGCGCCGGCGCGGCCGCAGAGGCGCTCGCGCCCGAGGACGGGGACGGCGCGGCGGCGCTCACCGCGCACGCGGAGCGGGCGGTCTCGGCCCTCGAGCAGCTCGACCCGGAGCTCGCGCGGGCCGGCGCCGAGCTTCGTGACGTGGAGGTTCGGCTCCGCGAGCTCGGATCGGACCTGCGGCGCTACCTCGCGACGCTCGAGGCCGAGCCCGGTCAACTGGCGGAGGTGGAGGCGGAGCTCGACCGGCTGGCGGACCTGCGGCGGCGCTACCGCTGCGACTCGACGGCCGAGCTGCTCCGGCAGGCTGCCGCGGCCCGCGAGGAGCTGGCAGGTCTGGAGGAGGGCCGCGATCCCGCCGATGCAGCCGCTGCGGCCGTGGCCACTGCGCAGACGCGCGTCGACGAGCTGCAGGCAGGACTGAGGGCCGCGCGGGTGGACGCCGTGGAGCCGTTCGCCGACGCGGTGGCGGCCGAGCTGCGCGGCATCGGGCTCGGGGAGGGGGAGTTCGTGTCGGAGCTCCGGGAGCGAGAGGCGGGGCCGACGGGCGCCGACGAGGTCTCCTTCCTCGTCCGGCCGAACCGCGGACTCCCGCTCGCGCCGGTCGCGGAGACCGCCTCCGGCGGCGAGCTGTCCCGGATCGCGCTCGCGATCGCGGCAGTGGGCGGCGGCGAGACGATGGTCTTCGACGAGATCGACGCCGGCATCGGCGGCACGACCGCGCACGCGGTCGCCGACACGTTGCGGCGCCTGGCGGAGCGCACACAGGTGATCACCATCACGCACCTGCCGCAGATCGCGAGCGTCGCCGACCGGCACTTCCGCGTCGAGAAGATCGACGGCGACCCCACCCGGACGCGCATCGAGCTCCTCGAGGACGACGAACGCCGCGAAGAACTGGAGCGAATGTTGGGAGGCGAAGCGTTTCTCGCCGGCCTGCGGCCGTCGACAAACGGCTAGGCATGACCGTGACGGCCTCGAGGAGTTCGTGGGCGTGTTTCCCCGAAGGGGAAATGCGCCTTGATCGTCGAGCACACCGGCCCGGCCCGCCTCGGACGGCGGACGAAGGACCTCGTGAAGCGGCTGCGGCCGGAGGACGTGGCCATCATCGACCACAGGGATCTCGACCGCGTGTCCGCGGAGGAGCTCGTGGAGTCGGGCGTGCGCGTCGTCGTGAACGTGGCCGAGTCCGCGACGGGCCGCTTCCCGAACCCGGGCCCGCTCGAGCTCGTACGCGGCGGGGTCGCGCTCATCGACGCGCCGGGCGCTCCGCTCTTCGACGAGCTCTCGGAAGGCGAGCTCGTCACGATCCGGGGCGCGAGCGTCTACCGCAACGGGGATTGCGTGGCGAGCGGGCGCTCCCTCGGCCAGGTGGAGCTCGCCGGGCTGCTGGCCGAGCAGCGCGGACGCGTGACCGAGGCACTCGAGAGCTTCGCCGAGAACACGATGCGCTATCTGCGGGAGGAGGGCCGGCTCCTCGCCGACGGCGTGCCGTTCCCGCCGCTCCAGACCCGGTTCCGAGACCGGCATGCGGTCGTCGTCGCCCGCGGCCCCGGGCACAAGCACGACCTCCGGATCGTGCGGCCCTACATCCGGGACTTCAAGCCGGTGCTCGTCGGCGTCGACGGTGGAGCCGACCTGCCGTGGCGCACCTCGGGCATGGACCCTTTTGCGTCGGAGACGTCTCTAACAACGATCCACGCTCGGCGACTCCGTGCCACGACGGCTCGCAGATGGCTTCAAAGCCGGGTGAGAAGCGGGCTCCGCAAGACGCGCGCTACTGCCGCGATCCGCGCGATCGGGCTGATGGGCGTGCGCCGATCTCACTGGGTGAGTTAAGCCACACCAGCACATCAGCGTGTCAGCACACGAGAAGTCACGTTCGTCCACGGCCGATTTCCCTGCCGAGCCACGGCTGCTCGGTTGCCAGCCAAATCGTCGCGAGGTGCCTTGTTCGCCGCAGCGTGCACCGTGCCCGGTCGGGAGAAGTCGCCTGCGTAGTAGCCGTTGTGGTGGTGCGTGACAAGCCCGGCGTAGGTCCCGTGGTCTTGCTCAATGATCCGCGTGCTGGCCATGTCCTGCTCCTTGATGAGTCCGTGTGACCACGCTCCCGCGAACAAGGATCGATCGCCTCGGTCAAATGACCGGGTTCCGGTGCACACCCGGCTGGGACGTGAGGTGCAAGGGAGGCCTGGCCGCGGGTCGGTCGATCAGTCAGTTTCCGCGTGTTCAGCACACCCCACGACCGTGGTGGCCTCGCGCCATATTTCGGCTCAGCGCGCACCCCTCAGACAGGCGGGTGTGGGTCGTACTGGATGCCGCGGCGTACCTCCCGAGCTCGGTCGGTGCCGGCCAGGCGGGCCACTAGGTGCAGGGCCATGTCGATGCCGGCCGAGACCCCGGCGCTGGTGAGCAGATCTCCGTCGTCGACGAACCGTGCGCTGACGTCGGTGATCACGGTGGGATCGAGCTCGGAGAGCAGGTTCAGTGAGGCCCAGTGCGTCGTCGCCGGCCGCCCCTTCAGCAGACCAGCGGCTGCGTACACGAGGCTCCCGGTGCACACCGAGGCCATCAGCGCGACGGCTTCACGCTGGGCGCGCACCCAGTCGAGGTGGTCAGGATCGCGGAGTAGTCGCCGGGTGCCGTGGCCACCGGGGTGGATGAGGACGTCCAGTGCGGGTGCGTCCTCGAGGGAGTGGTGGGCGCCCAGGACGAGGTTCTTGGCACCGATGACGTCCACGCCGCCGGCCGACAGACACGAGATGCTCCATCCGTCCTCGGGGTGGTGACGAGTCCAATGGGCAAGTACCTCCCAGGGGCCGACGGCGTCCAGTTCCTCGACCCCGTCAAAGAGCAGCAGCCCGATGTGGCGCCGCGCGGACGCATCCTCAACGCTCAGAGTGTCCGGGTGGGGTTGCTTCTGCATGGGGTGCCTCCTGGCGTGCTGATGGTCAGACCGGCTGCGCCCGCGACAGCACGTCGCAGGTCTTGCCGCTGCTCTCACCCTCGTCGGCGTGGGGATGCCTCGCCCCGGCAAAAGCGCCGGGTTCGCGGACGGTGCCCGACGGTCGGGTCTGGTAGTACGGTCACAGCGTGCTAGTCGGCCGCGACCTCGAGACGGCGCACCTGGCCGGCCTTCTAACGCAAGCCCGGCATGGATCGTCGGCCAGTCTGATAGTTCACGGTGAACCGGGTGTGGGCAAGTCGGCCCTGCTCGAAGCGCTCGTCGCAGATGCAGGTGAGGCGCTGGTCCTGCGAGCCCAGGGGCTCGAGGTCGAGGCGCCGTTGGCGTTCGCAGCCCTGCACCGGATGCTGCTCCCGGTGATGCGGCTGCGTGAAGGCCTCCCAGGCCCGCAAGCCAGGGCACTGCGGGTCGCGTTCGGGGAGGAGGAAGCCCCCTCGATCGAGCCATTCCTGGTGGCGATCGCGACGTTGTCGATGCTGACCGCAGCCGCCGAGGAGAGCACCGTGCTGTGCGTGGTCGAGGATGCGCACTGGCTCGACTCCGCGACCGCGGACGCGCTGCTGTTCTGTGCGCGCCGGCTCGGTGCGGACCGCGTGCTCATGGTGTTCTCGGCACGCGACGGGGCAGCGACACCGTTCCGCCCAGATGGCATCGGTGAGCTCCATCTGACGCGGCCTCGACCCGGCTGCTGCGCGGGAGCTCCTCGACCAACGCCTAGGAGACGTTCCGGCACCGGAGGTGACCGAACGGCTCATCGCGGAGAGCGGCGGGAACCCGTTGGCACTGCTGGAACTCCCGACCGAGCTCAGCCCCAGCCAGCTCGGCGGGTCCTCGCCGCTGCCGGAGCAGCTGCACCTCACCACCCGTGTCGAGCAGGCCTTCCTCGACCGCAGCCGGCTGCTGCCGCCGTCAGTGCAGTCAGTGCTGCTGCTCGCGGCTGCCGACGACACCGGCGAGCTCGCCGTCGTACGCCGTGCAGCATCGACACTTGGCGTGGGCGAGCAGGCTCTCGAGGCCGCCGTGGCCTCCGGACTCCTCATCGCCGAGGCACAGAAGGTCAAGGTGCGACACCCACTCGTGCGCTCGGCGGTCTACCAGGGCGCCACCGGGGAGCAACGACGAACGGTGCACCGAGCGTTGGCCGACGCCCTGGCCGATCTCGGAGAGTCCGACCGCGAAACGTGGCATCGCGCCGCCGCCGCCGACGGGCCTGACGATGAGGTCGTGGCGGCTCTCGAGGGCGTCGGTTCCCGTGCGGAGCGTCGCGGAGGCTACGCCGCCGCGATGACGGCCTACGAACGAGCGGCAGCCTTGTGCGCCGAGGCGCCGCAGCGTGCCGCACTGACATTCGCTGCTGCTCGCACCGCCTGGGCGTGCGGTCAGGCTGCGGCGTCTCGGGCGCTACTCTCCACCGCGCGTGCGGCCGCCGCTGACCCTGTCCTGCTCAGCGACATCGCGCGCCTGAGAGGACACATCGAGGTCAACATTGGTTCAGCCACCGATGCTCACCAGATCTTCATCGACGCCGCACGCGCAGTCCACGACGCCGACCCCCTACGTGCCCTGGATTTAGCCGTCGCCGCCGCCATCATGCGTACGTACGCGGTTGACAGCGGCGCGGCCCTGCAATCCGGTGCCATTTTTGCGGAGCCGTCTGCGGGCGACACCCCTCGAACCCGCTGCCTCAAGCAGATGCTCCTCGCCATGACGGCGACGACCGAGGAGGACTGGTCCGGCGCGGTCGCTGCGCTCGACTTGGCGCTGGCGAGCGGCGAGGAAGTGGATGACCTTGCCGTGTTGGGGAACCTCGGCAACGCAGCACTGCAGTTGGGTGATGACGCTGCCCAGCAGCGTTTCTACACGCTGGCACTGTCGCGAGCCCGTGACCACGGCGCCGTCACGGCGGTGGTCTACGCCCTCCAGCGATTGTGCTTCGGCCATCTCCTCGCCGGGGACCTTGCCGCCGTGCGCACCAGCGCCGAGGAAGCGCTCGCGCTCGGGCAGAGCATTGGTGAGCGCGCGATGACCGCCCCTCCGATGGCTTGGCTGACCCTGCTCGCAGCGCTGCAGGATCGAGACGACTACGACAATCGCCTGCGCGACCTCGACGAGGTCGTGGCGGCGTACCCACTGGGCATCCTGACCGACCCCGTGCACGACCTCACCCGCTGGGCCAAGGGGATCCGCGCAGCTGGAGAGGGAGACGCCTTCGGCGCCCTTCACCACCTGAGCCGGTTCCGACTCCCCGTCCTGGCACGGATGGCGGCTGTCGAGCGCATCGACGCAGCGGTACGAGCCGGCGAACCAGACCTTGCCCGCCGGTGGACCGAGGAGCTCGCCGGCTTCGCCGAGGCCACCGGCAGGCCGTGGGCACTGGCCACAGTCGCCTACGGGCGGGCCATGACGTCTGCTGACGCAGGCGAGGCGGAAGCTCTGTTCCTGGACGCGCTGTCCCATCACCGCCGCGCCGGCCGCCGCCTGGACGAGGCTCGCACCCACCTCGCCTACGGGGAGTGGCTGCGTCGCACCCAGCGGCGCGTCGACGCCCGCCAACACTTGCGGCACGCCCTGGAGACCTTCGGCGACGAGCACGCCGAAACACTCGTCCGCCGCGCGACCCAAGAGCTGCGCGCCTCAGGCGAGACAGCCCGCAAGCGCGACGTCTCCACACTCGTGAAGCTCACCCCGATGGAGCTCAAGGTCGCCCAACTCGTGGCCTCCGGGCTCTCCAACAAGGACGTCGCCGCCCAGATCTGGGTCTCCCCACGCACCGTGGCCTTCCACCTGCGCAACGTGTTCGCCAAGGCCGGAGTCACCTCACGCGGCGAACTCGCCCAGCTCGAACTCAGCTAGCACAGGGGTCCTATCCCGGCCATCTGACCGGGGTGAGCAAACCCGTTCGCGTCCACGCTCGAGAGCAGAACCCACCTCTGCGAGAGCGAGACCCTCATGAGCATCGACATCCACCCCACCAGCCACCTCACGGCCACCTCGACGGCACGGCCGCACCGGCTGCACGGACCCCGGGCCGGTGGCACGCATCATCGCCGGATCCCTGACCGCCGGCGCCGCGAGCGCTCTGGCCCTCACGCTGGTGGTCTTCGCCGGCGGCACGGAGAGCGTCATCACCGGTTCGGTGCTCGCCGCGTTCGGGCTCGGTTGGGCACTGATGGCGGCGCTCACCAGCCGCTACACCACCCGGCCGCAGCGCTGGGCCGCAGTCCCCGCGGCCGTCATGGGCGCCACCGGCCTCGCGCTGGTTGTGTTCGCCCCCGGACATGACGCCATGACCCGGCTCAGCTGGGTGTGGCCGCCGGTCATGCTGGCGATGGCGGTGTGGATGTTCGTCCAGATCCGGCGGTCCCTCACCGGCGCCGGACGCTGGATGCTCATCCCCGTCGTGGCCGTCCTAGGACTCGCGTCCGTGGGCGCCACCTACGAGAACATCGCGGAGCGCAGCGACCAGGCCACCTACCCCGCCCCTGGCAAGAGCTACCAGGTCAACGGCCACCGCATGCACCTGGACTGCCACGGCCACGGTGGCCCCACCGTCGTGCTCTCCAACGGCCATGGCGGGACCTCCGCCTCCTGGGCCAGGATCGCTGGCCAGGTCGACCAGACCACCCGGGTCTGCGCCTACGACCGCCCCGGACAGGGCTGGAGCGAAGAGGCCACACATCCCCAGGACGGCGTGGCCGCTGCCAAGGACCTGCACTCCCTGCTCGCCGCGGCTGGCGAGACCGGCCCCTTCGTACTGGTCGGACACTCGACCGGCGGCACCTACGCCATGACCTACGCCGCCCGGTACCCCCAGCAGGTTGCCGGCCTGGTGCTCCTAGACAGCTCCAGCCCCTACCAGCTCACCAAGGTCGCCGCCTACCCCGGTCAGTACGCCGTGATGCGCCGCGGGCTTGCGCTGCTGCCCACCCTGGCGCGCCTCGGTGTGTCCCGGCTGGCCCCCGCTCCACATCTGCCCGCCCCGGCGGGTGCCCAGGTCCAGGCGTTGACCTCCACGGCGAAGGCCGCCCGGAACGGACGTGACGAGATCTCCGTGGCACCCCGCGTCTTCGCCCAGGCTCAAGCACTGACCACGCTTGGCAACCGACCGCTCGCGGTGCTCACCACCTCCGAGTCCCTCACCGGAGCCGGCTGGGCAGGCGCCCAGGACCAGCTGGCGGCACTCTCGACCAACCGCGCCCACCGCACCGTGGACTCCACCCACGCCGGACTCATTGGGGACAAGGCGCCCGCAGCCGAGGCGGTCCGCGCCGTCAACGAGGTCATCTCCTCGGTACGCGCCGGCACCCCCTTGGAGCAGAAGTGACCACACACCCACCCGGAAACGCCCCCGACCGAACAAGCCCCACCCCAACCCGAGGAGTTCCGATGTCACACACCACCCACCCCGAACCAGTGGCCCAGCCGGCACCCGTGGCCGCAGCGGCCGATGCGAACCACCACAGCCAGCACCCTGCACCTCATGACGAAGCAACCCACGAGGACAGCGGCCCCAAGAAGTCCTGGGCGCTGCTGGCAGTCGCCCTCGCCGCCCAGATCCTCGTCGTCCTCGACATCTCAGTCGTCAACACTGCACTGCCCTCCATCGGCAGCGCGCTGCACCTCGAGGGCAGCCAACTGCAATGGCTGGTCACCGCCTACCTGATGATGTCCGGCGGCGGCCTGCTCCTAGGTGGCCGCTTCGCCGACCTGCTCTCGCGGCGCCGCGTCTTCCTGACCGGGCTGAGCCTGTTCACCGTCGCCTCGCTGGTCAGCGGGTTCGCAGACAGCGGCAGCCAGCTCATCGCCGCCCGCGCCGTCCAGGGCCTCTCCGCTGCACTGCTCACACCGTCCGCGCTCTCGCTCATCATGACCACCTACGCCGGCAACCAACGCAAGACCGCGCTGGCCATGTGGGGCGCCGTCGGCAGCCTCGGCGTCGCAGCCGGAGTCCTCCTCGGCGGCGCCCTGACCACCTGGACAAGCTGGGAAGCCATCTTCTGGATCAACGTCCCGATCGGCGTCGTCGCCCTCCTCGTTGGCCGCAAGGTCATCGCCAAGGAGACCGCACCCCGCCCCAGCGTGGGTGACTTCGACTTCCCCGGCGCCCTGGCCGTCATCGGCGGACTCGCCACCCTCATCTACGGGGTCTCTGGCACCGAAACCCACGGCTGGTGGTCAGTGCAGACCATGACCTCACTCGCCGTTTCCGCGATCCTGCTGCTGACGTTCCTCAAGCTCGAGCAACGCGCTGCCAAGCCACTGTTCCCGCCGCACATCTGGAAGCTCCAGGCGCTAGTGTCCGGCACCGCGGTGATGCTCGGGGTCACCGGCATCCTGGTCGGCGCCGTCTTCTTGACCTCGATCTTCGCCCAGACCGTCCTCGGTCTCTCCGCCTTGGAGACCGGGCTCGCATTCCTGCCGTTCGCACTCGCCATCACCGTCGGCACCTTGGTCGCCAAGCACATGCTGAGCCACCTCTCGCCACGTGTCATCGCGACCCTCGGGCTGCTCGTCACCGTCGCCGCCTCCGTGTGGCTGTCCACCGCTGATGGCGGGGCGCAGCTCGCGACCGACATCCTCCCGGCGCTGTCCGTGCTCGGGCTGGGCGTCGGCATGGTCTTCGTGCCGGTCTCGGTGACCTCGATGGCCGGCATCCCGTCCTCCCACGCCGGAGTGGCCTCGGGGTTCCTGATGACCGGCCATGAGATCGGCGCGGCACTCGGTGTCGCCATCCTGTCCGCGGTCGCCAGCACCGCCGGCTCGCTCACCACGGCCACCGGCGCAGCAGATGCGTTCTCGGCCGGGTTCGTGGGCGCCGCGGTCATGGGCGCCGTTGTTGCAGTCTTCGCGCTGCTTCGGATGCCGGCCACCCGAGTCAGCGGCGGCGCCGGCATGCACATGCACTAACCGGCACCTCTTGCACCGCTTCCCAGCACCACTCATACGCCTACCGAGACGAGGACCACCATGAGCACCACCGCCCACACCGCGAGCGAGACCCTCCACGAAAGTTCCACCAGAACCTCGCGGGACGATCGGCCGCGACGGCTGCTCGAGGGCTTCGGGTTCGTCGCGGTGTGGGTGACGTTGGGCTACCTGCTTCCCCTCAACGACGAGACGTACCTGCTCCTGGGCATCCCGCTCACCATCGGTTTCCAGCTGCTGGTCCGGCGCCGGCCGCTGCGGGAGTTGTGGGTTCGTGACGCGACCCGTTTCTCCCTCGACAAGCGCGGCCTGGTTCTGGCCGCGGTGCTCGTCGCCGCACCTGCTTACTTCGGGGCCCGCGTCTTCACGGGGGCACCCTGGTGGCTGATCGGCTGGTACCTCGCAGGCTTCGTCGGAGCCGTCGGCGCCGCGTTCGCACTCCGGGCGACCTCACCGATGGCCATGCTCCGCTCGGCTGCATTGCCGATGGCTGTCGGGGCCGGCGGCATGGCCGTGGTTATCGGCGGCATACACGTCGCGACCGGCACTCCCGTACATGTGCTCGCCGTTCTCGGGACGCTAGCAAAGTACATCGCCATCTACTTCCCCGTGACATTCGTGCTCGAGGAGGTCGCCTTCCGCGGAGCCCTCGACGCACACGTCCACCACAAGGGTGAGGGGCGCGGCTGGCAGTCCGCCCTGTTCGTCTCCGCCCTGTGGGGGCTGTGGCACCTGCCCATCTCCACTGGCGTGCCCTTCCCCGTCCTGATCCTGGTGCTTCTCACCGTCCACTGCCTGATCGGGGTCCCGCTGTCCTTCGCCTGGCGCCGCAGCCGCAACCTCGCGGGCGTGGCGTTCGCGCACTCCGCAATCGACGCCGTCCGGAACGCGATGCTGCTCGGATTGTGAGCCTCGCTGGACGTTGGTCCCCTACGGAATATTCGGTTTCATTGCGCGTCCTTCCGCCGCCAGTGGGTCACCGCGTAACTAGCCGCACGTCTCCGCGCTCCGGGGCGCTTGGGACCGTGTCTCTTTACGCTTCCGGGAAACCGCGCAACCGCTCGGCTGAAGCAGTCGCGTCGCAGTGCGTACGCCATCTAGCTGCAGGTGCGCCCGCAGTCGGGTGCGGTGGCTCCAACGCCGAGATTGCCGCGTCGCTCTGTATGACCAAGGCATCGGTCAAAGCGCACGCGTAGCGGCTACTCGACAAGCTCGACGTCAGGAACCGAGTGAAGATAGCGATCCTGGTGCACGCCGCCGCGACAAACCTCGAACGACGCGGGGTCTCTAGGAACTAACCAAGTCCGGCGCTGACCTGCCACAGCTTTGACGCTGCGCGGTGGTCGTGACTCCTGTCGAGATGACTTGTGGGGTTTGCTGTTCGTGAAGTAGCACCCGGTGACGTCTTGGAGCTGGGGAGCGGAAGCCACGTGGATCGAAGTCGCGGCACCGCGCTGGGCCGTCTTCATGAAGGGGCGGAGAATCGGTACAGCACCCGCTGCGTTCTGCCGGGGTCCTCGGCGCCGAACGCCGTGCTCACGACGCCGGGGTGCACAGCGTTGGACGTGACCCCACTGCCTCGCAGCCGCCTCGCGAGTTCGTAGCTGAACAGGACGCTGGCGAGCTTGGACTGGTTGTAGGCACGTGCGCCCGAGTAGGGGTGCTCGCTCTGAAGGTCGTCGAAGTCGATCCGGCCCTGCGAATGGGCGTGAGAGGCGACCAGTGACCATCGCGCGCGTGGTCGCGGACTGCTGTTGGGAGTAGGGCGAGGAGCAGGATCGGCGAGCAGGAAGGCTGCGAGATGGTTGACGGCGGATGTTCGCTCGGGCCCCGTCAACGGTGGCGTGTCGGGTGTTCCAGTAGCCCCCCACATTGTTGATCAGCACATCGACGCGAGTGAGCCGCTTCAGCATCTCGTCGGCCAGCCGGCGCACGTCGGCCTGGGAGGAGTGGTCGGCAAGGAATACGTCGACTTGCGCACCCGTCGCGGCACGGATCTCACTGGCCGCTCTTCGGCGCGGGTGGCGTCCCTGCCAGTGATCGCGACGTTCGCCCCCATGCCGGCGAGGCCCAGGGCGGTGGCCCTACCGATCCCCCCGGTGCCGCCGGTACCACGACCGTGCGACCGGTCATCGACGACACGGTCACTCCCGGGACGCGCAGTCGCCGGGGTCGCGCAGACGTCCGTCGTACGCCGCCGGGTCGAACCCTTGGTCAGGCTGCGATGACGATCCGGCACCGAAATGAACGATCGACCCGGCCAGGCCGACAACATCCGGAACCCAGTCGGTCCTCGGCGTGCTGTGCGGGTCCGTCGTCGTCGGCGCGCCCGGAGGAAATCGCTGTCGGAGGGGTGGTGGTCATCTTTCGCCTCACGTCTGCGGAGATTGGGACCGGAGGAGGGCCCGCCGGGTGTTGGCGGTGATGCTCAGATGGTGATGGCGACCTTGCCGGGCCTGTCCGGCCTCGAGCTGGCGCATGGCTTCCGGCACCTGGTCCAGGGGATAGGTGCGGTCGATGCTCGGCGTCACCTGACCGGCGTCGATGAACCCAGTGAGCCGCTCGAGGTCGCTGGCTCGCTCCTTGTTGATGAAGTTCGCGAACCGCTGCTTGGAGACGGCTGAGAGGGCCAGCGCACGCAGGGTGCGGTTCATGCCACCGGTGAGGTCCCCGCCGTCTCTCGCCGCCGACGATGACGGCCGTGCCAGTCGGCGTCAGCGCACGCCGCAGCCGCCGCAGGCCCGGGTTGCCCGCGATGTCGAGAATCAAGTCGTAGTGCTGCCGGTGCCAGCGAAAGTCGTCGCGGGTGTAGTCGATGACGTGGTCCGCGCCGAGCGAACGGACGAGGGTCAGCTTGGCGGTACTGGCCACGCCGGTGACCACCGCGCCAAGCGCCTTGGCGAGCTGTACCGCATAGCTGCCGACCCCGCCCGACGCGCCGATGACCAGCACTCGTTGGCCCGGCTCGAGACGACCGTGGTCAGTCAGCGCCTGGAGGGCGGTCGCGCCCGAGATCGGCACCACGGCGGCTTGCTCGAACGAGAGGTTCACCGGCTTCTTTGCCAGCTTGTCCGCCCGGGCCGCGGCGTACTCGGCGAACGACCCGCGGCCCACCCCGTAGACCTCGTCTCCGACCGCTGAACCGAGTCACCCCGGCCCCGACGGCGGCGACCGTGCCCGCCAGATCTCGCCCCGGCACCCGGTCCTTCGGCCCCCGAAAGCCGAGGCCGGCGATCCGCATCAAGTAGGGCTTGCCGGTCATCAGGTGCCACGTGCCGCGGTCGAGGCCAGCCGCGTGCACCCGAACCAGAACTTCTTGGTCGCCGATCGGGCGGGCGATGCGGTCGTGTCGAAGGACATCGATTGCGCCGTAGCGGTCCTGCACGACGGCTCGCATCTCGCGTGTGTCCGTCGGTTGTGCCTGAGGTGTGGGTTTGCTTCGCATGGCTGTCCTCGCGCAGTTGGCTCTGGACCTGCACTCGACGCTACGCGCCAGAAGACCACCGCTACAGCGCCGGTCTAGACGGACCTAGGTCCGGCGGGGCAGAGAACCCAAGGCGGATAGATCGGGCAATCGACCGTGTG
>CAVTBT010000007.1:0-405921 GCA_963733065.1 uncultured Gaiellaceae bacterium
CGACGTGACCACCCTCGCCGATGCGAACGTCGTCAACACCATCCGCGACCAGTCCGGAACGGGCGAGGAGTAAGGCCGCCCTAGGGCGTCGCGCTCACGTCTCCGCAGCCCCCCACGTCGGCCGGGACGACCGTCACCGACGGCTGCGGGCCGTCTCCGATCGTGATGGCAACGCCCATCTGGCTTCCAGCCGCGACCGCGGGATCGACATGCGACCCGGGGTGGCGCTCGAACGGATACTCGTCGGTCGGCCAAGGCGCCACGCCGCGTACCACGATGGCCGCATCGTCGAGTGACACGACTTCGGCGCAGGCGTCCGCCCTGAACACGGCATCGAGCCCGCCGTCGAGGTCCGCCGTGCCGATCGCGATGTCGATGCAGACCGTCCGATCATTCGCCGCCCCCGAGCCCCCTCCCGCGAGCAGGAGCAGCCGGGCGCGCGGGTCGTCGCCCCCCGTGGACGAACCGCCGAACAGGGGCAACCCGATGGCGGCGACGGCTCCCTCGGGCGTGCGGAGCGACCAGGCGCCGGCGTCAAGCGTCGGGATGCCGCAGATCTCGAACCCTGCGTCGGTTTCGGCAGAGACCGCGCTGCCGTTGACGATGGGCATCGTCGCGCACAGCTCGGCACTCGCGCGTGCGTGGGCGAGATCAGCGACGGCCAGCTCGTCGGCCTCGAAGAGCTGGACCGGAATCGCCAGGTTGCCGAGGATCACCGTCGCACCCGGACGCTGGCGGACCGTGGCGCAGTAGACGACTGTCGCGTCAACGCCGTCCTGGTACATCAGCGCCCGCCCTGACGTGGCGGCCGAGAGCCATCCCCGCTCGTCGCGGCTCGTCAGCACCTCGTACCAGACCCGGCCGTCCGCCGCGACCTGTGTGCCGTCGATCACGTAGGCAAGCCGGCCACGGTTGAGATGGACGACGACCGGCGCCCCGAGCCCCGGCTCCGACCGGACGTCGAGGGCCGTGTTGAGCCGGGCCCAGCGCCCGGCCTCCAGGGCAACCGCGGGCTGCGGCGCGGGCGTCGGAGTTTCGCCAATCGGAGCGCCGCCGGGCTCCGCAGCGCTCGCGGTTGGGATCGCGACCGTCTCGCCAGGCGTCGGGAGCGACGGCTCGGCCGTCTCCGCCGCCGAAGACTCGATTGGGGAGGCCGGAAGAGGCGGCAGCTCCACGCGCGGGTCGTCCTCGTCGCGGATCAGGCCGCCCACCACGATCGTCCCGATCGCGGCCGCCAGCAGAAGCGTGGCGGCGATAAGGACCATGAGTGGCCGGCTATTGCGACGATCCCGCCACTCCACGGGGCGCGAGATCGCCGCCTCGAGCGCGACGCGGACGGCGATCGGCGCATCGGATGGCGCGATGTCGGCGAGATGGGCGGCATCGGCCCGGAGACCGGCCTCGTAGGCCCGGCATTCGGCGCACTCCCGCAGGTGGGCCGCCAGCTCGGCAGCCTCGTCTTCCCCGAGCGTGAAGTCGATCGCGGCGGCGCCGAGCTCACGGGCGCGGTCGTGGTCGATCATGAGCCGCTCCGATCGTCCGTCAGCTGCGAGCGGAGACGCATCCGCGCACGTGACAGCATCGTGCGCGTCGCCTGCTCCGTTCGTCCCAGCGCGGCTGCGATCTCGACGCCGCTGAATCCCTGCGTCGACATGAGCAGCGCGCCGCGTGCATCGGCACTCAGGACGGCCATCGCCTCGAGGAGCTCTCGCTCCCGCTCGGTGCGCACGACCTCCTCCTCGGGCGATCCAACAGGCTGCCCTGCACGCTGACGGGCCTCCCAGCGCTGGCGCGCGCCGATGCGCCGGCCGCGGCTGAGCGCCAGGTTGCCGGCGACGCGGTAGAGCCAGGCACGCTCGTTCGTCGGGACCGGGTGTTCGGCGAGGGAAGCCATGTAGCGGGCGAATGTCTCCTGGAGCAGGTCATTGGCGGTGTCAGGGTCACGGGTCATCCCGAGAAGGAACGTGTACAGCTCGCGCTGATGTGCGTCGTAGGCGGACATGACGACGTCGCTCGCCGAGGCAGCGGGTGACTCGGAGGGCGCGCGGCGCACGCCGGTGGGCTCACCCATCGGCTGATCCACGCTGTTGTGACGCAAATGCTGCCTTCGTGTGGCGGGTCCTCTCGCGTTCTGGCCGCGGACGCAACATCGCGGGCCTCATCGCGTCACATCCGCGACCCGCTGATGATCGGAACCAATCATGCTCCGGCACTTCCGCTCTGCGCTGATCGCGCTCGTCATCGCCATGCCGGCTGCCGTATCGGCGGCTCCGATCCCACCTCCCCGGGAGGTCGACGGAGAGTCCGACCTCATTGGCTCATTCGACGCGTGCGGGCCGCTCGAGCGATACACGCCCTCGACCCCCACGGTGCCGGGCTCATTTCGCGTCTTCGGCGTCGACACCGTGAACGGCGAGAGCGCCCCGTACCGATTTCACCTGGCACCCGACGCGGTCGTCGACGCGGTAACCGACGCGACCCTGACCCAGCTCGCCTCGGCTCGCGACTTTACGTGCCTCGCGATCACGACTGACGCGAGTGGTCTGGTCACGACGGTCGCGGTCGACGACGTCTACGCCGCGTGCGGCTGGGTCTTCCTCATCGACGGTGTGATCTTGTTTCGCGACCTAGCGGACTATGCGCTGTTCGACACGCTCCACATCGCGTTCGTCGACGACGCCCGCGCGCTCCTCGGAGCCGACCCGGTGCTTGGGGCGCTTCTGGTGAATCCCCCGGAAGGGGGGTTCACGGCCACGGACGTGTGCGTGACCTTCACCATAGGCGTCGATGGCCGGCTGATCGGCATTGCCGTGTCCGGCTGGCTCGCCTTCTGCGCCGGTGACGCGATCGTCGACAACCTGCCGAACCCGGCCTCTCCCAGCCTCATTTTCGACTACGTCGGAGGCGTCCCCGTTCCGCAGGCGACTGTGCAGATCGGTCCGCTGGTCCTGGACACCGCGCTCTTCACGCTCCCGGAGCTCGGTTTCCTCGAGCTCGGCTATTGGGCGGTGGAAGGTTCGTTCGGCAACCCTGAAAACCCATGTACGGGCATCGTCGTGACCGCGGAGGGTGGAGTCGTCACGGACGTTCGGATGCTCGGCTCCCTCGGAGAGGTGTGCGGCGTGCGCGAGATCCACGGGTGGACGCAACCCGGGATGACGTTCGGTCTCACGCCGGCGGGGGCCACGGAGCCCTTCGCGCTCATCCATGACACGGTGGCTGGGTACTCATACGATTGGGACGGCGAGGAAGCGGGCCTTGCCAACCTGCTACACCTGCTGCACTGGGCACGAGCGACCGGGGGGACCGTGTGCATCGGGGCGGGGTCGACGGCATCCGTACCGCTGGGCGTGCAGGGATTCGGAAGTTTCTGCGTCGTCATCCGCGAGCTGACGGCGACCGAGATCGTGATCGACTCCGCGCCCGAACCAACCGACGAGTACTTCTTCCGCCTCCGCCTCCGGCCCGAATCGTATGTGACGCCGGGCATCGCCCTCGATACCGAGATCACGGTGGGGATCGCCGCGTTGCCCGGCATCGACGGCGGCGCGACCGTCGTCTCGCAGCGCGACGGATGCGAGGCCTTGCCTCCACCGGCCCCCGTCCCTGCGCCACTGGCCGAGCTCCCGGCCGAGGTCCCCGCGCCACCGGCCGAGGTCCCCGCGCCGGCGGATCACGATGGCGACCGGCTGCTCCCCAACACGGCAATCGTGGTTGGTGCGCCGACTGATGCGTCCTCTCTCAACTGGCGTCCGACCGAGCTTGACCGGCGGCCACCGAGTCTTGATAGCGGATGGCGAGATTCGCGAGGCCTCTAGAATCGGCGCATGGCGCAGCAGGCCGCGGGCGAGACGGAGCCGACCGGGACGGCCGCCGAGTACCTGATGGTGATTCGCTACATGCATGGCGAGGGACAGCCGGTCATCGCGGCGCGCGTCGCCGAGCGGCTGGGCGTCAGCGCGGCGACGGTAAGCGAGATGGTCAACAGACTGGTGCGCGAGGACCTCCTGAGCGTCGACGCCGACACGCGCCAGCTCAACCTCACCGCACGTGGCCGGACGGCTGCTGAGCGGACGTTCCGGCGCCATGCCCTCAGCGAGTGGCTCCTGACCGAGGTGGTCGGACTCGGCTGGGCGGAGGCGGACGAGGAGGCGCACCACCTCCAGAACGCGTTCAGCGACCGCGTTACCGATCGCATCGACGAGCTGCTGGGCCGCCCACCGACCTGCCCCCACGGCAACCCGATCCCGCGCGACGGGCATACCCCGGAGCGTCCCGCCGGCCTCGCGCTCTCCGAGGCACGGGAGGGCAACGAGGTCACCATCCTTCGCGTCACCGAGGAGGCCGAGGAGGATGCCCTGCTCCTGACCTTCCTCCAGGAGAACGGGATCCGGCCGGGCAACTCCTTCACCGTCCTCGAGGTGGCCGGGCACATCGGCACGATGACGCTCCGGCGCATCGATGGCGGCGCCGACGACGGTCGCGAGGTGACGCTCGGATTGGTCGCCGCGGCGAAGCTGCGCATGCTGGAGGGTCGTGCCGACCCCGCCCTCTTCCATCGCGTGCCGGAGCGGGCTCGGCTCGCGGCGACCGGCTGAATTCGGTCTGCTAGGATCGGCCGGCATGGTCCGTGATCGCAGCCGGCGCGTCATCATCGCGAGCGTCGCCACCGTCCTGTGGCTCGCCTACATGGTGATCTTCCTGCCCGTCCTCAACGCAGCGGTGCCGACCGTGGAAGGACAGGGGCCGGAAGGGACCGCCGCCTTCATCGGACTCGTGGCCGGCGTCTTCACCGTCGGCGCCATCATGTGGGCCGCCTCCGACTGACAGGCCCTGCCCGGGAGGTCCCTACCGGCGTCGGCGGTGCGCCATCAGCAGCATCCCGACGGGCGTGGAAGCGATAAAATGGTGGAAGATGGCCGGCGATCAGGGAGATCCGAAGTCCCTCTACAATTTATCCGGTTCGTATTTTCAGGGAAAAGGAGCGCCAAAGGATTTATCCCTGGCGTATGCGTATTTCAAACTCTCGAAAGTGCCGCCCAAAAACAAAGTGAATGAGATGGCTGGCATATTGTCCAAACCAGAACTTGAGAAAGCAGAAAAACTGGTTTCCGAATGGAAGCCACAACCAACAGCTCTGACGCTCAAGGCCATGCGCGGCGTTCAGGCAGCAGAAGAACTCTTGAAAAATAGCCGGTGAGTTTCAGGTCAGGGCGCGCGAAGCCGCGAACCATAAGGGCAAGAAAGGTCGCCGGTTATTGCCGTCGACTGTCGCCCCCTCACCTTCCAGTTGACGGCCACCGTCATTTGTCGGGACCACCTTTCGCTAACTCGCGCCAGCCTGGGCGCCCCCGGCGATCGCTTCCGATGGGGTGAGGCCAAAGGACGCGCGGAAGGTTCGGGTCAGGTGCGCCGTATCGGCGAAGCCCGCGTCCATGGCGGCTGTCCGCACCAGTTCACCGGCAGCTATCTGGCGCGCGGCATGCTGGAGCGCTGACCATTGCTTGAATCGGCGAAAAGTCAGGCCGGTCGCTGCCTTGAACATCCGCAGCGCGCTGGTTCGCTCCATCTTCAAGCGATGCGCCAGCTCGAGCTGAGACAATCGCAGCATCGGTTCGGCAATGATGGTCTCGATCACGACACCGAGCTGCTGCGGGATTGGTGTTGCTCCGGACGTCAGCCGATAGCGCAGCTCTGTTTGGGCGCCGGCTTCCTGGAAGAGGGCGTCGACGGCGATGTCCGCAAGCCGCCCCTGCAGCCGTTGCGCGCAAGGGAAATTGCCTGACCAGGTCAATCCGTCCAGATAGATCGCGTTGATGCCGCCATCCGCACAGATGACCTTGTGCTCGACGCCGGGCCGAATGAACAGAACGTCGCCCGTAACCTGCTCGCCGGCGCTGATGACCGAAACGGATCCTCGCCTCCCTGCGATCACGCAGGGGGCCGGATTGCAATGGGGCGCGAGGTGCTCGACATCCACCGAGAACACAGATGCGGGAAACTGAAGGCCGACGCTCGACATCGGCAAACTATCGTCCGCACGTTTGTTCAACGCAAGCGCGATCACCAAAGCGTATGCATCATGGAGAAAGACGCAGATGGAGGACAAGGTCGTGGAGGAGCAGAGCCAGCGCGCAATTTCATCAAGAAACAAGGAAAACTATTTGAAGGCAAAAGCGGCCTTCAATCAAAAGGATATGGCCGGCTGCATGAGCTATTACGCGCCCGACCATCACATACGGTCGCGCGATGTCGGGCCGGGACGCCAGCATATCGAGCGGTTCCTGTCGTCAATGCATGAGAGCTGGCCGGACCTCGTGATCGTCGTCGAGCATGCTGTTGCGGAGGATGACTGGGTCGTGGGGCGATGCACGACGACAGCGACGCACGCCAAAACGGTGATGGGAGCAGCACCCACCAACCGGCAGGTTCAAGCGACATTCTGGGATATGCATCGCTTCGATGCGGATGGCCGCATCGTCGAGACCTGGAACCTGATGGACAGCCTCGCCATCATGCAACAACTGGGGCTCGTTCCGACGCAGCCGAAGTGAGGGGCCGAGGCTCGAAGACATCAGCTCGGTCGCGGAAAGCTGCAACGCGACCGCCGGCGCTGAAGTGCAATTCTTCACGTTGGATCGCTCAATCGCTCTTCACGGCGGCCAGATAATTCACCGTCACCATCGCAAGCGCGCGCACGCCGACGACGAGCGCGCTCTCATCGATGAAAAAGTCGGGGCTGTGGTTCGGCGCGGCTTTGGTAATGTCTTGACTGCGCGGCACGATACCGAGGTTGAAATAAAGCCCGGGCACTTGAGCGAGGAACACCGAGACATCGTCAGCCGCGCCGGAAAGCTCACTGAGGATCGCATCGCCGTCGGCTGCGCGCTCCAGCACCGGCACCATGCGCGCGGTGACGCGCTCGTCGTTCACGGTCGGCTCGTACATTTCGAGGATATCGACCTCGGCCTTGGCGTTGGCGCTGACGGCGATATTTTCGGCGATCTGCTTGATGTCGCGATGGATGCCCTTGCGCACCCCCTGGTCGTAGGTGCGGATGGTGCCGGTCATCACGACGCTGTCGGCGACGATGTTCCCGCTTGAGCCGCCATTGATGGTCGAGATGCTGACCACTGCCGGCGACTTCATCAAGTCGGTGCGCCGGCTGACGATCGTCTGCAGGCCAAGCACGATTTGCGACGCGGTGGTGATCGGGTCGATGGCCCGCCAGGGAAAGCCGGCGTGGCCCTGCTGGCCGGTGACCTTGATGCGCAGTCCGTCGGCGCTGGCCCTCGCCGGCCCGCCGCGATAGGCGAGCTGGCCGGCGGGCAAACCCGAGCTGACATGCAGCCCGAAAACGGCGTCCGGTTTCGGATTCTGCAGTACGCCTTGCTGGACCATCAGCTTGGCGCCCCAGCTCTTGCCCGACAGGGCGGCGGCGACAGGATAGAGGCTTGGCCCTTCCTCGGCCGGCTGGAAGATGAACTTCACGGTGCCGGGCAGCTTGTCCTTCATCGCCGTCAGAACTTCCGCAGTCGCCATCAGGATCGCGGTATGCGCGTCGTGCCCGCAGGCGTGCATGACATCGACCTCGCGGCCGAGAAATTTCATCTTGACCTTGGAGGCGAAGGGAAGGCCCGGCGGCTCCTTCACCGGCAGCGCGTCCATGTCGGCGCGCAACGCCACGACCGGGCCGGGCTCGGCGCCCTTGAGCAGGCCGACGACGCCTGTGTTACCGACGCCGGTCGTCACTTCAAGGCCGAGGCTGGTGAGGTGGGCGGCGACGAGCGCGGACGTGCGCGTTTCCTGTTCGCCCAGTTCCGGATGTTCGTGGATGTCGCGCCGCCAGGCGATCAGCTTGCTTTCGATCGCGGCCGCGCGCTGCCGGATTTCCTTCTCCAGGTCAGGAACAGGCGATTGCGCCTGCGCTGGCGGCGGCATGGACGCCGCCAGAAGGACGAACGGCAGTAAAAAACGAAGACGCCGTGACATGGGCTTTCTCCGGGGCGGGAATGGAAATGATGCGCGGGTGTCCGCCTTCAACCGGGATTTCCCGGACGAACCTGAATTTGACGCACATGGTACCGATTTTCGGGGCTTTCCGGAAGGTCCTGTCCGTATCGGTGGCAGATCGTCTGCAGCCGGACCGAAACGGCATTCGATCGAATCCGAAACATCGGGCGTGGTGCGCCCGGAGAAAGGCAACTTATAAGCAGGATTGTCATTCACATGCTTTCTGACGCCAGTGCCCCACTTCGCCGAACGGCACGAAGCAGCCAGCGCAGGTCGAGGCATTGCCGGCTCCACTCATGTCGCGTCACCGCCAACAGCGTTCGTTCTTGTTATCGACTTTGCAGACGTGCGAGCCCAAGATTCGAAAACTCTGTCCCACCGCACGTAAGGAATTGAATAGTTGTCGCACTCAGCGTCTTTGGGCGCTCTCCAAGGAAATTACTCACCCCAACAATTTCGCGGCTTGATTGCGCGCCCCCTCTTCCTTCCTTGCCAAGTTCGGCGCAGGATGACGTCAGGGAGGCTTCGCGATCCGGCCCCGATTTCCCGTCGCCTCGGGCTCGGTCTCGGGCTCATTTGGCATCCGAGTTCCTTGCGTCCGCGTACCATTGCGTCCGAGTTCAGTTGACCTGAGGTCCTTCAGCGATCGCGACGAAAGGACCAGGCTCATGGTGACAGTTACCGTGAACGGGGTCGAGCACCGCTTCGACGGCGATCCCGACATGCCGCTGCTGTGGTTTCTCCGCGATGAGGTCGGCCTCACCGGCACGAAATATGGCTGCGGTCAGGCCTTGTGCGGCGCCTGCACCGTGCACCTCAACGGCACCGCTGCTCGCGCCTGCGCGACGCCGCTCTCCGCGGCAGACGGCGCCCAGGTGGTGACCATTGAAGGCCTTGCGCCGGACGGGAACCATCCCGTTCAAGTGGCCTGGCGCGATCTCAACGTCGCCCAATGCGGCTACTGCCAGACCGGCCAGATCATGCAGGCTGCGTCGCTTCTGAAAGAGAATCAGAAACCCACCGACGCCGACATCGACAACGCCATGAGCGGCAACATCTGCCGCTGCGGCACGTATCCCCGCATCCGCGCTGCGATCAAGCAGGCCGTCGCCAAGGAGGCCGGCTATGATTCACGATCTCAATCTCACCTCACCAATTGCGAATGTCAGCCGCCGCGGCTTCCTCGCGGGCGTCGGCGCCGGCGCGCTCGTGCTTGCGGTCGGGTTCCCCGGCAGGGCCTCGGCGCAGGAGCCGAAGTTCGGCGGCGACGGCATGCCGAACGGCCTGCGCGATGATCCGAAGCTTTTCGTCGCAATCGGCGAAGACGGCACCGTCACGGTCGTCTGTCATCGCTCCGAGATGGGCCAGGGCGTGCGCACCTCGATCCCGATGGTCGTCGCCGACGAGCTCGAGGCGGATTGGGCGAAAGTCCGCGTGGCGCAAGCGGACGGCGACGAGCCCCGCTACGGCAATCAGGACACCGACGGCTCGCGCTCGCTGCGCCATCACCTCATGCCGATGCGCCGCATCGGCGCCGCGGCGCGGACGATGCTGGAGCAGGCCGCAGCCGATCGCTGGAGCGTGCCTGTTTCCGATGTGCGGGCTGTGAACCATGAGGTCGTGCATGCGGCCTCCAACCGCCGGCTTGGTTATGGCGAGCTCGCGAAGGCCGCCTCCGCCTTGCCCGCGCCGTCACGCGACAGCGTGAAACTCAAGGATCCGTCGGCCTTCCGCTACATCGGCAAGGGCGAGATCGGTCTTATCGACAACCGCGACATTACGACGGGCAAGGCGGCCTACGGCATCGACACCAGGCTGCCCGGAATGCTTCACGCGGTGGTGGCGCGTCCACCGGTCTATGGCGGCAAGGTGGCCTCTTTCGACGCGGCCGAGGCGTCGAAGATGCCGGGCGTCGTAAAGGTGGTCGCGATCGATCCGACCCCGCTGCCGTCCGCGTTCCAACCGCTCGGCGGCGTCGCGGTGATCGCAAGAAACACCTGGGCGGCGATCCAGGGCCGCGACAAGCTGAAAGTCACCTGGGACGACGGCCCCAACGCCGCCTACTCCTCCGACACCTATCGGGCGCAGCTCGAAGCAGCGGTGCGCAAGCCCGGCAAGGTGATGCGCAACGAGGGCGATGCCGCCGGCGCCCTCGCGCGCGCCGCGAAGAAGCTCGAGGCCGAGTACTACATCCCGCACCTCGCCCACGCCACGATGGAGCCGCCGGCGGCGACGGCGCGCATCGTCGACGGCCGCTGCGAGGTTTGGACCTGCGTACAGTCGCCGCAGGCGGCGCGGACCCTCATCGCCGAGCGCCTCGGCCTTTCCGAGGACAAGGTGACGGTCCATGTGACGCTGCTGGGCGGCGGATTCGGCCGCAAGTCGAAGCCGGACTATGCCGTCGAGGCCGCGCTTCTGTCGAAAGCCATGGACGGCGCGCCCGTCAAGGTCACCTGGACGCGCGAGGATGACCTGCGCAACGGCTACTACCACACGGTCTCGGTGGAGCGGCTGGAGGCCGGGCTCGACGCGGGCGGCAAGGCGATCGCGTGGCTGCATCGCAGCGCGGCGCCGACCCTGATGGCGCTCTTCAAGCCGAACGAGACCCAGGAGTCGCCGATCGAGCTCGGCATGGGCCTCGTCAACACGCCCTTCGCAGTCGCCAATCTGCGGATCGAGAACCCGGAGGCGCCCGCGCACAACCGCGTCGGCTGGTTCCGCGCCGTGTCCAACGTCCCGCACGCCTTCGCGATTCAATCCTTCGTCGCCGAGCTCGCGGCGGCGGCGGGGCGCGACCCGAAGGAGTATCTCCTGGAGCTGATCGGGCCACCGCGCCTGATCGACCCGGCCGGCATCGGCGATGCGTGGAACCACGGCGAGGACCCGAAGCGCTACCCGATCGACACCGGCCGCCTGCGCCGCGTGATCGAGACGGCGGCCACAGGGATTGGCTGGGGCCGCAGCCTGCCCAAGGGGCGCGGCCTCGGCATCGCCGGGCACTACGCCTTCGTGACCTACGTCGCCGCAGCGGCGGAGGTCGAGGTGGGCAACGATGGCAAGCTCAGCATCCCGCGCGTCGACATCGCTGTCGATTGCGGGCCGCAGGTCAACCCGGAGCGGGTGCGCTCGCAGATGGAGGGCGCAGTCATCATGGGGGTGAGCCTCGCGACGCTTGGCGAGATCACCTACAAGAACGGCCGCGTGGAGCAAGCCAACTTCGACACCTACGAGCTCACGCGGATCGACGCCGCGCCGCGCGAGATCAAGGTCCACCTGCTGCCGTCGAACGACTGGACGCAGCCGCTGGGCGGCGTCGGCGAACCTGGCGTTGCGCCGGTCGCGCCCGCGATCGTCAACGCGATCTTCGCCGCCACCGGCAAGCGGATTCGGCAGTTGCCGATCCGCGACCAGCTGCGCGCCTGAGCTGCCGTGCAATTGGCGCCCGATCGCAAAGATCGGGCGCACGTTGTCGGAGAGACCCACGACGGCAAGAGCAATCGAGGGGGCAAGAGACGCCGCATCGACGCGCGCAAACGCGAAGTACGCTTTGCCGCGATGAGCGGACGTCGTCAGCTTGACAAGTTATTTCCGCCAAGGGCCAAGAGGGGACCCGACCCCCAGATCCGCAAGCCCGATCGCCGCGTATCCGCTCGAGCCCTTCACCGTGCTCGAGAAGCTGTCGCCGGTGATCGCCTGTTTTCCGAGCGACTTGCGGTCTTGAATGATCTCGACGGTCGAGCCGGGCTCGAGGTGCGAGAGGTTGAGCGCCGCAGTTGCCGGGCTAACGTGGCTGATCGTTCCAGGGCTGAACCTGCTTCACTTCGCCAGGGCGCAGCCCGCCGAGGTGGCGAAGAATGGCCGCATAGTTTGGGTCGCTTGGAGAATAGGTCAGGCGGCCGTCGCCTTGCAGACCGGGCCCCCTTGCAATCAAGTCGAGCACGATAGTGCGGTCTTGCCGCATCGTTGCTGTTCCTATGCTTTGCGTCTGTTCCATTTCGGCAACCTTTACGATCTCTCGAGTGAACGGATAGTCAGTGCGTTGATCATGCGACTGGGCCCATTTTGCGGAAGAAAGCAGCGCCCCCACTGCAATGCAAAGCGTCGGCACGCAATACTTCCTCATGGACGGTCATCCCAATATTTTTTCAGGTGTGGAGTATGTTGATCCTTGCCTTCCGCATGGCGTGCCGCGCTCTCGGCATAGGTTTCCTGCCGGCCAGCCTCTCCAGCCTGCTTCTCATAGGCCGGGAGCTTGGCCATGTCGGCGTCGCGCGCCTTCTTGAACTCGTCGCTTTCAGATGGACTGGGGCTCCCGCTATCTATGCTATGCGTGGCCTCGTGTGCGGCCAGATTAACGGAGCCGTGACCTTCGCCGGTCTTGGGGACATGCGCACCGGCCGGCGTACCGTGGCCGGTCACCGCTATCACGACCTCATTTTTGTCGCGCGTGTTAGCCCCGGGGACCTTATCCCACGTAGAACCGGGAGGCCATCCGCGTGGCTGGACGCCTTTCAAATCTGTTCGGTAATCGGTCACCGATCCGCGGCACGCGATCACCTTTGTGCCGTTCTTTTGCATCTGCTCAAGAGTGCTCTTCGGAAGCTTGGCCAGCAACTCCGCAACGAGCTTCGCGTCTTCGGCGGTGCCCGACCCTCCTGTTTTGACCAAGGATGTCGCCAGCGCTAAATTCGGATTGACGGGCGCTGCTGCGGGCGCAGCGGCTGTAGGCGCAGTGCCCGGCGCGGCTGCAGGCCCAGTGCCCGGCGCAGCTGCAGGCGCAGTGCCCGGCGCGGCTGTAGGCGCAGTGCGCGATGGCGCGGCTGTAGGCGCAGTGCCCGGCGGCGGCGGCGCGGCTGCAGACGCAGTGCGCGACGGCGCGGCTGTAGGCGCAGTGGTCGCATGGTTGAGCGCCGCCTTGAATTCCCCCTGTTCCTGTTTCGGCGGAACGCCACCGTAGTTTTGCGGTGAAACGTTCGTGTTACCAGTGGGCCCGATTGTCATTTACCTCTGCCTTTCCTATTGCCCATGCCTTCGGGTTCACGAAGACCCACAAGGCGTACGGGCCTGCAGCTTGCATTGCCGCGCGTGCTTCACGCCCACGCTCCGGGGCCTAGTCGTGCTTTTTGTAACGCAGGGACGAAACCGGTTCAGTGACCTTCGGCACATTCAGCGGGCGCTGACGTGCTGCGAAGACCGTTTCGCCCAATGCAAACGCGAACGCCGGCCAAAAAAGCTGAGAGCACCGAGGAGTACCGCATCCCGCGGGTTTCACTTGGCCAAAACTTCCACTCCGGGTCATCTGCGGACATGGAAGCCGGCAATCGTGATGTCCGCTTTGCCTCGATGAGCCGACATCGTCGGTTCAATCACCGACGACCGCTAGTGTCCCGAATCCGAAGTTCGCTATACTTTGCAGCGCGCTCAGAGCGAACTTCGGATTCGATAAGGACACTAGCAAATTTATAATTCTAGTGTCGTTTATGGATCAGAAATTCGCACGATGAACTCGCGGAAACGATGGTGCGAATTTCTGATCCACGACACTGCAGGGGCCAAAACCCAACACCCGAATTCCGTACAGACCGTGTAAAGGCGGCGGCCGCAGAGACCCTGGGGTCCGTACCCCGCACCGTTCATCGTTTCGCTCCCGTTCGCGAGACCATGTTTGCGAAACTGGACGGTTGCAGTCACTCTCGTTAGCGCGGTTGGATATTAATGGCCGGGGAAGGACAATGACCCGAAGATTTGTCATTTTGGCTGCCGCGGCGACACTGTTGGCCGGCGCGGCTCAGGCGCAGGCGCAGGCGCAAGATTACTTTGACTTCCGGAATGGCGGGTTGAGCAGCCGTGTGTTGTCGTCGACCACGAAATCGAACCGAACCGAATCGAAGCGGGGCAGACCGCGCTCCCAGTAGTACGGGTTTCGCTCGAGCGTGATGTGCGAGCCGCGCGCGAACTCCTTGATACGGAACGGGCCCGCGCCGACGGGCTTCTTGAAGAACGCCGACGCATCGCGCTGCACCAGTGCCTTGGGGACGATGAAGGCGGGGAAGAGGCTGATGTAGTGAGGAAATGCCGAGACTGGCCGCTTCAGCAGGACCCGCACGGTGCTGCTGTTGACGACGCGTACGGCCCTGAAGTCGGCGACCAGGCTGGGGAAGATCACGTTGATCTTCGGGTTGATGAAGCGGTCGAGCGAGAATTTGACATCGGCCGCCGTCACGCGTTGACCGTTCGAGAAGCGTGCGTTGGGGCGAATGTGGATCTGCCACGACTTGCGATCTTTGGCCTGCACCCAGCGATCCGCTAGACCAGCCACGACCTGCGCGCGACCGGACGGGTCCGGACGCGTCAGACCTCCGTAGATCTCCGCCTGCACCAAGATCTCGCCGTTGTTCGACGGGGCGATGGGGTTCAGGTTGTCGACCTCGTAGTTGTGGCCAACGCGAAGCACTCCTCCGCGCTTCGGCGTTTGCCGACAGTTGGCTGGGTCGCCGGTCGCGGACGTCGCGGACGTTGCCGCACCCGACACAGACGTGAAGACGGCGACGCCAACAACGGTCAGGGACAGCAGTAGCGAGCTAAGGGCGAGCGCACGGCCGCGCATCTACAACCTCCTCTGGAGCCCGAGCTCACCTGGGCGCTCGGGGCATCTGTCGTTCCTGCGCGATTGGCGACGAGCCAACCGCGTCGGCGAGTCTCCCCGATATTTGATCAAGTGTCAAGTCCGGGCTACGATCGGCATATGACCAAACCTCCGGAAAGCGACTCAGCACAGGATGGGATGGCGCCGCTTCGCTTCGACGGCAGAGACGGCAGCCACCGGACGCTCGCTGAGCGCGTGTTCAATGACGTGCGTAGGGCGATCGTGTCCGGCGAACTCAGACCTGGGCGCCGCCTGCCGATCGAGGAGCTCGCTGAGGCGCTCGATGTCAGCCCGATGCCCGTCCGAGAAGCGCTTCGACGCCTTGAAGCTGTTGGGCTCGTCGAACACGCCCCGCATCGAGGCGCTCGTGTCAGCGTGCCCTCGGCGGACGACCTCGCAGACCTCGTGCGCGCGCGGATAGCTCTCGAACCGCTTGCAACGTCACTCGCAGCCGACGGCTTTACGGAAGAGCAAGGACACCTGGCCGAGGCGGCTCTTGGCGTCTACCACGCTGCCGCAACCGCCGGCGACGTTCCGGCAGCCTTTGCTGCTGACTTCGACTTCCACTTCACGATCTACCGCTCAGCAGGCTCGGCATGGCTCATGAGACTCATCACGCCGCTCTGGGAAAGCAGCGAACGGTACCGCCGAGCTGGCGCCCCAGGCACGTACGAGTTCGCAGAACGCGAGGCGGAACATCGGGCGATACTCGACGCGCTCTCGGCGCACGACGGACATCAGGCAGGTCAAGCGATGCAGCACCATCTCGACCAGAGCGCCAACCGCATCGCACGAAGCCTCACGGCTTAGCCTCTTCGGCGCATGCTCGCGCGTCCCATACGTCGTTGAGCTCGGGTCTGCGTTACTGCGCCCCGGATGACGACGGCCCTCACGTTCGGCCGGCTCACGAGAAGCTTGCATGGCCAAGTCAGTGGCCTTCTCGTGGTGAGCCAGGCGACGTCTTTGGCCGACCTGCTGGTACGTAACCAACGCCGCACAAGCTGTGCGGAGCTCGCGAAACGTGCATGAGCGACTCCGACTGACGGGGCCTTCGTAGTCGTTCTAGGTAGTTCGGTGGCCGAGCTGCCGCCCGCCGCCAACGGCTCGGCGGGCGAGGCGTGCTGACCCTCTACTTGCTTAGTAGGGCGCTCGACGTCTGACCCGAACTCGCGCTCGGCGTCTCAGCGAACCTTGAGCAGGCCGGCGAGCATCGGCCGCGCGGGCGCACGGAGCGCGCGCAGGAAGCTCCGCCGTTCGGCTACTTCTTGGCCTTCTTTGCCTGCCGCTTCTCCTTCAGCGTCTTCTGAGCTGGCTTCTTCTCCATGCTCTTTCTTGTGTTCTTGTCCTTGGTCGCCATGCTGTGACCTTCCTGTAGATGCGGTGAGATTGTCAGAAGCGGCCGAGGATGGCCATCGCACTCTGGCGGCTGACGTCGCTCTCATGTGCGTCGCGGCTCCGCGGGACGCATCGTCGCGATTCCATCTTCGTCGACCTGAACGACATAGCGTCCCGGGTCTGGGCCGCTCGTCAAGCGCTTGAGGCCTTTCGGCCGCCGGAAAATGATCGCGTGGGTGTCGCTGCGGGTCTCGATCGCGTAGCCCTCTTCGACCTTCTCGTCGAGGAACGCCTCGAGGCTATCCCTGCGAGTCCCTAGCGGGTCGATCTCTCCCACGGGCGCGAGTATCGCAAGCAAGGCTGCTCCGCCGGTATGCGAGTGGCATGCGGCTGACTCCCGCCCTCGTCGGGATCGCGTTCTTCGCCGTTCGATCGGTTAGTGGCTTCGGCTTCCTCGATGCTGCGCCTGATCGTCTCCGGCCTAAAGCGCTTCTAGAAACGTCCTTTAGCAGGGACATACGGAGCAGGGCATCGATCCTCACTCCCACCAGTATTGGCCGTACGCCGTGCCGTTCGCCGGCCGTCCTCAGCCGTCGACGACGGGCAGTGCGGTGATCGCCCCGATGTGCTCGGCGGCGCGACGCGCTGCTCGCGCCGGCCCGAGCCGGCCGGTGAGAACCGTCTCGAGCATCGATTGAAGCTGCGCTGACACGCGCGGGTAGAGCGAAATCACAAGCCGACTGGCTCCGGCTTGCCGCTCTGGAGCGAGCGGTTGGCTGCCAGGGAGACGAGGAGTGCGTCGCGCGCCTGCTTCGCGGTTCCTTGCTCGGGACTCCGCCCCTGCTCTACGCACTCGATGAAGGCCGCGATCTCGGGGCCCCAGGGGTCGGCGCTCTCCACGGCGGCGACATGCGCCTCGCCGTCCCGTGGATGCAGACGCAAGCCGCGCGGGCCTTCGGACTCGCCGATGTTCCCGCCCTCCTCCGCGGGTGCGGCCGAAAACGAGTATTCGGCGACGCCTGCGTCGCAGAGGACGCGGATGTTGCTCGAGAACGGGTAGTTGCCCGGCATGGCCATGCTGCCCTCGGCGATGCCCGCCGCATCGTCGTACGTCACCAGCGCGAGGACGTGCCCGGGAACGGGCTCGCTGGCCAGCACGCTGCGGGGGCGACCGAGCAACCAGTTCATCTGGTCGAAGTCGTGGATGAGCAGGTCGACCGGGACGCCACCGGACTGGCTCGGATCGGCCATCCAGTCGTTCCAGTCCGCGGGCGGCGAGAGCCGCATTGTGCTCACGCTGCGCGGCCGACCGAGCTCTTGCGACCGGATGCGGCGCTGAAGCTCGACGTATTCGGGCCAGTAGCGAAGCACCATCCCGACCATCACCACGCGATCGCTCCGCTCGGCGGCGCGGATGATCGCATCCGCGTCCGCCGCGGTGAGGCCGATCGGCTTCTCGATGAAGACGTGCTTGTCGGCGGCGAGCGCCCGTTCGACGGCCTCGCGGTGGAGCGCCGTCGGCAGGCAGACGTCCACGGCGTCCACCTCGGGATCGGCGATCGCCGCGTCGAGGTCGCCTGTCGCTGCGGCGCCCAGCTCTCCCGCGAGCTTCGCGAGGGTGCCGGCGTTCCGCCCGAAGACGGTCTTCACGCGCGCCCGATCGCCGAGCGCCTGGTAGTTCGACCCGTGCGCACGGCCCATGAAGCCGGAACCGAGGATCGCGACGTTGATCATCCGCGGAGACCGATCTGGTCGTGCACCTGGTCCATGTCGTGCATCAGGTTGACCACGGCCTCCGAGCACCACGTCAGGAACTCCTCGCCGCGCTCGGCGGTCGACTCGCTCGGGCTCCCCCACACGCCGCCGCCTTCTTCGAGGAGCGACCAGAACGACCCGGGCGTAGAGAGAAACACCGGGTCGATGAGTGCGAGCGGGCTGGTCCTCAGCTCTCCGAGCTCGGGTGTGAAGTCGCGCACTCGTTCCATGTCGCAGAGCTCGGGATCGATGGCGAGCACCGCCGACGTCTCGCCGACGTTCGCGTGGATGCCGGCGGTGCCGGAGAGGTACGCCTCAGCCTGCTCCGGCTTGAGCCCCTGCCAGTACGGGAACGGGTAGATCCGCACGCTCTTCGGCAGCTCCTCGTAAATCTGCACCGACGCGTACTGGAGCGCCCACGAGTTGACGTAGTGGCCGTTGACGAGCGCGATCCGCTCGAAGCCGGCCTGGGCAAGCGTCACGCAGACGTCCCGAACGAGGTTGACGAACGTCTCGAGCCGGACGTAGATGACCCCGCTCGCACCGCGGTGGTCTGGTGCGAGGCCGAAGCCGATTGGCGGCGCCACCAACGCGTCCAGGTCGCGGGCGGCGCGCTTGCACACCTCGAGCGGGATGTAGACGTCGGTCCAGAGCGGACCGTGATCGCCGTGGTCTTCCGTAGAGCCCACCGGCACCAGCACGGTGCGGCCGCCGCCCTCCAGGTACTCGCGCACCTCGAGGTTCGTCATCTCTGGCATGAACAACGAGCGAGCCATCACGAGAGCCCGAGGCTGCGAAGGTGCTCGTACGACCGGCGCATGCTTGCGTTGACCTCTTCGAGCGACGGCCAGGGCTCGCCCTCGAACTCGAGCTCGACCGACAGCGGTCCCGTGTAGCCCGCCTCCTCCAACGTGCCCAGCACTCGACCAAAGTCGACGGTTCCGTCGCCGAGTGCCGGGAAGTTCCAGACGCCCTTGCCGCCGGTGGTGTCCTTCAGGTGGACATGGACGAGCGCCGAGGCGATTGAGGGCAGGTCGTCGACTGCGCGGGCGCCGCCGTAGAACTCGACGTTCGCGGTGTCGTAGTTGACCTTGATCTCCTGGCGGCCGATGCGCTCCAGGAGAGGGGCGGTCAGCTCGCCGGACGCCATGATGTCGCCGTGGATCTCGAGGCCGACGACGACGTCGGCCTCTTTCGCGGCGTCGGCGAGCTCGCCGACGTTCTCGAGGAAGCCGCGCGCGTCCTCGTCCTGGCTCGCGTGGCCGCCGATCGCGGTGTTCACGATTGGGATCCCGTAGTCGGCCGCCCAGCGCACCGCCTTCACGCCGTGCGCCAAGCCCTCGCGCGTGGTGAGATCCGAGTGCGCGCTGAGGGAGATCGCGGTCAGGCCGTAGCGATCCAGCAGCCGGCGCGTCTCGGCCGGATCGGCGTCGAGGTCGACGTGCTCTGTCCAGCCCGGCACGGCGCTGAGCTCAACGTGTTTGAACCCGGCCGTCGAGATGCCCTCCAGCGCCTCCTCATGTCCGTACGAGTGGTACGTGTTGGTGTGCCCGGCGAGCGGGTTGTCCATCTTTCCTCCCGTGAGCGGGGAGGGGCCCCGCTCGCGCAGGGCCCCTCCGGCGGCCTACATCTTGAAGCCGGCGTAGATCTTGGTCTTCGCGAAGTCCGCGTCCAGCTTGTACTTCCTCGCCGCCGCGATCGCGCGACGCTGGTCGGCCGTCCTGTTCGCGACGGTCGCCAGCTCGTTCGTGTACGCGTCCGCGGGTGCGTAGAGCTTCTTCACCTGCCCGAGGTCCTTGATCGTCTTCAGGTAGCTCGACCAACCGTTCGCGTAGTGGAAGCCCCAGCCCTGACCGCGACGGTGGCTCGTGCTGTAGGCGTACGCGAGCTCCAGCATCGAGTCGAGTGCCGCCTGGGGCTCGAGGCTCTTGCGCAGATCGGGCAGCTGGCGGTACGTGATCTGCGCGGCCGCGCGTGGGTTGGCCTT
The DNA here is from genome assembly GCA_963733065.1 of uncultured Gaiellaceae bacterium. GTDB lineage: Bacteria > Actinomycetota > Thermoleophilia > Gaiellales > Gaiellaceae > CAVTBT01. The sequence goes on from CAVTBT010000007.1 coordinate 19,737, forward strand.
CGTGAACGCGAAGCCCATGACCATGCCTCGCAGGAACCGCAGGTAGAGCTCCTTCTTGGCATCGTCCTGCAGGTCGTCGGCTCGCACGGAGTAGACGTTCGACGGGTGCTTCGACCAGCGGCTGCCGATCAGGAACTTGAGCTTCAGCCCCTGGCCGAGCCATTGGTGTCGCAAGCCCTCCCACGCCAGACCGGCGTGCGCCTGCCCCTGCGCGACGGCCTGGATCCACTGCGAGCCGAGCGTGACGTACCGGACCGTCCGGGGGTTGATGCCGAGTTCGACGAGCATCGGGTCGACGATCACCTTCCACCCGGCGCTCCCCAGCGCGATCGTCTTCCCCCTCAGCTCCTTGGCGCTCTTGATCGGGCTGTCGGCGGGCAAGGCGAAGTCGAAGACCTGGCCGGAGATCATGTTCCAGATCGACTTCACCTCGATGCCGCCGTCGATCGAGGACATGAGCACGCCAGGTGACGGGTAGCCCATGTCGGCCTTGTTCTGGCCCACGAACTTCGTGGTCGCGAGGGCGTCGCCGATCGGGCCGGCGATCATCTTCACGTCGAGGCCGAGGCTCCTGAACCAGCCGAGCTTGATCGGCACCCATAGGTTGAAGTCGTCCATCACCTGCAGCGTCCCGCGCGGCGAGATCCAGCGGACTGTCTCGACCGTCGCCGAGCCGCGGGCGAACGACGGTCCCGCCGTGAGCAGGCCGCCCACCGACACGGCCGCCGCCCCGCCCGCGGTCCGCGCGAGGAGCGCGCGGCGTGAGAGTGTGCTGTCGAAAAGCTCGTCGAGCTTCTCGTCGTTCATCATGCTCCCTCCTTCCGCCAACTGCGTTGGCTATGCCTCCCAGCTCGCCCAGCGCTTGCCGATGAAGTAGAAGAGGACGTAGATGCTGACGCCGAGAGCGGCAATGATCAGGATGACCGCGCCGAACTGATCCATCCGCGCCAGCGACGAGAAGTACACGAGCCGTTCGCCCAGGCCGCCCTCCTCACTCGCCGCAACCATCTCACCGCCCACGGCCGTGAGCAAGCCGAAGATCGAGCCCACCATGAAGCCGACGATGATCATCGGCAGGGCGAGTGGGAAGCGGATCTTGCGGAAGATCTGGAATGTGCTCGCGCCGTAGGACCGCGCGAGGGCGATCTTGGCGAGGTCGGTGCGACGGAAGCCCGTGGCTGCGTTGATCATCACCATCGGCCCCGCCGCCAGGGCGACGGCGATGATGAGCGGCCAGGCGCCGAAGCCGAGCTTGAGGCGCAGGAACGGCACGAGGGCGAGCATCGGCGTCGTGACCATGATCAGCACGTACGGCGCGATCACCTTCTCCACGAACGGCTTCTGAGTGATCAGCGCCGCGAGCACGAGCCCGATGCTGGCCCCGATCGCGAACCCGATCAGGAACTCCTGCATCGTGACCCAGAGGTGATGCGCGTAGAGGTCGGTGAAGTCGTTCATGAGCGACTGGACGACGTCGACCGGCTTCGGGAAGACGTACGACGGCGTATCGCTCCAGCGGAGGTACAGCTCGATGCCGAAGAAGACGGCCAGCGCCAGCGCGATGATGGTGAAGATCTCGAGCGCGCTCTTCGCAGTCCTGATCGAGGTCAGTCCGGTCCAGTCGATCGGCCCACGGTCGCCGGCGGCCTCCGTGCTCTCGAAGGACGGGATCTCGTCGCGTAGCTCGTTCGGGACCTGGCTCATCTCACTCGACCTCCATCGAGTGTCGACCGCCCGCTTCGACGGTGCGCTTGATGTCCTGGATCAGCTCGATGAATGACGGCTCGAACGTCATCGCGATCGTGCGCGGGCGCGGCAGGTCGATGTCGTAGACGTGAGCGAGTCGGCCGGGCCGCGGCGTCATGACGATCACCCGGTCAGCGAGGAAGATCGCTTCGCTGATGTTGTGCGTCACGAACACGATCGTCTGCTTCTGGTCGCCCCAGAGCTTGAGCAGGAGCAAGTTCATCTCGTCGCGTGTGAAGGCGTCGAGTGCGCCGAACGGCTCGTCCATCAGCAGGACGGACGGGTTTTGGGCGAGTGCTCGCACAATCGACGCACGCTGCTGCATGCCGCCGGAGAGCTCGCGCGGGAAGGATCTCCCGAAGCCGCCGAGCCCCGTTGCGTCGAGGAGCATCTCGATGCGGTCGCGGTCGGGACGCTGGTGCTTGATCTCGAAAGGGAACTCGATGTTCTGCCGCAGATTGCGCCAGGGCAGCAGGTTCGCCTCCTGGAAGATCACGCCGATCTCTGCGGGTCGAGGGCCCGTGACCGCCTCGCCGTCGAGCGCGATGTCGCCGCTGGTGAGCGCGTGCAGACCCGAGAGTGCCCAAAGCAGCGTCGTCTTCCCGCATCCGCTCGGGCCGAGGATGCAGACGAGCTCTCCCTCGCGGACGTCCGCTGTGAAGCGGTCGAGTGCGAGCACGGTGCCGGTCTTGGTCTCGTAGATCTTTGTCGCGTCCCGCATCGCGATCTTGGCGGCGTCGACCGGAGGCGGGCGGACGAGCGCGTGCTCGGCCTGGCTCATCAGAACCAGCCTTCCTCGTGGGGGTTCGCGTACTGCATGAACTCGACGACCGCACCGTCCACCTCGACGAATGCGACTCGGACGAAACCATCGCCGACGTCGAAGGGCGCGGCGAGCACGACGTGCCCCTCGATCGCGCGCTCGACGTCGTCGACGCGATAGGCGACGTGCGGCTCCGTGCGGAGCGGGCCTTCGACCAGGCTGTCCGGCTCGAACCGAAGCCACTCGACGTTGAACGCATGGTCACGCGGGCTCGTGACCCAGCAGCGAGTGGACTCGACGAACCGCTCGCCGGGCATCCGGCGGCGTGTCGGAATTCCGACGTGGTCGAACGTGGCGCGAGCGATTTCGATCAAGAAGGCGGCGCTTGCAATTGGATAGGAAAGGTTTCTAACATCGGCAGGACGACCCCGTCAAGGAGCAAACGCATCTCCGAACAGCGACCAGTGGCAGCCGGCTCGCCGCCGCTGCTGCGCCGGATGAACTCGGCGCTCGTGCTGCGGACGATCCGCGAAGGCGGGCCGCTCTCGCGCGCGCAGCTCGCCCGCGCGACGGGGCTGTCGAAGCCCACCGTCAACGAGGTCGCCGATGCGCTGCTTCGAGCCGGCTACGTCTCCGAGAACGTCGCCGACGGGCAGGCCGAGCCCCGCAGACCGGGTCCGCGCGGACGGCTGCTGTCGTTCCGAGCCGACCTCGGCCACGTGCTGGGCGTCGACATCGGCGGCAACAAGATCCTCGTCCTGGTGGCCGATCTCGCCGGCCGCATCGTCGGCAGCGACCGGCGCCGGACCGCCGGTGCGCGAAGTGCCGACTCGGTGCTGCGGCGGGTTCGCGGTGCCGCGGACGCCGCGCTCGCGAAGGCAGAGGTCGACCGGCGCGACCTGAGGGCGGTCGCCGTGGGGACGCCCGGCGTCGTCGACGCCGAGGGCCGCGTCACCCTTGCGCCCCAGCTCGGCGGCTGGGAGCAGATCCGGCTCGCGGAGCGCCTCGGCCGCGAGTTTGCGTGCCCGGTGCTCGTCGAGAACGAGACGCACCTGTCGTTGCTGGCTGAGCGCTGGCGCGGCGCGGCGCAAGGTGTGGACAACGCCGTCTTCGTGCAGATCGGGATTGGAATCGGGGCAGGCATCCTCATCGGCGGCGAGCTCTACCGGGGCGCCGCCGGAGCAGCAGGCGAGATCGGCTACCTGCCCCTGGACGACTCGAACGGCGAGGCCCGCGACGGCCTGGGGCCGTTCGAGCACGCGGCTGGGGGGATGGCTTTCGCACGCCTTGGCCGTGAGGCGGCGAGACGTCCCGGAGGCGCGCTCTTGCTCGAGCTCGCGGGTGGGGATCCCGTAGCCATCGACGCGCAGGTCGTGTTCGACGCCGCCCGGCGAGGCGATCCCGCCGCCGCCGAGATCGTCGAGACGCTGACGCTGCGGCTCGCACGCGGGGTGGCCGCGGTGTCTGCGGTGCTCAACCCGACGAGCGTCATCATCGGCGGTGGCGTCTCGCGGGCCGGCGCCGCGCTAGTCGAGCCGCTTGAGCGCCACCTGAAGGAGCTCGTTCCGGTGCCGCCGGACCTCGTCCTCTCATCCCTCGGCGACGAGGCGGTGGCACTCGGAGGCGTACGGCGGGCCGTCCAGTCGGTCGACGAGCGGCTCTTCCACTTCGGCGCGCCCCTCGTGCAGGAACTCGTCTGATGCGTGTGCTGGCGGTCGGCGCCCATCCCGACGACCTCGAGATCCTCTGCGGCGGCACGCTCGCGCGGTTCGTCCGCGAGGGCCACGACGTCGTCATGTGCCACGCCTCGAAGGGAGACAAGGGAAGCTTCGTCCACAGCTCCGAGGAGATCGTGCGCATCAGGGGCGCGGAGGCTCGCCGGGCCGCAGAGCTCGCAGGAGCGGACTACGCGACGCTCGGGCTCTCGGACGGCGAGGTGCTGGCCGCCGATCCGGACCAGCGTCGCATCGTCGTCGACCTCGTGCGCGAGGCGCGCCCGGACGTGATCATCACCCATTCCCCCGGCGACTACATGGGCGACCACAACGAGATCTCGAAGTTGGTGTTCGAGTGCAGCTTCCACGCGACGCTTCCGCTCCTCGAGACGAGCCGCCCGCCGCATACGTCCGTCACGCCGCTCTACTACATGGACACCGTCATGGGTCTCGGCTTCTCGCCAACGGAGTACGTCGACGTGGGCGACGTGATGGACGTCAAGGCCGCGATGCTCGAGGCGCACGAGAGCCAGCTCACATGGCTCCGCGACCACGACGGGGTGGACGTCGTCGAGCAGATGAAGACGACGTCCCGCTTCCGCGGGCAGCAATGCGGCGTGCAGTACGCCGAGGGATTCGTGCAATGCATGACCTGGCTGCGGGGCACGACCCGTCGCCTGCTTCCATAGGAGGACGCGGTGCAGACCAACGCTGAAGCCGCCTTCGACTACGACCTCGCGGGGTTCATCGACTTTCGGGACCGTGCGGCGTGCGAGCGCGTCCGCGCGATCAAGCGCGAAGAGATCGACCAGCACCGGAATCCGGACTTCCGGATCCGCGTGATCGACGACCCGGAGGAGCTCTACGCCGCGTTTGCCCGCGATATCGTCGACCGCATTCGCTCGGCGCGCGACGAGGGCCGCACGTTCGTGGCCATCCTGCCGGTAGGCCCGATGCCGCAGTACGAGCTCGCCGCGAGGTGGATCAACGAGGAGCGCTTGTCCCTCGCGCACATGCATACGTTCAACATGGACGAATACGCCGCGGAGGATGGGACGACTGCGCCGGCATCATGGCCGGGGTCGTTCGCGAGGGCGATGATGGAGCGCTTCTTCGCGCTCGTCGACGACGAGCTCTTGCCGCCCGCGGAGCAGATCCACTTTCCGACGACGGGGGCGCTCCCCGACTACAGCGCCCGGATCGAGGACCTCGGCGGTGCGGACGTCTGCTACGGCGGGATCGGCTGGTGCGGCCACATCGCGTTCTGGGAGTCGCATCTCGGACACGAGTTTGCCGGCGACCTCGAGGCCTACATGCAGGCGGGTGCCCGGCTCGTCGAGCTGCACCCGATGACGATCATGCAGAACGCGCTGCACTCGTTCGGCGGCGACTGGTCATGGGTGCCGCCGAAGGCCAACACGATCGGACCGCGCGAGATCCTCGGCGCCCGCCACCGCAGCTTTTGGCTCGACGGTGACCTGGGCGGCGGCGTCTCCTGGCAGCGCTTCATCGCACGCCTCGTGGCACACGGCCCCGTGTCCGAGTTCGTGCCCGGTTCGATCCTGCAGACGGCGAGCACCGACTACACGATCCTCGGCGGCGTCGCGGACGATGTCGAGATCCACATGGCATGAATGAGGTCAGCGCGCGGCTCAACCGGCTCTTTGCGGCCGACGGCCGCTGCTTCGACGTCGCGGTCGATCACGGCTTGTTCGGCGAGCCGTCGTTCCTCACGGGCATCGAAGACATGGGGCGGGTGGTGGAAACGCTCGTCGAGGCGGCGCCCGACGCGATCCAGCTGTCGGCGGGACAAGCGCCGCTGCTGCAGCGCATCCCGGGTCCGAAGCCGGCGCTCGTGCTGCGTACCGACGTCGCGAACGTCTACGGCGCGGAGCCGCCGCGCCACCTGTTCAGCGAGCTGATCGACGGTGCAGTTGAGGCGGCCGTGAGGCTCGATGCCGCCTGCGTCGTCGTCAACCTGCTGCTCCTTCCCGAGCAGCCGGAGCTGCTGCATGCCTGCGTGCGGAACGTCGGCGCGCTCCGCGCGGCATGCGAACAGGTCGGGATGCCGCTCATGGTCGAGCCGCTCGTGATGCGGCCGACGGAGCGTGGCCCGTACGGCGTCGACGGCGATACGGAGAAGATCCTTCCCCTCGTACGCCAGGCCGTCGAGCTCGGTGCCGACGTCGTGAAGGCCGACCCGACCCACGACGTGGACGAGTACCCGCGGGTCCTGGAGGCCGCTGGCTCCGTGCCGGTTCTGGTGCGCGGCGGCGGCCGCGCCTCGGACGAGGAGATCCTCCTGCGGACGGAGCGCCTGATGCAGCAGGGTGTGGCCGGGATCGTGTACGGCCGGAACGTAATCCAGCACGACGATCCCGCCGGCATAACGCGTGCGCTGATGCTCGTGGTGCACGAGGGCGCCTCGGCCGAGGACGCCCTTGGCCTGCTGCGCGCCGGTGTCTGAGCGGGTTGTCCGGTTCGGACTGATCGGTGCAGGCCTCATGGGCCGCGAGTTCGCGAGCGCGGCCACCGCCCGCTGACTGCACCTGATCCCGCTCGGCCCCGACCTCCTAGTACGTGACCAGCGCCGGCAGGCTCGTCGTCGTCGACGACGGGCAGTGCGGTGATCGCCCCGATGTGCTCGGCGGCGCGACGCGCTGCTCGCGCCGGCCCGAGCCGGCCGGTGAGAACCGTCTCGAGCATCGACTGAAGCTGCGCCGACACGCGCGGGTAGAGCGGGGTTGCGGGCCGCGTCACTGCACGATCGAGCATCGCGGCCGTCCGCTCGACGAACGGAAGCGCCGGCGCGACGAGCTCGACTGCGGAGCGTCTTGGCGGTATGCGCCCAGTTGCGAGCGCGATTCCGGCGAGTACCTCCGGCGATACGACCTGCTCGAGGAGGCGCATCGCGAGCTTGGGCTGCGCCGCCTGGCGGAAGATCCCGTACACCATCGTCCCCGTCAGGCTCGCCTGAGCGCCTCGCGGACCGGCGGGGACGGGGACGAAGCCGAAGCGACTCCACAGTTCTTCGAGTGGGACGCCCAGGCGCTCGGCGAGTGCGAGCGCTTCGTAGCTTCCGCCGATGCTCAGTGCCGCGTCGCCGTCGGCAAGCAGCCGTGCCGATCGGTTCCATTCGTAGCCCACGACCTCCTCGGACATGAGGCCGGTCTCGATCAAGCTGCGGACGAACCGCAGCACTTGTTCGGTGGCGCGGGAGGAGAGCGTGACGCCCTGTGGCCCCAACACGCTCGCGCCGTTGGAGGCGAGCAGCGCGATCAGGCAGTAGGACGTGGTCTCTCCGCCCTTCGAGCCACCAGGCATGACGACGGGATGACGAAGGCCGCGGCGTGCGAGCTTGCCCGCAGTGGCCCGCAGCTCCGACCACGTTCGCAGCGGCTCGAGCTGCGGGTCGAGCTCGATGTCCTCGCGCCGGTACCAGAGGCCGACGACGTCCGCGAACGCCGAGACGGCGTACGTCCGTCCGCCGTAACGGTTGGCCGTGACGAGCGGAGCGAGGAAGTCCCGCTCGTGCTCCTCGCGGATCCAGCGCTCGTCGACGTCCTCGAGCGCGTGGAGGAAGCCGGCCTCGGCGAACTCGGGAAGCCAGACGGAGTCGAGCAGCGCGAGGTCGGGCGCCTGCCCCTCGGCGACAGCGTGTGTCAGGAACTGGTGCAGCGAGGGCCGCGGAACGGTCACGACGCTGACGCCGACCGCCGTCGACGTGGCTGCGGCCCGGATCATCGACTCCCACGGGCCTTCGGGGACGACGATGCGCACCTCCGCTCGGTCCGCGGGACGGCGCAGCCAGTGCGGGTTGACGAACGTCCCGTTGCGGCGTTGCCGCACGAGCACGCCCTCCTCGGCAAGCTCCGAGAGGGCGCGACTGACCGGCGTGCGGCTGATCCCGTAGCGGCGGCACAACTCGTGCTCGGTCGGCAACCGGTCGCCCGGCCGGTACTCGCCCCCGAGGATCGCGTCGAGGAGCAGCGTCTTCAGCTGGAAGTACGGGGGAATCGGGCCGTCGTCGAGCGCCATCTGCATGTGCATCTTGACTCAATCACGGCCATTTGTTACAGACGCATGACAAATCACGTGCGTGAACGGGAGGGGCATGCACGACGCTCGCACAGAAGCACCGAAGCGCCTCGGTATGGAGGACGGTCAGCTGGCGCGGCGGGCACTCGACGTGCTGGATGCGAACTGGCTGGGCCATGGGACGCGCCCTTCGCTGCTCTACCCGCACCAGTGGAGCTGGGACTCGGCGTGCATCGCCATGGGGTATGCGCGCTGGAACCAGGACCGGGCCGAAACCGAGCTGCGCTCGCTGTTCGCGGGACAGTGGGCGAACGGTCTCGTGCCGCACATCGTCTTCGCGAGCGGGGACGGGCGATACTTCCCGGGGCCGGACTTCTGGCAGGCAAGGAGGTCGCCGGACGCCCCGGAGCGTCCCCAGACGTCCGGCATCGTCCAGCCGCCCATTCACGCCACGGCTGCATGGCGCGTCTACCAGCGATCGGCTGATCGGGCCCGGGCGACTGCCTTCCTCGAAGAGCTCGCGCCGAAGCTCGCAGCGTGGCACGCGTATCTCTATCGCGAGCGGACGCGTGGGAATGACGGATTGGTGGAGATCTGGCACCCCTGGGAGTCGGGCATGGACAACTCCCCGCTCTGGGACGAGGCCTTGACCCGGATCCGTTCGGCGCCGGACGAGATACCCGAGTACCAGCGGGTCGACGTCGAGCTGGCCGATCCCGCGGAGCGTCCAACCGACGACGAGTACGACCGCTACGTCTACCTCGTCGGGCTCTTCCGCGACCTTCGCTACCGCGCCGATCGCATCCAGGATCGGACTCCGTTCGCGTTACAGGCGGTTCTCTTCAACTCGCTGCTCGTGCAGTCGAACCGGGATCTGGCCGAGATGGCGCGGGTGCTCGGCAACGACCCCGAACCGTTCGAGCGTTGGGCGGCACAGACAGCGTCGGGCATCGACGAGAAGCTCTGGGACGAGCAGGCTGCGGTCTACGTCGACTACGACCTCGAGGCGGGGCGGCAGGTCGGGGTGCGGACTGCCGCCGGGCTGTCCCCGCTCCATGCCGGGATCCCGACCGACGAGCGGGCGCGTCGGATGGTCGAGACGCTGGCAGGATCGCGCGTCGAGGTCGACGGGGGCGACGGGTGGGCCGTGACGAGCGTCGCTCCAGACGATCCGGGCTTCATGCCGACGCGATACTGGCGGGGCCCGATCTGGCCCATCCTCAACTGGGCGCTCCAACGGGGGCTCGACCGGTACGGCTACCACGACCTCGCCGCCCAGGTCAGGCGGGCGCTGGCCGACCTCGCGAGCAACAACGGCTTCTGGGAGCACTACAGCCCCACGACAGGCGAGGGTCACGGCGGGGAGGAGTTCGCCTGGACGGCGGGGCTCGTGCTAGACGTCCTGGCGACTGATGCGGAGAGGAGGAATGAGGCAGCACCCGTGACCGACCGACAGGCGGACACGATCGACAGTTCGAGCAGGAACGAACGGAGGGAGTGAGATGGACGACGTGCAGGACAACGGCCTCGGCTGGGAGGAGCCTCTCGACCGGCGGAAGCTGATCGGCAAGGCGGCGATCGCAGGTGGTGCAATCGCGGCGGGCGGGCTGCTGGCCTCGAGCCGGGCGTCCGCCGGCTCCGTCGCGAACGCAGGAAAGGTCACGGCCTTCTTCGGCCAGTTCGGAGCGATCGCCGAGCAGGAGGGGATTCGGAGATACGTGCTCAGGGGCTTCGACGGGGACGTCGACGCGGTCTTCGCTCCGATCAGCGCTCCGAACCTCTTCGTCGACCGCGTCAGGGCGGAGTCGAAGGCCAACAGGGGCAGCATCGACGTCCTGGTCGGCCTCCACGGCGACTTCGTCACGTTCCAGAACGAAGGCCTCATTCGGCCCGTCGGCGACGTGGCCAGACAGATCAAGAGGCTGCCGCCGGCGCTCGTCAAGCACGGAAAGCTGGGGACGCAGACGCAGTGGTTCGTCCCGCATTCTCAGGCGACGTACGTGATGGTCGCCAACAGGGACGTGCTGAAGTACTTGCCCAGGGGGGCCGACATCAACGCGCTCACCTACGGGCAGCTGTTCCAGTGGGCCAAGGCAATTCGCCGGGGAACAGGCCAGAACAGGTTCGCGCTGCCCGCGAGCGACACCGGTCTGCTGCATCGGTTCCTGCAGGGCTTTCTCGTCCCGTCGTTCACCGGCGGCTTCGTAACGAAGTTCCGCTCGAGGGAAGCCCAGGCGGCGTGGCTGTACCTGCGCCAGCTGTGGCAGTACACGCATCCGCAGTCGCTGTCGTACGGCTTCATGCAGGATCCGCTGCTCAGCCAGGAGGTGCTGCTCGGCTGGGATCACGTCGCGCGGTTGAAGACGGCGCTCGACCAGCGCCCCGACGACCTCGTCGCGTTCCCCGTACCGAAAGGCCCGAAGGCCCGGTCGTACATGCCGGTCCTCGTTGGCCTCGGCATTCCGAAGAACGCCCCGAACCCCGCCGGCGCCAGGGCGTTGATCCGGCACCTGACGACGATCGGCGCACAGGCACAGATCCTCTCGCTGACGGGATTCTTCCCGGCGGTGAGCGGTCGTCTGTCCCAGAGGCTCTCGCCCGGCCTGCTCGCGGAGGCGAACGCCGTCAGCAAGCAGCAGAAGGCGAAGGACGCCGTGCAGGCGTTGCTCCCGGTCGGGATCGGCACCGAGAACGGCAACTTCAACAAGATCTACCGCGACACGTTCACCCGGATCGTTCGCAACGGCGAGAACATCCAGGCCGTCCTCAGGGAGCAGGGCGAGCTCCTCGACCAGGTCTTTGTGAAGACGAACGCCCCCTGTTGGGCACCCGATCCGTCCAGCGGGAAAGCGCGGTGCAAGGTCGCGTAGCACCCCTACGCCCTGACCGAGAGCGATGACGACGATCGCTCACGAGACGACGCACGCACGCCGACGACGGCGGTGGGAGGGGTTGCCCTACTGGCTGATCCTTCCCACCGTCGTCTACCTCGGCCTGTTCTTCGTCTGGCCGATGATCCAGGGCTTCGGGCTCGCCCTGCGGGACGAGGAAGGCAACTGGACCTGGACCGCGCTCGACACGATGTGGAACGACGCGGCCTTCAGCGAGGCGATCAGCTTCACGTTCCTGCTGATTCTCGTGATCGTGCCCATCCAGTTCGTCCTCGCGATGGGCATGGCGCTCCTTCTGAACGCCCGGCTTCGAGGCGGCAGTCTCTTCCTCTACATCTTCCTGCTCCCGCTCGCGATCTCGGATCTCGCCGCCGGCATCGCCTGGTCGGCGATCTTCACGGAACGCGGCTACCTCAACACCATCCTCGAAGGTCTCGGCGTGATCGAGCAACCGTTCATCTTCCTCGACCCGACGTCGAAGACGCAGCTCGTGATCGCCGTCGCCGCAGCCGAGATCTGGCGCTCGACCACGTTCATGATGGTCATCCTCTTCGCCGGGCTCCAGGCGATCCCGCGGGACTACATCGAGGCGTCGGAAGTGTTCGGCGCAGGCTTCTTCCAGCGCGTGCGTCACGTGATCCTGCCGATGCTGAAGCCGTCGATCCAGGTGGCGCTGCTCCTCCGCCTGATCTTCGCCTTCGAGGTCTTCGCCGTGGTGCTCGCACTGACCGGGTCCGGCGCGACAGTGCTCGCGGCCGAGGCCTACAAGTGGCAGGTCACCAACGAGAACGAGCACGTCGCGGCGGCGTACTCGCTTGTCATCCTCGGTCTGTCGCTCGCTGCCGCTGCGGTCGTGCTGCTCGTCCTGCGGACGCCGCGGGAGCGGAGGCTTCGCTGATGGCGTTGTCTCGTCTCCGGATCGGGCGGGCGCTCGCCTACGTCGCGGCGATCGCAATCTCGGCCTTCATCCTTGCGCCGATCTACCTGATCACGATCTCGGCCTTCTCGAGCTTCGACGCGGTGTACGACTACCCGAAGAACCTCCTCCCGACCGATGCCTCGATGGAGTCGATGAACACCTTCCTCGACTCGGACGGGGTGATCGACTCGCTCCAGCGCAGCATCTACGTCGCCTTGATCGCGATCGTCGCGTGCATCGCGATCGGCACGCCCGCCGGCTACGCGCTCGCGCGCTTCTCGTTCCGGGCGGCCAATCCCTTCCAGCTGGCACTCGTGAGCACTCGCGCCTTCCCGCTCATCATCATCGCCGTCCCGCTGGCGGTGACGTATCTCCGCTTCGGCATCGACGACACCGTCTACGGCGTCGCCATGGCGCACATCGCCTTCACGCTGCCGCTCACCGTGCTCGTCACGGCCAGCGTCTTCGCGGGGATCTCCTACGAGCTGGAGGAGGCGGCGATGACGCTCGGGTGCAGCCGATTCTCGGCCTTTCGCAAGGTTGCGCTCCCGCTCGCCCTGCCGGGGGTCGCGGCGTCGGCGATCTTCGTCTTCGTGACGACCTGGAACGAAGTCTTCGCGGCGGCGCTGCTGACGCTGAGGAACCGGACGTTGCCTGCTCAGATGCTGGCCGCGCTCGATACGTCACCGCTCCCGTACCGCCTTGCCGGCGGCTTCTTCCTGCTCGCGCCGGCGCTCCTCGTCATCTTCTTCATCCGCAAGTACCTGCTCACGACGTGGGGTCGGGTCGCGCGATGAGCGAGCCGCGAAAGGGGGCGTGATGGCTGAGATCCGTTTCGAGGGCGTGCGCAAGAGGTTCGGCAAGTTCGCCGCCGTCGACGGGGTCGACCTCGAGGTCCGCGACCGGGAGTTCGTCGTGCTACTGGGCCCCTCCGGGTGCGGCAAGACGACCCTGCTTCGCTGCCTGGCGGGGCTGGAGCGAGTCGACGATGGCCGGGTCTACATCGGCGACCGCGACGCGACCGATCTCCCCCCGCGACGCCGCCGCATCGCGATGGTCTTCCAGAGCTACGCGGTCTTCCCGCACATGAAGGTGTACGACAACATCGCGTTCGGTCTCCGCATGCAGAAGGAGAAGAAAGCGGCGATCGACGAGCGCGTCAGGTCGTCCGCCTCGCTCCTCCACATCGAGGAGCTGCTCGACCGCTATTCGTCGCAGCTCTCGGGAGGCCAGCGGCAACGGGTCGCGGTGGCCCGGGCGATCGCGACCAAGGCCGACGTCCTGCTGATGGACGAGCCGCTCTCGAACCTGGACGCGCTGCTCCGCCTCGAGATGCGCGCGGAGCTGAAGACCCTGCTGCAGACGCTCGACGCGACGACGATCTACGTCACGCACGACCAGATCGAGGCGCTGAGCATGGGCGACCGGATCGCCGTCATGAACAAGGGCGGCATCGTTCAGCTCGGCAACCCGCTCGAGGTGTACGACAACCCTGCCGACACGTTCGTCGGCGGCTTCATCGGCAACCCGCCGATGAACTTCCTCGAGGCCGAGGTGATTCCCAACGGTTCCCGCTCGGTGGCGAAGGTCAGCGGCGGCTCGATCGATATCCCCGGCGACACGGCTGCGCTGGCCGGCCACAACCTCCTGCTCGGCATCCGCGCAGAGGCGATCGGCGTCGAGACCGCTGCCGCCGACGGCCTCGTTCGCGCCACGGTGATCGTGCTCGAGCCGCTCGGATCTCACAACCTCCTGACCGTGCGCTGCGGCGAGGACACCCTGAAGGTGTCTATCCAGCCGGAGCTCTTCCCGCAGCCGGAGAGCGACGTCTGGCTGCGGCTCGAGCCGTCGCGAATCCGCTGGATGGATCGTGACAGCGGCGCCGCGATCCACACCGGGGCCGAAGAGCTGGCGACCGATACGGCCGTCGTGGTGTCCTGAGCAGGGAGAGCGCAGTGACCGCTCGGCCGCGGGTCATCGTCGATCCTCATTTCCGGTCGATGGGCGACGTGTTCTCCCCGGCCGATGCCCGCCGTCTGACCGATGTCGTCGACGTCGTCTGGGGACGTGACGACCCGATGCCGCTCGAGGAGTTTCAGGCGTCGCTGCCGGATGCGATGGCGATCGTGAGCGGCGGCTGGCGCTACGGCCCCGTCCTCCATGACGCCAGGAACCTCCAGGCGATCCTGACGGTCTCCGGCGGCTGGCCGCCCGAGCTCGACTACGGCCAGTGCTTCGCCCGTGGGATCCGCGTCCTCTCCGCGGCGCCGGGCTTCGCCGGCGGCGTGGCGGAGATGGCGCTGGGCCTGGCTCTCGCGTCCAGTCGTGACATCGCCGGCGGTGATCGCGCCATGCGCTCGAGCGAGGAGCGCTGGCTCAGCGCGGCGGACGGGCTCGACACCTTTCTCCTCTCGGGCAAGCGCGTGGGCCTCGTCGGCTTCGGGAATGTCGGCCGGCGGCTGCGGGAGCTCCTCGACCCCTTCGGGTGCGAGGTCTGCGCCTACGACCCGTGGCTGACCGACGCCTACCTGAGGCAGGAAGGTGTCGAGCCGACCTCGCTGGAACGCCTGCTCGAGAGCTCTCGCGTCATCTTCGTGCTCGCAACGCCGACGAGCGACAACGAGGCGATGCTCTCCCGTGCGCTGCTCGAGCTCGTTCGCCCCGACGCCGTTCTCGTGCTCGTGAGCCGCGCTCACGTCGTCGACTTCGAGGCGCTGACCGAGCTCGTCCTCGCCGGCCGCTTCCGGGCAGCGATCGACGTGTTTCCCGACGAGCCGTTCGACCCGGAGCATCCGCTTCGCACCGCGCCGGCCGCGGTGCTCTCGCCGCACAGAGCCGGCCTCGTCCAGGATGCGCTCTGGGAGCTGGGGCGAATGGTCGTCGACGACCTCGAGGCGATCGTCCGCGGCCTGCCGCCGAGGCGCATGCAGGCAGCCGAGCCCGAGCTCGCGACCCGCTACGTGCGCACGACGCAGTTGGTGCAGCGCGCAGCCCCGGACCCGTTCGTCGCCGGCCGCAGCACGTGAGCCTCGCCGACGCCGCGCTCGCGGTCATCCGGAGCAATGACACCGGGGAGTTCGTCAAGCCGTCGCAGCGTCTCTACCCCTGGCAGTGGAACTGGGACTCGGCGTTCGTCGTGATCGGCCTCGCAGCGGTGGATCCGGAGCGAGCGCGAACGGAGGTGCGCTCGCTGCTGCGCGGCCAATGGGCCGACGGCATGGTCCCGCACATGGTGTTTCACCCCCAGCCCGTGGACTACTGGCCGGGGCCGGAGGTATGGGACTCGCAGAGTTGCGAAGGGGCTCCCGGCGTCGCGACGAGCGGGCTGACAGCACCACCGGTGCTCGCGACCGCCGTCAGGCTGCTGCACGAGGCGGCTCCGGACGCCACCTTTCTCGAGGAAGTGGTGCCGAAGCTCGAAGCGTGGCACCGTTGGTTCTGGCGCGAGCGGACGCACGCCGGGTCGGGGCTGATCGCCATCTTCCACGGGTGGGAGTCGGCCGACAACGCGCCGCGCTTCGACCGTGCCCTCGCCCGTATCGAGGTCGACGGGGTCGAGCCCGTCCAGCGGACCGACACGCTCCAGGTGGCGGCGGACGAACGGCCGAGCGACCTCGACTACCGGCGCTACCTCGCGCTCGTGAACTGGCTTCGCGAGCGCGGGTACCGACCGGATCCACCGTCGTCGGCGCCGTTCGCCTACCTGGACCTGCCGCTCAACTCGGTCTTAACGGTCGCCGAGGATGACCTCGCCTCGCTACAGGACGGGATCGGCGCCGACGGCCGCCGAGCCCGTGATGCGGCGGTGCGACTGCGTGCGGCCATCGGTGCGATGTGGGACGAGGACGCGGGTGCGTACCGAGAGCGCGACCTGCACGGCGAAGCTGCCGTGACGGGGACGGTCGCCGACCTCTTCCCGCTGTACGCGGGCGTCCCGGACGCTGCACGTGCCAGGCGGGTGGTCGACGAGCACCTCATGGCGCCCGATCGCTTCGGCCCGGCGCCCTGGGCGGTGACGACGGTATCGAGAGCCAGCCCCGACTTCGACCCCCGCAACTACTGGCGAGGGCCGATCTGGATCAACGTCAACTGGTTCATGATCCGCGGGCTCGAGCGCTACGGGCTCCGGGACGAGGCCGACCACGTGCGCGGACTCACGCTCGACCTCGTTTCGCGCTCGGGGTTCAGCGAGTACTACGAGCCGACGACCGGCGAGCCGCTCGGGAGCCGCGAGTTCTCGTGGAGCGCGTCTCTCACGCTCGACCTGTTGCGCGATCGACGATGAGCTACGAGCCGGAGCCGACGTACCCCGTATCCGGCGGGTCGGTCGAGGCGGGCTACGAGGTGCTCGTGAGCGACGGTGTCCGCCATGGTGCCCGGGTGATCGCGGTCGACGGCGCCGCGACCGTCGCGTGGGAGCAGGCGACAGCCGGGCTCAAGGCGGGGTTCGCAGGCGCCGGGGTCGACGTCGAGGTTCTCGACATGCGGCGTCACGTCTTGCCGTGGCGCGAGGTCGAGCGCCGCACAGCCGAACCGGCGCTCGCGAGCGACCCCGATTTCGCCCGGATCCCGGACGTCGGTCTCGCCGACCTCTTCGGCGAGCTGCCGGCCACGAGCGGCGTCGGGCCACTGACGGTCGTCCTCGGGCCGGGAGCGGCGCTCGTCTCTCACGACCTGCTCTGGTGGCTCGATCTGCCGAAGGCCGAGAGCCTCGTCCGCATGCAGCGGCGCGAGGCCTCGAACCTGGGCCAGGCGCCGGGTGAGATCGGGAGCGCGAAGAGGTTGCTCTTCGTCGACTGGCCGCTCCTCGACCGCCACAAGCGCGCGCTGGCTCGTCGGCTCGATCGACTCGTCGACCTCACCGACCCGAGCGAGCCACGCTCGCTCGCCGGAGACCCGCTGCGGGCGTCGCTCGCCCGGCTGGCGGGTAGGCCCTTCCGCACCCGTCCGAGGTTCATGCCGGGCCCCTGGGGCGGTCAGTGGCTACGGACCGAGCTGGGAATCGAGACGGACGAGGCGAACCTCGCCTGGTCGTACGAGCTGATCACCCCCGAGAGCGGGATCCTCCTCGGCAACGGGACGACGATGGAGGTCGGGTTCGAGCTGCTCCTGGCGGAGCAGGCCGAGCGCGTCCTCGGGCCGGCCGTCGCCGAGCGGTTCGGCGCCTCGTTCCCGGTCCGGTTCGACTACCTCGACACGATGGAGGGCGGCCACCTCTCCCTCCAGTGCCATCCGACAGAGCGCTACGCACGCGAGACGTTCGGCCTCGACTACACGCAGGAGGAGACGTACTACGTGATGGCGACGACGCCGGGCGCCTCCGTGTTCCTCGGGTTGCGCGAGAACGCCGACCTGGATGCGTTCCGCGACGAGGCAGACCGTGCCGACGCATCGGGCATCGCCTTCGACCCCGACCGCTACGTCGAGCGGCACCCGGCCGAGCGTCATCGCCTCTACCTGATCCCGCCGGGGACGCCGCACGCGAGCGGCGCCGGCAACGTCGTGCTGGAGATCAGCGCGACACCGTACCTGTACACGCTCCGCTTCTACGACTGGCTCCGACGCGACGGGAACGGGCGCCTGCGTCCGGTCCACATCGGCCACGCCTTCGCGAATCTCGACGCCAGCCGAAGCGGTGCTCGGGTCGCGGAGCTCTTTCCGGAGCCGAGCGAGCTGCGGTCCGGGCAGGGCTGGAGGGAGCTCATGCTGGGCCGGCACCCGGACCTCTTCATCGCGGTGCACCGCCTCGACTTCGCCGACGAGGTGGAGGACGACACGGCCGGCCGCTTCCACGTGCTCAATCTCGTCGAGGGCGGCCGGATAGAGATCGAGACGGGAACAGGAGGCGTCCACGTGCTCTCCTACGCCGAGACGATCGTCGTCCCCGCAGCCGCTGGGCCGTACCGGCTTCGGCGCGTCAGCGGTGGTAGCTGCAAGGTCGTCAAGGCGTTCGTGCCATGAGCGAGCGCGGGAGCACCCTGGCGTTCGACCTCGGCGGCACGCACGTCAGCGCAGGTCGGATCGACGTCGCCTCCGGTGAAGTGCAGACGTTCCTGCGCGTCCCCCTGGCGCCAGACGCCGGTCGCTCCGAGCTCGTCGCGCGGATCGTCGGCGTTGGCACTGATGCCGCGGAAGGCGTCGTCGATCGCGTCGGCGTCGCGGTGCCCGGCCCGTTCGACTACGCGAACGGCGTTTCCTTGCTCACCCACAAGCTCGAGCACTTGCACGGCGTCGACATGAGGCGCGAGCTCGCCGATGCGCTCGGGACGCCGCCGGCGTCGATCTCGTTCGTCAACGACGCGGACGCGTTTCTGCTCGGCGAGGCGTGGGTCGGCGCTGCCCGGGGACACCGTCGAGCCGCCGGCGTGACGGTCGGCACCGGGCTCGGCAGCGCGTTCCTCGAGGACGGGGAGATCGTCCACACAGGGCCACGGGTGCCGCCCGAAGGGTCGCTGCACCTCGTTCCGTACCAGGGCCGGCCGGCAGAGGAGGCCGTCTCGCGTGCAGCGCTCCTCGCCGGCTACGGCCGTCCGCGCCTCGACGTCCGCGACGTCGCGATCCGAGCCCGCGGCGGCGACGCGCGCGCACGCGAAGCCTTCGCCCAGCTTGCGAGGGCGCTCGGCGAGCTGACGGCGCCGTGGCTGGAGTCGTTCGACGCCACCTGTCTCGTGGTCGGCGGCTCGATCTCGCGTTCCTGGGATCTCATCGAGGAACCGCTCACCGACGTGCTCGGTGGGCTCGACGCCCTCGAGCAAATCGCGCCCGCGGCCCGCGTCGACGAGGCTGCGCTGCTCGGCGCAGCGCGCCATGTCGACGGTGCGACGCGCGGAGCCGGGATCCGGCGATGAGCGCGCGCAGGCTCCACGAGCTCACCGTGGCGGAGGCGCGCCGCGGCCAGGCTGCGGAGCCGTCGGGGCCGATCGATCCTCGCGTCGTGGCGAGCGACCTCGACGGCCCGGTGCCGATCAGGCTCTTGCTCCCGCGCGACGCGCGCGTCCCACCCCTCTGCGTGTGGTTCCCCGGCGGCGGATGGGTGCTCGATACGCTCGACGTCTCGGGTGCGGCTTTGAGCTACGTGGCCGCCGAGACGCCGTGTGCGATCGCCGTCGTGCGCTACCGGCTTGCGCCGGAGCATCGGTTCCCCATGCAGCTCGAAGACTGCGAGGCGGCGTTGCGCTGGCTCGTCGAACACGGCGGGCAGCTTGGCGTCGATCCATCTCGCATTGCCTTGGGAGGCACGAGCGCCGGCGCAAACCTGGCCGCCGCGCTGGCACTTGCGCGCCGCGACGGCAGCAGTGCCGAACTCGGTTTGCAGGTTCTCGTCTATCCGCCGCTGCTCCATGGGTCCGACACCGAATCCATGCGCGGCGAGGGCTTAGCGTCCTTCGACCGGCGCGACGTCGGCTGGTGCTGGTCGCACTATCTCGCGCGCGATGCGGACGGCAAGGATCCTCTCGCCTCGCCGCTCCTTGCCACCGAGCTGAGTGGACTGCCGCCGGCGCTGCTCGTCACCGCAGAGCACGACCCACTCCGCGACGAGGCCGAGCTCTACGCCGACCGCCTGCGCAGGGCGGGCGTTCACGTCGAGGCCGTTCGCGTCACCGGTGCCGCGCACGGCTTCTTCTCGGGCACGGACGAGACCGCGACCTCCGCGCAGAGGCTCGTCGCCGGGGCTCTGGCTCGGACCTTCGCGCGCGCGAGCCCTCTGCCCGGCGGTGCGGCTAGTGCTCGAGTTCGCACGATCGACCACCGGCCCGCGTTCCCGGAAGGCCGCCGACCCGGCATCGGCATCGTCGGCTGCGGGCAGATCGTGAGGAACGCGCATCTCCCGGCGTACGCGCGGTACGGCTGCGACGTGGTCGGCATCTACGACGTTCGGCCCGCGGCGACGAAGGGTCTCGGGCAGCACGTCTTCGGATCGCTCGACGAGCTCCTTGCCGATGAGAGGGTCGAAATCGTCGACATCGCCACGCATCCGGACGTCCGCGGCCAGCTGATCCTCCGCGCGATCGAGAGTGGCAAGCACGTGCTCGCCCAGAAGCCGCTCGCCCTGGATCTCGAGGAGGCCCGCGCAGTCGTCGCTGCGGCGGAGCGCCACGGGGTGACCTTGGCGGTCAACCAGAACGGGCGCTGGGCGCCGCCGTGGCGCATCGCAACACTGCTGATCGAGCAGGGAGCGGTCGGCGAGGTGCACGCGGTCACGCATCTGCTCGACCGCGACTTCGCATTCGTCCTGCAGTTCCCGCACTTCGACGAGGTCGAGCACCTCGTGATCTACGACCACTGCGTGCACTGGATCGACATCAGCCGCTGCTGGCTCGACGGCAAGGCACCGGAGAGCGTGCGGGCGCTCGAGTACCGGTCACCCGGACAGCCCGCGGAGACGAAGCAGCCGTGGGGAGCGTGGATCAACGTCCATTACACAGACGGCTCGAGCGCGATGGTGCGCGGCGCCGGCGGCTCGAGAACGGCAACCCCCGGCTGCCCGTTCTGGGTGCACGGAAGCGAAGGGACGATCCGGGGAAGCATCCTGTTCGACTCCGATTTCGTCGAGCTGGAGCGCGACGGCGCCACAGAGCGATTCCAGCTCGACGGCGCGTGGTATGTCGACGGGTTCGCGGGCGCGATGGCCGAGCTGATGTCCGCCCTCGCCGACGGGCGCGAGCCGTACAACTCGGGCCGGCACAACCTCCTGTCGCTCGAATTGACGCTCGCGGCGGTTCGGTCCGCTGAGGACGACGGGCGGCCGGTCACGCTGACGTGACTGCGCGCATCGCCGTCGGGATCTGCTCGGGCGTCAGGTGCTCGAGGATCAACGCCAGGTCGGGACGGTTCTCCCGCAGGAACGAGACGTACGGCTTCTGCCTGAAGACACCGGTGCCGACTGTGGGCGTGGACACCTCCGCACCGTCCGGGCCGACGTCCTTGACGTGCGCGAGGACGAAGCGGTGCTCGAACCGGTCGAGGAACTCCGCCGTCGCGCGCTCGTGCGCGGGCAGGAGGTGCCGCGACACGAAGTTGTACGGATCGCAGACGAGCCTCAGGTGCGGCGAAGGGAAACGATCGAGGAGCTCGATCACCTGCCCGACCGTCCTCAGCACGCTCTTCACCGATCCTTCGAGAGCCAGGATCGTGCCGGAGCGCTCCGCGACCGCCAGCAGCCGCTCGACGGCGTCGAGCAGCAGCGCCCACGCCTCCGGCAAGAGGTTCTCGGACGAGTCCGACCACTCCTCGGTCGCATGGCGCGTGCCCGCATGGGTGGAGACGATCGACGTGCCGGACCGTGGTGCGAGCTCGAGGCACCGCTCGACGTACGCCAGGTTCCGCTCCCGCTCGGCTGCGTCCGGCGCGATCAGGTTCTTGTAGGCGCCGATCCCGGCGACCGGAACCTCGAGCGCTGTCGGCGCCTCCAGCCATTCGTCGAGAAGGCCGCGCGAGAGTTGGATCGTCTCGACGCCGAGCTCTCGACAGGCCGACGGAAGCTCGCTACGCGAGACGCCGAGCTCGTGCGTGAACGCGCCGAAGCGCGGCCACGGAGCTCTGGTCTCGAGCGTGGGGAAGAAACGGCGCGCATAGCTCAGGTCCCGCGCCACGACCTCCGGCGGCGCCGGCGGCGTCTCGAGCACGAGCCAGCCTTCGTAGCCGATCTGGTTCAGCGCGCGCACACATTCGGCGTAATCGACACGGCCGAGACCGGGCTGGCAGTCGCCGCGGCGCGCACGCGCGTCCTTGAAGTGCACTCGCCTGACGAGCCCGCCCAGCTGCCTCGCCTCCGTCGCGGAGTCGAGGCCGCTGACAACCGGGTTCGCGAGGTCGAAGTAACACCCGAACGCCGGCGAATCGACGAGATCCGCCAGCGCGAGAACGGCTTCGGCCGGCAGGGTCCCCTCGTAGCAGAGCACCACGCCGACCGCGGCCGCCGTGGGGCAGAGCGCGCTGAAGGCGTCAGCACAGCGGCCGACGTCGGCCTGCCCGACGAGCTCGCCGCGGAGGAAGAACGGCACGAGCACAACGTCGGCGCCCAGCTCGGCCGCCCAGGCGATCGCCGTGCGGGTCTCGTCGGCGGCCCGCGCCGCGACGGCGGGGTCGGCGTCCGCGATGCCGCCGTCCTCGTTGTGCACGCCGAGCACGAGCGAGGGGATCTCCAGGCCGGTCGTCTCCATCGCCCGCCGCAGGCTCCCGAGGCGTCGCGAGCGCAGGTCGTCACGTTGGAGTACGACCTCCACGCCTGCAAAGCCGAGCTGACGCGCGCGCTCGAAGACGGCTGCGTCGCCCTCGTCGCCATGTCGGAGGACCGTGTCGACGACGCCCGCCCGTCAGGCGGCGACGGACGAAGGAGCGGGCTGCGGTGGCGACTCCTCTCGGTTGCATGGCCACTCAAACCCGGCGACGACGAGATCCGGTCGCGGAACGCTAGTGCATGCGCTACCTCGTTGCATGCGATACGTTGAAAGTCGGGTCATTCGGGGTTGAAGGGGGGATCGATGCGTCCGCGCATCGTGATCGTCGACGATGACGCGACGTTCCTAGCGACGGTGCGCCGTCTGTTGGAAGCCCAGGGCTTTGCCGTGGTGGGAGAAGCGCTGAACGGCCTCGACGGCGTCGCAGCCGCGGCCCGACTCGAGCCGGACATCGTGCTCGTCGACGTGAACTTGCCCGACATCGACGGCTTCCAGGTCGTTGAGCGCATCGCAGACGGAGGTCGCGCACCGCCGGTCGTGCTCACCTCGATCCGTTCGGCGGGCGACTTCGGCAGTCTGATCGAGACGAGCCGCGCCCGCGCGTTCATCACGAAGGCCGACATCACCGGGGAGGCGCTCGCCGAGTTTCTCGAAGGACGGCCGTCTACCGCGTGAGCAGCCCGCCTGCCACCGTCAGCGTTCCGACCGCGGGGGTGCGTCTACGACGGCGTGGCGCAGGCGGGCCGAGGGTTCGACTGACCCTGTGGATACTCGGTGCGGCCGCGGGCGTCGTCGCTTTCGTCCTGGTCGCTCGCGACGCCGGCGTCGCTGACCCGTGGGCGAGCGCGACGCTGACGCTGGCGATCGGCTGGTGCTACCTGGGAAGCGGTCTCGTGGTCTGGGCGCGAGAGGAGGAGAACCCGCTCGGCGCGTTGATGGCGGCACTCGGACTCGTCTGGCTGGCCGGAGCGGCTCTGGGCGAGATCGGTGGGACGTTCGGCGCCTGGCTCGGATTCGTCGCGATCAACGGAGCGGTGGCGATGTTCGTCCACATCCTCGTCGCGTTCCCGAGCGGGCACCTCGCGTCGCGCGGCGAGCGCGCGCTCGTTGGAGCCGCGTACGCGAATCTCGTGCTGCTTGCGCCTCTCTGGATGGCCGCGCGTGGGGACGCTCCGCCACCGGACGGTTCGGCAGGGCTGCTTCGCTCCGAGCCGTTCGTGTCGTCACTCGGCGGGCTACCGGTGGCGATCTCCCTTCTGATCGGCGGTCGCGCTCGGGTGGGTCCTCTGGCGGCGCTGGTACTGGGCGACGCGGCACACCAGGCGGACGCTCGGTCTCGTGCTGCTCACCGGTGGCGCGAGCCTCGTACTGATGCTCGCCGCGGCCGTCGTCGACCGCTCCTTCCCCGAGGCCGGGCGCGCGCTCGGCTGGGCGGCCTTCGTCGCCTTCGGCGCCGTCCCGCTCGCGATCCTCGCGGGCATCCTCCGCATGCGCCTGGCGAGGGCGGGGGTCGCCGAGCTCGTGCGCGACCTGGAGACGGTGCGAACGCCGGGAGCACTCCGCGATGCTCTCCGCCGGTCGCTCGGCGATCCCACGTTGCGCCTCGCCTATTGGGTCTCCGAGACGCGTGGCTTCGTCGATCTCAAGGGGCGGCCGTTCGAGCTGCCGTGGGAGGGCAGCAGCCAGGTCGCGACGATGGTCGAGCGGGACGGGCGTCGCGTCGCTGCGCTCGTGCACGACGCGTCTCTCCGCGACGCCCCGGAGCTCCTCGAGGCGGTGACGTCCGCGGCCGGCTTGGCTCTCGAAAACGAGCGGCTGCACGCCGAGCTCCGTGCGCACCTCGACGATCTTCGCGAGTCGCGCGCTCGCATCGTCGAGGCCGGCGACGCCGAACGGCGGCGCCTCGAGCGCAACCTCCACGATGGCGCCCAACAGCGACTCGTCGCGATGTCGCTTCACCTTCGGCTCGTCGAGTCCACGCTCGCGAAGGACCCCGAAGCAGCCGCGCCGCTCGTCGTGCAGGTGCGCGAGGAGCTCACGGAGGCACTGGCGGAGCTGCGCGAGCTCGCACGCGGGATCCACCCGGCGATCTTGAGCGACCGCGGATTGGCTCCCGCCCTGGAGGCTGTCGCCGCCAGAAGCACCGTGCCCGTGCAGCTGTCGACGCCGACAGAGCGTCTGCCGCCGACGGTGGAGGCTGCGATCTACTACGTCGTCTCCGAGGCACTCGCGAACGTCGCCAAGTACGCGCAGGCGTCGAGCGTGACGGTGGAGGTCGCCCGCACGAACGGGCGCGCGGTCGTCGCGATCGCCGACGACGGCATCGGCGGCGCCGATCCGGACGGCGGCTCGGGCCTGCGCGGCCTCGCCGACCGGGTCGCGGCGCTCGACGGCCGCCTCCACGTGGACAGCGCGCCCTCCCACGGAACACGAATCCACGCGGACATTCCGTGCGCGTAGGGGGGAGAAAAACGAGCCGCGAGGCGGCTGCACTCGCGCGGGACTACGAGCTTCACCTGGCCGAGGAGGTTGCCTCCGGCCGGCTCTCCCGGGCCGAGCTGCTGCGGCGCGCCGCCGTGGTGGGGCTCTCCGCTTCGACCGTGCAGATGCTCGCGGCGGCCGTGCGGCGGTGACGGCGCCGACGAGGCCGTAGGCCGGCCGCGCCGCGGTGGGACGCTCGTATTCGGCACGCCCGTCTCGGGACGCGAGCCCGAGCCGTGGTTTGCAATCGACACCGGGGGCGTCGTCACGGCCCAGCTCGCTTGCGAGTACCTCTGCCGTCCCGGGCAGGACAACGTGCTCCGGCCCACGCTTGCCAAGTCGTGGCGCCCGGGGGCGACGACGAAGGAGTGGACGTTCGACCTTCGCCCCGGCGTGCGCTTCCACGACGGCTCGCTGCTCACCGCGGACGACGTCGTGGCCACGTTCGACGTCATCGCGGATCCCGAAGCGGGGGTCGTCGGCTCTGTCCGCCTTCGGCGGCGTTCTCTCGCCCGGCGGGGTCGAGAAGGTCGGGGAGCACCGAGGTCCGCTTCCACCTCGACAGGCCGTACGCGGACTTCCCGTACCTCGTCTCGAACTACACGTACAGCGCCGTGATCCTGCCTCGGACGTACGAACCAGGGACGTTCGCGCAGGGCGGCGTCGGGACTGGCCCGTTCGTCCTGCGCGAGCACGTGCCGAACGAGCAGGCGCGCTACGTCCGCAACGCCCGCTACTGGCGCCGGGGGCTTCCGTACCTCGAGGGCGTGACCCTCCGCTACTACGCCGACTACGCGGCCATCGTCCTCGCGCTGCAGTCGGGGGAGGCAGACGTGACGCTCGAGGCGCGGTATCAGGGCTCGCAGGCGCTGTTCGAAAACTCGCGCATCCGGATGCAGCGGGAGCCGTCCAGCGCGTACCGCGCGCTTCACCTCCGCGTCGATCGGCCGCCACTCGACTCGCCGCTCGTCCGCCGCGCGATTGCGCTCTCGCTCGACCGGCCGGCGCTGCTCCAGGGGCTCTACAACGGGCGCGCGGACATCGGCAACGACCACGCGTTCGCGCCCGTCTATCCG
The DNA here is from genome assembly GCA_963733065.1 of uncultured Gaiellaceae bacterium. Lineage (GTDB taxonomy): Bacteria > Actinomycetota > Thermoleophilia > Gaiellales > Gaiellaceae > CAVTBT01. Next base: position 45,547 of record CAVTBT010000007.1, read on the forward strand.
ACACATCCGGAGACGCCCGCGCAGCGGCGGCAGGATCACGCCGAGGCGCGCCGCCTGCTCGAGCAGGCCGGCCATCCTCGAGGCATCGCCCTCACGCTCACCATCGAGCAGTTCGAGGACGTGCCGCAATACGGCATCTTCGCCAAGGAGATGTGCAAGCCGGCCGGGATCGACCTGAGCTTGGAGATCCTCTCCCAGACCGAGTACTACGGGTCGGGTGACAATCAGCCGTGGCTGCGCGTGCCGGCGGGAATCACCGACTGGGCGTCGCGTGGAACAGCCAGCCAGACGATCGGACCGGCGTATCGGTGCGGCGCGGTCTGGAACTCGGCCCACTGGTGCGACGAGCGGTTCGAGCGGCTGATGCGCGACTTCGACGGTGAGCTCGACATTCAGCGTCGCAGGCGGCTCGCAGCCGACGCCGCTCAGATCCAGCACGACGCGGTGCCGGCCGTGATCGCCTACTGGATCGACGACTTGCGCGCCTCGCGTGTCGACGTCGGCGGCCTCGCCACGGGCCCGCGTCCCGACATGGCGACGATGTGGCGCGCGGCGTGACCGAGCCGAGAGCGGATGCCCGGCGGTCGTCGGCTCTTCCGCGCGTCATCCTCCGCCGGCTCGGCCTCGCGCTCCTGACGCTGCTGCTCGTCTCGATGATGGTGTTCGCGACGGTCCAGCTGTTGCCCGGCGACCTCGGTCGCACGATTCTCGGTCCGTACGCGAGCGAGGAGCAGGTGGCGGAGTTGAACGAGAGTCTCGGTGCGGACGATCCTGCCCCGGTTCGCTATGCGGACTGGCTCTCACGCTTCGTCCGCGGCGACTGGGGCACGTCGGCGACGTCTGGGCAGCCGGTGCGACCTCTCGTGATCGAGCGGCTCGGCAACTCGCTGCTCCTCGCCCTGTATGCGCTTGCGCTCGCAGTCCCGCTCGCCGTCGCGCTCGGCATGCTCGCGGCGCGCCGTCGGGGACGATCGGTCGACGCCGCCGTCTCCGCGAGCGCGGTGTCGCTGCTGGCGATGCCGGAGTTCGTCGTCGGCACGGTCCTCAGCATCGTCTTCGCCGTCGAGCTCGGCTGGTTTCCGGTGTCGGCGGCCGTTCCGGAGGGCGCCGTCTCGTTCTTCCACGAGCTCACCCTGCCTGCCGTCGTGCTCGCCCTCGTTCTCTTCGGCTCGCTCGTGCGCGTCGCACGCGCGGCCACGCTCTCGGCGCTCGACGCCGACTACACCCGGACGGCGACGCTCAAGGGCCTTCCCGATCGCACAGTCCTCGCCCGGCATGTGCTGCCGAACGTCCTGCCACCGACGATCGCCGCGGTGGGGGCATACGTCGGCTATCTCGTCGGCGGCATCGTCGTCGTGGAGACGCTGTTCGCATATCCCGGCCTCGGCAAGCTGCTCCTCGACTCGGCTGCGGCGCACGACCTCGCCCCGCTCGAGGCATGCGTTCTTGTGACGGCTGTCGTCGTCATGGTTGCCAACCTCGCGGCAGACGGCGCCGCCACGGCACTCGACCCGCGCCTCCGCCGGGCGTCCGCCTGATGGCGGCTGAGCCGTGGCAGCCGGGTGGCGGCGACCGGTGGGCGGGTGGGGGTGGGGGCGCGGGCGCCCGTCCCTGGACGAGGCCGTCGTGGGCCGCGCGAAGCCTGCCGCGCTCGGCGGGATTCCTGGCGGGCGTTGCCGTGCTGGTGTTCTGGATCGTCGACGCGCTGGCGTGGCGCTCGCTCGTTCCGCACGACCCGCAGGCCGTCTTGCCCGCCCGGACGCTGGAGTCGCCGTCCGCCGACCACTGGTTCGGGACGGACGACCTGGGCCGCGACGTGTTTTCTCGCGTCCTCGCTGGGGCGTCCTCCGTGTTGACCGTCGCACCTGCCGCTGCACTGCTCGCGGTCGCAGCCGGCCTCGCCGTCGGCCTCGTCGCAGGCTACGCGGGAGGGAGGACCGACGAGGCGCTCATGCGCATAGTCGATGCGATGCTCGCGTTTCCGCTCGTCGTCGGCGCCGTCCTCGTGCTCGCCGTCACCGGCGTCTCCGAGTTGCACCTGATCATCGTCATCGCGGTGGTGCTCGCCCCGCTGACAGCGCGGACGATTCGCGCAGCGGTTCGCAGCGAGCGCGAGCGCGAGTACGTGGAGGCCGCGCGCCTTCGTGGCGAGTCGGGGCCTTACATCATGGTCGGCGAGATCTTGCCGAACATCTCCGCGCTCGTCGTCGCCGAGTTGACGGTCAGGCTCGCCGCGGCCATCTTCGCCGCTGCGACGCTCTCCTTCCTTGGCCTCGGGATCCAGCAGCCATCGCCCGATTGGGGCCTCTCGGTCGCGCTCGGCAGGGTGTTTCTCCAGACTGCGCCCTGGATCGTCCTGTTCCCCGCGCTCGCGCTGGCGACGCTCGTGGTGGCGACGACCGTGGTCGCCGACGGGCTGCGTGCGAGGATCGAGCAGTGACGGCCGCCCTCGACCGGCCGGCCGCGGTCGACGTCCGCGGGTTGACCGTCTCGTACGCCCGGCGGGGTCGGCAGCTGCGCGCTCTCTCCGACGTGACGCTTCGAATCGAGCGCGGCGAGACGTACGGGCTGGTAGGAGAGTCCGGGTCGGGGAAGACGACGCTCGCGGTGACGCTGATGCGCCACTTGCCTCGCGCCGCACGGGTCGAAGGCGGGCGCCTGATGCTCGGCGGCGACGACCTGCTCGCCGCACCCGAGCGGACCTTGCGGCGGTGGCGTGGGCGCCGGATCGCGCTCGTGCCGCAGGCGGCAGGCAGCGCGCTCAACCCGTCGTTGCAGGTGGGCACCCAGATCGCGGAGGTCTACCGTGCTCACGGCGGTCTGCTTCCGGTCGAAGCGGCCGAAGCGTCGGCCCGGATGCTTGTCGAGGTGCGGGTCGGCGACCCCGCTCGGGTCCTCGGCCGCTACCCGCACGAGCTCTCCGCGGGACAGCAGCAACGTGTGCTGATCGCGATGGCGCTGGCGGCCAACCCGGAAGTGCTGATCCTCGACGAGCCGACGACCGCGCTCGATGCGACCGTCGAGGCCGAGGTGCTCGACCTGATCGAGGCGCTCCAGGGCGAGATCGACGCAGCGATCCTGCTGATCAGCCACGACGTGCGGGTCGTCGCCACCCTTTGCGACCGAGTAGGGATGCTCTACGCCGGACGGTTGCTCGAGGAAGGGCCGGCGGAAGACGTCGTTCGCGCCCCCCGCCATCCGTACACGCTCGCGCTCCTCCGCTGCGTGCCGCGCCTCGACGCGGACGGCGCGCCCAAGCGTCTCGAGCCGATTCCGGGCCAGGCCCCCGACCTGGGTGCGGAGGTTCGAGGCTGTTCGTTCGCCGAGCGATGTCCGATCGTTCGAGCCCGCTGCTCCGAGGAGGCGCCGCCGGCGTACCCGGTCGCACCCGGCTGGACGAGCCGCTGCCACTATCACGCCGAGGTTCCGGCTATTCGCGGGAACACCCTGTCGGAGCAAAGCAAGCCGCCAGTACTCAACGGCGCGCCGCTGCTTCGCGTGGACGGCCTATCGAAGACGTACCGCGCCGGAGAGGCGCACATCGAGGCCGTTGCCGACGTGTCGTTCGAGCTCGGGCGCGGCGAGGTCCTCGGCCTCGTCGGCGAGTCGGGGAGCGGGAAGACGACGCTGGCACGCTGCATCGTCGGCCTCGCCCAGCCGTCGGCCGGCACGCTGGAGCTCGACGGGCTCGAGGTTCCGGGCCTCCTTCGCGAACGGCCGCGCCAGGTGCGGAGCACGGTGCAGATGGTGTTCCAGAACCCCGATGGCGCACTGAACCGCGCGGTGACGGTCGGCAGCATTCTCCAGCGCTCCTTGCGCCGCCGCGGCGGAGACGACGATCGAGGCGACGCAGGAGTTCACGACCTCGCGTCGCTCGTTCGCCTCTCGCCGAGCGATCTGAAGCTCCGCCCCGGGGCGCTCTCGGGTGGGATGAAGCAGCGCGCGGCGATCGCGCACGCCTTCGCGGGGTCGCCGCGGATCGTCATCTGTGACGAGCCCGTCTCCGACCTCGACCTGTCCGTGCAGGCGGCGATCCTGAACCTCGTTCGGGACCTCCGTGAGCGGGAGGGCGTCTCGTATCTCTTCATCTCGCACGACCTGGCGGTGGTGCGCTACGTCGCAGACCGGATCGGGGTGATGTACCTCGGCTCGCTCGTCGAGCTCGGCCCAGCGGAGACGCTCTTCGCCCCCCCGCATCACCCGTACACGGAGGCGCTGGTCTCCGCCATGCCTACCTTGCCCACCGACGAACAGCGGCCGCGCATCACGCTCTACGGTCCGTTGCCGAGCGCGAGCCGACGACCGACGGGCTGCCGGTTCCATCCTCGATGCCCCCGGTATCTCGGCGACGTCTGCCGCACGGTCGAGCCGCCCTGGCAGGACGACGGTCGCGGTCATCGCTACCAATGCCACATCGTCCCTCGTGACCTCGTCGGTCTGCAGCGCGCAGACCGCCTGGCCGGCCGTCCGCCGGTTCGCGCGGAGAGCGTGCAGCCTTGACGGCGGCGTCGGGTGCATCACGAAGCGGGCTGGCCCCCTTGGCACCGCGGGCGGCGTCGATGTCGACGCCTGTCCCTATGTCGCCGATTGGTTACCGGTGAGGAACGACAGCGGGGTCGGATCCAGCCACTAGCGGCCCAGCGCGTGGCGCGCTGAGTGCGGCGAGAATCGCGGCGGCGAGCAGGAGCTGCAGGCTTGCCGGGAAGGGACCCGAGCGATGCCAGCCGTGGTCGTGGAAGAGTTTCCTTCCGCGCGGGCGCAGGAGCGGAAGGACGTGCTCGAGGTCGGGCGCGGAGCTCGCTGCGGCGCCAAGTGTCGCCGGATCGAGCGGGCCTCGTCGCGCGGCGAGGAGGAGTAGGCCTGCGATACCGCTGCCGATCTCGAAGCGGCGCGATGGAAGTCTCGGTGCGGTAGGCGGTCGCCCGCGACGTGGAGAAGCGGGCCCAGAAGGAGTGCCGCGAGCCGCGAGCCGCTGGCGGCGCCGGCCGCAGCTCCTGTCGCGACGTGGAGGGCAACTATCACGGCGGCCTACCGCAGCACGGGCAGAACCAGCGCCTTCGCGTCACCGCGAGAGAGTAGGCATTTGACTGGGCGAATGTTCACGAGTATCAGCCGATGGTGTAGGGGTAGCTCGCTCCTTCAGGCAGATGAGTTTTCGCCGGCCGTCCGGTCGTACCGGCATGAAGACAGTCGACGCGCGGTAGGGGAGGAACACGATGAGTGAGCCCAAGGCACGGACTGTGAACGTTCCGGGCGCGGTCCTTCACTTCGATATTCGGGAGGCCGAGGGTGGAAGCGGCGAGTCGAAGCTCCTGATGATCGGGCTGCCGATGGCAGCCGACGGCTTTGTCACCCTCGCCGGGCTCTTCCCGGACCGGACGGTCGTGACCTACGACCCGCGCGGGGTGGGGCGGAGCGAGCGGACCGACGATGCCAACGAGTCGAATCCCGTGCAGCACGCGGAGGATCTGCACCGGCTGATCTCCGCGCTCGGCGTCGAGCCGGTGGAGATCTTCGGCAGCAGCGGCGGAGCTGTGGTGGGTCTCGAGCTCGCATCCCGGCACCCGGAGCAGGTGCGGACCCTCGTCGCGCACGAGCCGCCGTCGGCGCCCGTGTTGCCGGACCGCGAGGAGGCGCTCGCAGCGACGACAGACATCCGCGCGACGTACGAACGCGACGGCTTCGGCGCTGCGATGGGCAAGTTCCTCGCGCTCACCATGCTGAAGGGGCCGATCCCGGCCGACTTCCCCCAGCGGCCGCCAGTGGATCCGGCGATGTTCGGGCTACCGGCCGAGGACGACGGTCGGCGCGACGACCCGCTCCTCGGACAGAACATCGTCGGCACGACGCACCACGAGCTCGACTTCGACGCGCTGCGCGCGGCGTCGACGCAGATCGTGATCGGCGTCGGCGCCGAATCCGAGGGTGAAATGGCCAATCGGGCGGCGCACGCGGTCGCGGAGCGACTCGGCGTCGAGGCGGTGGCCTTCCCGAGCCACCACGGCGGCTTCCTCGGCGGCGAGTCCGGCTGGAAGGGCGAGCCCGAGGCGTTCGCGGTCACGTTGCGTGAGGTGCTCGCCGAGGGGTAGGCGAACGAGGCCGAGCGCATGATCAAGGCGAACGGCGTCGAGAAGCATCGAGGCGCAATGGCCCTCCGCGTTATTCCGGAGCTAGCTCGCCCCAGGCTCCGCAAATGCGTCCCTCATAGAGACCGAGCTTCGCCAGGAAAAGAGAGACCACCTGGTACGTGACCAGACGCGCCGTGTCGAGTTGGCAGCCTGACATGCCGCGATACTGAAAATGTCTTGCAGCTCGCCGAGGATGGTTCGCTTCAGCTCTCGCCGTCTGATCTGGCGAACTACCTCGCCTGCGCGCATCTTGCTTCGCTCGAAGTCGGGCACGCGCGACGCGAGATCGACAGGCCGCTTGTCGACAACGCGCAGGGTGAGCTCATCCGGCGGAAGGGCGACGAGCACGAAGACGCTTACCTCGCAGAGCTGAAGCGGCAGGGCAAGAGTGTCGCTCGAGCTGCCGCGTGACGCGGACTTCGCCGTCAACGCCGCCGTCACCGAGCAGGCGATCCACGAACGGAGACACGACGTCATCTACCAGGCCTGCCTCGCATCCGACGGCTGGCGCGGGTACGCGGACTTCCTCGAGCGGCAGGCGAGACGGCACTCTACGAGGCCGTCGACACCAAGCTCGCGCGGCACGCGAAGCCCGCTGCGGTGCTGCAGCTCTGCTTCTACTCGCAGGAGCTCGGGCGCATCCAGGGGCGGATGCCGGAGCGGATGCACGTCGTGCTCGGCACGGGCGCGCGCGAGAGCTTCCGGCTCGCCGACTTCGAGGCCTACTACCGGCGCGTCCGGGCGCGCTTCCTCGACTTCCTCGCGCGCGAGCCCGAGACCTACCCCTGGCCCGTCTCGCACTGCTCGATCTGCGACTTCCTGCCCCGCTGCACGGAGCAGTGGGAGCGCGACGACCATCTGACGCGCGTCGCGTTCATCCGCCGCGAGCAGATCGGGCGGCTCGAGCCTCGCGGGCATCACGACGCTCGAGCAGCTCGGCGACGTGCCCGCCGGCACCAACATCGACGCGCATCGCGCCGCCGACCTTCGAGGCGCTGCGCCACCAGGCCTCGCTACAGCTCGAGCACCGCCGCACCGGGCTGCACCGCTACGAGCTGCTCGCCGCCCGAGCCGGAGCGCGGCCTCGGCCTCCTCCCGGCGCCCTCGCAGGGCGACCTCTTCCTCGACTTCGAGGGCGACCCGTTCTTCACCGCCGGGCGCGGGCTCGAGTACCTGACCGGGCTCATGGACACGCGACGGCGCCTTCACGGCCATCTGGGCACACGGCTTCGACGAGGAGAAGCGTCGCGCTCGAGCAGCTCATCGACCTCCTCCACGAGCGCCTCGCCGCCGACCCCGGCCTGCACGTCTACCACTACGCGCCCTACGAGCTGACCGCGCTCACGCCGCCTCGTCGCGCAGTACGCGACGCGCGAGGACGAGCTCGACGAGCTGCTCCGCCGCGAGGTCTTCGTCGACCTCTACGCGGTCGTGCGCCAGGCGCTCCGCCACTCGCACCGCGAGCTACTCGATCAAGCGCGTGCGGGAGTTCTTCATGACCCCCGAGACCGACCTCGCGGGCGGCGACGCGATCGTCGACTACGAACGCTGGCTCGAGACCGCGACGACGCGCTGCTCGAGGCGATCGAGCGCTACAACGAGGAGGACTGTCTCTCGACGCTCCGGCTGCGCGACTGGCTGCGTCGAGCGCAAGGCCGAGGCGGAGGAGCGCTTCGGCACGGCGATCCCGTGGCGCGAGCCGCCCGAGCGGCGCGCGCCGACCGAGGAGGCGGAGGCCGAGCGGAGCGCGCGCGAGGTGGTGCGCGACCGGCTGCTCGCGGCCGGCGACCCGGCGCTCGAGCTGCTCGGGCACCTGCTCGAGTACCACCGCCGCGAGGCGCGGCCCGCGTGGCGCACGTTCTTCGCGCGGCTGGAGCGGACGGCCGAGCAGCTGCTCGACGACTCCGAGGCGATCGGCCTCCTCTCACCGGACGGGACGGCCGTCGAGGTCGGCGGCCGCTCGACGTCCGTCGACCACGGCTTCACGTTCCCGGCGCAGCAGCACAAGCTCGCGCCCGGCGACGGCGTCCACGACCCGCGCACGGGGAAAGCTGCAGGCACGATCGTCGCGCTCGACGATGCGGCCGGCACGCTGACGCTGCGGCGCGGGCCGATCCTCGAGGACGTGCCGCTACCGGAGGCGATCGTCCCCGGCGGCGCCGATGGCCACGAAGCCGCAGCAGGCGGCGCTCGTCGCGGCTCGCGCAGCGACCTCTTCCGCTACCCGCACCTCGAGCGGCTGCTGCGCCGCGAGCCGCCGCTCGGCGGCGCCCGCGTGCAGCGCGAGACGCTCGACGAGATGCAGGCCCTGACCCGCGAGGTCGAGGGCAGCTACCTCTTCGTGCAGGGGCCGCCCGGCTCGGGCAAGACCTGGACGGGCGCGCGGCTCATCGCCGGCCTGCTTGCGGCGGGCAAGCGCGTCGGCGTCTCCTCGACGAGCCACAAGGCGATCCACAACCTGCTGCGCGAGGTCGAGGCGGTCGCGCCGGCGGGCTTCCGGGGGCTCAAGCGGAAGACGGGCAGCAACCCGGAGTCGGTCTACGACGGCGCGTGGATCGAGAGCGCGGGGGAGGCCGACTTCGCCGATCCCGAGGTGCAGCTCGTCGCGGGCACGGCGTGGCTCTTCTGCACGGCCCGAGCTCGATCAGACGCTCGACTACCTCTTCGTCGACGAGGCCGGGCAGGTGTCGCTCGCCGACGCGCTCGCGCTCGGGACGTGCCGCGCGCACCCTCGTCCTGCTCGGCGACCCGGTGCAGCTCGCGCAGGTGACGCAGGCGATCCATCCGGTCGGCGCCGGCCGCTCAGTCCTCGAGCACCTGCTCGGCGAGCACGCGACCGTTCCCGAGGACATGGGCCTCTTCCTCGACCGCTCGTGGCGCATGCACCCGGACGTCTGCCGCTACGTCTCGACGGCGTTCTACGAGGGGCGGCTCGAGTCGGCGGCGCCCGAGCGCCCGTGCTCTCGCCGGCACCGGCGTCCGCTGGCTCCCGGTCGAGCACGAGGGCAACCGGACCTCGTCGGAGGAGGAGGCGGAGGCGATCGCCGCCGAGATCGCAGCACGACGGCCTCACACCGGCGGACGTCATCGTCGTCGCGCCCTACAACGCGCAGGTGCGGCTGCTCGCCGAGCGGCTGCCGGGCATCCGCGTCGGCACCGTCGACAAGTTCCAGGGGCAGGAGGCACCGGTCGTCTTCTTCTCGATGGCGACCTCGAGCGGGCGGGACGCGCCGCGCGGCATCGACTTCCTCATGTCGCGGAACCGGCTGAACGTGGCCGTCTCGCGGGCGCAGTGTCTCGCGTACCTCGTCTGCTCACCGCGGCTGCTCGAGGTCGACGCGCGGACGATCGAGCACATGCGCCTCGCGAACGCGCTCTGCCGCTTCGTCGAGCTGGCGGAAGACCAGGCGGCCGTGGCCCATTAGGCGTCTGGCGACCGCCACGGCGATTCGGCAGGCTCGCGGGGGCGTCGACTCGGAGCGGCTGGCGAAGATGCAGGCTGAGCTAGCTGCGAGGCGCAAGACCGCCTAGGCTCGACGCGCCTTCTGCAGGCCGTCGAGGATCAGGTCGAGCCCGACCTCGAAGGCGCTCACCTCGCGGTGCGCGCCGTCGGTCATGTGCTGGTCGCGGTGCTCGGTGAGGTGTGGGTAGTCGTCCCACGGCACCGATGCCATGAACCGCGCCACGAGCTCGTCGTCGGCGGCTGCTCCCGTCGTGTAGGCGATCTCCCACAGCGAGAAGCCGAAGATGTGGCCGTCGAGCAGGTGGTAGACGTGGTACGTCGTGGCGGCGTCGAAGCCGCCGCGTCGCAGCGTGCCGAGCAGGCGGTCCATGTAGTCGAGCCGCGCGGGGCGAAGGTGGCTGCCGCTCATCAGGAGACGTGCCGCCCACGGATGCCGCCGGAGCGCTGCGTGCACCGACAGCGCGCTCGCCCGGACAGCCGGCGCCCAGTCCTCCTCGTCCGACGGGAGTTCCCACTCGGCGAGGACGACGTCGAGCATCCCGTTGAGCAGGTCGTCCTTGTCGGCGACATGCCGGTAGAGCGACATCGCGCCGGACCCGAGCTCGAGGCCGACGCGGCGCATCGTGATCGCATCCACGCCCGATGCGTCCGCGATCTCGAGCCCCGCTCGGACGATCCGATCGCGGGTCAGCGGCTGGCGCGGCTGCGTCGGCACGGTTGACAAGCGTACAGCGTACGCAATAGCGTACAGCGTACGCATGGCTCAGGGCTCGAGACAGGACGGATGAAGGCGGTCGTCGTCGAGCGGTACGGGCGGCTCGAGCAGCGGGAGCTGCCGACGCCCACGCCGTCGGCCGGCGAGGTGCTCGTCCGCGTCCGCGCGACATCGGTGAACGCGCTCGAGTGGTACACCCTGATGGGCCGGCCGTGGATCGCGCGGCCGATGATGGGGATCGTCCGGCCGCGGTCGCCCGAGCTCGGCAGCGACTTCTCGGGCGTCGTGGAGGCGGTCGGAGACGGCGTCACCGACCTCGTGCCCGGCGACGAGGTCTATGGCTCCCAGCACGGCGCGCTCGCCGAGTACGTCGCCGCGACGGCGGTCGAGCGGAAGCCGGCCAACCTCTCCTTCGAGGAAGCCGCGGCCGTGCCGGTCGCGGGGCTCTCGGCGCTGCAGGGGCTACGCGACCACGGTGCGGTCCAGCCAGGGCAGAAGGTGCTCGTGAACGGCGCCGCCGGAGGCGTCGGAACCTACGCGGTGCAGATCGCCGCGGCGCTCGGGGCCGACGTGCATGCCGTCTGCAGCAGTCGCAACGTCGAGCAGAGCGAGGCGCTCGGCGCGACGCGGGTATTCGACTACGGGCGCGAGGACTTCGCGCGCTCCGGCGAGCGCTACGACGTCGTGCTCGACATCGCTGGGAACCGCTCGTGGCGTTCGCTGCGTCGCGTGCTCGCGCCCAAGGGCGTCGCCGTCGTGGTCGGCGGCCCGCGTCGGCGTCGGCTGACCGGGCCGCTCGGCCACATCGCGCGGATCCTGCTCGCGGCGAAGCTCGACCGCCGTCGGGCGTCGTTCTTCATCGCGAAGCCGAACCGGGACGACCTCGTCGCGCTCCGTGAGCTGATCGAGGCCGGACGCGTCCGGCCCGTGATCGAAAGGCGGTACGAGCTCTGCGGAGCTCGCCGAGGCGATGCGCGCGATGGCGGACGGGCACGCACGCGGAAAGCACGTCGTCACCGTGCCCTGATCTAGGTTCCCCCGATGGCGACTCAGCTGCAGCTCACCCGCCGGCAGATCCTCGCGTTCCGACGGCAGGTCGGTGCGCTCGACGAGCGGCTTCCGCCGGGCCCGCGCTCGCTCCGGCGGCGGCGTGGGCGGGCCTGCAGGACAGCATGCCGCGAGCGGCGCTCCTCTCCATCCACGCCCGCGTAATGGGCACGAAGCCCGACACGTGGGCGGATCCGTCCCTCGTCCAGCTCTGGGGGCCGCGGTTCAGCACGTACGTCATCCCCGCGCGCGACCACGCCGTCTTCTCGCTCGGACGGCTGCCGGACGAGGGGACGGCCGGCAGGCGGCGTGCGGAAGACCTCGCCGCGCAGCTCCACACCCTCCTCGGGGGGAAGCGGATGACCGACAGCGAGGCGGGGCTCGATCTGGACGGGCACCCCAACCGGTTCCGCTATGCCGCGCCGACCGGCACGGTTCTGATCCGGTGGGAGGGAGCGCGAGCGCCCGTCATCTGGACCGTGCCGCGGCCGCCCATGGATCCCGGCGAGGCTCGCCTGGAGCTGGCGCGCCGGTACCTGCACGTCTTCGGCCCGACGACGCCGACGGCCTTCGTGGAGTGGGCGGGGATCGGCGCGCGAGAAGGACTTGCGGCGTTCGAGGCTCTCGCCATGTCGCTGACGCCGGTGCGGACGCCGATCGGCGAGGCCTGGATCCTCTCGAGCGACGAGCCGGCCCTCCGCGCCGAGGCGGCCCCGGCCGCTCCCGCGCGGCTCCTCCCAAGTGGCGACACCTACTACCTGCTGCAAGGCGCCGATCGCGAGCTGCTGGTTCCCGACGCCGCACGCCGGGCGCTCCTGTGGACCTCGCGAGTCTGGCCCGGGGCGATCCTCGTCGAGGGCGAGGTGGTGGGCACGTGGCGGCGGGCGGACGCAGCACTGACGCTCCAGCCGTGGCGCCGACTGTCCCGCGCGGCGCGGCATGCGGTCGAAGCGGAGGCGGAAGCCTTGCCGCTCCCGGGTGTGCAAGGTCGGATCGTCGCCCGCTGGGACGACGACTAGCTATCCCTCCTCGCGGCGCCGCCCTGCGCCGATCCCCTCCAGCTCGGCGGCCTCCAGCGCGTCCCCGGGAACGACCGCGACGTTGCACGCCGAAGCCGCGCGCAGCGTCGCCGTTCGCGTTCCGCCCTCGAGCAGCGCCCGCTCGCCGGCGATCGTCCCCGGCCCGAGCTCGGCAATCGGCTCGCCGTCGACCTCCACCGCGAGGATCCCGTCCAGCAGGAGGAACAGCTCGCTTCCTTCATCGCCCTGCTCGACGAGCGTCTCGCCGGCCTTGAGGCGCGTGCGGGAGAGCTTCGCGTCGCTGGCCAGCAGCCTCCGTGACAGCTCGCGCTCGAGCGCGCTCTCCGCCGCGGCCACGACGGCCTCGGAGTCCTCGCCGCCCCACGGGGTCTGCTCGCCATGCGACTCGCGGTACCAGGTCTTGAAGTCGACCGTGCCGCTCTTCTGCACGAGCTGGCCGCCGTCGTCGTAGATCCAGTGCCTCGGGAACTGGCTCGCTCCCACGACCTCGTGCTCGCTCGAGCCGTCGGCGTCGATCGTCAGCGCGAGCGTCGTCCAGGCCGTGGCCGACTGAATGCGGAAGAACGGCTTGCCGCTGACCCTGCGCGGAGCCGGGAAGCCCGCGCGGCCGCCGACCGTCTGCACGAACCGAACGCTGGTGTCGCTGCGCTCGGCGTCGGCCTGGATCGTCTCGAACGCCACGCCCGGTACGACGACGGCCTTCGGGCCGACCCGAAAGGTCGTCGAGCCCACGAAGGCCTCGCCCGCGTAGCCGTGGTCGACGATCCGCCCGCCCTCGACCTCGACCCAAGCGCGGAGCAGGTTCGCCTCGCGGAACCGGTCCTCGTCGCGCAGCCGCTCGAGGTCGCCCTCCACCAGGCGATCCGGCGGCGGCTCGTCGTAGTGGCCGATCCCGAGCTCGAACGGCAGCTTGGGCATGCCCTGGATTGCCTCGGACGGGATCCACGAGATCGCCGTCACCGAACGCTCGTGCCGCATCGCGCGCGCTCCTTTCGTCGGACGGCGTCAACGCCGTCGGTGGCGACGCTACTCGATGCCGTCGAGGAAGGCGAGGACGCGCTGCTTGACCTGCGCCGCTGCACGCTCGTCGTAGTCGGCCAGGCCGCTGTCGGCGAACAGGTGCCGGTCGCCGGGATACGTGAAGAGCTCCGCGCCCTCGACCGTCTCGTCGAGCTCGCGTGCGGCGTCGAGGTCGCCCTCGAGGGCGAACTCGTCCTGGTCCATCAGGTGGATCTGGAGCGGGACGCCGTCCGGCCAGTCGCCGCCGAACTCGGACGGCGGGACGGCCGAGTAGAGCAGCACGGCGCCCTTCGCGCCCGGGCGCGTCTGCGCCAGCTTCTGCGCGGGCATCGCACCGAGCGACATGCCGGCGTAGACGAGCTCTTGCGGCAGGCCCTCGGCAGCCTGATCGGCGCGCTCCATGATCGTGGCGAAGCCGGCCTCCCGCATGTAGCCGAGGCCGTCGTCGAGCGCGGCGAAGGTCTGGCCGTCGTAGAGATCCGGCGTGTGCACGACGTGGCCCCCGGCGCGGAGCTCATCCGCGAAGGCCAGGACGCCCTCGGTCAGGCCGTGCGCGTGATGGAAGAGCAGGACCTCTGCCATGCCGCATCAAGCGTAACCCGGCTCTCGCTGCCGAAACACGGCGGGCCGATTGACCGCCGGTCCGACGTCGCTGTAGCGTCGCCCGGTGACCTGGTACGAGCTCTGGCTCTTCCTCCACGTCCTCGCATCGATCGCGTGGATCGGGGGCGCGGCCACGATCCAGGTCTTCGGCATCCTCACGAAGCGCGCCGCAGATCCGACCAAGAGCGCGTTCTTCGCCGCCAACGCCGCCCTGACGGTGCAGTGGGTGTTCCTGCCCGCCTCGCTCGTCGTCATCGTGTCCGGGATCGGCCTGACGGAGACGGGGAACTGGGACTGGGGCGAGCCGTTCATCGTCACAGGGCTCCTGCTGTGGGCGATCGTCTTTCTCGTCGCGTTCGGGTTCCTCGGCCGGGCGATGGGACGCGCGGGTGCCCAGCTCGCAGCCGAAGGCCCCAGCCCGGCGCTCGGTCTGCGCATGCGCAACCTCGTCTGGCTGTCGCGGGCCCTGCTCGCGGTCCTCGTCGTGATCGTCTTCCTCATGACGGTCAAGCCGGGCACCTAGGCGACTGCCGCGCCGACCCTCCGGCCGACGGCATCATGGTCCGCATGAGCGTCGACACACGGATCAAGGGCTTCGCAGGGGAGATCGTCCGCCCGGACGACCCCGACTACGACGCGGCGCGCGCCGTCTGGAACGGCTCGATCGACCGCCGCCCCGCGCTGATCGTCCGGCCGAGCGGCGCCGACGACGTCGTGTCGGCGCTCCGCTTCGCCCGCGAGGAGGACCTCCTCGTCGCCGTCCGCTGCGGCGGCCACAGCATCCCCGGCCTCTCGACGTGCGACGACGGCATCGTCATCGACCTCTCCCGGATCAACGGTGTAGACGTCGATCCCGAAGCCCGCACGGCCCGAGTCGGCGGCGGCTCTCTGCTCGCCGCGCTCGACGACGCGGCGCAGGCGCACGGGCTCGTGTGCCCGGTCGGCGTCGTCTCGCACACGGGCGTCGCCGGCCTCACGCTCGGCGGCGGTATGGGACGGCTGCAACGCAAGCTCGGCCTCACGATCGACAGCCTGCTCGCTGTCGAGCTCGTGACGGCGGACGGCCGGAAGGTCCGGGCGAGCGAGGACGAGCACCCCGAGCTCTTCTGGGGCATGCGGGGCGCGGGCGCGAACTTCGGGATCGTGACCTCGTTCGAGTTCCGGCTGCATCCGCTCGACGGGCAGGTCACGTACGGCACCGTCACGGTGCCGATCGGGAGGGGGGAGGAACTCGCCGGGCGGTTCCGCGAGCTCGTCGAGGCGGGCCCGGACGAGCTCTGGACATCCTTCGCGCTCACGGCACGGCCCGACGCGGACGGCGGGGCGGTTGCGACCATCGCCGTGATGCATCTCGGGCCGCCGGCCGACGCCGAGCGCGACCTCGCCGCGCTCCGCGCGCTCGACGACCCGCTCGAGAGCGCGATCGAGCTGAAGCCGTATCTGGAGACGCAGCGCATGATGGACGCGCCGATGGCGTGGGGGCAGCGCTTCTCCTACAAGAGCGGGTTCCTGACGTCGCTGCCGGACGAGCTGCTGCACACCTGGACGGAGCAGATGACCCGGTTCCCGGAGGGAGCCGAGGGCGGCTTTTCGATCTGGGCCTGGGGACGCGCGATCGCAGCCGTGCCCGAGGACGCAACCGCCTTCACCGGCCGCGACGCGGCCTACTGGGCGGCCGCCGAGGCGTTCTGGACAGACGGGGACCTCGACGACGCGTGCCGCTCGTGGGCCCGGGCGGGCTCCGCCGCGGCGGAGCCGTACGCGACGGTCGGGCGGTACGTCAACGACGTGATCGAGGTCGGGGACGACGTCGTGCGCTCGGTCTACGGCGACGCGAAGCTCGAGCGGCTCGTGGCACTCAAGCGGGAATGGGATCCCGACAACGTGTTCCGGCTCAACCAGAACATCCGTCCGTAGCCGGCGCGGTACCATTTCGTCCTGGGTCAGCGGCAAGGGGGTAGTCGGGTGAGCGTGGGGACTCGCTCGGGCTGGGGAACGAGGTTGCGGCTCGCCGCGCTGGCGGCGTTCTGTCTGCTCGTCGTCGCCCCTGCGGGCGCCGGTGAGCCGGAGACGGTGATCACGGAGCACCCGCCGGTCGTCAGCACGAGCCGGTCGGCGACCTTCGAGTTCCGCTCCGACGAGGGCAGCTCGTTCCGCTGCACCCTCGACGGCGACACGCACAACTGCACGTCGCCGAGGACCTACACCGGGCTCTCCAACGGCATCCACCGGTTTGCGGTGCGCCTGGCGGGGTCGAACGAGTCGCCGGCCCGGTTCACGTGGACGATCATCGCCAGCGACGACCCGCCGACCACGACCATCCAGTCGGGGCCGTCCGGCGAGACGACGTCGACGTCCGCGACGTTCACGTTCACGGCGTCCGAGGACGGGGCGACGTTCGGCTGCGAGCTGGACGGCGGCAGCGACGTCCCGTGCAGCTCGCCGACGACCTACACCGGCCTCGCGGCGGGCCAGCATCGCTTCCGGGTCCGCGCCACAGGCCAGGGAGGGACAGGACCGCGGGCCGTGCGCGAGTGGACAGTGAGGCCCGGGGACACGACGCCGCCGGTGCTGACGCTCCCGGCGAACAGGACCGTCGAGGCCAACGGCCCGCAGGGCTCGGAGGTCACGTTCGCGGTCAGCGCGACCGACGCCGGCAGCCCGCTGCCCGCCTCGGCCATCTCCTGCTCGCCTGCGTCAGGGGCGACCTTCGGCCTCGGCACGACGACCGTGCAGTGCACGGCGAAGGACGCGGCCGGCAACGAGGGCAAGGGCAGCTTCACGGTGACCGTGCGCGACACGACGCCTCCGACCATCAACGCGCCGGACGTCTCCGTCACCGCCACCTCCGCGGCCGGGATCAGGCGCGGCGACGCGGCGCTGGCGCAGTACCTCGCGGGCGTTTCGGCCACCGACCTCGTCTCGCGGCCGACGCTGACGAACGACGCACCCGAGACGCTGCCGGTCGGCCCGACCAACGTCACCTTCACGGCGCGCGACGCGGCCGGCAACGCCGCCACCAGGCGCGCGACGGTGACGGTGCTGCCGTTGGGGACGCCCGCACCGCCGCTCGACCTGAAGCCGCCGGCCGACGTGCGGCGCGCCGTCGCGCGCGCCGGCGACGGCGTCGTGCGGCTGAGCTGGGTCGTGCCGGCACGGGACTTCCACCACGTCACGGTCACCCGCACGATCGTCGCCGCGCGGGCGGGTGCGAAGGTCGTCTACCGGGGCGCGAAGCGGAGCTTCATCGACCGCCGCCTGCGGAACGACCGGCGCTACCGCTACGTGATCGCGGCGTTCGACCGGGCGGGGAACCGCTCGCGCGGCGTGGTCGTGACCGCCCGGCCGCGGGCCGTGCTGCTCGCGCGGCCGACCGCCGGGCAGCGGGTCACCAGGCCGCCGCTCCTCGTCTGGGCCGCCGTCCCCAACGCGTCGTACTTCAACGTCCAGCTGTGGCGCGGCGGCCAGAAGCTGCTGTCCGCGTGGCCGGTTGGGCGCCGTCTCCAGCTCGGGCGCACATGGCGCTACGAGGGCAGGGCGCGGAGCCTGGAGCCCGGCGTCTACACCTGGTTCGTCTGGCCGGGGATCGGCCCGCGCAGCGCCGCCAAGTACGGGCCGATGCTCGGTAAGAGCACGTTCGTCGTGGTGCGGCCTCAGCTCTGAGCGGCTAGCTGCCGGCCCGAGGCCTCAGGCCTCGCTCGAGCGCGACCAGATGTTGATGTCGCTTTCCGTCGCGTAGCGCTCGATCTCGGCGAGCTCGTCCTCGGTGAAATCGAGCCGGTCGAGCGCCGCGACGTTCGCCTCCAGCTGCTGGACGCTGCTCGCGCCGATCAGGGTCGAGGTCACGCGCGGGTCGCGGAGCGTCCACGCAAGCGCGGTCTGGGCGAGCGACTGCCCGCGGTGAGCAGCGATGTCGCCGAGCGCGCGCACCTTGGCCAGCGCCTGCTCTGTGATGAGCTCGGGTGCGAGCGTCGTGTTGCGGCTGGCACGGGAGTCCTCCGGGATGCCGTTCAGGTACTTGTCGGTGAGCATTCCC
Source organism: uncultured Gaiellaceae bacterium (assembly GCA_963733065.1). Classification (GTDB taxonomy): domain Bacteria; phylum Actinomycetota; class Thermoleophilia; order Gaiellales; family Gaiellaceae; genus CAVTBT01. The sequence goes on from CAVTBT010000007.1 coordinate 63,599, forward strand.
TGCGCGAGCGGCGAGAAGACGATGCAGCCGGCGCCCTCGTCGGCCAACGCGTCCAGCAGCTCGGCCTCGATCCAGCGGTTCAGCATCGAGTACGACGGCTGGTGGATGAGGAGCGGCGTGCCGAGGTCGCGCAGGATCGCCGCCGCCTCGCGGGTCTTCGCCGCGGAGTACGACGAGATGCCCGCGTACAGCGCCCGGCCGGAGCGCACGGCGGTGTCGAGTGCGCCCATCGTCTCCTCCAGCGGCGTGTCCGGGTCGAAGCGGTGGGAGTAGAAGATGTCGACGTAGTCGAGGCCCATGCGGCGCAGGCTCTGGTCGAGGCTCGACAGCAGGTACTTGCGCGAGCCCAGGTCGCCGTACGGACCGGGCCACATGTCATAGCCGGCCTTCGTCGAGATGACGAGCTCGTCGCGATACGGCGCGAGGTCATCGCGCACCAGCTTCCCGAACGTCTCCTCGGCCGAGCCGTAGGGCGGCCCGTAGTTGTTCGCGAGGTCGAAGTGCGTGACGCCGAGGTCGAAGGCGCGGCGCACGATCGCGCGGCTGCGGTCGAGCGGCACGTCGCCGCCGAAGTTCTGCCAGAGGCCGAGCGAGACGGCCGGCAGGAGCAGACCGCTGCGGCCGCAGCGGTTGTACGGCATGCGTTCGTAGCGGTCGTCCGCGGCGACGTAGGTCACGGGACGTCTCCTTCGGTCGGAGTTTCCGGATGCAGGCTCCGTTCGAGCTCGCTCGGCGTGGCACCGGTCATGATGGCGACAGCCTCCGGCATCGAGTGAGTCCGAGGCGACACGACGGCGACTCGCCGGCCCAGCCGCATGACATGGATCCGGTCGGCGAGCTCGAACACGTGGGGCATGTCGTGGCTGATCAGGATCACCGGCAACCCGCGGTCACGGACGCGCTTGATCAGGTCGAGCACCTGGCCCGTCTCCTTGACGCCGAGCGCCGCGGTGGGCTCGTCCATGATCACGAGCCTGCGCGCCCAGGTCGCCGCACGCGCGACGGCGACGCCCTGACGCTGGCCGCCGGAGAGGTTCTCGACCGGCTGAGACATCGACTGGACGCCGATCTGGAGCTCGGCGAAGTGGCGTGTGGCCTCGCGACGCATGCGCGCGCTTGTCGAGCATGCGGAGGCCGCGGCCGAGCGGGCCGCGCCGCCGCTGCTCGCGGCCGAGGAAGATGTTCGAGGCGATGTCGAGGGCAGGCGCCACGGCGAGGTCCTGGTAGACCGTCTCGATCCCTGCGCCGCGGGCATCGCGCGGCGAGCGGAAGTGCACCTGCTGTCCGTCGAGGCGGATCTCGCCCTCGTCGGGCTGCAGCGCGCCCGACAGCGCCTTGATCAGCGTCGACTTGCCGGCGCCGTTGTCGCCGATGATGGCGAGGATCTCGCCGGGGTAGAGCTCGAAGTCGGCGCCGTTCAGCGCGACGACGTGGCCGTAGCGCTTGACGAGCCCACGCGCCTCCAGGATCGGCTGCGGCGGCGCTCACGCCCGTCTCCGGTGCGTGAGCTGGTCGACCGACACCGCGAGGATCACGAGGATGCCGGTGACGAGGTACTGGTAGATGACCTCGACGCCGATCAGCGTCAGCCCGTTGCGGAAGACGCCGACGATCGTGGCGCCGATCAGCGTCCCGATCACGCTGCCGCGGCCGCCGAAGAGGCTCGTGCCGCCGAGCACGACGGCCGTGATGCTGTCGAGGTTCTCGGTCGTCTGTCCTGCGTTGGGGTCGCCGAGCTCCGTGCGGGCGACGAGCAGCATCGCGGCGATGCCGGAGGTCAGTCCCGCGAGCGTGTAGACGCTGAGCAGCACGCGGTTCGTGTCGATGCCGGTCAGCCGCGCCGCTTCGGGATTGTCGCCCACGGCGTACACGTGGCGGCCCCACGCGGTCTGCGTGAGCGCGTACCAGGCGATCGCGTAGAGGACGAGCATGAGCACGACGCCGTAGGTGAATTCGCCGCCCGCGAGCGAGAACGTCCGGCCGAAGAAGAGCAGCTCGCTCGGGAGCCCCGAGAACGTCAGGTCGTCCGAGATGACGTGTGTGAGGGCGAACGCGATGTTGAGCGTCCCGAGCGTGACGATGAACGCAGGCAGGCGGAGCACCGTGACCAACCCGCCGTTCAACACGCCGAAGGCGACGCACGTGAGGATGCCGAGGGCCAGGGCGGGGAGCGGTGCCATGCCGTTCTCGATCGCGAGCTTCGTCATCACGACCTGGCCGAGCGCCATCACCGTTCCGACGGACAGGTCGATGCCGGCGGTCAGGATCACGAGGGTCTGGCCGATTGCCAGCACGCCGACGACCATGACCTGCTGGAGCACGAGCGAGAGGTTCTGCACGTCCAGGAACCGATCGCTCTTGAACGAGAAGAACACCATCGTGCCGAGCAGCGCGAGCAGCGGGGCGACGGTCGGAGCCCCGAGCACGTGGCGGCCGAGGTCGAGCGCAGTGCGCGGAGCTCGAGGTTGTTCGGACGCTGTTGGGTCTGTCGTCATCGCCACCGGGACAGCCGTGGACCGGGGCGCGGAGGGCCTGCGCCCCGGTCACGGTTAGCGGAGGATTCTTACCCCCAGCAGTTGGCGAGGCCGTAGGCGACGTTCTTCGAGGGAACGCCCGACACAGCCTTCTTCGCGATCAGGTTCAGGCCGGTATCGGTATAGCCGGTGGCCTTCTGTCCACCCTGCGCGAACTTCACCACCGCTGCGACGCCGAGTGAGGCCATGCGCAGCGGGTACTGCTGCGACGTCGCGTCGATGACGCCGGCCCGGACGTTGCGCACACCGGCGCAACCGCCGTCGACCGAGACGATCGTCACGTCGCCGGCCTTCTTGCCTGCGCTCTTGAGCGCAGTCCAGGCACCGGCCGCGCTCGGCTCGTTGATCGTGTACACGACGTCGATCTTCGGGTTCTTCTGCAGGCAGTTCTCCATCGCGGTCTGCGACGGCGCGACCTGACCCTGGCCGTTCCCGACGCAGGCGATCTGCTTGTTGCCGCCCTTGATGCCGAAGCCCCTCAGGAAGCCGTCGTGCCGGAGCTTCCCGACCGACGAGCCGGCGTGCTCGTCGAGCATCGCGATCGTCACGGTCTTGCCCTTCGTCGCGGCGCGGGCGTACTTGCCGATCCGGATGCCGGCGTTGAAGTTGTTCGTCGCGAACAGTGCGTCGACGGCTGACCTCGGATTGGTCGGCGAGTCGAGCGCGATCACGAGCACACCAGCGGCACGTGCCTTCGCGATAGCGGCGTTCTCCGCCTTCGCGTCGGCGACCGTGATCAGGATGCCCTTGACCCCCGCGGTCACCTGGTTCTCGATCGCGGCGATCTGGCCGGCGTTGTCGGAGCTGCTCTTGCCGGCCGCGTACAGCAGCTCGGCACCGAGCTTCTTCGCCTCGGCCGTGGCGCCCGCCCTCATCTTCACGAAGAACGGATTCGTGACGTCCTTCGTGATCAGTCCGACCTTGACGGTCTCGCCGCCTGTCGCCGACGGCGACGTCCCGGCGGAGGCGACGGCGACGACGGTCGTCGCGCCGGCGAGCAGGAGCAGTGCCGCCGTGAGGCCCAGCGCTCGGCGCGCCGGAAGCCGTCCCTGCGAATGACGCATGACGCTCCCTTCGTTTGCGGTGGATTCGAAGCTGTGTTATCGATAACACACCGTTCTCCGCAGAGTCAAGCTTGTAACGGGCAAGATCATCCGAGAAGTGTGGTACTGATAACAAGATGCGGCCGGCATCCGTGACGATCACCGATGTCGCACGCCAGGCCGGCGTGTCGTCGATGACGGTCTCGCGTGTGATCAACGACAGCGCCCGCGTCAGCCCGAAGACGCGGCGGCAGGTCGAGGATGCGATCACCAACCTCGGCTACGTCCCCAGCCGGCTCGCTCGCGGCCTGATCCGGCAGCGCACAGGGACGCTCGGGGTGATCGTCCCGGACGTCGCGAATCCGTTCTTCACGCTGATCGTCCGCGGAGCCGAGGACGTCGCCCGGCGGGCGGGCTATCGCGCGCTTCTGTGCGACACGCGTGCGGACCTCGAGCTCGAGCGGGAGGTGATCGAGGAGCTCATCGCCCACCGCGTCGAGGGCATCCTGATCGCACCGGTCAGCGACAGGTCGAAGCCGCACCTGCGGCGGCTGTCGGCCTTCGGAGTCCCGTTCGTACTCATCGACCGGACCGTGCCGGGGGTGGACAGCGACGTCGTCCTCGGTGACAGCGCCGCGGGTGCGCGGCGCCTCGTCGAGCACCTGCTCTCGCTGGGCCACCGCCGCATCGGCCTGATCATCGAGTCGGACGAGGTGTCGACCGCCCGCGACCGGCACCGGGGCTACCTCGACGCCCTCCGCGGCGCAGGGATCGCGAGCGACCCCGAGCTCGTCACCCGTACGAGCGTGGATCCCGAGGGCGGCTTCGAGGGCATGACGCGCCTGCTCCAGCTCGGCGATCCGCCGACGGCGGTCTTCACGGTCAACAACCTCGTCGCTGTCGGCGCCATCAGCGCGATACGGTCGAAGGGGCTCGACGTGCCGGCCGACGTCGCGCTCGTCTGCTTCGACGACATCGACTACGCGACGCGGCTCTATCCGTTCCTGACGGTGATGATGCAACCGGCGGAGACGTTCGGGACGCTCGGCACGCAGCTGCTGCTCGAGCGCATGGACGGCCGCGCGTCCGACAAGAACCGCCTCGTCGTCCTGCCTGCCGAGTTCATCGTCCGCCGCTCGTGCGGGGCGGCCGCCCCGACCGGCGACTGATGTACGGCGGCATCGAGGCGGGCGGCTCGAAGTGGCGCTGCGCCGTCGGCACCTCGCCGGACGACCTCACGCGGCGAGACGACCATCCCGACCACCACACCCGCGGAGACGCTCGACCGCGTGGTCGAGTTCTTCGAGCGTGAGGGACCCGTGACTGCGGTCGGGATCGGCTCCTTCGGGCCCGTCGACCGCAGGGCGGGGTCGCCGACGTGGGGTCACATCACGACGACGCCGAAGCCCGGCTGGGCGCACACGGACGTCGGCCAGGAGATCCGCCGGCGCCTGTCCGTGCCTGTGGCGTTCGACACCGACGTGAACGCAGCCGCCGTCGGTGAGCACCGCTGGGGTGCCGCGCGAGGGCTCGAGACGTTCTCCTACGTCACCGTCGGAACCGGGATCGGCGGCGGTGGCATGGCAGGCGGCAGGCTGCTCCACGGCCTCTTGCATCCCGAGGTCGGCCACCTGCGCATCCCGCGCGCCGCCGAGGACTCGTTCCCCGGCGTCTGCCCGTATCACGGCGACTGCTGGGAGGGTCTCGCGTCGGCGCGCGCCATCGAGGCCCGCTGGGGGCAGCCGGCTGTCGAGCTCGGCGGCAACGACGCCGTCTGGGAGCTCGAGGCCCGCTACCTCGCGCTGGGGCTCGTCTCCGTCATCTGCGTTCTCACGCCGGAGCGGATCATCATGGGCGGCGGCGTGATGAGCGCGCCCGGGCTGCTCGCCCGCGTGCAGCGTGATGTCTCCTCGCTGATGAACGGCTACCTCGACACCGAGGAGATGGGCGTCGGCATCTCCGGCTACATCACCGCGCCGGAGCTCGGCCCGCGGGCCGGCGTCCTCGGCGCGATCGCGTTGGCGCAGGCGTCTGCATCCTAGAATCGCTGGTCGATGAGCACCCATCCGGAGGACCGCACCGACGAAGGCCGGCGCGCGCTCGAGGCGGCGCGGTGGGATGCGGCCAGGGAGGCGTTCGAGTCCGTGCTCGGCGACGAGGAGACACCCGAGGCGCTCGACGGTCTCGGGCTCGCGCTCTGGTTCCTGGGCGACGTGAGCGAGGGCGTCGCCGCCCGCGAGCGCGCCGTCGACGGGTACGCGCGCACCGGACGCTGCGACGACGCCGCCCGCGTGGCGGTCTGGGTCTCGCACCAACACTTCATCGGCGGGCGGCTGTCGGCCGCACGCGGCTGGCTGGCGCGTGCCGAGCGCGTCGTCGACGGCGCGGACGTCTGCGCCGGGCAGGGGTGGGTCGCGGTCGAGCGCGCCCGGCATGCCGAGACCGTCGAGGACTGCGCCGAGCACGCACGACGCGCGATCGAGATCGCGCGCGAGACCGGCGCCGACGACCTCGAGGTGTTCGCCGTCAGCCTTCTCGGGCGCGCCGAGGTCAACGCAGGACGCCGGGACGACGGCATGAGGCTGCTCGAGGAGGCGATGGCCGCGGCCTCGGCGGGCCGCGTCCGCAACGTGCACACGCTCGCCGAGGCGTACTGCAACCTGATCGCGGCGTGCACGAGCGCCGGCGACTGGGAGCGCGCGACGGAGTGGTGCGAGCTCGTCGACGAGTTCGCGCGCGAGCACGAGACGGTGCCGCTCTACGGCTCGTGCCGCACCATCCACGCGGACGTCCTGCTCGCGACCGGCCGGTGGGAGGACGCGGAGCGCGCACTCCAGAGCGCGCTCGACGTCCACGCGCGGTACGTGCCCCAGCTGGCGGCGCCGACGGTTGCGGCCATGGCCGAGCTGCGCGTGCGGCAGGGCCGCCTGGCGGAGGCCGAGCAGCTGCTGGTCGGCAGGGAGGAGCACCCGGAGTCGCTTCGCGCGCTCGCCCACCTCCGTCTGGCTCAGGGCCGGCCGTCGATCGCCGCGGCGCTGCTCGAGCGCGGGCTGCTCGCGGCGGAGGACGACGCGGTGCAGACCGCCCAGCTGCTCGCCGTCCTGGTCGACGTGCGCCTCGCCGAGGGTGAGATCGACTCGGCCGACGCCGCTTCTCGGCGGCTGGCCGAGCTGGCGGGCCGCTCCGGTCAGAGAGTCGGCGAGGCGCGCGCGGCGCTGGCGGCGGCACGGGTGCACCTCGCGGCGCGCCGTCCGGTCGAGGCCGCCGAGGCCGCCCGGCGGTCGCTCACCGCCTTCGGTCGCCTCGGGATGCCGTACGAGGTCGCCGAGGCCCGGCTGGAGCTCAGCCGCGCGCTGGCGCTCGAGAGCCCGGAGCTGGCGGTCGAGGAGGCACGCGCGGCCCAGGCGACCTTCCGCGAGCTCGGCGCCCTTCGCGCGAGGGACGCGGCCGCGGCGATGCTCCGCGAGCTCGGGACGCCGGCGGGCGCCCTGCCTCGGGCCGCCGGCGAGCTCACGGCCCGGGAGCAGGAGGTGCTCGGCCTGCTCGCGCTCGGGATGTCGAATGCGCAGATCGCGACGACGCTCGTCATCAGCGAGAAGACGGCCGGGCACCACGTGAGCCGGATCCTCGCCAAGCTCGGGGTGCGAAACCGCGCGGAGGCAGCGGCCTTCGCTGCGCGGAGGGAGGGCGCCGCGGCAAGATAGGGCGCCGGTAGGGAGTTCGTCCGATGTGCGCCGTCACAGGCGGGCTCAGAGTGGGCTCGACACCGAACGGGAGGAAACAATGAGCGTTCAACTCGCCGACTCGGAGCTCAAGGCGCGCCATCGCGCCATGTGGGGCTCCGGCAACTACCCCCTGATGGTCGACACGTTCCTGCTGCCCGTGGGGGAGCGCCTCGCGGAGGCGTGCAGGCTCGGCCCGGGCATGCGCGTGCTCGACGTCGCGGCCGGAACCGGCAACGCCTCGCTGCCGGCCGCCAGGCGCGGCGCCGCCGTCACCGCCAGCGACCTGACGCCCGAGCTGCTCGAGGCGGGCCGCACGATCGCGGAGAAGGAAGGGCTCGAGCTGGAGTGGGTCGAGGCGGACGCGGAGAACCTGCCGTTCGCCGACGGGTCGTTCGACGTCGTCATGTCGGCGATCGGCGTGATGTTCGCGCCGCACCACCAGGCCGCGGCCGACGAGCTCGTCCGGGTCTGCCGTCCCGGCGGGACGATCGGGATCCTGAGCTGGACGCCCGAGGGCATGATCGGGGCGCTCTTCGCGACGATGAAGCCCTTCGCGCCGCCGCCGCCGCCCGGTGTGCAGCCGCCGCCGCTCTGGGGCGGCGAGGAGCACGTGCGCGGCCTGCTCGGCGACCGGGTGCAGCTCCACACCGTCGAGCGCGGCGACCTCGAGGTCACCGCGTTCCCGCGAGCACGCGAGTACGGCGAGCACTTCAAGGACTACTACGGGCCGACGATCGCCACTCGCGCGAACGCCGAGCGCGAGGGTCGGGTGGCCGAGTTCGACGAGGCGGTCGACGCGTTCTGCGACGAGTGGAACCGCGGCACCCCGGACGTGGCCCGCTTCGAGCAGGAGTACCTCGTCACCGTCGGGACGAAGGTCTGACGACACGTCACGGCCGCACGCGGAAGGCGGGCCTGCCTCGCCTTCCGCTACGCGGCGCCGAGCAGCGCGGGGAGCCGGTCGACGACCGCGGACCAGGCGTCGCCCCCGGGCTCGATCACGTCGAAGTGGTCGGCCTCGGGTAGCTCGATCAGCTCGGCCTCGTTCCCGGCCCGCGCTGCGTAGTCACGCGCGTACTCCGGCGGCACGACGTCCTCGAGACCGCCGTGGACGACGACCTGCGGAACGCCGAGCGGGAGGAGCGCGGCGGGGTCGGCGGCCGCGTAGCGGTCCGGCCATTCGTCCGGCGAGCCGCCGACCAGGCCAGCCGCCGCTCCGTTGCCGAGCACCTCGCGGCCGGCCCTCGTGAGATCGCAGACGGCGCCGAGCGCGATCGCGGCCCGTGCGAGCACGACCGGGTCCGCGCCCGGCGCGCCTGCGGGCACGCGGGGGCGCGCGGCGATCCAGAGCGCGAGGTGGCCCCCGGCCGAGTGGCCGCAGCTGACCATGCGGCCGGGATCGACCTCCGGCACCGCCGCGAGATAGTCGACCGCGGCGGCCACGTCGAGGAACGTCCCCGGCCAGGCGCCGCCCTCCTGGCCGACCCGCCGGTACTCGATGTTCCACGCGGCGATACCCCGGCGGGCGAGGTCGAGCGCCAGCGGCGTCATCAGCGTCCGGTCCCAGCCGTAGCGCCAGAAGCCGCCGTGCACGAGCACGACGACCGGGAACGGGCCGTCGCCGTTTGGGAGGTGCAGGTTCGCGACCTGGTCGGGGTGGTCGCCGTAGGAGACGGCCGGGGCGGGGGCGAGGCGCCCCGACGCGGGGACGCTCACGCGAGCAGGTGGCGGCGCGCGCGGAGCGCGTCGAGGACGCGGTCGATGTCGTCCTCCGTCGAGTAGAGGTGCGCGGCGATGCGCACGTTCGCGTCGCGGAGCGAGACGATCACGCGGTCTTCGCCGACGCCGGCGACGAGTGCCGGCGCGTCGGTGGAGCGGACGCAGACGAGCGGACCGCGCGCCGCCGGGTCGCGCGGTGTCGGCACGGTCGCCCCGAGCTCGAGCAGCCCGTCGATGAGGCGCGTGTTCAGCGCGCTCACGTGGGCCTCGACGGCGTCGACGCCGACCTCCTCGATGATCGCCATGCCGGCAACGCCGGCGTAGATGTTCGGCACCGGCGGCGTTCCTGCATCGAAGCGCCGCGCGTCGGCCGCGGGGGAGTAATCGGAGATATCCATCCGGAAGATGTCCTCGTCGGCGAACCAGCCGGTCTGTACGGGCGTGATGCCGGGCAGGAGCCGTCCGTTGACGTAGAGGAAGCCGAGCCCGGCCGAAGCGAGCAGGTACTTCACGGTGCCGCCGGTCACGAAGTCGGCCCCGGTCTGCCGGACGTCGACGTCGATCGCGCCGATCGCCTGGTAGCTGTCGGCGAGGACGAGCGCTCCCCGCTCGTGGGCGAGCGCGGCGATCCCCGGGACGTCCTGTCGGTGCCCCGTGCGGTACGAGATCTGGGTGCAGCAGACGAGCGCCGTGCGCTCGTCGATGGCGTCCGCCCAGCGCTCGAGCGGGATCGACCCGTCGTTGTCCGGCGTCACGTGCACGACCTCGGCGCCGCGCAGCTCCTGCGCGTGGGCGATCTGACCCACGGTCGGGAACTCGTACTCGGAGACGACGATGCGGGGACGGCGCCGCAGGTCGAGGGCGCTGACGATGCCGTTGACGCCCTGCGACACGGACGTGGTGACGGCGACCTCCGCCGGGCTCGCGCCGATCAGCCGCGCGAACGCCGCCCGTGCCGTCTCGGCCCGCTCGACCCAGTGCTCCCACTCCGCTCCGTTCGCGTCCCAGCCGGCGAGGTAGTCCTCGTAGGCCGCGCGGACGCGGCGGGACAGCGCGCCCTGCGAACACGAGTTGAGGTAGGCCGTCGTGGCGAGGATCGGGAACTCGTCGCGGATCGCGTCGCCGACAGTGCCGGGCGCGAGTGGAGCGTCTGGTCGGAGCGTCGAGGTCACGTCGTCCTTTCGGGTCAGAGGTTCGGCGGGGTCGTGATGCCGAAGAAGCGGGCCTCGCGGTCGCCGGCGTTCCGGAACGAGTGCGGCACGTCGGCACGGTAGTAGGCGCTGTCGCCGGCCTTCAGCAGCAGCGGCGCCGCGCCTCCGTAGCTGAGCTCCACGGCGCCCTCGAGCACGAAGACGAACTCCTCGCCGTCGTGGTGCGTCGGCTCCGTCATGCCGCCGCCGGGGCGGTAGACGTTGATCACCGGCATCATCGCGTTCTGCCCGGTGGGGGTGAGCATGTGGATCGCGATGCCCTCGTCGGAGAGCTCCAGCGAGCGCCGGTCGTCGGCATGCACCACGCGCACCGGCAGGTGGTCGGGCTCGGGCAGCAGGTCGCCCACGCTGATCCCGTACCAGTGCACGAGCCGCATGAGGCGGCTGACGGTGATGTCGCTCTGGCCGTTCTCGACCATGGACAGGAACGAGGGGGAGATGGTGGTCGCCTCGGCGACCTCCGCCAGCGACTGCTTGCGCGAGGTGCGAAGCTGACGAAGCCGACGGCCGAGGTCGCCGTTCCGCGTGCCGACCGGGGTCTCGCCGGCCTCGACGCTCACGCCGCCGCCTCGATCCGGGCCCTGAGCAGGAGCACCTCCACGTCGTGGCTAGCGCCCAGCCGCTCCCAGCGCTCGTCCGCCATGTCCGCGGGACGCCAGGCGAGGAGCGTGACGAGGCAGCGGCCGTCCCCGTGGCCGAGCGATCCACCGGGTAGGACGCGTGCCGAGATCCGGTGCACGAGCTCCTGTGGGGCCGCGCCCACCGCGTAGTCGACCGCGAGGCGGCTCGCGTCGGCGTCGGCCCGGACGTACGTCGTCGACCCGTCGAAGAGCGACGTGCCGCCGAGCAGTCCGGGCTCGCCCGCCACCGGCGCCGCCTGCCAGCAGCCGAGTGCCCAGGTCCCGAGCGCCGAGTCGTCGGTCAGCACCGCGAAGGCGTCTTCGGCGGAGGTGTCGCACGCGACCGTGGCGCAATGGGAGAGCGAGTGCATCGGCGGGGCGCTGGGCCCCGGACGCCTGGCGCCCGGGGCCCGAACCCGATCCGTCCCTACTTCCGGATCCTGAGCTGTCGCAGGACGGTCTGACGTCCGTCGCGATACGTGAAGACGTTGTAGATCGCCGTCTTCAGGTCGCCGTTGGCGTCGAAGTCGGCACCGCCGCCGACCCCTTCGTAGTTGATGTCCTTGCCGGCACGGATGTCCCTGATGGCCTGCGTGAGGCTGAGGTAGGTGTACGTCCGCCCCGGCGGCGAGGCCACGCGGGTGATCTGCTTGACGATGTCCGAGCCGCGGCCCGAGCGGGCTGCGATCGACGCGAGGATGCAGATCATCGCGCCGTCGAAGTTGTTCAGCTCGAGCGTCTGGCGGTCCTTCACGCCGGGCGACGTCGTGTACAGCCGGTGGAACGCGTTCGCGGCGCGCGTGCCGAGCGGCGAGCCGGCCGATGTGCCGCGGGCGCCCTCCAGCGACTCCGCCGGGATGAACGACGGGATCGTGGCGGGCCAGCCGCCGGCGACGAAGAGCTTCCGGCCGTTGAAGCGTCCCGTGCGGAGCAAGGCCGAGGCGATCTTCGCGTAGTTCGCCGGGAAGTCGAGGATCACGTACGCGTCAGGGTTGCCGCGGACGATGTCACCGGCCTCGGAGTTGTAGCTCGCGGCCGTCGGGTCGTAGAGCAGCGGGCCCTGGGTGCGCATGCCGAGCCGCTCGAGGTTCGTCTTCAGCCGCGGGAGCAGACCCGTGCCGAAGGCGTCGTTGCGACCGGCCAGCGAGATCGTCTGACCGCGTCCCATCTCCTGCCGGATCAGCTGCGCCAGCACCGGCGCCTGCAGCACGTCCGACGGCATGACGCGGAAGAAGTAGCCGTTGTCGCGGAGATCGGTGAGCGCGGGGCTCGAGTTGTTCGGCCCGATCTGCGGGACGCGTGCGGGCGTCGTGGCCGCCTGCGAGATCGCGATGGAACTCGCCGAGGTGAGCGCCCCCAACATGCAGTCCGCGCCGTTGGCGATCAGCTTGCGGGCTGCGTTGACGCCGCCCTCCGGCGTGGTCGCGTCGTCGGCGTGCTCGATCTGGATCTGGATGTCCGTGACGCCGGCGCGCCGCAGCGCGATCTTGGCCTGCTGCACCGCGAGCCCGGCGGCCTTCGCGTACGCCGGCCCGAAGACGGCGGATGCGCCGGTGAACGGCACGACGTCGCCGATCCGCAGCGTGTACCCGCCCCCGGTCTCGCGGGCGTTCGCGGTCGCGGCGCCGCCGACCAGCGCCAGGATTCCGGCCACGATGACGAGCCGGGTGATCGTCCTACGCATGGAGCCCCTCCTGTCGTTCCCGCCTTGCGCAGACGGTGTCTCCCCCCGTCATCCTCGCGTCCCCAGCGTTCGGCGGCGGGGCAGTCGGGGCGACCGTACAGCACGCTGAAGGTCGTTTCAATATCCAGAAGGCTGGTAGGCTCGCGCGCCTTGGAGTACGAAGCGCCGGGGTTCGAGCCTCCCTACCGCGTGCTGCTGCTGGCGGCGTCGACGGACGGCTGGTACGCCGCGTCGGCGGCGGAGCGCGAGGCGGCGCTCGACGAACTGGGAACGCTCTTCGAGCGGGCGCACGCCGACGGGGCGCGGCTGGTCGGCTCGTTCGACGACGACCTCTTCGCCACCGGCCAGCCGCTTGCGCTGCCGTACTCGATCTACGCCATCTACGACGTGGACGACCTCGGCGTGATCGTCCGGCTGACGCACGAGCTCCGCATGTCGGACCTTGGCCGCATGATCCGGCTCGAAGCGCGGGTCGGCCGGCGGCTCTTCCTGCTGTCGAATTAGTCCTGCTCTGCGCAAGACCAGAATCCGCTCTCGCGGATTCCGGTCGCGCGAAGACCCCTAAAGGCGGCCGCTTCGCGGCCGCTGCGCTCCGGTCTCTCCTGCTGGGTGCTAGCCCTGCTCGGCGATCGCTCCGCCGAGGTAGAGGTCGACGACCTCGGGGTTGGCGAGGAGCTGCGGCCCCGGGCCCTCGAAGCGGTTGCGCCCGGTGTCGAGGACGTAGCCGCGGTGCGCGATCTCGAGCGCCCTGGTCGCGTTCTGCTCGACCATCAGGATGGCGACGCCGGCGCCGTTGATCTCGAGCACCTTCTCGAAGATGAGGTCGACCGCCTGCGGCGCCAGCCCGGCGGACGGCTCGTCCAGCAGCAGCACGTCCGGGGCGGCCATGAGCGCCCGGCCGAGAGCGAGCATCTGCCGCTCGCCGCCCGAGAGCGTGCCTGCCGTCTGGCGCCGCCGCTCGGCGAGCCGGGGGAAGAGCGCGAACACCTCGCCCACCCGCTCGGAGGCCGTGGCGCCGCCCCGCGCGGCGAGCGCACCGAGGTCGAGGTTCTCCTCGACGGTCATCGTCGGGAAGACGTTCTGCCGCTGTGCCACGTAGCCGACCCCGCGACGCACGATCGCGTGCGGTTTCCGCCCCGCGAGATCCTCGCCGCGCAGCCGCACCGACCCCGCCCACGGGCGCAGCTGGCCGATCACGGCCTTCACGAGCGTCGATTTGCCGGCGCCGTTCGGGCCGACGATGGCCACGATCTCCCGGTCGGCGACGGTGACGTGGACGCCGTCGAGGATCGGGACGTCCGGGAAGTAGCCCGCGACGACGCCGTCGACCTCGAGGATCGGGCCCTCAGCCATCCGCGTGCTCCCCGCGCGCACCGAGGTACGCCTCGATCACGCGCTCGTCGCGTCTCACGGCCGCCGGCGTGCCGGTCGCGACGACGCGGCCGTCGGCCATGACGACGACCGTGTCGGAGTGCCGCATGACGACGTCCATGTCGTGCTCGACGAGGAGAATCGTCATGCCGCGCTCGGCACGGAGCCGCTCGATGTGCTCGAGCAGCGAGTTGCGGAGGGTGCGGTTCACGCCGGCGAGCGGTTCGTCGAGGAGCAGCAGGCGCGGCTCGAGCATCAGCGCCCTTGCCAGCTCGAGGAGCTTGCGCTGGCCGCCCGACAGCGTGCCTGCGTAGTCGCCGGCCTTCTCGGCGAGGCCGAAGACGCCGAGGAGCTCGAGCGCGCGGTCGCGGGCCGAGCGCTCCTGCCCCTTCCAGACCGGCCGCAGCCCGGCGAGCGCGAGCCGCTCGCCCGGGTTGCGGGCGTTGCCGAGCAGCATGTTGTCGAGCACCGACATCACCGACAGCGCCTTCGTGAGCTGGAAGGTGCGCACCATGCCCCGCCGCGCGATCGCGTGCGGGCTGCGCCGGAACACCGAGCGCCCGTCGAGCACGACGTCGCCGCGGTTGCCGCGCTCGAAGCCGGTGACGACGTTGAAGAGCGTCGACTTGCCGGCGCCGTTCGGGCCGATGAGCGCGGTGATCGAGCCGGCGGCGACGTCGAAGCTGGCGTTGTCGACGGCCGTGACGCCGCCGAAGCGCTTGGAAAGGCCGCGGACGCTGAGGAGCGGCGTCGCCGGCGCCACCACGTCACCGGGCACGGAGCAGCAGCTCCTCGCGCTTGCCGAACAGCCCCTGCGGGCGGAACACGACGAGCGCCATCAGGACGAGGCCGACGATCATGAACCGCAGCGCGGCGACTCGCGCGTCGGAGAGCGGCAGGTCGAGGTACCGCGTCGCCTCCAGCAGGAAGACGAGAACGAAGGATCCGACCATCACGCCGAGGTAGCTGCCGAGGCCGCCGAGGATGACGATCACGAAGCCGTAGGCGGTGAGGATCGGGTCGAAGTTCTGCGGCGAGAGGATCGTGATGTTGATCGCGAGCATGTAGCCCGCGATCGCCGCCAGCACCGCCGCAATCGACAGCGACTGCAGCTTGTAGGCAAACGTGTTCTTGCCGAGCGCGCGGGTCGCGTCCTCGTCCTCGCGGATCGCCTTGAGCACGCGGCCCCACGGCGAGTGGACGAGCAGCGCGACGACGAGCGTCAACACGACGAACACGAGGACGTTGACGACCAGGAGCGGCAGCAGGAAGCGCGGGGCGATGCCGATCCGCTCCAGCCACTCGTCGATGCGGATCGACAGGTCGGTCCAGGTGTCGCTGTACCCGAACAGGCCGAGGTTGCCGCCGGTGAGGCCGTCCCAGTTGTCGGCGACGTAGCGGACGATCTCGCTGAAGGCCAGCGTCGAGATCGCGAAGTAGTCGGCCCGCAGTCGCAGCGACGGCAGGCCGACGATGAGCGCGGCCACGACGGCGACCCCCATGCCGACGAGGAGCGCCACCCAGAACGACACGCCCCAGCGGATGACGCTGACGCCCATCGCGTAGGAGCCGACGGCCATGAACCCGGCCTGGCCGAAGTTGACGATCCCGGTCGTGCCCACGTTGAGCTGGATCCCGAGCGCGAACACGCCGTACGTGGTGACGAGCACGCCGACGTTGATCCAGAACGCCTCGTTCGTGAGGAAGTCGGTCGAGACGCCGATCAGTCCGGAGGCCGTCATCGGTCTGCGGACACCGTCTTGCCGAACAGGCCCTGCGGACGGACGAGGAGGACGAGGATCAGCATCGCGAAGCCGACCGCCACCTTCATGCTCGGCTCGATCACGAGCGTCGACCACTCCTGCACCACGCCGATGAGCAGGCCGCCGAGCAGCGCGCCGTACGCGTTGCCGATGCCGCCGACGATGACCGCGGCGAAGATGCTGAGGATCAATGCGAAGCCGAGGTTCGGGTTCACCGAGCCGGCGGGGAGCGCGTAGAAGATGCCGGCGAGCCCGGCGAGGCCGCCGCTCACGGCCCACGTGACGAGCACGATGCGGTCGGTGTCGATGCCGGTCGTCTCCGCGAGTTGGATGCTGTCGGCGAGCGCCCGCGCCTGGCGGCCGAGCGAGCTCCACCGCAGCGCGGCGGCGACGAGGAGGATGACGGCGATGCCGACCACGGTGACGATCAGCTCGGTGCGCCCGATGCGCAAGTCGCCGATGCTGACCGACGATGTGACGTTCGCCGGTGTCTGACGGTCCTCCGGGCCGGCGACGAACGCGATCGCGTTGCGCATGAAGAACGCGAGTCCGAGTGCGAACAGCAGCAGCTGCAGCTCACCGGCGCCGCGGCGGCGGACGGGGCGCCACACGGTCACCTCGAGGGCGAGGCTAAAGACTGCCGTCGCGAGCACGCCCAGGACGACGGCGGCGACGAGCGGGACGTCGAACGACGAGGCCGCCAGCATCATGTACGCGCCGAACGTGAGGAACTCGCCGTGTGCGAAGTTCACGAGCCGCAGCACGCCGAAGATCAGCGTCAGGCCGACCGCCCCGAGCGCGTAGTAGTTGCCCGCGACGATGCCGTTGATGGTGGCCTGGGCGAGGTCGTGCACGCCTTCGGCGACGGCGAGCACGACCGCCGTGGCGGCCAGCGCTACCCCGAGGACGAGCAGCGGATGCCGGGAGGCCGCGTCGAGCCACTGGCGCGGCGCAGCGGGCGACCGGAGCACCGATCCGTCCACTGACATGTCAGCGATTGAACTCCGCCCGCGGCCGGCCAGTCAAGGAGGGACACGGCGAACCAAGGTAGAATGGGAGGATCTGCGGCTGACACACGACCCCTGAGACGTCGTCGCCGGCCAGCCGCATATCCAGCTCGAGGCACTCCACGCCCTGGCGCGGGCACTCGCGAGCGGCGAGTTCCGGGCGCGCGCCGTGCTCGAGCGGGCCTGCGCGGCCGTCGCGGACGGGTTCGCGTTCGAGCGCGTCGGGATCGTCCGCTACATGGCCGAGACGTCGACGCTCGTCCCCTTCGCCGGACATGGGCTGACGTCGTCGGAGAGCGCTGCGCTGCCCGCTGCGCTCCCGATCGGGCGCTTCGGGGCGTTCCAGCGCGCGCTCGCGGCGGGCCGTGCCGTCTTCGTCCACGACCCGGCGAGCGAGGAAGCGCTGCCGCCGGACATCGCGACGGGCTTCGGGATCGGCTCCTTCGTGATCGTCCCGCTCGTCACCGACGGCCGCTGCCTGGGCTTCATGACCTGTGACGAGCGCGGCGAGGTCTTCACGCTGGAGCCCGCGGAGGTCGACCTGCTGACGACGTTCGGCACGCTCATCGCCGCCTTTCTCGAGAAGGCGATCGAGCACGGCGAGCTGCGGCGGCTGAACGAGCTCAAGAGCCAGTTCGCGGCGCTTGCGTCGCACGAGCTGCGCACGCCGGCGTCGGCGATCTACGGCGCCGTCCGCACGCTGGACGAGCGCGACGCCCAGCTCGACGCCGCCCAGCGCCGGCAGCTCCGCCGCATGCTCACGCAACAGTCGAAGCGCCTGGTCGAGCTCGTCGAGAACCTCCTCGACCTGTCACGCCTGGAGGCCGACTCGATTCGCATCGCGCCCGCCCCGCTCGACGTGACGGAGCGGCTCGAGGCGATCGTCGACGCCGTCGTCGACGCCGACGCCGAGGTACGCGTCGACGTTCCCGCCGGGCTCGAGGCGGTCGTCGATGGACAGGCGTTCGACCGGATCGTGTCCAACCTGCTCGCGAACGCCGTGCGTCACGGCGCGCCGCCGGTCGCCGTCTCGGCGGTGCGTGCGAACGGCGAGCTGCGGATCACGATCGAGGACCGAGGGCCGGGTGTCGCGGACGAGTTCGTCGGCAGCCTGTTCGAGCGCTTCACCCGCGGCACGACGCAGTCGAGCCAGGGCGCCGGCCTCGGCCTTTCGATCGCGCAGACGTATGCACGGGCGCACGGCGGCACGCTCACCTACGAGCGCGCCTCGCCGCAGGGAGCACGTTTCCGGCTCGTGCTCCCCGGCGGCGAGGGCTGACCCCGACAGCGGGGCTGTTGCGGGCCGCAGACGGCTAGCGCGTCCACATCACCGGCCTCGTCTCGCCCTGGTCGTTCAGGTCGCTGGTGCCGACGATCTGGCCGTGCTTGTTGATGTCGCTGGCCTGGCTGGCCGGGCCGCCAAGCGTGCCGAGGTCGGTCATCTTTCCGCGCTTCCAGTAGAAGGCGTGGTTCGTCGTGCTGCCGGCCCGGAGATTGCCGTACCCGACGACCTCTCCTCGGTTGCTGATGGCGGTTGCGGCCCCGGAGTCACCTCCGAGCGTGCCGAGGTCTCTCGTCGAGCCGTGCGACCAGAGGTACGGGTGGAGCTGGCCGGCGGCCGTCTGGCTCTGTCCGACGACGTGTCCGTGATCGTCGAGGTCGGCGACGCTCGTCATGGTCCCGCCCAGGGACGGGATGTCGGCGAGCCGTCCGCGCGCCCAGAAGAACGCACGCATCGACCCGGTGTGCTGTGACCCTGCGTCGCCGGCGACTTGTCCGCGATCGTTGATCAGCACGACGTTCGAGTTCGGATCGAGTCCGGTCGCGCCGAGATCCTTCATGCGGCCGTCGTCCCACAGGAAGGCGTGGATCTCGCCTGAGACGGTCGAGCTCATGCCGGCGATCTGTCCACGGTCGTTGATCGACGTGGCCATGCTGAACGAGCCGCCGAGCGTGCCGAGGTCCTTCATCGCGCCGCGCCGCCAGAGGAACGCATGCTCTGCGCCCGAGGCGGTCGCGCTCTGGCCCACGACGTGACCGCGGTTGTTCAGAGCCCTCGCCTCACTGGTGCCGCCCCCAAGCGTTCCGAGGTCGGTCATCACGCCGCGGTGCCACAGGAAGGCACGGTTCAAGAAGAAGAGCTCGGTCTGACTCGTCCCGGCGACCTGGCCTCGCTCGTTGAGGGCGCTCTTGCCGGGCGCAAAGGCCGATGGGCCGCCCAGCGTGCCGAGGGGCGTCATCACGCCGCGCTCCCACAGGAACAGCCCGAGTTCGAACTCGCCGGACGCCGTGGCTTCACCCCCCAAGACCTGTCCCCGGTCGTTGATGGCGATCGCGCCGCCGAGGGGGCGGCCGAGCGATCCGAGGTCGGTGATCGTCCACTGTCTGTCGGCGGACGAGGCCGTTGCGGCGGTCAGCGCAAGCAGGATCGGCAGCGCCGCGACGACGAGTCGAAGCCGTCTCATGTCGGTCCTCCTCTCGTTCGGGATCCGAAGGCATGGTGGAACCGGCCGCTCACGGGCGACTCACGCGACACTCATCTTCACGCGCGGCGACGGCTTGGCATAGTCCGGCGGTGCTCGACCACGTCACGATCCGCCGCCCCCCGGGAGGCCTCGAAGCGGTCTACGAGATGGTGCTCGCGCCGATCGGGATCGGTCCTACACGTTCGGGAGCAGATCGCTCAGAATGTCATGCGAGGTTGTGCTGTAGCCTCGGACGTTCATGCGGAGGATGCTTCGTGCGACGCTCTCTTCTTGCGTGAGGAGTTCCGCGGCCAGTTCGTCGATCACCGTTTCGTTTCCGCCGTAGAACTCGCCGTAGAGGTCCTGCAGGCGTCCGGGCGGCGTCGTCGCAGACCGCCGACCCGGGATGAATGCGTCCTGGAAATTGCGTCGGTACGCGCGGCTCAGCGTGGCGTTGACGTAGCCGGTTACCTCCTCCCATGCGTCGACCGCCGCGGGGCCAAAGTAGGCGTCAAGCCTCGCCCGAATCTCGAGGGCTGCGACCGACCACTCGTTCAGGGAGGCGGCGTTCGCGGAGGCTGAGGGGCGGGTGCTCGCAGACGCGTAGGTAAAGGCTTGCGCATCCAGTACAGCGCGACCAGTGGCCGTAGCCATCTCGGCAACGAGTGCCGCCTTGAGTTCGCCCGCTTTCTGACGGTCGTCCCACTGGCGCGTGATGGCGGGAATCAGCCACGAGCTCAACCCGATCCCGACGACCGCGATGACAAGTGATCTGGGGATCGAGCGGCGAACGAGGTTAAGAAGCCGCGCGATTGGCCTCGTCGGCGCCGCAGGCGCTGGCAGGACTGTGTCCACCGTCTGTGACCCCTAGCAGTTCCCGAGCGTCATGGCTGCTGCTCTGTCCGAATGCGGATGGCGCATGGCTCGACGCTAAGGCGGCGGGCCTTCCCCGTCGTTCATCCGGCCGACACAGCGAGCGTCAAGGACGCGACACAAACCCTCGGCTGTGCGCTCACGCTCATCCTCGGACGACCACCGTAAGCGCCGACCCGAGGCCTCACGTCACGTTGTGGCAGGCCCAGCTGGCCGCTGCCGGTTGGGCGGAACTCCCGGGACGTCGGCACGACGCGAACCGAGTACCGTGGGCCAGTAGGCTGCACGCCATCCTGGTGCACAACCACAACGACCGTCGGTTCCGGCAGGTGGCTTGAGCTTCCCACTTCCGCAGGGTCGCGGAACGGTCGTCGCAAGCGCGCCCGGAAATGGGCTCGGGAACTGGGCCGGCGCACCCGGCGCCGCGTTCGGCTCGGAGGGAACCTGGGTGCTCGCGTACCGCGTACGCGAAGGCGTCACGCCGGAGAGCGGCGCCTCGACTGTGGTCGCCGTTTCCGACGACGGGGAGGCGTTCACGATCGTCGCGACGCTCGACAAGTCCCGCTTCGACGCGATGTCGATGGAACGTCCGTCGGTCGTCCAACTCGATGACGGTCGATGGCGGCTCTACACGTGCTGCGCCACGAAGGACAGCAAGCATTGGTGGATCGACGCGCTGGACGCCGACGAGCCCGCCGGCTTCACGTCCGCCGTAGCGCGGACGGTCTTCCCCGGCGACGACCGTGCCGCAGTGAAGGATCCGATCGTGCGACGGAGCGGCTCCTCGTGGGAAGCGTGGATCTGCTGCCACCCCCTCGACGTGCCGGACGAGGAGGACCGGATGACCACCATGTACGCGACGAGCGACGACGGGCTCGAGTGGAAATGGCAGGGCACGGTGTTCGGTCCGCAGCCGGCAACGTGGTACGCGCGTGGTGCACGGCTCACCGCCATCCTTCCCGACGGCCGCGCAGCGTTCGATGGGCGCGCGACCAAGGAGGAGAACTGGTTCGAGCGCACCGGTCTCGCGCGGCGCGCGAACAACGCGTACGAGCCAGCAAGCGACGCGCCCGTTTCGCACGTGCGTTACCTCGAAGTCGTTCCGCTGCCCACTGGCGGGTTCCGGCTCTTCTACGAGTCGCCGAAGCCGGACGCAAGTCACGACCTCCTGACCGAACTGGTCGCGTAGATGGAACGCGGCGTCACGCCGCAACCTGCACCGGCTCGACCGCGTTAACTCGGGGCCAATGATCGACCACGTCACCATCCGCGTCCCCGATCTCGACGCGGGCGGCCGCTTCTACACGCAGGCGCTCGAGCTGCTCGACTTCTCCGACCTCCGGACGGAGGGCGACTACGGCTTCGAATGGGACGACTTCTCGATCGCGCCAGCCAGCCCCGAGCGGCCCGCCACGCGACGGCTGCACATCGCCTTTCAAGCATCCACGCGCGCGCAGGTCGACGCCTGGTGGCAGGCCATGACCGAAGCCGGCTTCCGCGACGATGGCGCGCCCGGTCCGCGCCCGCAGTACTCGCCCGACTACTACGGCGCCTTCGTCATCGACCCAGCTGGCAACAGCGCCGAAGCCGTCCACCACGGCCCACCCCGGCACAGCGGCGTGCTCGACCACCTGTGGCTGCGCGTCACAGACCTCGCCGCCTGCACCCGCTTCTATGAAGCGCTCGTGCCCATCGTCGGACACCAAACGAAGACGCGTCCAGACCGCACCACAATCCACGGCGACGGCGCCACCTTCTCCCTCGTCGAGGGCGAACCGACCGTAAACGTCCACCTCGCCTTCGCCGCCCCCGATCAAGCCACCGTCAATGCCTTCCACCAAGCCGGGGTCAACGCCGGCTACACCTCGCTCGGCCCCCCGGGGGAGCGGCCCGAGTACCACCCCGGTTACTACGGCGCCTACCTCGCCGACCCCGCGGGCAACAACATCGAAGCGGTCTTCCACGACCGCGCCGTATGAGAATCAATGTTCGACGTCAACTAGACGGCAACAACGTCGAGGTCGTGAACCACAACCGCGACGCCTAGCTAGGTCGTCGCCTCCGCCGGCGCGCGCGGCAGGTCGACGACGAACGTCGCGCCGGCGCCCGGCTCGGAGCGCACGTCCAGCCGGCCGCCCATGCGGTGCACGAGCTCCCGCGAGATGTAGAGGCCGAGCCCGGTGCCGCTCGGGCCGTGGGTGACGTGCGGGTCGCTGCGGAAGAACTTCTCGAAGATCCGCTCGAGGTCGGCGGGATGGATCCCGGGCCCGGAGTCGGCGACCGAGATGCGGATCACCGGATCGGCGTCCTCGACGCGGACGATGACCGTGGCGTCGCCGCCGTACTTGGCCGCGTTGTCGAGCAGGTTGACGAGCACCTGCTGCAGCCGGCTCGAGTCGGCCGCCGCCTGGGGCGCTTCGGCCGGGAGGTCGAGGGCGATCGAGGCGTCCTCGCGATGGCGCATCGCCTCGGCGGTGGCGCGCACGAGCTCGCCGACGTCGACCAGGGCCGGCTCGATCGTGACGTCGCCGCGGTCGAGGCGGCTCGCAAGCAGCACCTCCTCCGTGATCCTGCTCAGCCTGGCTGACTGCGACGCGATCATTTCGAGCAGCCGCCGTCCCTGTTCCGACGCGGGGTCGATGTCCGGCCGCAGCAGCGTCTGCGCGGCGCCGTAGACAGCGGCCATCGGCGTTCTCAGCTCGTGCGAGATCGTGGCCACGAGGTCGCTCTTGGCCTCCTCGAGCCGGCGCTCGCCGGTCTGGTCGCGGAAGGCGTAGACGATGCCGTCGGCGCTGCGGACGGCGACGAACGAGAGCCAGAGCTCCCTATCGCCGACGGTCAACGGCAACGTGACCGACCGCGCCGCGTCGCCCCGCTCGGCGATCGGGATCCGGTCGCTCAGGGCGGGCCATTCCGGCAGGAGCTCATCGATCCGGCGGCCTGCGGTCTGCTCCTCCGTCAGGCCGGTGGAGAGCTCGGCCGCCCGGTTCCAGAGCCGCACGACGCCGTCGGTGTCGACGAAGACGATGCCGTCGCCCACGGCCTCCAGGACCTGCGCCGCCTGCTCGCGCTCGGCGGCGACGGCCAGCGCGGCCGCCTCCGCGGCTTCGAGTCGCAGGCGTTCCCGCTGCAGGCGAGCGTTGCGCACGGCCGCGGCCATCTGCATTACGAGCCCCTCGACGACCTCGAGCTGCTCGGGCGTGTACGCGCCGGCGTCGCTCATCACCTGGACGACCCCGACGACCCGGCCCTCGTGGGCAACCGGCACCATCATCGCTGCGGTCGTGCCGGACGGCCCGGACTCGGGCAGCTTGCGCACCGTGCCCTCGCTGTCGACGTTGTAGTACGTGCCCTCGGGCTCCTGCACGCGCTCCACGACGTCGTTGAAGAGCAGCGGCTCGCCGGTGACGATGACGCGGCTCTGCATGCCGCCGCCCTGGGTGTTGAGCGGCAGCGGCGGGAGGCTGGCCGCATCGAGCCGGTTGCCTTCGACCCAGGCGTAGTCGCAGCGGATGAGGCCGTCCGACTCGTCGTAGGACGACACGACGACCCCGTCGTGCGGGACCGCACCGGCGAGCAGCTCGTGGAAGCGGTCGTAGACGACGTCCGGTTCGAGCGTCTCGCCGAGCTGCCGAGCGGCGCTGAGCAGGAGCTCCGCGACGGCGGCCTTCCGCTCCAGCTCGCGCTCCCCCACGGGCGGACGGTAGCGCGGGCCGCCGCGGACGGCTACACGCTGTCGAGTCGGCCCGTTGCGCTCCGTCGGCCGAGTAGCTTGACGTTAAGCAACGGTTGCGGTTCGTTTGCGCTTCCTGGAACGAACCGCAACTCCCACCGGATCGCACGTCTTACTGGCATGGGCGCAGTGCAGGCTCGGCGCGAGACGGCCACCCAACCGTTCCGGGAGTTCGACTTCTGGCTCGGTGAGTGGGATCTCGCCTGGGGCGACGGCCAGCGCGCGACGAACTCGGTCTACATGGACTTCGACGGGCACGTCATCGTCGAGAACTTCGACGGGCGTCCGTCGCTGGCGCTCCAGGGCATGTCCGTGTCGTCCTTCGACGTCGACGCGGGCTGCTGGCGGCAGACGTGGGTCGACAACCGCGGCAGCCACCTCGACTTCAAGGGCGAGTTCCGCGACGGCCAGATGGACCTGCGCACCGAGCGCGAGGTCGACGGCCGGCCGGCGCTGCTGCGGATGCGCTGGTTCGACATCAGCCCGCAGTCGCTGACGTGGGCGTGGGAGCGGTCGTTCGACAGCGGCCGCACCTGGGAGTCGCTCTGGCGGCTCGCGTACGTCCGCGTCGTCTAGCGCGGTTCTCGTTCGAGTCTCGGGCCGGAAGCGTTGCGGCGTGCGAACGGGGACAGTCCCCGTTCGCTGGACGCACCGCGCGGACATGTCTCGCCGCTGCCGCGGCGCCGCGAAAACGCCCGTTTGCAGGGCTCCTGGAAAGCTGGCTGGTGCCTTCCGGGGCCGGGCCTAGAATCGCTCTCCCGTGTCCGAGGCGCCGTTCGTCCACCTGCACGTCCACAGCGAGTTCTCGATCCTCGACGGGGCGTGCCGGATCCCCGACCTGGCGAAGCGCGCGGCCGAGCTCGAGATGCCGGCGGTGGCCCTCACCGACCACGGCTCGCTCGCCGGTGCGATCGACCTCTACAAGGCGGCGCAGAAGGAGGGCGTGAAGCCGCTCGTCGGGTGCGAGGTCTACGTCGCCGACGATCGCAAGGCGCAGACGAAGGGCTACGCGCACCTCACGCTCCTCGCCGAGACGAACGAGGGCTACGGCAACCTGATCAAGCTGTCGAGCCTCGGCTACCTCGAGGGCTACTACTACAAGCCGCGCGTCGACTGGGAGCTGCTCGAACGGCACGCGAAGGGGATCGTCGCGCTGACCGGCTGCCTCTCGGGGCGCGTCTGCAAGGCGCTCGAGGAGAGCAGGCCCAGGGACGCGCAGGCCGACCTCGACCGGCTCGCGCAGATCTTCGGCCGCGACTCGACCTACGTCGAGCTGCAGAACGCGGGCCTCGACGTGCAGGCGCGCATCAACCCGGAGCTGGCGGCCCTCGCCGGCGAGGCCGGCCTGCCGCTCGTCGCCACCGGTGACGTCCACTATCTGCGCGCGGACGATGCGACCTCCCACGAGGCACTGCTCTGCATCCAGTCGGGCGACTCGCTGAAGAACCCGAACCACTGGCGCTTCGAGACGAACGAGTTCTTCTTCAAGACCCCCGCCGAGATGGCGCTCGACTTCCCGGGCCACGAGGAGGCGCTGCGGCGCACGCTCGAGGTCGCGGAGCGCTGCTCCGTCGAGATCGAGCTCGGCCGCATCCTGCTGCCCGAGTTCCCGGTGCCCGACGGCCGCGACGCGTTCGAGTACCTCGTCGAGCGCTGCGACCAGGGGCTCGTCAAGCGGTACGGCACCTCGACGCCCGAGCTGCAGGAGCGCCTCCGCTTCGAGCTCAAGACGATCCGCGAGATGGGCTTCGCCGACTACTTCCTGATCGTCTCCGACTTCGTCGGTTTCGCGAAGCGGAACGGCATCGGCGTCGGCCCGGGCCGCGGCTCCGCGGCCGGCTCGATCGTCGCGTACTGCCTCGAGATCACCGACATCGACCCGATCCGCTACGACCTGCTCTTCGAGCGCTTCCTCAACCCGGGGCGCAAGTCGATGCCCGACATCGACATCGACTTCGCGGTCGAGG
Source organism: uncultured Gaiellaceae bacterium (assembly GCA_963733065.1). GTDB lineage: Bacteria > Actinomycetota > Thermoleophilia > Gaiellales > Gaiellaceae > CAVTBT01. Next base: position 89,314 of record CAVTBT010000007.1, read on the forward strand.
GACGCGAGCGCGTCATCAACTACGTGGCGGACAAGTACGGCCGCGACCGGGTGGCGCAGATCATCACCTTCTCGACCATGGCCGCGCGGGCGGCGGTCCGCGACGCGGGCCGGGTGCTCGAGGTGCCCTACGGCGTCGTCGACCGGATCGCCAAGCTGATCCCGGAAGGCCCGGGCCAGACGCTCGCCGAGGCGCTGAAGCCCGGCGGGGAGCTGCGCTCGGCCGTCGACTCAGAGCCGGCCGCCAGGGAGATCGTCGACCTCGCACTGCCGCTCGAGGGCCTGACGCGTGCCGACTCGATCCACGCCGCCGGCGTCGTCATCGGCGCGCAGCCGCTGATCGAGCTCGTGCCGCTCCAGCAGAAGGGGGCCGACCAGGAGGTCGTGACGCAGTTCTCGATGAACAACGTCGAGGCGCTCGGGCTGCTGAAGATGGACTTCCTCGGCCTGCGCAACCTCGACGTCATCGACACGGCCGTCGGGCTGATCGGGAACGGCGTCGACATCGGCGAGATCCCGATGGACGACCCGAAGACGTACGAGATGCTCCGCCGTGCCGACGCCGCCGGGGTCTTCCAGTTCGAGTCGTCGGGCATGCGGGACGCGCTGCGGGCGGTGAAGCCGACGCAGTTCGAGGACCTGATCGCGCTCGTCGCGCTCTACCGACCTGGCCCGATGCAGAACATCCCTGCCTACGCCGCCCGCAAGAACGGCAAGGAGCCGGTGACGTTCATCGACGAGCGGCTGAAGCCGATCACCGGCACGACGTTCGGTATCACGGTCTACCAGGAGCAGACCATGGAGATCGCCAAGGAGGTCGCCGGGTTCTCGCCCGCCGAGGCGGACGACCTGCGCAAGGCGATCGGCAAGAAGATCCACTCGCTGATGGCGTCGCTGAAGGAGCAGTTCCTCGACGGCTGCGCTACGAACGGCGTCACGCCGCAGGTCGCAACGCGGCTGTGGGAGGAGACCGAGCGGTCGCAGGACTACTCCTTCAACAAGGCGCACTCGGCCTGCTACGCGCTGATCGCGTATCGCACCGCGTGGCTGAAGGCCAACTACCCGTGCGAGTACATGGCCGCACTCATCTCGTCGGTCATGAACACGAAGGACCGCGTGCCGCTGTACGTCAACGCGTGCCAGGAGATGGGGATCGACGTGCTGCCGCCCGACGTCAACGAGTCGATGACCGACTTCGCGGTCGTCGAGGGCAAGATCCGCTTCGGGCTGAACGCGGTGAAGAACGTCGGCGAGGCCGCCACGCGCGCGATCATCCGCGCGCGGGAGGAGGACGGCCCGTTCACGTCGATCTGGGACTTCACCGAGCGCGTCGACCCGCAGGTGGCGAACAAGCGCGCGCTCGAGTCGCTCGTCAAGTGCGGTGCGCTCGACTCGACCGGCGGCACGCGTCTCGGCATGCTCGCTGCAGTCGAGCAGGCGCTCGGCCATGGACAGCGGGTCGCTGCGGACCGACTGGCCGGCCAGGCGTCGCTACTGGATGTTCTGGGCTCTTTCGGCGAAGCCGAAAGTGCCTCGCCCACCACACACCATCCACCCCTGGCAACGTCCGAGTACGAGAAGGCCGAGCTCTTGCGCATGGAGAAGGAGTCGCTCGGGCTGTACGTCTCCGAGCACCCGCTCTCGGCGGTGCGCGAGCAGCTCCGCCGCAAGACCGACTGCTCGCTGGCCGAGGTCGAGCGGCGCCGCGACGGCGAGATCGTCACCGTCGGCGGCATCGTTTCCGGGGTCAAGCAGCTGACCACGAAGAAGGGCGAGCCGATGGTCTTCCTGACGCTCGACGACCCGACCGGCAGCGCCGAGATCGTCGTCTTCAACTCGACGTACGCCGCCGCACGCGACCTCTGCGTCCCCGACGAGGTGCTCGTGGTCAAGGGCCGCGTCGACCACAAGCAGCAGGGGGAGACGAAGCTGATCGCGCTCGAGGTGGCGTCGTTCCAGGCCATCCCCGAGCGCCACGAGGTGCGGCTGCGGCTCGACGCCCGGACGGCGCCCGCCGGGATCCTGCGCGACCTCGCGCACCTCGTGAAGGACTTCCCGGGCGACTCGCCGGTGTTCGTCTCGATGGAGACGTCGCTCGGCCCGAAGACCTACGCGCTCGGCCCGCAGTACCGGGTCAAACCGGACTCGGACTTCCTCGCCGAGGCGAAGTCGCTGCTCGGCGAAGCCGCGATTCTTTAGTTATGCGCAAGATCGGAATCCGCTCTCGCGGATTCCGATCGCGCGAAATCCCTGAAGGCGTCGGCTTCGCCGCCGCAAAGGCGCCGTCTGGCGAATCCGCTCTCGCGGATTCCGATCGCGCGGAAATCCCTGAAGGCGTCGGCTTCGCCGCCGCAAAGGCGCCGTCTGGCGAATCCGCTCTCGCGGATTCCGATCGCGCGGAAATCCCTGAAGGCGTCGGCTTCGCCGCCGCTTCGTCTCGGGCCGTCATCACATGGTCAGAGGAACACGCCGTTTCGCTCCTCCCCGAGCTGCGCGTAGCCCTGCGGGGCGGTGCTCGCGTCCTTCGCCTTGAAGGTGAAGCCGAGCTCCTCGCCGGAGAACGTGCCGATCGACTCGGCGCGGGCGATCAGCCCCGACCACGCTCGCGGGTCGTCCGGGGGCACGGTGTCGCCGAGCCCTCGCTCGACTGCCGGCCTCGTGGCGAACCAGTCGACCCGGAAGTCGACGAGCGCGGGCGAGTTGTTCGGCCCGAAGAACTGGAACGAGTCGACGACCGGCAGGCCCTCGACCTCGAGCGTGGCGCGTCTGCCGTTCGTCGAGAACGAGACGTCCCTGGGGCGGACGTCGAGCGTCCAGAAGAGGCCGTTCGAGAAGATGCCGCCGTTGAAGTCGTGGAGCTGCGACCCCGTACCGGGGTCGAAGAGGTCGATTCAGACGAAGGCGAATGCGCCCTCGTACGTCTTCCCGTCGACGACGTACTCGCCCTCGTACGCGCGCATGTCGGTCTCGAGGTTGTACGTGCGGCCGTCGCTGCCCTCGGCCGTGCCGACGTGGAAGGCGACGGCGCTCGAGCCGCGGAAGTCGGTGATCGTGCTGGGCTCGACGTCGAAGCCCTCGAGGATGACCCCCGTGAACGGCAGCGTGACCGAGGGGTCGCCGGGGGCGAAGACGTGGAGGATGTCCGGCGGGATCGGGAAGCCGCCGGGAATCGGATTCGGTGCGGGCTGGACGTCGCGACGCCCCTTCGGTCTGCGCCGTGGGCCGGACGGCGAGCGGCCCGGCCAGCCGGCGGAGGCGACGGCGCCGGCGGCGCCCAGAACGAGCGACCGGCGGTCGAGTCGCACCCTTCGCGTGAATCGGACATTGGCGTCCTCCGAGTCGCGTGAGGGAGTTCGAGCGATTCGTCACGATTGTAGGACGCTTCACGTCCAGGTCAACCGGCCATGTAGGGGCCTCCGCGGCCGTCGAGCGCCGTCCCTGGCCCTAAACTCGGACGATGCGCGGCTGCACGGCGTGCGGGACCGAGAACCCCGATATCGCGCGGTTCTGCCTCGCCTGCGGCGCTCCGCTCGAGGCGCAGGCGCCGCCGGAGGAGGAGCGCAAGCCCGTAACGGCGCTCTTCGTCGACATCGTCGGCTCGACGAGCCGCGCCGAGAACCTCGATCCCGAGGACGTGCTGGCGCTGCTCGAGCCGTACTACGCCCGCCTGCGCCACGAGCTCGAGCGGTTCGGCGGCACGGTCGAGAAGTTCATCGGCGACGCCGTCGTCGCAGTGTTCGGCGCCCCGGTCGTCCACGAGGACGACCCCGAGCGGGCGGTCCGCGCTGCGTTCGCCGTCGTCGACGCGATCAACCTCCTGAACGAGGAGGACCCGTCGCGCGACTTGCACGTCCGCGTCGGTGTGACGACCGGAGACGCGATCGTGTCGCTGGGTGCCCGCTCCGGCGAGGGCAGGGGCCTGGCGTGGGGAGACGTGCTGAACACGGCCGCGCGCATCCAGTCGGCGGCGCCGGTGAACGGGATCCTCGTCGGCAACGAGACCTACCACGAGACCGTCTCGGCGATCGAGTACCGCGAGCGCGAGCCGATCGAGGCCAAGGGGAAGTCGGAGCCCGTGCGGGTCTGGGAGGCGCTGCGGCCCCGCGGGACGCCCGGACGGCCCGTGCTCGGCGCGCCGCTCGTCGGGCGCGCCGCGGAGCTCGACCGGCTCGTCGGCCTCTGGACGGCCGTCGGCGAGGAAGCGCAGCCCGCCCTCGCCGTGCTCGTCGGCCAGCCCGGGGTGGGGAAGACCCGCCTGCTCGGCGAGCTCACGTCGCACGCGGCGACCACGGGCTCGGTCCTCACGGGCCGTTGCATCTCGTACGGCGAGGGCATCAGCTACTGGCCGGTGGTCGAGATCGTCCGTGAGGCCGCCGGCATCCAGCACGGGGACGACCTCGCGAGCGTCTCGGGCAAGCTCGGCGCGCTGCTCGAGCGCCTGCCCGTCAGCGACACCGACCAGCTGCGCACGATCGCGGCGGCGCTCGCGAACCTCGTCGGCAGCCCGCACACGCCGCAGGGCACGTATCTGACGACCGAGATCTCCCAGGCGGAGCTGCACTGGGGCATCAGGCGGTTCTTCCAGCTGTACGCGGCCGAGCGACCGCTCGTCGTCGTCTTCGAGGATCTGCACTGGGCGGAGCCGACCCTCCTCGACCTGATCTCGTACGTCCTGGAGGACGCCGACGAGGGCGGGGCGATCCTCGTCGTCGCCACGGGGCGGCCGGAGCTGCAGGAGTTGCGGCCCGCCTGGTTCGTCGACTCCCCGCACCGGGTGGCGGTGCTGCTCGAGCCCCTCGCCGGGGCCGACGGAGAGGCGCTCCTCCGCGAGCTCCTCGCCGAGCACTGCCTGCCGTCGCAGCGCACGATCGACGCGCTGCTGGCCAGGTCGGGGGGCAACCCGCTCTTCCTCGAGGAGACCGTCAGGATGCTGGTCGAGTCGGGCGCGCTCGCCGACGGCGTCGCGGAGCTCGAGGACCTTCCGGTGCCCACGAGCCTGCAGGGGCTCATCGGCTCGCGCCTCGACGGGCTGCCCGGCGACCAGAAGCGGCTGGCGCAGCACGCCTCGGTCGCCGGCGCGATCTTCTGGTCCGGGGCGGCGTCACACCTCGTTGAAGACGGCGCCAACGTCGACGCCGGGCTCGCGTCGCTCGAGGGACACGACGTCGTCCGGCCGCACGACGTGTCGACGGTCGCCGGCGAGCGCGAGTGGTCGTTCCGGCACGCGCTTATCCGGGACGTCGCCTACGGCAGGCTGCCGAAGGGCCGACGCGCCGGCCTCCACGTGCGCTTCGCAGAGTGGGTCTCGGCGCTCCGCTCGGTCGGCGAGGACTTCGTCGAGATCCTCGCCCACCACCTCGAGCAGGCGTGCCTGCTCGCGCGCGAGGTGTCGCGGACGGACGTGCCGCCGCCGGTGTCCGAGGCCGTGGATGCGCTCGTGCGCGCGGCGGAGAAGGCAGAGCGCCGCGAGGGCAACCGCGAGGCAGACCGGTTCTACTCGCGGGCGCTCGAGGTGCTGCGGCGCGGACGAGGAGGAGCAGGCGCTGGAGCTCCGGCTCCGCCGCGCGCGCGTGACGACGTTCCTCGGCGACTTTCGGCCCGCGCGGGAGGAGCTCGTCGCGGTCGCAGACGGCGCGCAGCGGCTCGGTCGATCCGACCTCCGCTGCGGAGCTCTGCTCGCCCTCGCGAACATCGACTGGAAGCAGGGGCTTGCGGCCGATGCGCGCCCGCGGCTGCAGGAGGCCTCCTCGCTCGCCGGCGAGCTCGGCGACTCGGCCCTGCGGGTGCGGGCTGCGTTCCTCTCGGCCAACGTCCACGCCTGGTTCGACGGCGACGCGGACGCTGCGATACGGGAGCTGCTCGTCGGCCTCGCGCTGGCAGAGGAGCTCGACGACCGCCTGCTGCGCATCGAGGGACACATGGTGCTCGGCACCGTCTACTCGAACTACGGCCGGCTCGCCGAGGCGCAGCATCAGTACGAGGTCGCCCGCGCTCTGGCCGGGCAGAGCGGCAGCTCTCGTGACGAGGCGAGGGCCACGGCGCTGCTCGCGTATGTCCTCTACTTCCGGGGTGACGTCAGCCACGCCGAGGAGCTGGCCGTGCAGGCGCTGGACTGGCTCGAGCGGACGGGCGACACCGACCTGAGTTTCCAGACGCTCCGCCTGCTGGCGCGCTTCGCGCTGCTCCGCGACGACCTCGATGCGGCGGAGCAATGCCTCCGGCGAGGCCTTGCCGATCGCCCTCGAGCTCGGCGGCTGGCCGGTCATCGACACGTACCGCTACCTCGTCGAGCTCCTGATCCAGCAGGATCGCATCGAGGAGGCGCGCGAGCTCTGCGCGTTCGCGCGGCGGGACGTCACTCCCGAGGACCCCTATGCGCGCGCCTCACACCTCATCGCCGAGGCGCTCGTCCAGGCGGCCGACCGCGAACTCGAGAGCGCACGGCATTCGTTCACCGAGGCCCTCGCGCTCCTCACCGAGCACCAGCTTCTGATCGACCTCGCCGAGGCCCAGGTCGTCTTCTCGCGGATCCTCCGCGGCCTCGGGGAGGAGCAGGACGCTCTGACGCAGTTGGCCAGCGCGACGACAGACGTTCGCGCAGGTCGGAGCGCCGAACCCGCTCGCCGCGATCGAGCGCGAGTTCATCGATGCGGCGGGGCGCCGGGCGCGCCCGGCGCCCCTGCCGCGTAGCTCAGCTCAGCTCAGGAACGCGAGGCAAGCCGCCTCGCTCGCGAACGTCGGCGACGTGAACGTCGCCCATCTGCCGCCGGTGCAGTGGGCCGGCGTCATCGGATCGACGCTGTAGAACGCGGATCCGCTTCCGAACGGGGAAGTCGAGGCCACGATCCCGATGGTGTGGAACCCGTCGTCGAGCGCGAACGTCCCATGACTGTACGTCGGATCGGCAAACGCGACAGCCGGATCCGGTCGTGTCCCCGGGATTTGGCCCGGTACATGCGGGTGCCACAGCGACCGCCGACGTCGTCCCGAGCGTCGTCGCATCGTCCGACACCGTGAAGCGGTCGCCCTTGCAGAACGCATCGGTCACGCTGAGGACCACCGGTGCCTCGGCGCTGATGCCGAAGGGGCTCCCGATCGACCGTGGTGCCGTCGCCACCGGTCCAGCTGAACGCCGTCCAGGAGTCCGGCGGAGGCGGCGGCTCGGGCTCGCCGATCTCACACTCGCCGTCCGTGCAGGACTGCTCTTCCGCGACCGTCGAGCCCGAGAACGTGTTCGTGCTCGTCGTGCCGTCCTGCGTCGCCGTCTGGGTGCCGGTGATGGTGCCCGTCGACGTGTAGGTGACCTGCTGCTGCTGGACCTGGTTGTTGCTCGGCTTCTGGATCTGGGTCGCCTGCTGTGTCACCGTGGTGGTGGCCGGAGTGCCGATCTGCGAGGAGCAGCACCGCTGCGGGCCGACCTGCGTCTGGGTCACACCCGTGGTCTTCGCCACCTGCAGCTGGCCCTCGGTCTGCTTGACCTTGACCGAAGCAGCGCCGCCGCTGGACTGGTCGATCGTGGACAGCTGATTCGACGTCTGCGACTGCGAGCCCGCCGTCGCCTTGAGCGCCGTCTGGGCCTGCCCGACCAGCTGCCACGCGTCGACGCTGTTGGCCCCGGAGCCGGAGGTCTGGTCGATGTTGAGCGACTGCGACGCCGACTGGCTCCACGTGCCGATCGACGAGCTGCCGGACAGCATGGCCTCGCCGCTCGCCTGCGTCGACGAGACGGTGTTGGAGCCCGAGCCGCTGGTCTGCACGACCGTGGCGGTTTGCGTCGCGGAGGTCGTGGCGCCCAACAGTGCGGCCTCCTGCTTCACCTCGGCCTTGTTCTTCCCCGAGGTACTCGTCTGCGTGATGCTGCAGCTCTGCAGGGCGCTGCCGGAGGCGGCGAGGCGCTTGATCACGCATTGCGCGGTGTTGTTGGCGGTCGTGGACGTCTGGACGATCACGCACGTGTTCGGCGACGACGTGCCGCCGCCCGCGGGCGTGCACGTGAAGCTGTTGATGCCGGAAGCGCTGGAGACCTGCAGGACCTGTTTCGCGTCCGTGCAGTTCCAGTCCGCGCCCGGGCAGTTCGGGCCCGCGTAGTTCTTGAGCCCACGCTGCACGACCACCGTCGCGGGGTTGACCCCGAGCGACTTGAGGTACGTGGCCGCTGCCGCCTGCGTCGCGAGACGCGCCGGCGCCGCCGATATCTGGCCCGGCGCAGCCCCCGCTGCGCCGTTCATCCCAATGGCTGCGACCAGCACCATCGCAGCACTGAGGAAAGCCTTCCGCATAGCCATCCTCCCCTAGAGACCCGTTGGACCCGCCAGCCTAGGGCTGAGGAAGGCGCTTGTCTACGGGGCGGCCGCCGAAACGGCGGCAGCGCGACGGCACTTGCATCGACGGGCGGGCGGGATCATCCTGGTTCACGATGCCGGCCGAGCAGCGCCCAATCGTCTTCGTCAGCGACTTCGGGCTGTCCAGCGAATGGGTCGGCACCTGCCACGCCGTGATGAGCCGGATCGCTCCGCAGAGCCGGATCGTGGACCTCTCGCACTTCGTCCGACCGCTCAACGTCACGGCGGGGGCGCAGCTCCTGGCCGACTCGCTGCCATACCTCGCGGACGACGCGGTCGTGGTCGCAATCGTCGATCCGAACGTCGGGAAGGACCGGAACATCGCGGTCGAGAGGCTGAGGGCCGGTTGCTGGTCGGCCCTGACAACGGCCTGCTCGCGTTGGCGTGGGAGGCGCTCGGAGGGGTTTCCCGGGCCGTGGAGATCACGTCCGCCGACATCGTCCTGCAGCCCGTCTCGCCGTCGTTTCATGCGCGGGACATCCTCTGTCCGGCCGCCGCGCACCTCGCGGCTGGGATGCCCCTCGAGGAGCTCGGTGAGCCGTTGGCAGCTGACACGCTCACCGGCCTGGAGGTGGAGCAGCCGGAGGTCGTGCGCGGCAAGATCCGGTGCGCGGTCGTGGACTACAACCGCTTCGGGAACGTCCAGCTGAATGTCCGCACCTCCCACTTCGAGGCGGCCGGCCTCGCGGACTTCCCCGATCTCGCGGTCGAGGCCACGTCCGGATCGACGCGCGCCCGGCCCGCCGGCACGTACGCGGATCTCGCGCCGGGCGAGTACGGCGTGATCTTCGACCCCCGCGGCTGGCTGACGATCGTCCGCGGCAATCCCGCCAACGCGCTCGAGGGTCTCGGGCTCGACGTGGGCGATCCCGTGTGGATCAGCGGCCCACCCAGCCTGGGCGAGCGGCCGGCGTCCGCCTCCACGCCTGCCACGTCCTGACGGGACGCGCCGACTAGAGCGTGTCGGGCGCGAGGCGCGCTGCGAGCGCCTCGAGCACCTTGCGGCCGATGCCCGGCTGCTCATCCAGCAGGCGCTGGAAGTCGCGCTTCGTGAGCACGAGCAGGCGCACCGGGGTCTCGGCGGTCACGGTGGTCGTGCGGGGCACGCCCGTGACGAGCGCGATCTCGCCGAAGAAGTCGCCGCCGTGCATCGTCGCGACCCGCCGGCCGTTCCTCGCCACCTTGGCCTGGCCCTCGACGAGCACGAAGAACTCCCGGCCGCGGGTGCCCTCCTTGATCAGCAGTCGCCCCTCCGGCAGGTCGAGCTCGTCGGCGATCCCGCAGACCTGTTCGAGGTCGCGCCTCGAGAGGCCCGCGAACAGCGGCACCGGACGCAGCAGGTCGGCCTTCGCGTTGCGGTGCAGGCGCACGCCGCGATCCTATGCCCTGAGCGCGCCGTGTACGACAATCGCGGGCATGGACGTGCGCGCCCCAGCAGGTGCGGCCGAGCGGCGCGTGGCCGGCTCACCGCTCCTGTCGCGGGTCTCGGAGCACGCGCTCGACGAGTTGACCGCCGATGCCCGCGAGCGGCGGCTCGACGCGCGCGAGTGGCTCTTCCGCGCGGGTGACGCCGCGGACGCGTGCTACGTCGTCGTCTCCGGCCGGCTGGAAGTCGTCGTCGACTCGGAGGACGGCCCGCGGGTGGCCCGCGTGCTCGGCCCCGGCTCGGCGGTCGGTGAGCTCGCGCTGCTGACGGGCGAGCCGCGGTCCGCGGCCGTACGGGCGCTCCGGGACACGCGGCTGCTCGAGCTCGACGCCGTCCGGTTCGGCGCGCTGCTCGAACGGGATCCGGCCTTCGGCGCCTCGCTGGCGCGGGAGCTCGCGCGACAGCTCCAGCGAAGCGGCGGCCTGGAGCAGTCCCAGGCGCGCGTCGCCGTGATCGCGGTCGCCGGTGACGGCGCGGCCCGGGTCGCCGCGGAGCTGACGCGGACGCTCGGGCGGTGGGGCTCGGTCGCGACCCTCGACGGGTCGGGCCTCGAGCCAGGCGGGTTCGCCGCCGCCGCGGACGACGCCGAGGAGCGCCACGGCTACGTGCTCCTCGTCGACACGGGAGCCGACTCGCGCTGGGCGGCCTTCTGCCGCCGCCAGGCCGATCGCGTGCTCGTCGCCGTCGGCTCGGAGTCGGGAGCTCACGGTCTCGCGCCCGGTTGCGAGCTCCTGCTCGTCGGCGCGCAGCCGGACCGCATCGCCGGGTTGCTCGACGCGCATGCCCCGAGCGCTCACCATGTCGTCCGGGAGGGGGAGGGGTTCGCCGACGGCGTGGCGCGCATGGCGCGTCGGCTGACCGGACGCTCGCTCGGGGTCGTGCTCTCGGGCGGCGGGGCGCGCGGGTTCGCCCATATCGGCGCGCTCGGCGCGCTCGCGGACGCGGGGTTCGTGCTCGACCGGCTCGGAGGCTGCTCGATGGGATCGCTGATCGCGGCGCTCGCCGCGTGCGGCCGCGACGCGGACGAGATCGCGACGAGCTGCCGGGACGAGCTCGTCCGGCGGTCGCCGTTCAACGACTACACGCTCCCGCGCGTCGCCCTCATCCGTTCGCGCAAGGCCGGCGTGATGCTCGACCGGCTGTTCGGGGGGACGCTCGTCGAGGAGCTGGAGCGGCCGCTCTTCACGGTCAGCGCCGACCTGCTCTCCAGCCGGCTCGTCGTCCACAGGCGCGGCACCATCGTCTACGCCGTCGGCGCCAGCATGTCGATCCCCGGCGTCGCGCCGCCGGTGCGCCGCTTCGGCGGTTTGCTGGTCGACGGGGGCGTGCTCAACAACCTGCCGGTCGACCACATGGCCGAGACCGGCGAGGGACCGGTCGTGGCCGTGGACGTGATCCGGCGACTCGAGGCGCCACGGGAGGGCGAGGAGCAGCCGCTGCCCTCGATCACCGAGACGCTGGCGCGCGCGACCGTGCTCGGCAGCGTCGAGCGCGCGGAGCGGAACAGAGCGCTCGCCCGCCTCCTGATCACGCCGGAGGTGCAGGACGTCGCGCTCCGCGAGTGGTCGGCGCTCGAGCGGGCCGTGGACGCGGGCCGTCGCGCGGCGGAAGACGCGTTGGCGGACGGCGGCGCCGACGACCTGCGCGAGGTGCTCGACGGCGCCGTGCGCCGCGACTAATCGTCCGCGAGGCCCTTGTCGCGGAGCTCGGCCAGCGCCCGGTCCGTCTTCTGCAGGCCGTCGACGCCCATACCGCGCAGCACGCCGGGCGTCTTCGTGAACTGCACGTCGCGGTAGTCGACGATCTCGATGCGGTTCCCCCACGGGTCGCGGAAGTCCAGGAACGGCCCGGGCAGGATCTCGATGCCGAGCTCGCCGAGCCGCGCTCGCACCGCCTCCTTGTCGTCGACGACGAGCCCGAAATGGCCCTGCTCGGCCGTGTCGGGTGTCGGGCTCTCGAAGAGCGCGAGGAACTGGTCGCCGAGGTCGATGAACGCGTTGCCCGCCATGCGGCCGCGCAGCTCCAGCGGGCCGAGGATCCGCTCGAGGAACGCCACGGCCTCGTCGATCGACCCGACCTCGAGCGCGACGTGGTTGATCCCGATCGGCCGGGGCACGAGCGGAACGCTAGCCATGCGGGGGAACCTGGGGGCGCCGGCGGTTGTAGAAAGGACGCGTGGTGAGCCGGCCACCGAACGAGGACGAGCTGGTCGAACGTGCCCGCCGTGGTGACGGCGACGCTTTCGCCCGCCTCGTCCGCGACCACCAGGAGATCGCCTTCCGCACCGCATACCTCATCACGCGCAACGCGGCCGACGCCGAGGACGCAGCCCAGGAGGGCTTCGTCAAGGCGCACCGCGCCCTTGGACGCTTCCGCCGGGGAGCGCCGTTCCGGCCGTGGGTGCTGCAGATCGTCGCCAACGAGGCGCGCAACCGCCGCCGCTCGGCAGGACGCCGAGAGGGCCTCGCGCTCCGCGCCGCCGCGGCGGAGGCTCCCTCGGGGGGCGCGGCTCCGTCCCCCGAGGGCAGCGTGCTCGCCGGCGAGCGTCGTGCGACGCTCGCGGCTGCCCTCGACCGCCTGCGGCAGGAAGACCGCGACGTCCTCGGCTGCCGCTACCTGCTCGACCTCTCGGAGGAGGAGACCGCGGCTGCGCTCGACCTGCGCCGCGGCACCGTCAAGTCACGCACCGCACGGGCGCTCGAGCGCCTGCGGGCCGAAGTGGGGGAGGAGGCGCTGTGAGCCTCGAGCAGGAGCTCCGTGGGCTCGCGGTCGAGTGGCCGGCGACGCCCGACGTCGCCGCCGCCGTCCGGGCGCGGCTCGACGAGCGCCCCGCGCGCCGCCGCGCGCCGTCCTGGATGCGCCCGCTCGCGGTCGCGCTGGCCGTGCTCGTAGCCGCGACCGCCGCCGTCCTCGCGTTCTCGCCGGGCGCCCGCAGCGCGCTCCGCGACCTCTTCGGGATCGAGGGCGCGACCGTGCAGCGCGTCGACGAGCTCCCCGAGGTGCGCGGGGGCGACGACCTCGACCTCGGTGAGCGCGTCTCGCTCGACCAGGCGACGCGCGAGGTCTCGTTCCGGGTGCGCGTGCCCGCCGGCGAGGACGTCGACGAGGTCTGGCTCGACCGCGGCGTCGGCACCGGCGCCGTCGGCATGGTGTGGTGCTGCCCGCGGGTCGTGCTCACCCAGTTCCGCGGCCTGTCGACGCCGTTCGTCGAGAAGTACGTCGGTCCCGGCACGACGGTCGAGTACCTGCTCGTCGGCGACGGGCAGGGCATCTGGATCGAGGGCGACAACCACGTCGTGATCTTCCGCGACGAGTTCGGGCGCATCCTCGAACGGCCGCGCCTCGCCCGCAACGTCCTGCTCTGGGAGCGCGAGGGCGTGACGCTCCGGCTCGAGGGCGACTTCTCGAAGCAGCGGGCGCTCGCGCTCGCGAAACGGATCAAGTAGGGCGCCGTGCGGGAACCTGCCGCCGACGACCGGTGTATCCACTGACACCACGACGTGGAGGTCAACGCCATGAAGCGACTGCTCCTGCTCGCCGCCCTCGTCGCCGGGGCGCTCGCACCGGCCGCCGGGGCCGGCGGCTGGGCGACCGTCCAGCTGAGCCAGGTGCCGACGGACGGCACCAGCGCCGGCACGACGCTGCCGATCGACATCACCGTGCTGCAGCACGGCCAGACGCCGCTCGAGGGCGTCACGCCCGTGTTCCGCATCCGTGACGGCAAGGCGAATGTCCTGGCCGAGTACAAGGGCACCCCGACCGCGAAAGCCGGGCGTCTACCACGTGGACGTCACGTTCCCGGACGAGGGGCTCTACAACTACGAGGTCTACGACGGCTTCACGGAGTACGGCGGCGCCCAGACGCACGCGTACCCGGTGGTCGAGATCGGCGCGCCGGGAGCCGGGTCGTTCCCGTGGCTCCCCGTGGTCGCGGGCGTCCTGCTCGCGGCGGCGCTCGCTGCGCTGGTCATCGTCTTCCTGCGGCGCAGCCGCACCGTTCCGCAGGCCGCGCCTCAGGCCTGAAGGCAGGCCGCCGGCCGTCCGCTGGAGGACGGCCGGCGGCCGTCCGTCTCCTCGATCGACGCGTCGGAGCCCTCCGGCGGGCGTGCGGAAGCCGCGTAGATTCCCGCACCACTGTTGCGGTTGCGCGAAACCACGTAAAGGTTTCGTACGAATCGGCCCGAACGGGAAGCCATCGACGCCTGAACGGCGTTCAATGTGTAACTGAGGCGGCGCTTCCGGGCGCGCGCCCCGCCCCCTGAGAGAGACGGAGAACCGATGCTGAACGACCTTGCCCTGGGCCACGACGGCCGGGACATCAATCCGCAGCTGGCCAGCTTCCTGCGCGACGCGCAGGAGCGGGGCACCGTGCGGGCCGACGAGCTGGAGGCGCTGCAGCACGAGCTCGACCTCGACGACGAGATGCTCGACGCCGTCCGCGTGGCGCTCGCCGACGCGGAGGTCGACATCGACGAGCCGAGCGAGGAGCTCGAGCTCGATCTCGAGCCGGCACCGGCCGCGCTCATGACCGCCGACAGCCTGCAGCTCTTCCTCAACGAGGTCGGCCGCCACTCGCTGCTGACCGCCGCCGAGGAGGTCATGCTCGCCAAGCGCGTCGAGCGCGGCGACCGCGTGGCCAAGGAGCGCATGGTGAATGCGAACCTGCGCCTGGTCGTCTCCATCGCGAAGCGCTACCAGGGCCACGGCCTGCCGCTGCTCGATCTCGTCCAGGACGGCGTGATCGGCCTGAACCGCGCGGTCGAGAAGTTCGACTGGCGCAAGGGCTACAAGTTCTCGACCTACGCGACCTGGTGGATCCGGCAGTCCTGCCAGCGCGCGGTCGCCAACCAGTCCGACACGATCCGCATCCCGGTGCACGTGCAGGAGCGCCGACAGAAGCTCCGCCGGGCCCGCCAGCGGCTCGAGGCCACGCACGGCCGCATGCCGACCGTCGAGGAGCTCGCGGCCGCGACGCAGCTGAAGCGGCATCACGTCGAGGAGGCGCTGGAGGCAGCGGAGGCGTCGGTCTCGCTCAACCAGACCGTCGGCGAGGCCGGCGACGCCGAGCTCGGCGATCTCTTCGCCGACCGCACGGCCGCCGACACGGTCGATCTCGTCGACCTCTCGTTCACCCGGGCGCGCATCCGCGAGATGCTGGAGCTGCTTCCGGAGCGCGAGCGCTTGGTGCTGGAGCTCCGGTTCGGCTTCACGGACGGCGGCGACGGCATGAGCCTCGAGCTGATCGGCCGGCGGCTCGGCCTCACGCGCGAGCGCGTCCGGCAGCTCGAGTCCGCGGCGCTGCGGACGCTCGAGCGCGCCCTTCGGGACACCCCGATGCCGACCGTGCGGGAGCTCGCCGGAGCGGCCTGAACCGCCCCCGCGCGAGTCCGTCCAGGACTTTTTCGAAACTCTTTACGAACGCCACATCGATTTCACCTACAAAGGGGAGATCCAGAGCGTCTAGGTGGACGAATACTCCATCGAAGCGCGGAACGGAGAGGATGACCGGCATGGCTGCGGCAGAACTGGAAGTCAAGGCTGACACCGAGCTCGACCGGATCGAGCGGTGGCGCGCGGAGGAGCTCGAGCGTGCCGGCTACGACCACGAGCAGGCAGCGCTCATCGCCGCACGGCACGACGTCGACCTGCACAGCGCGGTCGACATCATCCGCCAGGGCTGTTCTCCCGAGCTCGCCCTGAGCATCCTGCTCTAGCGGCGGCGGAGTCAGGTCGGGGGCAGGCGGAGATCGCCCCCACAGGCACTCGACGCGTCTGAGGCTCCACGCATCCGCCGGCGCGGGCAGAATCATCGTGCCCGTGTCGCCGCTTGCGTCCATCCCGTCGCCGTCCTCGGGCACGCTCGAGCTCGGTCCGCTGACGATCCACATGTACGGGCTGATGCTGCTCGCCGGCATCGCCGCGTGCATCTACATCACAGGCCGCCGGTGGGTGGCCCGCGGCGGCGACTGGGATCTCATCTTCCGGCTCGCGGTGTGGGGCGTCGCCGCCGGGATCGTGGGCGCGCGGCTCTACCACCTGGTGACGAGCTGGGACGACGTGCCGGACGAGTGGTGGGGGCCGTTCGCGATCTGGAAGGGCGGCCTCGGCGTATGGGGCGGGATCGGGCTCGGCGTGATCGTCGGCGCGATCGTCGCCAAGCGCGACGGCGCCGACGTCCGGGTGCTCCTCGACTGCGTCGCGCCGGGCCTGCTGGTGGCGCAGGCGATCGGCCGGCTCGGCAACTGGTGGAACCAGGAGCTCTTCGGGCGGCCCACCGACCTCCCGTGGGGCCTCGAGATCGACCCCGTCAACCGGCCTGACGACTACCTGGCCGACGCGACCTTCCACCCGACGTTCCTCTACGAAGGGCTCTGGAACCTGCTCGGCGCCGGCGCACTGCTGCTCGTCGAGCGGCGTTTCCGGATCAGGCCGCCCGGGATCTTCGCCCTCTACGTGGCGATCTACTGCTTCGGCCGCTTCTGGATCGAGATGCTGCGCGTCGACCCCGCACACGAGCTCATCGGCGTGCGGATCAACGCCTGGGTGGCCGCGGTCGGCTTCCTGCTGGCGGTTGCCTGGTTCGTGTGGATCCAGCTCGGCGACCGGCGGCGCCGCCGCCGCGCCGCACGACCGGAGGAGAAGCGCCCCACGATGGCCGTGCCGCGCGGCCGCGTCCGATCCGGCGGCTAGCGTCACGCCCCGTGACGGCCGTCCCCGTGCGCGAGCTCGAGCTGGACCTCGACGCGTTCGAGGGGCCGTTCGACCTCCTGCTCACCCTGCTGCTGCGCGAGGAGCTCGAGCCCGCGGAGGTGGACATGGCGGCGATCGTCGTCGCGTTCGTGGAGCGCCTGGCCGCGCGGGACGAGCTCGATCTCGAAGCGTGCGGCGAGTTCCTCGTGCTCATCGCCGCGCTGCTCGAGCTGAAGGCGCGGGCGCTCTTCCCCGAGGAGGCCGCGGAGCTCGCCGAGCTGGAGCCGGAGGAGGCAGCCGAGGAGCTCGCCCAGGCGCCTGGAGGAGTACCGGCGTATGCGGGAGGCCGCGGCCTGGCTCTCGGACCGGCTCGCCGCCGAGCGGGAGCGTTTCTTCCGGCTGGGGCCGGCGCCGCTGGCGCCGCGGCCGGAGCGGCGGCTCGCGCCGCAGCAGCCCGACCAGCTCGCGACTGCGCTGCGCGCGCTCGCGGTCCCGCCGCCGCCCGTGTCGCTCTCGCACATGGCGCTTCGCTTTCCGCCGGTCGGACAGTTCCTCGAGCGCTTCCGGGCCGTCCTGAGCCGCCGTCGCCGCTTCGACTTCGACGCCGAGGTGAGCGGCCTGACCCGCGTGGAGCAGGCGGTCGCCTTCCTCGCGCTGCTGGAGCTGCGCAAGTCCGGTGAGGTCGAGCTCGACCAGGCATCGCCGTTCGCCCCGATAAGGGTTTCCGCGCGCCCCTGGCCGGCGAGGGCTCCCGCCGGGCAAAGCCCGGCTCCGCCCTCGCCTGCCGCCGCTGGCGGCGCTCCAGCCGGCGGGCCGTATTCCCATACTGTCCCACCGGCCTACGCACCCCCAGCGACGGCCCAGGAACGCGCGGAAGCGTCGCAGGAAACCCAAACGCCAGGCGAAAGGAACAGCGCATGGATCGTCCGCTCCGCCTGATCTCGTCCAACCCCGTCGACCGCCTGGCGCGCACCGTCGAGGCGCTGCTCGTCGTCGCGTCGGCGCCGTTGAGCGTGGCCGACCTCGCCGACGCGGCCGACGACGACCCGGAACGGGTCGAGACGGCGCTCGGGCTGCTCGGCGAGCGGTACCGCGAGGGCCGCAGCGGGATCGTGCTCGAGCACGTCGCCGGCGGCTGGGCGTTCCGTGCCGCGCGGGAGGCAGCAGGGGCCTGCGGGCGTCTGTTCGAGCGACCGGTCGAGCGCGGGCTGTCGGGCGCGGCGATGGAGACGCTCGCTGTCGTCGCGTACCTGGGGCCGGTGTCGCGGCCCGAGATTGCTCGCATCCGGGGCGTGGCGGCCGACTCTGCCGTCGCATCGCTCGTGGAGCGTGGCCTGATCGCCGAGGCGGGACGTGAGGACGCGCCCGGCGGCGCCGTTCGCTACCGGACGACGCCCCTCTTCGAGCGCGTGTTCGGGCTGGAGAGCGCCTCGGCGCTCCCGCGGCTCGACGACCTCGGCAACGACGAGGCGGCCATCCGCGCCCGGCTCGTCGCCGTCGCCGAAGCGCGCGCGTCCTAGACCACGCAGCCAACCCGGACGCGTCCTCCCGTTGCGCAGTGCGAACGGGGACAGTCCCCGTTCGCAGGACGCAACGCTGGCGCCGGAGCGCGCGGCGCAGCGCAGGGCTGCGGGTACGCTCGCCTCGTGCGGATCGCGGTGGCGCTGTTCGAGGACGCCGAGGAGCTCGACTGGGCCGGGCCGTGGGAGGTGCTGGCCGCGTGGGCGACCGGGTGGCCGGACGACGGAGTCGAGATCTTCACGGTCGCGGACACGCGTGAGGTGCGCTGCGCGAAGGGCCTCCGCGTCCTCGCCGACCACACCTGGGAGACCGCTCCCACACCCGACGTGCTCGTCTACCCGGGCGGCTCGGGCACGCGGCGCGAACGTGAGAACGAGGTCGTGCTCGAGCGGCTCCGGGCGCTGCCGGCGAAGGGCACGCTGATGACGAGCGTCTGCACCGGCTCGCTCGTGTTCGCGACCGCGGGCCTGCTCGACGGCCGCCCGGCCACGACGTGGTGGGGCGCGATCGACGCGCTCCGGGAGCTCGGCGAGGACATCGACGTCCGCCCCGACGACCGGTTCGTCGACAGCGGCGAGGTCGTCACCGCGGCCGGCGTCTCGGCCGGAATCGACATGGCGCTGCACCTCGTCGCGCGCCTGCACTCGGTCGAGCGCGCACGCGAGGTGCGCCGCTACATCCAGTACGACCCGCAACCGCCCGTTTAGCCGGCGCAAGATCGGAATCCGCTCGCGCGGATTCCGATCGCGCGAAAATCCCTGAAGGCGTCCGCTTAGCGGCCGCGACCGCTTCGTCGCCACAAGCCTCGCCCGTGTAACGGGCTGTCCGCGAAGCGCCTAGATCTGCCAGGCGCCGGCGCGGAGGAGCGGCACGTGCTCGCCGCCGGCGGTGATGCCGTCGACGTCCATCTCCGGCGCGCCGATCATGAAGTCCATGTGGATCGCGCTCGTGTTCACGCGCGGGTGGTACGCCTCGTCCTCGACGGGGACCAGATAGCCGTTGCCGAGGGCGATGTGGCTGGCCGAGTTCTCGTCCAGCAGCGTCTCGTGGAACACGGTGTCGAGCGGGCCGATGCGGCCGTCACCGTCGACGAGCGCGACCTCGCCGAGCCGTGACGCGCCGTCGTCCTTGGCCGCGATCTCACGCAACGAGTCCGCGCCGCTGTCCGCGTCGAGCTCGACCGCGCGCCCGCCCTCGAACCGGACGCGGATGCCGTCCATGTGGCTGCCGTAGAACTCGAGCGGCTTCGTGGCCGTGACGTGGCCGTCGGCGCGCTCGGGGTCGGGTGTGGCGAAGATCTCCTCGGACGGGATGTTCGGGAAGTGCACCTTGCCGTCGACCGTCGTGAACTCGGCCGCCAGCCAGCGGGTGCTCGGCAGCAGGCCGACTGTGAGGTCGGTGCCGGGGCCGGCGAAGCGCACGGCGTCGAAGCGCCGCTCGGTCAGGCGCTCGGCGACGCCGTTGAGCTTCGTCGCGCGCTCCTCCCAGGCGGCGACGGGGTCGGGCTCGTCGAGCCGGCAGACGTGGCGGAGCTCGTCCCACAGGCGGTCGACGGCCTCCTCCTCCGGCAGGTCCGGGTAGACCTGCTGCGCCCAGGCGGCATTCGGGTACGGCGCCGCCGTCCAGCTCGTCGTGCGGTCGTTGACGACCTCGACGATCTCCTTGACGAACGGGAGCACGTCGCGGCCCGAGCGGGCGGGATCCAGGCCGTCGGTGGCGGCGGGGTTGGGGCCGACGAAGCTGATCCGGGCGGCGTGCTCCTCGCCGAGCCAGCGCATCCTCGAGCCGATCGACGGCGGTACGTAGTCCAGGGTCGACTCCTCGGCGTGCTCGAGGCGCGCCCGTTTCACCCACGGGTCCCACCAGAAGACGTCGACCCACCTGGCGCCCTTCCGGTAGGCGGCGCCCGCGACGGCGCGCACGATCGGCTCCATGCCGATCTGCGCCGTCACGCCGACGATCTCGCCGGGCTGGACGTTCGCACCGAAGCCGACGAGCAGCTCGGCCAGCTTCTCGACGTCGGCGGAGCGGTCTCGCATGCGGGCGGGACACTATCCGGCGACAATGGCGCGGTGCGGCTGAACGCGTTCCTCGCCCGCGCGGGCGTCGCCTCGCGCCGCGGAGCCGACGAGCTGATCAAGACCGGCCGTGTGCTCGTGAACGGCTCACCGGGCGAGCTGAACACGGTCGTCTCCGGGCGCGACCGCGTCGAGGTCGACGGGCGGCGCGTCCATCTGCAGCAGCTCGCGCACGTGCTGCTCTACAAGCCGGCGGGTGTCGTGACCACCGCGCGCGACCCGCAGGGGCGGCCGACCGTCGTGCAGCTCGTCGACCATCCGGTGCGCGTCGTCCCGGTCGGGCGGCTCGACGCCGACACGACGGGGGCGCTACTGCTGACGAACGACGGCCCGCTCTCTCATCGGCTCGCGCACCCGCGCTACGGCGTCGAGAAGACGTATGTGGCCGACGTCGAGGGCGATCCCGCCGACGCGGCCCTCGAGCGGCTCCGGGCCGGCATCGAGCTCGACGACGGGCCGACCGCTCCCGCCCGCGTCCGCCGGCTCCGGCGCGGCCGCGTGGAGCTCGTCCTGCACGAAGGACGGAAGCACCAGGTGCGGCGGATGCTCGAGGCGGTCGGGCACCCGGTCCGGCGGCTGCACCGTCCCGCCTATGCGGGCTTGACGATGGAGGGGCTGGCACCCGGCGAGTGGCGCGAGCTGACAAACGACGAGGTCGAGACGCTTCGTGCCGCTACTCGTAGAACGCCAGCACGCCGAGCACGACGTACAGCGAGATGAGCGCGGCGCCTTCGAACGCCATCGCGCGGCCGTCGCCGGTGATCTGCCAGACAGCCACGGAGCCGAGGACGAGCGCGCCGATGTAGACCGGGTTCAGGACGAAGGTCAGCCGATCGGCGAAGAACAGCGAGACGAGCACCGACGCCGGGTAGACGACAGCGGCGATCTGCGAGACCGAGTTGCTGATGACCGAGATCGCGAGATCCGCCTGGCCGCGGCCTGCGAGAGCGAGCCCGATGGCGTTCGGGATCGCAGTGCCCGCGATCGCCACCAGCACGAGGCCCGTGAAGGCGCGCGAGATGCCGAGCTCGTCGGCCGTCGGGCCGAGCGCCGTGACGAACCAGCTCGACACGAACGCCGCAGCGACGCCGGCCACGGCGAGCAGCACGACCGCCACCCGCAGCGGCAGGATCCGCGGCATGAGCACCTTCGGCGCGGGCCGGCGCTCGCTGTCCCCACCGAGGTAGCCCGAGAGCCACGCGAGATAGACACCGAGCAGGCAGACGGCGCCGACCACCGAGATCGCGACCTGGTGCTCGCTCGCACGGTCACCGACGGTCTCCGACAGCCCGAGCAGGACGATGATGAAGACGGAGAGCAGCAGCAGAGTGGCCGTGTCGTTCGGCAGCCGGCTGTCGAACGTCATCACTCCGCCCCGGCCCACGCGCGCGCCGATCACGATCGCCAGGCCGAGCATGAGCAGGGCGTTGACGAGCAGGCCGCCCAGGATCGAGGTTTGCGCGACGACCGTCTCGCCATCGGACAGTGCGAAGAGGACGATGAAGAAGCCGGGCAGGTTGCCGAGCGTGGACTGGACGACGCCGGTTGCGGCGGGGCCGAGCCGTGTGGCGACGGACTCGGTGCCGATGCCGATCTGCCACGCGACACCGCCGAGCGCCAGTCCGGTGACGATGAAGGTGGCGACGTCGGAGGCGCCCGCGTAGTGCATGACGCCGCCGATCGCCGTGAGGACGAGCGTGATCCCCGCGACCGCGAGGCCGCGGGTCACGGACGGACGAAGCCCATGACCTCGTACATCCGCTCGAGCGTCGGCGCGGACGCCGTGCGCGCCTTGTCGGCCCCGACCGCCAGCAGCCGCCGCAGCTCGCCCTCGTCGCTCCGCAGCTCCCGGTAGCGGGTCTGCACGGGCTCGACCATCGCCACCACCGCCTCGCCGACGTCCGCCTTGAAGGGGCCGTAACCGGCGCCGTCATAGGCGGCCTCGACCTCGTCGGGCGTGCGGTCGGTGGCGACCGCCAGGATGTCGATGAGGTTCGTGATGCCCGGCTTGTCGTCGCCGCGCCGCACCTCGCGGCCGGAGTCGGTGACTGCGCTGCGGAACTTCTTGCGGATCACGTCCGGCTCGTCGAGGAGCCGGACGGTGCCCTGCGGCGTGCCGCTCGTCGTCGACATCTTCTTCGTCGGCTCCTGCAGGTCCATGATGCGCGCGCCGACCTCCGGATAGACGCCGTCGGGCACCTTGAACGTCTCGCCGAAGCGCGCGTTGAAGCGCTCGGCCACGTCGCGGCTGAGCTCGAGGTGCTGCCGCTGATCGTCGCCGATCGGGACGATGTCGGTCTGGTACAGCAGGATGTCGCCGGCCATCAGCACTGGGTACGTGAACAGCCCGGCCGAGACGAACTCGCGCCGGTCGGCCTTGTCCTTGAACTGCGTCATGCGCCCCAGCTGGCCGTAGCTCGTGACCGAGGCGAGCAGCCATGCCGCCTCGGCATGCGCCGTGACGTGGCTCTGCGCGAAGACGGTCGAGCGGTCCGGGTCGAGCCCCGTCGCGAAGAGCATGGCCGCGAGGTCGAGCGTGCGCTCGTGGAAGTCCGCGACGTCGTAGTCGACGGTCACCGAGTGCAGGTCGACGATGCAGAAGAAGCCCTCGCCGAGCTCCTGCGTGGCCGCGTACTGGCGGAAGCCGCCGATCAGGTTGCCGAGTTGCTTGTCGCCGGTCGGCTGGATGCCCGAGAAGATGCGCATGTCGTCGATTCTCGCTGACGGTGCCTGAAACCGCCTGGGCGTGCGACCGTCGTGGGGCTCCGTAACCGACGCCTAGACTTGCTTCGTGGCGGTCTCGTCCGATCCGACCTGGTCGCCGTCCTCGTGGCGGGCGGTCCCGGCCGACCATCAGCCGGTGTGGCCCGACGAGGCGAGCGCCGAGGAGGCCCGGGCGACGCTCCGGGGGTTCCCGCCGCTCGTCTTCGCAGGCGAGGCACGAACGCTGCAGGCGTCGCTGGCCGAGGTGTGCGAAGGGCGGGCGTTCCTGCTGCAGGCGGGCGACTGCGCCGAAAGCTTCCACGACTTCACGGCCGTCTCGATCCGGGAGAAGCTGAAGATTCTGCTGCAGATGTCGGCGGTGCTCACATACGGGGCGGCGTTCCCCGTCGTGAAGGTGGGTCGTATCGCAGGGCAGTTCGCGAAACCGAGGTCGTCGCCCCACGAGGAGAACGGCCTGCCGTCCTTCTTCGGGCACATGGTGAACGACGACGCGCCCTCGGCCGAGGCGCGGGTTCCCGACCCGACGCGGCTCGTCCGCGCCTACCACCAGTCCGCAGCCACCCTCAACCTGCTGCGGGCGTTCACGAAGGGCGGCTTCGCCGACCTGACCCAGGTGCACGCCTGGAACCAGGAGTTCGTCGCGTCGTCGCCGGAGGGGCGCCGCTACGAGGCGCTCGCGGGCGAGATCGAGCGGGCGCTGCGGTTCATGGCGGCGTGTGGCATCGACCTCGCGCGCACCGCCACGATCCACCACGTCGACGTGTGGACGAGCCACGAAGGGCTCGTGCTCGACTACGAGGAGGGCCTCACACGGCGCGATTCCCTGACGGGCGACTGGTACGACTGCTCGGCCCACATGCTGTGGATCGGCGAGCGCACGCGGCGACCGGACGGCGCGCACGTCGAGTACTTCGCCGGCGTCGAGAACCCGCTCGGCGTGAAGCTAGGACCGACCGCCGCCGCGGCGGACGTGCTCGCGCTCTGCGAGCGGCTCAACCCCGAGCGCGAGCCGGGCCGCATGACGCTGATCGCGCGCATGGGCGCGAGCGGCGTGCTCGAGAAGCTGCCGCCGCTCGTCCGTGCCGTTCGCGACGCCGGCCATCCCGTCGTCTGGGTGTGCGACCCGATGCACGGCAACATGATCCGCACCGCCTCGGGAGTGAAGACGCGGCGCTTCGACGACGTGCTGTCCGAGATCGAGAGCTTCTTCGCCGCCTGCCGCTCAGAGGGGGCCTGGCCGGGAGGCGTCCATCTGGAGTTCACCGGCGAGAACGTCACCGAGTGCCTCGGCGGGCCGGACGACGTCCTCGAGGAGCAGCTCGCCGGCAACTACTCGACGCTCTGCGACCCGCGGCTGAACGGGCGGCAGTCCGTCGACCTCGCCTTCCGGGTCGCGGAACTCCTACGCGCCTGACGGCTGCGCCGTTCGCACGGCCGTCGCGACGAACGTCAACAGCGAGTAGCGCGCCGTGCCGGCGCCCGTGCGCTCCACGAGACGCCGGATGTCGGCCTCGAACGAGCCGCGTCGCGCCGGGTCGATCCGGAAGTAGGCCGACGTTGTGCGCAGCACCGCGATGCTCCGCTCCGCGGGTTCCTCGATCGTCTCGAGCTCGCTCTCCACGACCGTCTCCTCGAACAGCTCCGCCGCGGCAGGCTCGTCCAGCTCGTGCCGCTCGTAGAGGAGCCAGTCCCACACCTCGGAGACGTTCCCGGCACGCTCGGCGGCGCCCGCGAGGTGCGCCTCCGCGGACCGCAGCGGCGGCCAGGGCTTCGCGTCAGGCGGGAGGTGGATCCTCCACGCCTCGCGGAAGCCGGCGTCCAGCTCGGCCGACTGCTCGTCCGCGACGGTGGTGTGCGCCAGGAGGGCGAGCAGCCCGCCGGGCTCGAGCAGGCTCGCCGCCTTGCGCCAGCCGACGGCGGGATCGATCCAGTGGAACGCGGTGGCCGAGAAGACGCCGTCGAACGAGCCCGAGGGCAGCTCGACGTCCTCGAAGCGCGCGACGTGGAAGCGTGCCAGGGGCGAGTCGCCGACGCGGCGCCGCGCGACCTCGATCATCCGCGGGCCGGGATCGACGGCGTCGACGTGGAGACCGCGTGCGACCAGCAGTTCGGTCAGCTTCCCCGTGCCGCACCCGACCTCGACGACCCGGCTGCCCGCACCCAGCCCACCCCGCCGCAGAGCGGCGTCGACCAGGGTGTCCGCGTAGCCCCGGCGAACCTCGTCGTAGGCCTCGGCGACGCCGTCGAAGACCTCGCCGAGCGGTCCCTCGGACTCGTGCGTGGACACGTCGTGAGGGTACGCGGCGAGGATCCGGCGCGTGCCTTCTAGGCTTCGCCGGTGGTCTCGCGGCTCGCACTCCTCGGCACCGGGCTGATCGGCGCGTCGGTCGGGCTCGGCGCGAAGCGCGCGGGCGTCGAGCGCGTGGCGGCGTGGGACCCCGATTCGAAGGCGCTCAGGATCGCCGGGGAGCGTGGCGCACACGACGTCGCCGCCGCGTCGGCGGCCGAGGCGCTCGCCGACGCGGAGCTGGCCGTTGTCGGCGCTCCGGTCGCGGCGCTGCCCGAGGTCGTCCGGGAGGCTCTCGCCGTCGCGCCGGCGGGCTGCACCGTGACCGACGTCGGCTCGACGAAGGCCGCCGTGGCCGCCGCGGCCGCAGGGGACTCCCGCTTCATCGGCGGGCATCCGATCTGTGGTTCCGAGGCACGCGGGCCGGAACGGGCGAGCAGCGAGCTCTTCTCCGGCGCGACCTGGTTCCTCACGCCGACCGCCGGCACCGAGCCCGAGCGCTACGCGGGGCTGCACGCGTTCGTGGCGGCGCTCGGGGCCCAGCCGGTGGCGGTCGACCCCGAGGCGCACGACCGCCTCGTCGCCATCACGAGCCACCTGCCGCACGCCCTCGCGAACCTGCTCCTGAACCACGCCGGCTCGACGCGCGTCGAGGGTCACGAGCCGCTCGCGGCCGCCGGCGGCTCGCTCCGGGACATGACCCGTGTGGCCGGCGCCAACCCGCGGATCTGGGTGGACATCTTCCTCGACAACCGCGAGGCAGTGGCCGCGGCGCTCGCCGAGCATCGTCGGCGCGTCGAGCAGCTCGAGGCCGCGCTCGCGGCGGGCGATGCGGGCTTCCTCGCACGCTGGATCGGCGAGGCGTCCTCGAACAGGCGGCGCATGCTCGCGAGCGCGTACGAGCATCCGGGCGAGCTCTTCCGGCTCCGCGTCCATGTCCCCGATCGTCCGGGCGTGCTCGCGGGCATCACGCAGGCGCTCGGCGCGGAGCGGATCAACATCGCCGATTTCGACCTGCAGCACCTCTCGAGCGAGCGCGGCGGCACGCTGACCGTCCTCGTCGAAGGCGAGGAGGAGTCGGCCCGAGCCGCCGACATCCTCGAGGCGCAGGGCTACGGCGTCGTGCGGGCGCCCGTCCTCGGCGAATGAACATCGAGCCCGCCGCGGCGATCGCCGGCCACGTCGCGGTGCCGGGCGACAAGTCGATCTCCCACCGCGCCGTCCTGCTGGGGCTGGCCGGTGAGGGGGAGACACGGATCGGCGGCTTCGGGCGGTCGGCGGACACGGAGGCGACGCTGGCGGCCGCTCGGGCCCTCGGCGCGACGGTCTACGAGCACGGGGACGATCTCCGCGTGTTCGGGGTCGGGCTGCGCGGGCTGGGCGAGGCCGAGGTGGACTGCGCGAACGCGGGCACGCTCATGCGGCTGCTGCCCGGCCTCCTTGCCGGGCAGGAGGGTCGGACCTTCGAGCTCACGGGGGACGAGTCGCTGAGCGGCCGGCCGATGGAGCGCGTGGCCGGGCCGCTCCGGACGATGGGAGCGGACGTCGAGACGACCGACGGGCATGCTCCCGTCCGGATCCGTGGCGCCGAGCTGCGGCCGACGACGTACGAGCTGCCGGTGGCGAGCGCGCAGGTGAAGTCGGCGGTCCTGCTCGCCGGGCTGCTGGCGCGCGGCGGAGAGACGACCGTGCTCGAGCCGATCCCGACCCGCGACCACACCGAGCATCTGCTCGAGGCCGCGGGCGCCCGCGTCCGCATGCGTGCGGGCAGCGTCACCGTCTGGCCCGCCGAGCGGCTCGAGCCGGGCGAGCTCGAGGTGCCGGGCGACGCGTCGGCGGCGGCGCCGCTCGTCGTCGCCGCGACGCTCATCGCGGGCTCGGAGCTCACCGTGCACGGCGTGAACCTGAACCCGCGGCGCACGGGCTTGCTCGACGTGCTGGGACACATGGGCGCCCGCATCACCATCTTCAACCGGCGGCGGATCGGCGGCGAGCCCGCCGGCGATCTCGACGTCCGGCCCGCGGAGCTGGTCGGCGCCACGATCGTGGCGAAGGACGTGCCTGCGCTCGTCGACGAGCTGCCGCTCTTCGCGCTCGCGGCCGTGTACGCGCGCGGTGAGAGCGTCGTCCGCGGCGCTGCCGAGCTCCGCCAGAAGGAGACCGACCGGATCGAGGCGGTCGTCGACGGGCTGCGGGCGATCGGCGCGCACATCCGCGCCACCCCCGACGGCTTCGTGGTGCGAGGCGTCCCGACCCGCCTGCGCGGCGGCACGCTCGACGCGCGCGGCGATCACCGCATCGCCATGCTCGGGGCAGTTGCCGGTCTGGCGTCGCGCGAGGGCGTGGAGGTGAGGGGCGCCGAGGCCGTGGCAGTAAGCTTCCCCGGCTTCTTCGACCTCCTCGAATCCCTGCGCCAGAGCACCTCGTGATCGTCGCCATCGACGGGCCCGCCGGGGCCGGCAAGAGCACCGTCGCCCGCCTTCTCGCGCAGCGGCTCCGCTTCCGCTACCTGGACACCGGTGCGATGTACCGGGCGCTGACGTGGCTGGCGATGCGGCGTGGGCTGCCGCTCGACCGCGGCGACGACTTGGCCGCGCTCGCCGCCGAGCACGCGGTCGAGTTCGACACGCGCGGCCGCGTCTTCATCGGCGGTACCGACGTGACGAGCTCGATCCGTAAGCCCGAGATCGACCGGCTCGTGCCCGTCGTGGCCCGCCACCAGCAGGTGCGGTCCGTGATGCGGGAGCGGCAGCGCGCGCTCGGCTCCGAGGGCGACGTGGTCATCGAGGGACGTGACATCGGCACCGTGGTCGCGCCGGACGCCGAGGTGAAGGTCTACCTCATCGCGGACGCGTCCGTGCGTGCGGAGCGGCGCCTCGCCGACCGGCCGGGGATCGGGGCCGACGCGCTCGCGACCGACCTCCGGCTGCGCGACGAGCGCGACGCCCACAACATGGAGCCCTCGCCCGAGGCGGTCGAGATCGACACGACGAACTCCACCGCCGAGGAGGTGGTCGACCGCATCGAGGCGCTCGTGCGGGCGCGGCAGCCGGCATGAGCCGCGCGGACGCCGTCTGGAAGATCGGCCGCGTCACGGTGCAACCGGCGGTGAAGCTGGTCGTGCCGCTCCGCGTCTACGGCGTGGAGCGCGTGCCGCGGCAGGCCGGCATCGTCCTCGCCTTCAACCACTTCAGCTGGATCGATCCGCCCGCATTCGGCGCGGCGTGCCCGCGCACGATCCACTACATGGCCAAGGTCGAGGCCCACCGGATCCCGGGGTTGGGGCAGTTCATCCGGAGCTTCGGCGCGTTCAGCGTGCGCCGCGGCGAATCGGACCGCGAGGCGGTGCGCCTCATGCGCCAGGTCGTGCAGAACGGCGACGCGCTCGGCCTCTTCGCCGAGGGGACGAGGCAGCGCAGCGGCGTCCCCGGCCCCGTGCAGCCCGGGGCCGCGATGGTCGCCATCCAGGAGGGGGTGCCGATCGTCCCGGCCGCGATCCACGGCTCGCAGACCTGGCGCATCGGCAACTGGCACCCGGTGTCCGTGGCCTGGGGCGAGCCGTTCACGCTGGAGGGGCTGCCGCGCGGCGGCAAGGGCTACCGCGAGGGCAGCGCGGAGATCGAGCGGCGGCTCCGGATGCTCTGGGACTGGCTCGTCGAGATCCACGCGCTCGGCCGACCGAGTCGCGCCGTCCCGCCGGCATGAGCGAGGAGCCGGAGCTTGCCGGCACGGTGGCCATCGTCGGGTTCCCGAACGTCGGCAAGTCGACTCTGATCAACCGGCTGACCCAGACGCGTGCCGCGGTCGTCCACGAGACCCCAGGGGTCACGCGCGACCGCAAGGAGCTGCTCGCCGACTGGAACGGCATCCACTTCCGCATCGTCGACACCGGCGGCGTCGACCTTCTCGGCGAGGGCGCGTTCGACCGGGCAGTCGCCGAGCAGGCCCGGGCCGCGATCGGGGAGGCCGACCTCGTGCTGTTCGTGGTCGACGCGCGCGCCGGCGTCACGCCCGGCGACGAGGAGCTGGCGGAGATCCTCCGCGTCGCGAAGAAGCCCGTGCTCGTGCTCGCGAACAAGCTCGACGACCCACGGCGCGACGCGGAGGCACTGGAGTTCCACCGGCTCGGTCTCGGCGACCCGATCCCGCTGTCGGCGCTGCACGGCCACGGCACCGGCGACCTGCTCGACGAGGTGGTCGCGCGCCTGCCGGGCGGCGGCGTTGCGGCTGTCGGGGAGGAGGCGATCCGCGTCGCGATCCTCGGGCGGACGAACGTGGGCAAGTCGTCGCTCCTGAACGCGCTCGTCGGCCAGGAGCGCGTGATCGTCTCCGACGTCCCCGGCACGACGCGCGACGCGATCGACACCGTGCTGCAGCGCGGCGACACGACGTTCGTGCTGGTGGACACGGCCGGGCTACGGCGCAAGCGCCGCCAGCGGCAGGGCATCGAGTACTACAGCGAGCTGCGCGCGCTCGAGGCGGCCGAGCGCGCCGACGTCGCGATCGTGCTGGTGGACGCGAGCGAGGGCATCGTCGAGCAGGACCTGTCCGTGGCCGACGTGGCCCGCAAGGCGGGCTGCTCGACCCTCGTCGTGCTCTCGAAGTGGGACATCGGCGGGCTGGAGATCGAGGAGGCGCGCGGCCAGCTCCACCGCCGGCTGCGCCAGCGGCCGCCGGTGATCGCGGTGTCGGCGAAGACCGGCCGCGGGCTCGTACGCGTGCTCGACGCCGTCGAGGCGCTGTTCGCGAAGCACGCCGGACGGATCTCGACGGGCGAGCTGAACCGCGCGCTGCGGGAGCTCCGCGAGGCCCGCAACGCGCCCTCGGAGCGCGGGCGGCGCCTCAACCTGCTCTACGGCGCGCAGGTGTCGACACGCCCGCCGCGCTTCCGGCTGTCGGTCAACGACCCGAAGCTCGTCACCCGCGACTACGGCTACTGGGTGGAGAACGAGCTGCGGCGGCGCTTCGACCTCCAGGGCATTCCCGTCTCCATCGACTTCGTGCGCCGCACGTGAGAGTCGTCGTGATCGGCGGCGGGAGCTGGGGCACCGTGTTCAGCACGCTGCTGCGCGACCGCGGCCACGAGGTGACGCTCGCCTGCCGCGACTCCGAGCAGGCGGCGGCGATCTCCGCGACCGGCCGCAACCCGCGCTACCTGAGCGGCCTCGACCTGCACGGCATCGCCGCGGCGGCGATCCCGGACGCGCCCGTCGCCGCCAGCGACCTCGTCGTCGTGGCGGTGCCGAGCAGTGCCTACGGCGGCGTCGTCGCCGCCCTGCCAGGCCGCGCGCCGGTGCTGAGCCTGACGAAGGGGCTCGACCCCGAGACGGGCGAGCGCCTCTCGACGCTCGTCCGCGACCGGCCGGTGGCCGTGCTCTCCGGCCCCAACATCGCCGAGGAGATCGCCCAGGGACTCCCGGCGGCGTCTGTCGTGACGAGCGATGACGACCGCCTGTCGGTGCGGCTGCAGCTCGCCATCAACTCGCCCGTCTTCCGGATCTACGTGAACGACGACATGATCGGCGTCGAGCTCTGCGCGGCCGCCAAGAACGTGATCGCCCTCGCGGCCGGCGGCGCCGACGGCCTGCGCCTGGGCGACAACGCGAAGGCGGCGCTCGTCGCGCGCGGCCTCGCCGAGATGGGCAGGCTCGCGGACGAGGCCGGTGCGCGTCCGGAGACGTTCGCGGGGCTCGCGGGCATGGGCGACCTGATCGTCACGTGCTGGGCGAAGTCCGGCCGCAACCGTCGCGCCGGCGAGCTGATCGCCCAGGGAGCCTCGCCGGACGAGGCCAGGGCGCAGATCGGCATGGTCGTGGAAGGGCTGACGACCGCGCCGGTGCTCCGTGACCTGTCGCACCGGCTCGGGATCGAGCTGCCGATCACGGAGGGCGTGTGCGCCGTGCTCGGCGGGGAGGAGCTGATCGAGTTGGTGAAGCAACTCATGGGTCGTGAGCCGACGACCGAATAAGGGAACTACGATGACTTCGATGCGGCACCTGCTGATGCTGCTGGTCGCTGCCGCGCTGCTCGCGGCCGGCTGCGGCGGCGGCGAAAACCTGACCGGCCCGGCTGCGCGCACCCAGTCCGCTGCAGCGCTCGCGCCTGCCGACTCGGCCGGCTACGTGGGCGTCGATACGAATCTCGACTCGGCCCAGTGGGGCCACCTGGAGGTGCTGCTCGACCGCTTCCCCGACGGCGAGCGTCTGATCGACTGGCTGGTCGACGAGCTCGACCACGAGGGCGCGAGCTGGGAGCAGGACATCCAGCCGGCGCTCGGAGCGGTCTCGGCGGTCGTGCTGCCCGCCCGCGGGCGCGAGCCCGTCGTGCTGGTCCAGCCCGAGGACCGAGCGGCGCTCGACGCGCTGCTCGCGAAGGCCGACGCGCGCCAGGTCACCGCCGACCTCGAGGACGGCTGGGTCGCGATCGCACGCACGCAGGCGCAGCTCGACGCGTTTCGCTCGGCGGCCGAGCGCGGCCGGCTCGACGCCGAATCCGCATTCCGCGAGGCCATGGCAGGCCTGCCGGAGGACAGCCTGGCGTCCGTCTACCTGACCGGCGAGGCGCTCGGCACAGGCATGACCGCCGGCGCGCCGGTCGTCGCAGGGCTTCCGGTGAGCGCGGCGCAGCTCGAGTCCCTCGGCCTCGCGGTCGAGGCCGCGGACGACGGCCTGCGGATCGCGGGCTCGGCGCGAACGGCGGGCGCGACGCCCGAGGCCTACGAGCCCGCCCTGTTCCGGCAGGTGCCCGACGAGTCGATCCTCGCCCTGTCCTTCCACGGCTCGCCCGAGCTCGCCGGGCAGCTCGGAGGCAAGGACGCGCTCGGCCCGTTCCTGCCGACGCTCGAGCAGAAGCTCGGGTTGAAGCTCGCGGACGTGCTGGAGCTGCTCGAGGGCGAGGCCGCGCTCTACGTGCGGCCGGGCCTCGTCATTCCGGAGATCTCGCTGGCGGTCGAGGCGCAGGACGCGGCGCGGGCGATGGCGACCGTCGACCGCATCGCGCGGGGCCTCGGCGGCGACGTCGAGACGGTCGAGATCGACGGCGTCACGGCGCATTCCGTGACCGTGGACAAGGTGCGGATCGTCTGGGCGGCGTTCGACGGCGTGCTGCTCGTCTCCACCGGCTCCACGGCGATCCGCGACTTCCGCGGCGACGGCGCGAAGCTGGTCGACGACGAGCGCTTCACGGAAGCGGTCGGGCGCGTCGGCCTTGGCGATCGGACCGGCGGGCTGGTCTACGTCGACCTCGACGAGGCCGTGCCGTTCATCGAGGGACTGGCCGGGATCTCGGGCGAGCGCCTGCCCGCCGAGGTGCGCCGCAACCTGGAGCCGCTCGAGTCCTTCGTCGCGGAAGCCGCCCCCGACGGCGACTCGGTCCGGTTCGAGGCGTTTCTGGCCGTCGGCGACAGCTAGCCTTCGGCGCTCGATGGCTCCCCGCACGTTCTCGTTCAGCTCCGAGTCGGTCACGGAAGGCCACCCGGACAAGATCGCAGACCAGATCTCGGACGCCGTCCTCGATGCCGTGATCGGCGAGGACGCGAACGGCCGGGTCGCGTGCGAGACCCTGATCACGACCGGCCTCGTCGTCGTCGCCGGCGAGATCACGACCGACATCTACGTCGACATTCCGCGGCTCGTCCGCCAGACGGTCGCCGGCATCGGCTACACGCGCGCCAAGTACGGCTTCGACGCGGAGACGTGCGGCGTCGTCGTGGCGATCGACGAGCAGTCGCCGGACATCGCGCAGGGCGTCGACGAGTCGTACGAGACCCAGCACGGCGACGCCGACCCGATCGACCGCATCGGTGCAGGCGACCAGGGGATGATGTTCGGCTACGCGACGCGGGAGACCGAGGAGCTGATGCCGCTCCCGATCACGCTCGCGCACCGCATCACGAAGCGGCTCTCCGAGGTGCGCAAGGCGGACGTGCTGCCGTACCTCCGGCCCGACGGCAAGGCGCAGGTGACGGTCCGCTACGAGATCGACGAGCACGGTCGGCAGCGGCCGGTGGAGATCGAGCGCGTGCTGATCTCGACCCAGCATCGCGACGGGCTCGACAGCGAGGCGCTGATCAAGCCCGACCTGATCGAGCACGTCCTGCGGCCGATCCTGCCGAACGACCTGTACGACGAGCGGCGCTTCGCGCACGACCGCGACTTCGTCTACGTCAACCCGACCGGGAAGTTCGTCGTCGGCGGGCCGATGGGCGACACGGGCCTGACCGGCCGCAAGATCATCGTCGACACCTACGGCGGCGCCGCGCCGCACGGAGGTGGGGCCTTCTCGGGCAAGGACCCGACGAAGGTCGACCGCTCCGCGGCCTACGCAGCCCGGTACGTCGCGAAGAACGTCGTCGCGGCCGGGCTCGCCGATCGCTGCCAGATTCAGGTCGCCTACGCCATCGGCGTCGCGCGCCCGCTCTCCGTGCTCGTCGACTGCTTCGGGACGGAGGCGCCGGGTCTCTCACAGGCGCGGATCGAGGAGCTCGTGCATGAGCACTTCGACCTGCGCCCTGGGGCGATCCTCCGCGACCTCGACCTCTTCCGTCCGATCTACCGCAAGACGGCCGCCTACGGGCACTTCGGCCGCGACGACCGCGACTTCACGTGGGAGCGCACCGACCGCGCCGACGCGCTCCGCGCCGCGGCCGGCCTGGTCGAGCCGACCGCGGTGTAGCGGGGCGCCCGCAGGAGCGGGCGCCGGTGCTAGAAGACGTCGAGCCCTGCGTCCTGGACGGCGGGCGGCTCGGGCAACGGGAGGATGCCGGGCAGGTTCGCGCCGGAGCCGCGACGGAACTCGAAGTCCGGCCCGTCTGGGCCGCCGAACTTCAGGCTGAAGCCGAAGGCGCGGAGCTCGTTCTCGACGAGCCCGTCGAGGTGCCCGGAGAGCTCCTCGAGCATCTCGTCGGCGTGCTCGCGGGTGATTGCGCCGTCGTCGACGGCCTTGTCCAGATCCTTCTTCAGGGCGTTCCGGAGCGCGGTCTTGAGCCCGGCGACGGACTTGCCCTTCGCCTTCGCCACGTCCGCCAGTGAGTCGCCGTCGGAGAGCTCCTTCCGGAGCTGGGCCTCGGTCAGCCCGAGGTAGCCGGCGGCCGTCTCCAGCACGTTGCCGCCGCCGAAGCCGAACCCGAACCCGCGTCCGAAGCCGCGCGGGAGGCCGAGGCCACGCTCGACGAGCCGGTCGATCCCCGCGGAGAGCTTCTCGCTCAGGTCGTCCGCCTGCTCCTGCGTGAGGACGCCGTCGTCGACGGCCGCGTCGAGATCCTTCTCGAGCGCGTTCTTCATGGCGGTCTTCAGGCCGGCGACCGACTTGCCCTTCGCCTTCGCGATCTTGGCCAGCGAGTCGCCGCCGGTGAGCTCCTCGATGAGCTCGGCGCGAGTCAGCCCGAGATAGTCGGCAGCCGCCTCCAGCTGGTCGCCTGCGGCTCTGAAGACATGGCCGAAGCCGCGCTCCAGACCGAAGCCGGGGCCGGGGGCGAAGCCGGGCAGGGGCCCTGGGCCGGAGCCCCGTCCGAGCGGGCCAAGTGCCCCGCCGGAGCGTGCGCGCTCCTTGAGCCGCTCGGCCTGCTCCTTCGAGAGCTCGCCGTCCTGCGCGGCCTGGTCGATCCGCGCGATCGATTCGTCGCGGATCGCGTCGGTGAGCTTGTCCTCGCTGATCCCCAGCCGCTTGGCGACACCGGCGAGGAAGCCGTTGTCCGCCGAGCCCGTCGCCGCGACACCAGCGCTCGCGCCCACCACGAGAACGCCCGCGGCGGCGGCGAGCGCCACCCATCGCCGTCTGCCGTTCAGCATGCTCGTCCTTTCGTCGTCGGTTCTGCCACGTCGCGCATCGTGGCGAGCCAACCTAAGAGGAACCTGAGAGCACGCTAAGAATCGACGCGCGCGGAGCCGCGCTCGATGACGCCCGGAAGCCAGGCTCGCACCGCGGCGGCGACCGCGTCGAGGTCGGTGCGCAGCGCATGGGTGCCCGGCACCCGCGCCACCGTCCGCAGCGGGCCCTCCGGCGGCATCCCGAACGGGTCGCTCTCGCCCTGGACGACCAGCATCGGTGCCTTCACAGCGTCGAGTTCGTCCAGGCGGCTCGGCGCCTGCGCACCCGAACGACGGCGTGAAGGCTGGAGCGGGAACGCGAGGCAGAGGACGCCCACCGCACCGGTCGCCGCCGCGGTGCGGCACGCCACGCGGGCACCCGACGACCGGCCCCCGGTGACGACCGCGAGCCCGGAGAGCTCGCCGGCGCGCAGCTGCTCGATCACTGCTATCCAGGCAGCGTCGAGCTGGTGCGCGGGCGCGGGGGAGCGCCGGCCTGCGACGCGATAGGGCTGCTCGACGAGCGCGACGGTGACTCCCTCGGCGAGGGCCACGTCGCGCGTGGTCACGAGGTCACGCGCCTCCACGCCGCCGCCGGCGCCGTGACCGAGGACGAGCGCCGCCCGCGGCCGGTCGGCCGCGTGCAGGTGCGCGACGGCCGGGCCGTGCGGCGTGTCCAGCTCGAGCGTCGGCACCGCCGGGGCGGCGCTAGGCCGCGACCTTGACGTACAGCCCGGCCGCCGCGCGCTCGGCGATGCCGCGCTCGGCGCCGTTGAGCGAGACCTTCAGCTCGCCGGCGGCGGGCTGTGCCTCGCGGAGCTCGACGCGCGTGCCGGGCACGAACCCCTCCGCGTAGAACCAGTGCAGGAGGTCGCCGTCGTGCTCCGCCAGCCGGACGATCTCGGCCGTGGCGCCCGGCTCGAGCTCGGAGAGCGCCGCGAGCTCGCGGTTCTCGGACTGCTCGAACTGCGGGTCGACGGGCCAGCCGTGCGGGCACCGGTCGGGACGCCCCAGCCGCTCGTTGATGCGCTCGACCATGTCCTCGCTGAACGTGTCGCCGAGCTCATCGGCGTGCACGTGCGACTCGGCCGCGGTGTAGCCCATGAAGTCGGTGAGGAAGCGCTCGATCAGTCGGTGCTTCCGCACGACCCGCTCGGCCCGTTCGATGCCGGCGGCCGTCAGGATCGCCTCCTTCTGCTCGCCTCGCTCGACGAGCCCGTCGGCCTCGAGGCGCTTCAGCATCTCGCCCGCCGATGCGCGGGAGACGCCGAGCATCTCGGCCACGCGAGAGGCGATCGCCGTCGTGCCGGAGGCGGGCCGGTACTCCCCGATCGGGAAGGCCAGGAAGTAGATCGTCTCGAGGTACTCGTCGACGGAGTGGCCCTGGCCTGCCATCGAGGGCACTCTACCCGGCCTGGGGTCGGTCCCAGCCGTTCGCCGCACCGGCGACCAGGTCGACCGCCAGACCGGTCTGCAGACGATCGGTGTTGACCACCAGGTCGTAGTGGGTCGGCAGCTCGGCGTCGACGCCGTAGAAACGCTTGAGGTACGCAGCGCGCCCCGCGTCCGACTCCTGCACGAACCGCTCGGCCGCGGCCTCGTCGACGCCGCGCTCGGACGCCACCCGCCGGTGCCGCGTCGCTGCGTCGGCCGTCACGAGCACGCGCAGCGTGTCCGCCCGCCCGGCGAGGGCCATCGACGCCGCGTGCGCGAGGATCACCGCGTTGCCGCGGTTGGCGGTCTCCTCGACCGCCGCGCGGATCAGGGCGCGCAGGTCCGCTCCCGCCGCGGACAGCGTCTCCTCGGCGTCGCCGAAGGCCAGGAACGCTCCGAGTGACGCGGACGCGGCCATTCCAGTGGGGCCGAGGTCGTCGAGCAGCCGCCGGACGAACGTCGTGCGGCGCTCGGCGTCCGCTGCGACGTGGTGCTCGACGCCCGCCTCCTGCGCCGCGCGGGCCACGATCGCCTCGTCGACGAGCCGGAAGCCGAGCCGCTCGGCGACCCCGCGGCCGACCTCTGACCCACCGGCGCCGTCGGCGGACGAGATGCAGACGACGGTGCACGGCATGGCGCGACCGTACGGGGACCGGCGCCTCGCGGTCAACGGGTCTGGCGTCGGCGACCGTGTGCCGGCCGGCGCGGATCTCGGTGCAACGGTCGATGACCGCGGACTCGACCTGCGCCGGCAGCCCGTAGCCAAACACGATTTCGGCCGTTTCGGGAATGCCGTTCGAGCGGGTTGCAAGCCGTCTGCGATGCGGCGGGTGGAGGCTCGGTGCTCCATCGAAAGGAGGGGCAATGACCCCGAGATCGAGAGCGGCCGCGCTCGTGGCGCTGTTCGTCGTCGCGGCGACCGTCGCGGCGGTGGCCGCGGCCCAGAGCTTCGGCCCGTGGGGGGCTCCGGCGAGCGCCGAGTCGCTGCCGGGGACGAGCTCGGAGCTCAACACGCCGTCGCAGGACGGCTGCCCGATTCTCTCCCCGGACGGGCTGAGCCTGTACATGGCCTCGAATCGCCCGGGTGGGAAGGGCGGAATCGACATCTGGATCGCCAGCCGGGCTAGCCGGACTGCGCCGTTCGGCGCGCCCGTCAACGCGGGCGAGCCCGTGAACAGCCCGCAGGACGACTTCTGTCCCTCACCGATGCAGGGCGGCTGGTTCTTCTTCGTGAGCACGAGGCCGGGCGGCTGCGGCGACGCGGACATCTTCGTGACCAGGCGCGCGGGAGCCGGGTGGTGGGCTCCGGTGCACCTCGGCTGCCGCGTGAACAGCCCGGGCCAGGAGGCGAGCCCGTACCTGTTGACGCAGAAGAGTGGACGGACGCTCCTCTACTTCTCGTCCAATCGGCCCGGCGGCTTCGCGGCCGACACCGGGCCGCCGGACCACGACATCTACGTCGCGCCGCTGACGCTGTTCGGCTTCGCCCCGCCGCAGGTCGTGCCCGGCCTCAACACGGCGCAGAACGACGTGCGGCCGAACCTCCGAGCCGACGGGCTGGAGATCGTGTTCGACTCCGACCGCACCGGGACACTCGGAGCGACCGACCTGTACACGGCGACGCGGAGCAAGGTGACCGATCGCCTGGTCGACGCCGGTGAATCTCGGCGCCCCGATCAACAGCCCCGCCGGCGAGAGCCGCGCCTCGCTCTCCTGGGACGGTACGACCCTCCTCTTCGGCACGACGCGCCCGGGCGTCGAGGGGTCCGCCGACATCTTCGTCGCGACGCGCACGAAGACGGAGTGAGGGCAGGGGACGGAGGCGCGCGGCTACGCTCGCCGGCGTGCCGCTCGCCTCCGTCTACCCGCTCGTGCGCACGCGGGCGCTGGCACGGACGTTCACGTACGAGGTGCCCGACGGCGTCGGGCGCGGGGCCGTCGTGGCGGTGCGGTTCGGCCGTGCCGCCCAGCGCGGGGTCGTGGTCGACCTCGGCGTGGCGGCGCCCGACGGAGTCACGGTCGCGCCCATCGAGCGCGTCGTCGGCACGCTGCCACCGGCGCTCGTCGACCTCGCGCTGTGGCTCGCCGACTACTACGGCACGACCCCGGCGCGGACCCTCGAGCTCGTGGCTCCGGCCGAGCGCGCCCGTCGCGGCGAGCGCCGGGCGCCCGCCGGCCGCGAGTCGATGCGGGGGGAGAGCGA
This sequence comes from uncultured Gaiellaceae bacterium, assembly GCA_963733065.1. GTDB lineage: Bacteria > Actinomycetota > Thermoleophilia > Gaiellales > Gaiellaceae > CAVTBT01. The sequence goes on from CAVTBT010000007.1 coordinate 127,824, forward strand.
GCCACCGCAGCTCACCGCCGACCAGCTGGCCGCGGTGGCGCGGGTCGTGGGGGCGCTCGACACGGGCGGCGGCCACGTCCTGCTGCACGGGCCGACCGGCAGCGGCAAGACCGAGGTCTACCTGCAGGCGTGCGGGGCGGCCCTCGAGCGCGGGCTCGGGGCGATCGTGCTCGTGCCCGAGATCGCGCTCACGCCGCAGACGGTCGGACGCTTCCGCGCTCGCTTCGGCGACCGCGTGGCGGTGCTGCACTCCGCGCTCACCGACGCCGAGCGGCGGGACGAGCGGGAGCGGATCGCCGGCGGAGAGGCGCCCGTCGTGGTCGGCGCCCGCTCGGCGGTCTTCGCGCCGCTCGCCAGGCTCGGGCTGATCGTCGTCGACGAGGAGCACGACGCCTCCTACAAGCAGGAGTCGGACCCACGCTACGACGCCCGTACGGTGGCGGCGAAGCGGGCTGCGCTGGAGGGGGCGGTCGCTGTCTACGGCAGCGCCACGCCTCGGCCGGAGAGCTGGCTGCGGCTCGAGCGGCTCGCGCTCGGGGCGAGGATCGGTGCGCCGATGCCGCGCGTGCGGGTCGTCGACCTGCGCCGCGAGGCCGGGTACCCGCTGTCGGCGCCGCTCTTGCGCGAGCTCGGACGGATCGTCGAGGACGGCGGCAAGGCGATCCTGCTGCTCAACCGGCGGGGCGTGGCGCCGGCGCTCCACTGCCGGGCCTGCGGCGCATCCCGCCGGTGCGGCCTCTGTGACGTCGCGCTCACGCTGCACCGCGACGACCGGCTGCACTGCCACCACTGCGGCTTCACCGAGGACGTGCCGGCCGCATGTCCCGTCTGCGGGGCGGCCGGTCTCGCACGGATCGGCGCCGGGACGCAGCGGCTCGAAGCAGAGCTGGCACGGCACCTGCCGGAGCTCGAGCGCATCCGGCTCGACGCGGACGCGGCGGCCAAGCCCGGCATGCTCCGCGCCGCTCTCGAACGCTTCGCCGACGCGGACCGGGCCGTGCTGCTCGGCACGCAGATGGTGGCCAAGGGCCATCACTTCGCCGGGGTGGCGCTTGCGGCCGTCGTGGACGCGGACGCGGGCCTGGCGCTCCCCGACTTCCGGGCCGACGAGCGTGCGTTCCAGCTGGTGACGCAGCTTGCGGGCCGGAGCGGCCGCGACGCCCCCGGGCTCGTGCTCGTGCAGACGTTCCAGCCGGACGCGACGCCGATCGCCCACGCGGCGCGCCACGACGTCGACCGGGCTTCCTCGCCGGCGAGCTCGAGCGCCGCCGCGAGCTCGGCTACCCGCCGTTCCGCCACCTCGTCGCGGTGCTCGCGGCCGGGCCCGAGCCCGAGGCGCCCGACCGGCTGCTCCGCGAGTTGCGGGCGGGCCTGGGCGACGCGGGCGCGGAGGTGCTCGGCCCCGCGCCGCTGCTCCGCCTACGCGGCCGCTACCGCGCGCAGCTGATCGCGAAGGTCGACCGTCCGCGCGCGCTCGCGACGCGTGCCGCCGCCCTGCTCTCGGCCGCCGCGCCGGCCATGCGCAGGGCGGGCGTGACCGCGGTCGTCGACGTCGATCCGCAGTCGTTCTAGGCCCTCGCGACAGCGCTTGCCGCGGCCGTGAGCAGGGCTACACTCCCGACCGATGGCGGAGGTCGAGGAACAGGTCGAGGACGGCGACGAGCGCCGCGACCCCGAGGCGGAGGCCCGGAGGCGGCTCGCGCTCGCCCAGATCCGCCAGTACCCGGATCCGGTGCTGCGGATGCGCGCCAACGAGGTCGACACGTTCGACGAGGAGCTCGCGCGGCTGGCCGAGCGCATGACGGCGCTCATGCACGACGCGCACGGAGTGGGGCTCGCGGCCACGCAGGTCGGCGTGCTGCGGCGCGTCTTCGTCTTCAACGACGGCGAGGAGGATCGCGCGCTCGTCAACCCCCGCATCGTCGAGAGCGCCGGCATGGTCGAGACCGACGAGGAGGGCTGCCTGTCGCTCGGGCACGTGCGGGTGCCGGTCGAGCGCTCGCTCGAGATCACGGTCGAGGCCCAGGACCTCACCGGCGCACCGGTGCGCCTGGAGCTCGAGTGCATGCCGGCGCGGGTCGTCCAGCACGAGCTCGACCACCTCGACGGCGTGCTGATCCTGCAGCGCACGGACGACGCGTCGCGGCGCGAGGCGCTCGCGCAGTTGCGGCCGCAGCCGGTCATCGGCGTCGGGTAGCGCGCCGGTGCGGATCGCGGTCGCTGCGACCGCTCCCTTCGGCGCCGACGTGCTCGAGCGGCTCGCCGGCCGCTTCGACGTCGCCGAGCTGCTGACGCGGCCCGACCGGCCCGCGGGGCGCGGGCGACGCGTGAAGGCGCCGCCGGCCAAGGCCGCCGCGCGAGCGGCTCGGCATCCCCGTGCGCCAGCCGGAGCGCCTCACGGACGACGTCGGGCCCCGTGCGGATGTGGTCGTCGTCTGCGCCTACGGCCTGCTCGTCCCGGAGTCGCTGCTCGCCCACGGGCTGTGGCTCAACGTCCACCCGTCGCTCCTGCCGCGCTGGCGCGGAGCGGCGCCGGTCGAGCGCGCGATCATGGCGGGCGACGCGGAGACGGGCGTGACGATCCACCAGACGGTGAAGGAGCTGGATGCGGGGCCGATCGCCGCGCAGCGGGCGTTCCCGATCGGGAGCGAGGACGACGCCGGCACCGTGTTCTCTCGGTCCGCGGAGGTCGCCGCCGAGCTGCTCGCCGAGGTGCTCCCCGAGCCGACGTTCGTCCCCCAGTCGGCCGACGGCGTGACGTACGCGGCCAAGATCGAGCCGGCCGACCGCGAGCTCGACCTCGAGAGCCCACCGGGCGAGCTCGTGAACCGCGTCCGCGCGCTGTCGCCGCACATCGGCGCCAGGGCGGAGCTCGGCGGCCGGCGCGTGCTCGTCTGGCGCGCGCGCGTCGGTGCCGACGGCGGCTTCGAGCCGGTCGAGGTTCAGCCCGAGGGCGGGAAGCGGATGGCGTACGAGGCGTGGCTGCGCGGCCTGCGATAAGCCCGGCCCGCGCGGCCGCCTACGAGGTGCTGCGGCGCGTGTTCGAGGACGACGCCTACGCCGACCGGGCGCTCCGCACCGCGACCGAGGGCCTGGACGACCGCGACCTCGCGCTGGCCCGGCGGCTCGCCTACGGCACGGTGCAGCGCGTCCGGACGATCGACCACGCCATCGAGACGCTCGCACGGCGGCCGGTGGCGCGGCTCGACGCGCCCGTTCGCGCAGCGCTCCGGCTCGGCGCGTACCAGCTCGGCTACGTCGAGGGCGTCCCCCGCTACGCCGCCGTGAACGAGTCCGTGGAGCTCGTCCGGCGCGCCCGGCTCGAGAGTGCGGTCGCCTTCGCGAACGCCGTGCTGCGCCGCCTCGCCGACGGCTTCGCGCCGCTGCTCGCGTCGCTCCCGGAGGGGCCGCTCAAGCACTCCTATCCCGACTGGATCTGGGACGTCTGGCGCCGCGATCTCGGCGAGGAGGACGCGCTCGCGCTCATGCGCGCACAGAACGAGCCGCCCGAGACGGTCGTGCGGCTCGTCCGGGGTGACCCGCCGGGTGAGGCGACCGACCTGCCGGGCGCGTACCGCGTCGAGCGGGTCGACGAGCGGGCCCTTGCCGCCGGGGCGATCTGGCCGCAGAGCCGCGGGTCGCAGCTGGCAGGGCTCGCCGTCGGCTCGCGCCCCGGCGAGCGGACGCTCGACCTGTGCGCGGCGCCCGGCGGCAAGGCGACGATGCTCGCCGGTGAGGTGACGGCCGTCGAGCTGCACGAGGCACGTGCCCGCGAGCTGGAGGAGAACGTCCGCAGGCTCGGCGCGGCACACGTCACCGTGATCAACGCCGACGGTCTCGAGCTGCCGCCGGAGCTCGCCGACTTCGACCGTGCCCTCGTCGACGCGCCGTGCTCCGGGCTGGGCGTGCTCGCGGCGCGCCCCGACCTGCGCTGGCGGGCGGCGCCCACTGCCCGACCTGCAGCTCGAGCTGCTGCAGGCGGCCGCCGGGCGCGTTCGGCGTGGAGGCACGCTCGTCTACTCCGTCTGCACGGTGAACGCCGACGAGGCCGAGGCCGTCGTCGACGCCTCCGGCCTCGAGGTCGACCCGACATTGACGGACGAGTGGCCGGCGTTTCGACACCCGCGCCGCCCCGAGTTCCTGCAGACCCTGCCGCACGTCCACGGTACCGCCGGCTTCTTCATCGCTCGGCTCCGTGCGTAGGATCGCCGACGTGGCCTGGGACGGGATCCGACCGGTCGAGGTTGAGCCGTCGATCTACGCGGCCGACTTCGCCAGGCTCGGCGTGCAGCTCGAGGCGCTGCTCGCCGCCGGCTGCCGCGTCTTCCACTTCGACATCGGCGACGGCCACTTCGTCCCGCCGGTGACGATCGGTCCGGTCGTGCTGCGCTCGATCTCGTCCCTGGTGCACGAGGCCGGCGGCGTGCTCGACTGCCATCTCATGGTCGACGACCCCGTGCACCACTTCGCCGAGATCGCCGAGTCGGGCGGCGACAGCGTCACGTTCCACGTGGAGGCGACCGACGACGCGGCGGGCGTCATGGCGGCGGCGCGCGGGCTGGGGCTCGGCGTCGGGATCGCGTTCGGGCCCGATACGCCGGTCGAGGACGCGGCTCGCGCCGCGGAGGGCGCCGATCTCGCGCTCTGCATGAGCATCGAGCCTGGCTACTCGGGGCAGCCCTTCATGCCGGCCGCGCTGCCACGGATCGAGCGGCTCCGCAGCCTCGTCTCGTGCCACGTCCAGGTCGACGGCGGCATCAACGAGGACACCGCGCGCCCGGCGCGCGACGCGGGAGCGAACCTGCTGGTGGCCGGCAGCGCGCTCTTCCGCGACGTGCCGGGCGCCTACGCCCGGCTCGTCGAGCTCACGGCGTGAGCCTCGAGCGGGCGATCGACCTCGCAGCCGCGGCGCGCGGCCGCGCGCGACCGAAGCCGACGGTCGGCGCGGTGCTCGTCTCGGACGGCGAGATCGTCGGCGAGGGCGTCACCGAGCCGGGTCGTACCGGCCGCCACGGCGAGATCGTCGCGCTCGCCGAGGCCGGCGCGCGCGCCCACGGCGCGACGCTCTTCGTGACCATGGAGCCGTGCGCGCACCACGGCTCGACGCCGCCGTGCACGGACGCGATCGCGCAGGCCGGGGTCGAGCGGGTGGTCGCCGGGTCGCTGGACCCGAATCCCGAGGCGGCCGGCGGGCTCGAACGGCTGCGCGACGTCGGGATCGGCGTCGAGGTCGACGACTCGTTCGCGGCACGGCGCGTGAACGAGGGCTGGCGTCGCTGGGTCGCCGACGGCCGCCCGTTCGTCACCTACAAGGCGGCGATCTCGCTGGACGGCCGCGTCACGGTGCCCGGTGAGCGCTGGGTGACCGGGGAGGCGTCGCGCCGCCACGTCCACGAGCTGCGGGCGGCGAGCGACGCGGTGGCGGTCGGCATGGGCACGGTGCGCGCAGACGCGCCCCGCCTCGACGCACGCGACGTTCCGGTCGACGTCCAGCCGCGCCGGCTCGCGTTCGGGCGTGGTCCGCTGCCGGCGGGCAGCGAGCTCGAGCTGCGGACGGGAGCCTTGGACGAGGAGCTGCGCTCGCTCGCTGCCGACGGCGTGCAGACGCTCCTGCTCGAGGGCGGCCCCACGCTCGCGACCGCGTTCCTCGCCGCCGGGCTCGTCGACAAGCTGCTGCTGTTCGTGGCCCCGGTGCTCTCCGGCGACGGCGCCTCGTTCCTCGACCGCTTCGACGGCCCCATCCGGCCGCTCCATCTCGAGTCGCGCTCCGTGGGCGAGGACGTGCTGCTCGAGGCGTACCTGCGCGAGCCCTAGGAGGGCGCGTCAGGGCCTGAGGCCCGTGCAGGCGCGCAGTGCGCTCCAGCTCCCGAGCGCCTTCGTGCGCGCCGAGCCGGTCAGCGGCTGGGGAATGCCGCCGGAGATGCGTGCCGGCACCCAGCGGTAGTCGCCCACCTGGCGTCCGGTCACCGTCACCTTGAGCACGCCGGTCTGGAGGGCCGCCTCGCGCGACGCATAGAAGACGAAGTTGCCGAGCCCGTAGGCGATGAACGCCGACCCGGACCGCCCGGCTCCCTGCAGGACGTGGGCGTGCGACCCGACGATGAGGTCGGCGCCGGCCGTGCGGAGCCGCTCGGCGAGCGACCGCTGCGAGCCTGACGGGCAGTGGTCGAGCTCGACGCCCCAGTGGAGGAAGACCACCACCGTGTCGCTGGTGGCGCGCGCCTCCGCGACGGATCGGAGCAGCCGCGTCTCGTTCTTGGCCGAGGCGATCCCCGCCTTGCGCGGCCCCGCCGTCCACGAGGCGACCAGGTGGTCGTCCAGCACCTGCGTCGCACCGATGATCGCGATGCGCTGGCCGCGAACGGTTCGGCGGTACGGAGCGTAGGCCTGGTCGTCGTTCCAGCCCATGCCCACGACCGGGAAGTCGGCCCGCTTGGCCGAGGCCAGCGTGTCGCGCAGGCCCGTGAGCCCGAAGTCCAGTCCGTGATTGTTCGCGAGGCTCGCGACGTCGACCCCGCCCGCCTCGAGGGCCTCGAACGCGCTGGCCGGCGCCCGGAAGGTGTACTCCTTCGGCTGCGGGGAGCCGCGCTCGGTGACCGCGGTCTCCAGGTTGACGACCGTGACGTCCGCGCGGCGCAGGATCGGCGCGATCGGACCGAGGACGCTGGCCGGCGACGCGGCCAGCCGCTCGCGAATGGGGCTTTCGAAGTGGACGTCGCCGGCGAAGGCAAGCGTGACCGGCTTGCCGGTGCCGCGCATCGCACGCGTTCTTGCCGCTGGGGCGCCCCGCCTCGGGACGTCCCGGGCCTCGAGCTCCGGCGCGCGGACGCTGCTCGCCGCGGCGACCTGCGTCGCCGTCGGGGTCCTCGTCCCGTTCTGCGCCGCCGCGGTGACAACACCCACCGAGAGCGCAACGAGGAGGACGACCCCGGCGAGCCGCCTGCGGCGGATCTGTCGTCGTCGGCTCGCGCGGCGCCGGAGCCGTTCGTCGTCGCTCGTCCGCGCGTGTACTGGGCGATTGGTCGGCATGCCTCTCCGTGGTCGTCGTTCGACGGCTCGGCGCAGCCCTCCTGCGCCGGCGCGGACCCGTGTCGAGCGGGAGCTACGAGTCGGCCAGGGTACCCCGCGCGGGCGTCGGTCAGTAGCCTGTCTGCGTGTTCACCGGGATCGTGCGGGAGCGAGGCACCGTCGCCGGCTTCGGCGGGGGCCGACTCGACGTGGACGCCCCCGAGACCGCATCGGAAGCGGCGATCGGGGACTCCGTCGCGGTGAGCGGCGCCTGTCTCACCGTCGTCGCCGTGGAGGGGAGCCGGCTGGCGTTCGACGTCGTCCCCGAGACGCTCCGGAGGACCTCGCTCGGCCGGCTGGCAGGCGGTGCCCGGGTGAACCTCGAGCAGGCCGTACGCGCAGGAGACCGCCTCGACGGCCACATCGTCCAGGGCCACGTCGACGGCGTCGGCCAGGTGCGTGCGTTCGAGGCCGAGGGCGACGGGCGCCGGCTGACCGTCGAGCTGCCTCCCGAACTGCTCCGCTACTGCGTCGAGAAGGGCTCGATCGCGATCGAGGGCGTCTCGCTGACCGTCGCCGCGCTCGACGACGAGACGATCGACATCGCCCTCGTGCCGCACACCCTCGCGGAAACGACGCTCGGTGCGCTGACGCCCGGCGATCCGGTCAACGTCGAGGTCGACGTGCTCGCGAAGTACGTGGAACGGCTGCTCGGGGCTACGATCAGCAGGTCGTGAACATGGCACCCGAGACCGCGCCGGACAGTCCCTTCGCCTCCATCGAGGCGGCGATCGAGGACATCCGCCAGGGCCGGATGGTGGTCGTCGTCGACGACCCCGGCCGCGAGAACGAGGGCGACCTCACCATCGCGGCCCAGTTCGCCACGCCCGAGGCGGTCAACTTCATGGCCACGCACGGGCGCGGCCTCATCTGCCTCTGCCTCACCGCGGAACGCTGCGCCGAGCTCGACCTGCGGCCGATGACCGATCACAACGAGACGCCGTACGAGACGGCGTTCACGGTGACGGTCGAGGCCCGCCACGGCATCACGACCGGGATCTCCGCCCACGACCGCTCGCGCACGATCCAGGTCGCCATCGACCCGTCGAGCGGGCCGGACGACCTCGTTCACCCGGGCCACGTGTTCCCGCTGACGGCGAAGCCCGGTGGCGTCCTCCAGCGCGCCGGCCAGACCGAGGCTGCCGTCGATCTCGCGCGGCTGGCCGGCTTGAACCCGGCCGGCGTCGTCTGCGAGATCATGAACGACGACGGCACGATGGCCCGCGTCCCGGACCTCGTCGCCTACTGCGAGCGCCACGGCCTGAAGATGGTCACGGTCTCCGACCTGATCGAGTACCGGCGCCGGCACGAGCGGCTCGTCGAGCGCGTCGTCTCCGTGCGGCTGCCGACCGCGTACGGGGATTTCACCGCCGTGGCCTTCCGGGAGGTGCTGACCGGGAAGCAGCACGTGGCGCTCGTCAAGGGCGAGGTGGAAGGAGCGGAGAACGTCCTCGTCCGCGTGCACTCGGAGTGCCTCACCGGCGACGTGTTCCACTCGCTGCGCTGCGACTGCGGCGAGCAGCTCGATCTGGCGCTCAGGCGGATCGCCGCCGAGGGCGAGGGCGTGCTGCTCTACCTCGCCCAGGAGGGCCGGGGCATCGGCCTGCTCAACAAGCTCAAGGCCTACGAGCTGCAGGAGAACGGCCGCGACACGGTCGAGGCGAACCTCGAGCTCGGCTTCCCGGCCGACGCGCGCGACTACGGCATCGGCAACCAGATCCTCGCCGACCTCGGGCTGACGACGATCAGGATCCTCACGAACAACCCGAAGAAGCTGACGGGCATCGAGGGCTTCGGGCTCAGCGTGCTCGCACAGGTGCCGATCGAGGTCTCGCCGAACCAGGAGAACCGCGCATACCTCGAGGCCAAGCGCGAAAAGCTCGGACACACCCTCCGACGCAAGCTCCATCATCAGGACGTGCGCTTCGAGCCGGATCGGTTCCAGGGAGCGGAGTTCTGAGCGAGCACGACCTCGAGGAGCGCGTGCCTGAGTCAGAACCCCTCGTGGAGGCGGATCCCGTTGCCGCGCCCGAGCTCGACGCCGAGCCGGAGAGCCCCGAGAGCGAGGCCGACTCCTGGCCCGGGGTGCCGGCAGAGGTCGCGGCGAGCGAGGACGACGCCGCACTCGAGCACGCGGTCGGCGACTTCGCCGTCCCGGACGGGTACAGCGTCCTGCGCGGTACGCCGTCCGGCGACCGCAAGGCAGTGGGCATCGTCGTCAGCCGCTTCAACGCCGGCGTCACGGGACGGTCTGCTCGAGGGTGCGCTCGACGAGCTCGGCCGTGCCGGCGTGCCCCGCGAGGCGATCACGGTGATGCCGGTGCCGGGCGCGTTCGAGCTGCCGATCGCGGCCATGGCCCTCGGCAAGACCCGGCGCTATGCGTGCATCATCGCGCTCGGCTGCGTCGTCCGCGGCGAGACGCCGCACTTCGACTACGTCGCCGGCGAGGCGGCCTCCGGCCTGCAGCTGGCGGCGCTCGAGACCGGTGTGCCGGTGTCGTTCGGCGTGCTGACGCTCGAGTCCGCGGACCAGGCGGACGCGAGGATCGACAAGGGCGCCGAGGCCGTCCGCACCGGCCTCGAGATGGCCGACGTGTTCGCGCAGCTGCGGGCCGCGGCGGCGCGCTAGTCGCGGCGCGCCTTTCGCTACACTCCGCCGCCGATGTCGAAGATCTGCGCCATCTGCGGGAAGAAGCCGTCGTTCGGTCACAACCGGAGCCACTCGATGGTGGCCACCAAGCGCCGCTTCAACCCGAACCTGCAGCGCGTCCGCCTGATCCTGAACGGCAAGGCGACCCGCGACTACGTCTGCACGCGCTGCCTCAAGGCCGGCAAGGTCACAAAAGCCGTCTAAGGCGCTAGCGGGCGCAACCGGCCGCGCCGCGCGACCGTCTAGAGTCGCGGCGTGGATCAGGCCCCCCTCTCAGCGGCCTCCGAGCTCGGACGCATCACGATCGCGCCGGAGGCGATCGCCCAGATCGTGGGGCACACGGCCGCCGAGTGCTACGGCGTGGTCGGCATGGCCGGCAAGGGCCGCGTGGCGCGGCTGCTGACGCGCGAGAAGCCCACCCAGGGGGTCGAGGTCGAGGAGACGCCCGACGGGCTCGTGGTCGACCTGCACGTCGTCGTGGAGTACGGCCTGAACCTCGCGGAGGTCGCCGCCACACTCCGCTCGCGGGTGGCCTACGAGGTCGGGCGGCTCACGGGCCTGCCCGTCTCCTCCGTCGAGGTGCACATCGAGGACGTCCGGAGGTCCGCGTGACCACCGGCGCCGAGATCGACCGCGCGCGGGAGCTGGCGCGCGGCGCGCTGACGAACCTCGAGGCGAACCGCCGGCGGATCGACGATCTGAACGTCTACCCCGTGCCGGACGGCGACACGGGGACGAACCTCACGCTGACGGTGCGGGCGATCGTGGAGGCGCTCGAAGGGTCGCAGGCAACCGGTCGCGCAGCGGTCGCGAAGGAGCTCTCGCGAGCGGCGCTGATGGGCGCACGCGGCAACTCCGGTGTCATCTTCAGCCAGATCCTGCGCGGCGCCGCCGACGTGCTCGGCGAGGACGGCGAGCTCGACTCGCGAACGATCGGGAGGGCGTTCCGCTCCGCGAGCGACGCGGCCTACCGCGCCGTGCGCCGGCCGGTCGAGGGCACGATGCTGACCGTGATCCGGGAGCTCGCCGAGGAGGCCGAGCTGCCCGAGACGAGCCGTCTGCCGCTGACCGAGTTCCTGCGGGCGCTGGTGCGGCGCGGGGAGGAGGCGGTCGCACGGACCCCGGAGCAGCTCGCGGTGCTGCGCGAGGCGGGCGTCGTCGACGCCGGTGGCGCCGGCCTGCTCGAGATCGTCCGCGGCCTCGCCGCTGCGCAGGCCGGCGACGCGCTGCCCGACGCCCCCGTCGAGACGGCCGAGCTGAACGTCGATGCGATCCATCAAGAGCTGTCGCTGTACCGCTACTGCACCGTCTTCGTGGTGGAGGGCGAGGCGCTCGACGCCGAGGCGCTCGAGGCCGAGCTCGAGCCGCTCGGCGACTCGCTGCTCGTCGTCGGCGACCCGAGCGCGCTGAAGATCCACGTGCACACCGACGAGCCGGGGCGGGCGCTGGCAGCCGGCACGGCCCTCGGTGTCGTCGACGGCATCGAGATCGCGAACATGCATCGGCAGACGCAGCAGCGCGAGGAGCGGTTGCTCGAGGGCGTTCCGGACCCGGAGCTCACGCTCGAGACGGGCGTCGTCGCGGTCGTCCCCGGTGCCGGCAACAGGCGGCTCTTCGAGGTCTACGGCGCCACGCGCGTGATCGAGGGCGGCCAGACGATGAACCCGTCGACGGCGGACATCGTCGCCGCGATCGAGGCCACGCCCGCCACGGAGGTGCTCGTCCTGCCGAACAACTCGAACGTGATCCTGAGCGCCGAGCAGGCGGCCGGGCTCGCATCGAAGCCGGTGCGGGTGATCCCGTCCCGCTCCGTGCAGGCTGGGCTTGCGGCGATCATCCGCTACCTCCCGTCGAACGACGCCGAGGAGAACGAGCGAGCGATGGTCGAGGCCCTGGCGGCGGTCGCCACGGGCGAGGTCACGGTCGCGTCGCGGAGCACGGAGCTGAACGGCGTGGCGATCCAGGAGGGCGCCTTTCTCGGGCTCGCGAACGGCGACGCAGTGGCGTCGGGGGAGAGCTTCGACGAGGTCGCGGACGCCGTCGTCGAGCAGCTGCTCGCGGGCGGCCGCGAGACGCTGACGCTCCTGACCGGCGCGGACGAGCCGGAGCTCGACGGCTTCCTCGAGCGCCTGCGCGAGCGGCATCCGGAGCTCGAGCTCGACGTCCAGGACGGCGGCCAGCCGCACTATCCGCTGCTTCTGGCCGCCGAGTGAGGTGGGCCGGCTGGTCCGCATCCTGCTCGTCGAGGACAACGATGTCTTCCGCTCCGCGCTCGAGCTCCTGCTCGGGCTCCAGGAAGGGCTCGAGGTCGTCGGCGCCGTCGACGACGGCCGCCGCGCGGCTCCGGCGTGCCGCGAGCTCCAGCCGGACGTGGTGGTCATGGACTACCGGCTGCCGGGCATGGACGGCGTCGAGGCGACGCTCGCCGTCCGCGCGGAGTGCCCGACGGCGGCCGTCGTCTGCCTGACCGCATCCGCCGGTCTGGCCGAGCAGGCCGCCCTGCTGGACGCCGGCGCCGTCGCCTTCCTGCGCAAGGACCAGGCGCTCGATGAGATCGTGGACGCCATCAGGCAGGCGGCGGACGACAGGGAGGCTGCGTGAACCTCACGAATGAGAACACGGCGATCGTCCTCGACTCGACCGCCGACTTCCCCGACGCGCCGTCGCGCTTCCCGAACATGCGGGTCGTCCCGCTCTATGTCCGCTTCGGCGAAGAGAGCTTCCGCGACTACGTCGAGCTCGGGCCGGACGCCTTCTACGACCGGCTGCGCACGGCGCCGACGCTGCCGACCACCTCCCAGCCGACGCCGCAGGATTTCCTGGAGGTGTACGAGCAGCTGTCGGGCTACGAGCGCATCCTCTCGGTCCACATCGCGTCGAACCTCTCCGGCACCTTCGCGAGCGCCGGTCTCGCGGCGCAGGAGCTGGGCGGCGACCGGGTTCGGCTGCTCGACTCGCGGACCGCATCGGCGGCGATCGCGATGCTTGCGCTCGCGATCCAGCGGCGTCTCGAACGGGGCACGACGGACGACGAGATCGAGGCGTTCGTGGAGCGGTACGCGCGAGAGACCGGCCTGCTCTTCACGGTCGACACGCTCGAGTTCCTCGCCAAGGGCGGCCGGATCGGGCGCGCGCGGGCGCTCGCCGGCCAGCTGCTCAACGTCAAGCCCGTGCTGACCATCACGGATGGGGAGGTGGTGCCGCTGACACGGGTCCGCGGCTGGGGCAAGGCGATGGCCGAGTTCGGCAGCCGCTTCACCGCGGCCACCACGGAGGGTCCCGGGCTACGGGTCGGGATCGCGCACGCGCAGGCGCCGGACCGCGTCGCCGAGCTCGAGCAGCTTGTCCGCGAGGTGCGCCCCCAGGCCGAGATCGAGCACGTCACGACACTTGGCGCGGTCGTCGGCACGCACGCCGGCCCGGGCACGGTCGGCGTGTTCTGGTTCCAGGAGGAGTAGTGGAGCGCTTCGAGGGCCTCGTCGAGGCGGCCGGTCGCGGCGGGCACCTCGTGGAGATCCCCCTCGACGTACCGGCGTTCTTCGGCGCAAAGCGGGCGCCGATCCGAGGGACCGTCAACGGCGCGCCGTTTCGCTCGACCGTCGCCGTGTACGGCGGCCGCTACCTGCTCGGGCTGAACCGCGAGCTCCGCGAGGCGGCCGGTGGAGTCGGGCCGGGCGACCTCGTCGACGTCGAGCTCGAGCGAGACGACCAGCCGCGCACGGTCGAGCTCCCGGACGACCTCCGCGCTGTGCTCGGGGCCGACGAGCTCGCCTTCTTCGAGTCGCTGTCGGTCACGCACCGGCGCGAGTACGTCCGCTGGATCGAGGAGGCGAAGCGAGCCGGGACGCGGCAGCGGCGCGTCGAGCGTGCCGCGGCCATGCTCCGCGACGGGGTGCGCACACCCGACGCCTGAGGATGCGGGGCGTCCGGTCCCCGTTCCTATACTCGGACCGTTGGCGCGCGTCGCGAGTACGGTCCGTGGACCCGCCGGCTTCGCCGGCGTGGACCCGCCTGCCGTCTGGCCGCCGACGCGTGGGCGGCCGCGGCCCGAGGAGCTCGAGCGGCCGCTCGACTCGCTGCCGGGCATCGGCAAGACGATCGCCGGGCGGCTCCGGAACCTCGGGCTCGCGACGATCGGCGACGTGCTGGCGCACCGGCCGCGGCGCTACGAGGAGCCCGTGCCGGTGAAGCGGATCGCGGACCTCTTCGGCGACGAGGAGGCGGTCGTCGAGGCCGTCGTGCGATCGGCGCGCGGCCGCCGGCGCGGTCGGCTGCACATCCTCACGGCGCGGGTCGAGGACGGCAGCGGCGAGCTCCAGGCGACCTGGTTCAACCAGCCGTGGCTCGAGGCCCGGCTGGCGCCCGGGACGCGCGTCCGCCTGCGCGGCCAGCGCAACCGCTACGGCTTCAACGTCTCCACGTACGACCTCGAGGGCGACGAGTCGCAGACCGCGGACTTCGCGCCGGTCTACCCGGCGAGCGAGGAGCTGGCGCAGAAGACGCTGCGCACGCTCGCGGAGGCGGCGCTCCTGCACGCCCGCGACGCCCACGACGCGCTGCCCGGGTCGCTCCGTGCCGGCGAGGGGCTGCCGTTGCGCGCCGACGCGCTCCAGGCGCTGCACCGTCCGCGCACGCTCGGCGAGGCCGAGGCGGGGCGCAGGCGGCTCGCCTTCGACGAGCTCCTGCTTCTGCAGCTGGCGCTGGCGCGGCGTGCCGCCGAGCGTGAGTCGGCGGTCGCGGCGGCGCTTCCGGCGCCCGGCGAGCTCGTCGACCGCTACCGCGCCGCGCTGCCGTTCACGCTGACGCCGGGCCAGGAGCAGGCGATCTCGGAGCTCGACGCCGACCTCGGCCGCACCGTGCCGATGCAGCGCCTCCTGCAGGGCGAGGTCGGCTCGGGGAAGACCGTCGTCGCCCTCTACGCGCTCCTGCGCGCCGCAGAGGGCGGCCGCCAGGGTGCGCTCATGGCGCCGACGGAGACGCTGGCCGAGCAGCACTTCCTCACCATCGAGGGCCTGTGCGGCGAGCTCGGCGTCCGCGTCGTGCTGCTGACGAGCGCACTCGGTGCCCGTGAGCACGCACAGGCACGGCTTCTGATCGCATCCGGCGATGCACAGGTCGCCGTCGGCACGCACGCTCTGATCCAACGCGAGGTCGAGTTCGCCGATCTCAGCGTGGCGGTCGTCGACGAGCAGCACCGCTTCGGCGTCGAGCAGCGAAGCGCGCTCGCAGAGGGCCGCTCGCCGCACGTGCTGCACATGACGGCCACGCCGATCCCGCGCACGCTGGCGCTCACCGTCTACGGCGACCTGGCCGTCTCCGAGATCGCGAAGCCGCCCGCCGAGCGGAAGCCGGTCGTCACGGCCTGGGTGGCCGAGGATCGCTCCAGCGATGCGTACTCGCGGCTGCGGGCTCACCTCGCGGACGGGCGTCAGGCGTACGTCGTCTGTCCGCTCGTCGAGGAATCGGAGACGACGCTCGCCCGCGCGGCCGAGGCCGAGGCCGAGCGGCTGCGGCGCGCCGAGCTCAGCGACTTCCGCGTCGGCTGCATGCACGGCCGGATGCGACCTGTCGAGCGGCGTGACGTCATGGCGCGCTTCAAGGCCGGCGAGCTCGATGTCCTCGTGGCGACGACGGTGATCGAGGTCGGCGTGGACGTCCCGAACGCGACGATCATGATCGTCCAGGAGGCCGATCGCTTCGGTCTCGCCCAGCTGCACCAGCTCCGCGGGCGCGTCGGCCGCGGAGCGGAGCAGAGCTACTGCCTCCTGATCTCACGGGCGAAGGAGGAGCTCACCGACACGGCACGAGAGCGGCTCGAGGCGATGGTGGCGACGACCGACGGCTTCGAGCTCGCGGAGCGGGACCTCGAGATCCGCGGCGAGGGCCAGCTGCTCGGCGCACGCCAGTCGGGACTCTCGGACCTGCGCTTCACACGGCTCCGCGCCGACCGCGAGCTGCTGGAGCGCGCCCGCGACGCCGCGCAGGCCCTCGCCGGCGAGCCCGGTCCGCTCGCGGACGAGGTCGACCGCCTCCTCGCCGAGGCGGAGCTGCTCGGAGAGTCCTAGAGCGAGCTAGAGCAGGCCGAGGCGCGCCGCCTCGGCGACGGCCGCGGCGCGTGAGGGCTGGCGCAGCTTGCGGCGGAGGTTCGCGACGTGCCGGTGCACGGTGTGCGGGCTCAACACGAGGAGCTCCGCGATCTCGGGGTCCGAGAGCCCACGCGCGACGAGGGCCAGCACCTCCCGCTCGCGGTCGCTCAGCGGCGAGTCGTCGACGGCCGTGTCTGACGACTCGGCGCCGGCCAGGAAGGCCAGCACCGGCCGTAGGACGGCGTCGACGTCGCCGACCCAGGGGAAGTGGTTGCGTCCGACGAGCGGGACGAAGCGCGCACCCCCCACGGCCGCCGCGAGCTCCCGGCCGAGCGCGAACGGGATGGCCTTGTCGCCTTCGCGGTGCAGGACCATGGTCGGCGTGACGACTCGGGGGAGGTAGCCACTCGCATCGAGGGTGTACACCTCGAGCATGAGGCGCGCCGCCTGCGCCGGCGTGGCGACTCGGCGCTGGAAGGTGGCGAACTGCTCGCGCTCGACCGGCCCGGCATCCGGCATGAACACGTCGGCGAGGGCCCTCGCGCCGAGCCCCCAGTGCGCGAGGACGAGCCCCAGCAGCGACTCCTGCACCTCCGGCGTCGTGATCCGGGCGCCGTCGGCATACGCCCCGTAGAGCACCAGGCGCTCGACGAGCTCCGGCCGCTCGGCGGCGAACGCGATCGAGGCGCAGCCGGACGACGAGGCGGCGAACAGCGAGACCGGTCCGCCGACGTGCTCCACGACTCGGCCGAGCAGCACCAATTCCTCCGCGAGCCCGCCGGGCGGCCGGTGTCCTTCGGGATGGTCGTAGCGGACGACCGTGTGCTGGCGGCCGAGGGCCTCGACGAAGGTCCGGAAGCCGGGCACTTGCCACTGGACGTCGACGCCGCCGATCCACCAGCAGGGCATGACAAGCGGCGCTCCGCTGCCGACCGAGGCGACGGCGAACGAGCCGAGCTCCGAGTCGAGGAAGCGGATCTCCTGCTCCACCGCCGAGACGGTAGCGCGATGGCCCGTACGGGTGACCGCCGAAAAATGGCCGGTTTACGCGAATTCGCGGGAGCCCTGTGGCGTCTACAACAGTGACATGTCCACGATCGCCACCGATTCCCTTCCGATCCGCCGGCTCGCCGGCGGTGAGCGCCGCCCTGTGCAGCAGGTCTTCGAGGGACTCTCCGAGCGCTCCCGCAGGCGGCGGTTCCACGGCCCGAAGCCGCGCCTGCGCGAACCGGAGCTCGAGCACCTCGTGGACGTCGGCTGCTGCGGCCGCGAGGCGGTCGTGGCCTCGGATCCCCGCTCGGGCCGCGCGGTCGGCATTGCCAGGTATGTGCGGACGAGCTCGGACACCGCCGAGGTCGCGTTCGAGGTCGTGGACGCCTGGCAGGGCCGCGGCGTGGGCGCAAGGCTCGCGGAGGCGCTGGCCGCGATCGCCGCCGGGAACGGCATCCGCCGCCTGTCCGCGACGGTTGCGACGGACAATCCGGCCGCTCTGGCGCTGATCAAGCGACTCGGCCACGTCGAATGGACCTCCTACGAGGGCGGCGCGTACGAGATCGTCGTGCGCCTCCTCGAGCCGCGCCCCGTCTGAGCCACGGGAACGTCCCGCCCGCCGCGGGTGTACCGGTGGCGATGAAGCTCGTGCTTGCGCTGCTCCTCGTGCCGCTCACGGCCGCGGGCGGCACCGTGCCCCCGCTCGACGGGCCGACCACCCCACGGGCTGTTCATTCCGCGACGGTGCTCACGTCCGGCGAGGTGCTGATCGCGGGCGGCTGTACCCTCGACGGCTGCGAGACCGACGGTCGGGGCGCCACGACGGAGGTCTTCGACCCGGCGACGCGCCGGTTCAGGGCAGGCCCGCCGCTGACGGGACCGGTGGTCGGGCACGCCGCGGTTCGGCTGCGCGACGGGTCCGTGCTCGTCCTCGGCGGGTGGCGCGGCCAGCTGCCGACGGCGTCGGTCGAGCGGCTGCGGCCCGGCGCGCGGCGGTTCGTTCGAGTGGCAGGGCTGCGCTCGCCGCGCGGCGGCTTCACGGCCACGGTGCTCCGGGACGGGCGCGTGCTGGTGGTCGGCGGCGAAGACGGAACGCGCGACCTGCGGAGCGCCGAGGTCTTCGACCCGCGCACCGGCCGCTTCCGCGCCACGGGCTCCATGAGCACGGCGCGGGCGGCGCACGCGGCCGCGCTCCTACCGGACGGGCGTGTCCTGGTCACGGGCGGCAGCGACGGCCGGCGTGTGCTCCGCAGCGCGGAGGTCTACGACCCGCGCACGGGCAGGTTCCGTTCCGCGCCGCCGATGGCCGTGCCACGGCACAAACATGCCGCCGTGGCGGCTCGTGGCGGCGTCCTGATCGCCGGCGGCTCCGACGCTCGAGACTTCGCCGGCCGGCATGCGAGCGGCGAGCTCTACCTCGCCGCGACGGGCCGGTTCGTGCCGGTGGCGAGCATGCATTCCGGGCGCTTCAAGCTTCCCGACGCGGTCGTGCCACTGCCCGGCGGACGGGCGCTCGTCGTGGGCGGCGCCGAGGAGGCGGAGGTGTACGAGCCGGCGAGCCGGTCGTTCCGCCCCGTGGACGGGACGGGGCAGGTGCTCTCGTTCGCGACGGCGACCCGGCTCCGCGACGGGTCTGTGCTCGTCGTGGGCGGCTACGACGACCGCATCGCGGTCGCCTCCGGGGCCTGGCTGCTCGCTGCCTGACGCCGCTAGCGTCCCGGCGATGCGCATCATCGCCGGCACTCGCAAGGGGCATCGCATCGCCGCGCCGAAGGGCGTCGCCACCCGTCCGACCGGCGACCGGGTGCGGGAGGCGGCCTACAACCTGATCGGCCCCGTCGACGGGGCGAGCGTGCTCGACCTGTTCGCCGGCTCGGGGGCGATGGGGCTCGAGGCGCTGTCGCGCGGCGCCGCCCGGTGCGTGTTCGTCGAGTCCGACCGGGCCGCGTGCAGGGCGATCGGAGCGAACCTCGAGAAGCTCGATCTCACCGGCGCGCTCGTGCACTGCGAGGACGTCTTCGCCGCGGTGCGCCGGGAACGCGCTGCCGGCCGCCGCCACGACCTCGTGCTCGTCGACCCGCCGTACGGGGCGTGGCCGGCGCTGGAAGGGCGCCTCTCGGGCGTGCTGCCCTCGCTGCTCGCCGAGGCCGGCCTGCTCGTCGTCGAGACGGACGCCCGGACGGAACCGGTGCTGCCGCTCGACCTCGTCACGAGCCGACGGTACGGTTCCGCGCGACTCACGCTCTTCCGACCATGATCACCGCGATCTATCCGGGCACCTACGACCCCGTCACGAACGGGCACGTCGACGTGATCGAACGGGCGGCTGCGATCTTCGACCGGCTCGTGGTCGGCGTCGTCAGCGACCCGCGCCACAAGCAGCCCATGTTCTCGCTCGACGAGCGCGTCTCGTTCCTGCAGGCGGCCACGACGGGGCTCGACAACGTCGAGGTCGAGGTGTTCAAGGAGCTCGTGGTCGACTTCGCGAAGCGCTGGGACGCGAAGGTGATCGTGAAGGGTCTGCGCGTGATCTCGGACTTCGAGTGGGAGTTCCAGATGAATCAGCTGAACCGCACGTTGGCCCCCGACATCGAGACCGTCTACGTGATGGCGAGCCCGAGTGTCAGCTTCGTCAGCTCGAGCGGCGTGAAGGAGATCGCGGCGTTCGGCGGCAAGGTCGAGGAGCTCGTTCCCGACACCGTCGCGCGGCGCTTCCGGGAGCTGTTCCCGGACGGGCGGCCCGGCGCTCCCGTCAGCCCCCAGGAGTAGACTGAAACCCATGGACGTCCTAGTTCTGATCGACAAGCTCGACGACCTCGTGCACAACGCGAAGGCCGTCCCCCTGACCGACCAGGTGCGCATCGACCGCGAGGAGATCTACGACATTCTCGACCAGATGCGGGCCACCATTCCGGAAGAGATCAAGCAGGCGCGCTGGATCGTCAAGGAGCGCCAGGAGATGCTGGCCGAGGCGAAGCGGGAGTCCGATCGGCTGATCGGCGAGGCCCGCGAGCAGGCCGTTCGGGAGGCCTCCCAGACCGAGATCGTGAAGCTCGCCGAGCGCCAGGCACAGGACATCGTCGACGACGCCCGCCGGCAGGCGCGGGAGACCCGGCTCGAGATGGAGGACTGGGCCGACGGCATCCTCTCCACGCTCGAGGTCAACCTCGACAAGTTCCTCACGGCGGTGAAGCGCGGCCGCGAGCGGCTGCAGGAGCGGTCGCAGGAGACGGTCGTCGCCGGCGTCGGGCCGCGCGAGCTCGAGGACGAGGCCACGTTCGTCTCGTCGTAGGGCCGGCCGCGGACGGCGGCGCACCGCGCCACCGCCCGCACCCGTGATGACTACGTCGCCGTCGTCACCTGCACGAGGCGATAGCCGGCGATGCCGGCGAGCGGCCGGTCGCCCTCCTTCCGGGCCCGCACGAAGAACTGCACGGCGTAGCCGTTCCGGATCGGCAGGTCCGACTCCGGCTGCACCGTGTAGGTGATCGTGCCGTCCTGGGTCGTCTTGCTCTCGGGCGGGGTCGACGTGACGACCGGCGTCGAGCGCACGAACACGAGCACGTCGCGCACGACGTAGCCACGCGTGTCCTTGACCTTCACGCGGAGCGTGATCGGCGTCGTGCGGTTCCGCAGGACGTCCGGGCTGAAGGTGACCGAGTCGACGATCAGCCGCTCGGTCGCCGGGACGCTCGTCGCGGGAATCGACGTCTCGCCGCTCGGGAGCTTGATCGCCCCCGGAGGGAGGCTCGACGCGACGACGCGCTGGGTCGGCAGCGACACCGCGGACGCGTTGCCGTCGCTGTTCCGCGCGGTGACGCGAACACGCAGCGTGAAGCCGACGTCGCCGCTCCGCACGACGTACGTCTGGTCGTTAGCCAGCCCGCCGCCGAGGTCGACGCAGTTCGCACCCGAGGCGTTGCACCGGCGCCAGCGGTAGTCGTAGACGATCGGCTCGGTGCCGGTCCACGTACCCGTGGTCGAGGAGAGCGTCGAGCCGACGACGGCCTCGCCGGACACCGTCGGCGGCGCCGTGTTGTCCGGCCGCACCTGGGCGGCCGCCTGCCCGAAGGCGCTGAAGACGGCAACGGCAAGCGTCGCGGCCGCCAGGGTGCCGAGCAATGCACGAACACGGAGCGAGCCGAGCTCGGACGACAGTCGTTGTCTCATTGAAGTCCCCCTGAGGTTGGTGGGTCGAGCACGGTCCTACCCTGCTGCGGGCGCCTCAACGCCGTCCTTTACAGGGCTTTTACGACCTGGCTAGGCTGGACGTATGAAGCGGTATTCGCTACGCCGGCTGCGCCTCCGCCCCGGGGAAGAGCACCGCGAGGCCGTCGCCGTCGAGCTCGAGCCGTTCGACCTGGGCGGCGAGCGGTACCTGCCGGTGCCGCCGGAGGCGCCGGTCGAGCTGGCCGTCGCGCGGGCGACGAGCGGGCTCGTCCTCGGCCTGCGGTTCGCCGTACGGCTTCACGGGCCGTGCATGCGCTGCCTCTCCGACGCGGCCGTCGACGTCGAGGTCGACGCGCAGGAGTACCACGACGCCGATCCCTCGGGCGGGCCGGAGCTCCGCAGCGAGTACGTCGTCGACGACCAGATCGAGCTGTCGACGTGGGCGCGCGACGCGATCGCGCTCGCGTTGCCGGACCAGATCCTCCACGCGCCTGACTGCAAGGGCCTGTGCCCCGTCTGCGGCAAGGATCTGAACGTGGAGCCGCACGAGCACGACGACGCGACACCGGATCCGCGGTGGGCGGTGCTCGAAGCGTTGCGCGACCGGCTCTAGCGGCGCGAAAGACCGGCTAGACTGAGGCCCGGCGCCCAGGCGCCCGCTCATGACGGACTGACCGACCGCATACCGCTCTCCGCGCCGCTGCAGGCGCGCACCGTCCACGGTCAGGAGGTTCCGTCCCGTGCGAGTCACCCTCGCAGGCGTCACGAAAGGCTTCGGCGCGCACGTCGTGCTCGACGACGTCACGCTCACCGTCGGCCCGCGCAGCCGGCTCGGGCTCGTCGGGCCGAACGGCGTCGGCAAGTCGACGCTGCTGCGGATCCTGGCGGGCCTCGACGAGCCGGACGCCGGCGCCGTCACGCGTGCTCCCCCGACGCTCGCGGCGGGCTACCTGCCGCAAGAGCCTGACGCCCGGCCCGGCGAGACGCTCCACTCCTACCTCGCCCGTCGCACGGGCGTCGCGGACGCCGAGCGCGAGTTGCAGCAGGCCTCCGCCGACCTCGCGGCAGGAGGAACGGGCGACGCCTACCCCCCGGCGCTCGACCGCTTCCTGCACCTCGGCGGCGGCGACCTGGAGGCCCGGGCACGGACGGTGTGCGCCGACCTTGGGCTGCCGGTCGAGCTCGAGCGGCCGCTCGCGGCGATGTCCGGCGGCGAGCGCGCCCGGGCGGCGCTGGCGGCGATCCTGCTCGCGCGCTTCGACCTGTTCCTGCTCGACGAGCCGACGAACGACCTCGACTTCGACGGTCTCGAGCGCCTGGAAGGGTTCCTCGACGGACTCGACGCGGGCCTCGTCGTCGTCTCGCACGACCGCGCCTTCCTCGACCGGACGGTTACACGGATCGCCGAGATCGACCCCTGGAAGCGGCGGCTACGGGAGTTCGCCGGCGGTTGGAGCGAGTACGAGGCGGCGCGGGACGAGGCCCGGCGCCGGGCCGACGCCGACTTCGAGCAGGCGCAGCAGCGGCGGCGCGAGCTGACGGGCCTGCTCTCCAGGCGCAAGAACGAGGCGCGGGCCCAGGGAGCAGGTCTGGGCGAGAAGACGGGCGGCGCCGACCGCCGCGGCACGCACGCGCTCATGACGAAGGTGCGGCAGGCCGAGAAGCTGCTCGAGCGGAACGAGCTGCCCGACAAGCCGTTCGAGCCCTGGGAGCTGCAGCTCGAGCTGCGGGCCGGGGAGCGGCCGGGCGATCTCGTCGTGTCGCTCGAAGGCGCCGTCGCCGAGCGGGGCCGGTTCCGCCTCGGCCCGGTCGACCTCGACGTCCGTCCCGGGGAGAGGATCGCCGTCACCGGCCCGAACGGGTGCGGCAAGTCGACGCTGCTCGCGGTGCTTCTCGGCGAGCTGGCGCCTTCGGCCGGCCGGCGCAGGCTCGGCCGTCGCACGGTGATCGGCTCGCTGGAGCAGCGGCGCACCGCAGACGACTCGAGGACGCTGCTCGACCTCTTCGGCTCCAGGACCGGCCTCGCGCCCGAGGAGGCACGGACGCTGCTCGCGAAGTTCGGCCTGGGCGCGGACGACGTGCTGCGTGTCGAGGGCTCTCTCTCGCCCGGCGAGCGAACGCGGGCTCGACTCGCCGAGCTTCAGGCCCGCGGCGTGAACCTGCTCGTGCTCGACGAGCCGACGAACCACCTCGACCTCGAGGCCGTCGAGCAGCTCGAGACGGCGCTCGCCGGCTACGACGGCGCCGCCGTCGTCGTGTCGCATGACCGCCGCTTCCTGGAGCGGATCGCGCCGACGCGCGAGGTCAGCCTCGGCCGATCGCCGGCACCCCGCGCAGCCCCGCGGGCCAGATGAGGTACGTCGCGCCGCCGGAGTGCTCGAGCCAGAGCGACTCGAGCTGCGCCCGGTCGTAGGTTCTCCGCACGTCGTCGTCCGTCGCTGCGGCCGGGTCGTTGACGATCGGATCGCCGGCCGCGTCGAACCCGACGAGCACGCCGAGGTGGCCGTCGCTGCCCGACACGGGGGCTCCGTCGAGCTCGCCGTCCCGCCAGGCGTAGCTGACGACCAACGGCACGCCCGCCGCGAGCCACGGCTCGAGTGTGGCGAGCGACTCGAAGCGCGCCACGACGGCCTCGAAGCCGTGCTCGGCGGCATAGGCCGTGTTGAACGGCCAGTTGCCGTGACCGTAGGCGGGGTCGTGCACGCCGGCGACCGCGTGGCGCACGCGCCGCTCGCAGGCGCCCGGCATGAACCCGTGGAACCCGAGCACCATCGCCACCGACGTCGGGCTGCACCACACGTTGCCGCCGTCCGGGTAGACCATCTGCGAGCAGGGCGGGACGTCGAGCGCCCGGCCCCAGGCCGACGGGTCGCCCGGGACGAGCCCGGCCGGCCGCACGGGCGCCGTCGATGTCGCCACGGCCATGCTGCGCACCGTTGGCTCCGCTGCTCCGCCGCGCCGCAGACGAAGCTGGTAGGCCGTCGCCGGCTCGCCGAGCACGAGCGTGTCGACCTCGACCGCGCCGTCGGCGTCCCGCTGGCCTGCGACCGAGCGCCGGCCGTCGTCCGAGGCCCAGACACCGAGGGCGAACCACCGCGTCCAGCGGTCGCCGACCCGCGCGCGCAGCTCCGTCTCGAGCGTGCTGCCGGCAGGCGTCTCCGCGTTCCAGGACGCGATCGCGTGGGTGAACGGGAAGGCGGCGTCGGCCTCGGGCGAGACGAGCTCGCCCGCCTCGGAGACGTGCCAGTCGGCCACGTCCTGGAAGCGCTCGAGGCTGGTGCGATAGGGCTCGGGCATCCGGCCGCGCATCGTCTCGCCCCGAAGCGGGCTGCGCAACGGGTTGCGGCTATACTCGTCGCCGCTCATGGCCGTCCCGAAGAAGAAGACGTCGAAGGCCCGCCGCGACAAGCGTCGCGCGCAGCACGGCATCCAGGCGCCGCGCGTCAACCTCTGCCCGAACTGCGGCTCGCCGACGCGCCCGCACCACGCCTGCCCGACGTGCAAGCACTATCGCGGCCGCGAGATCGACCCGCTCCGCGCGCCTGCCCCGTAGCCGCGTGATCCGGGTCGCCGTCGACGCGTTGGGCGGCGACAAGGCTCCTGACGAGATCGTCGCCGGTGCGCTCGACGCGCGCTCGGACGGGTTGCAGCCGATCCTCTTCGGGCCCGCCGGCCTCGAGACCTCGGGCCTCGAGCTCGTGGCGACGACGGGCGAGATCGCGATGGACGAGAAGCCGGCGGAGGCCGTCCGCGGCAAGCCCGACTCGTCGCTCGTGCGCGCGGTTCGGGCCGTCGCCGACGGGGACGCGGACGCGGTCGTCTCCGCCGGGAACACCGGCGCGATGCTGGCGGCGTCGCTGCTCGAGCTCCGCCGCGTGCCGGGCGTGCTGCGGCCGGCCATCGCCGTGCCGATCCCGACTGAACGCGGGCCGTCCGTGCTCCTCGACAGCGGCGCAAACGCCGACGCGAGGCCCGAGCACCTGCTCCAGTTCGCGCACATGGGCGCCATCTTCGCGACGGAGATCCTCGGCATCGAGCGGCCCGAGGTGCGGCTGCTGTCGATCGGGGAGGAGCCCGAGAAGGGCAACCAGCTGACGCTCGACGCACACGCGCTGCTCGCCGACAGCGACATCGACTTCGCCGGCAACGCTGAGAGCCACGACCTGCTCGCGGGCGCCGCCGACGTCGTCGTGTGCGACGGATTCACCGGCAACATCGCGCTGAAGCTGCTCGAGGGGACGATCCGCGCGGTGCTGGACGCCTTGCGACGGGAGATCGAGGCGACGAGCCGGGGGAAGCTCGGCGGGCTCCTCGTCCGGCCCGCGGCGCGGCGGCTGCGCGCACGCCTCGATCCCGACACCTACGGCGGCGCGTACCTGCTCGGGCTGCGCGGCCTCGTCGTCATCGCGCACGGCTCGAGCAGCCGCGTTGCGGTCGCAAACGCCGTGCGGCTTGCCGCCCGCGGCGTCGAGCACGACGTCGTGGCGCGGCTTGCGGAAACACTGCCGTCGAAGGTGGTAGCATCCGCGCGCCCTGCGACCCCGACGGTAGAGGAGTGAGGTACTGAGTGGCTGCGTCCCGTGAAGAGATCTACGAGCGGGTGAAGGACGTTCTGAGCACCCAGCTCGGCATCGAGGAATCCGAGGTCACCGAGGAAGCGAACTTCCAGGAGGATCTCGACGCCGATTCGCTCGACCTCGTGGAGCTGATCATGGAGCTCGAGGATCAGTTCGGGATCAAGATCTCGGACGAGGACGCGCAGAAGATCCAGACCGTCGGCCAGGCCGTCGACTACGTCTCCTCGCACCAGTAAGACTGCCGCGAAGGCCGCGAGCGCACCCTCCGAGCTCGCGCGCCTGATCGCGTCGCTTCCCGACGAGCGGCTCGGGCACGTGCTCACGCATTCCTCGTGGGCGCGCGAGCGCAGCGCCTCGTACGAGCGACTGGAGTTCCTCGGCGACAGCGTGCTCGAGCTGGCGATCGCGCGGGCGCTCTACGACCGGCTTCCCGACGCATCCGAGGGGCGGCTCGCGAAGATCCGCTCGCACGTCGTCTCGCGCCAGAGCTGTGCGGTCGTGGCGAAGGAGCTGGACCTTGGCGGCCAGCTCGCCGACCGGGCCGGCGACACGCCGCCGGACGAGCTCGCCAGGATCGTCCGCAGCCGCAACGTCCTCGCCGCGCTGCTCGAGGCGGCGATCGCGGCGCTCTACCTCGAGCACGGCTTCGAGGCCATCGAGGGCGCCGTCGTCGAGGCCTTCGAGGGCCGCATCGAGCAGGCGCGCACGACGACGATCGACCACAAGACCGAGCTGCAGGAAGTGCTTGCGCGGAGCGGGCGGCAGGTCTCCTACTCCGTCCTCGACGTGGAGGGCCCGCCGCACGACCGGCGCTTCGTCTGCGCCGCCCTCGTCGACGGCGAGGAGCTCGGCCGGGGCAAGGGCCGTTCCAAGAAGGACGCCGAGCAGGAGGCCGCGGGGCGGACGCTCGAGGCGCTCGCCGTCGTCGACGCACGCGCGGGCTGAACGGATCAGCCGCGGAGGCGGCGTCAGCCGAGCAGCCGGCGGTGCAGCTCCTGTGTCTCCGGGCTCGGCGGCGCGCCGAGCTCCTCGCGCAAGCGAATCCTCAGATCGTCGTACGCGGCGAGCGCATCCGCGCGATTCCCTCGGCGGTCGAGCACTTGCATGAGCAGGCGATGCCCCGACTCGCGCAGCGGTGCCTGTTCGACGAGCGCTCGGGCAGCTCGCTCGGCGGTGTCCACCTCGCCGCCGCCGATAGCGAGCGACGCCTCGGCGACGAGCTCGAGCGCGCGCAGGTACGACGTGTCGAGCTGCCGTCGGACCGCGTCGGCCCACGGCGCGCTCTCGCCAGGCAGGAACTCGCGGCGCGAGATGTGCTGCACGACCCGCGCTGGGCCGTAGGCCGTGCGCCAATCGCCGCGTCTGACCGCAGCTTCGGCGCGATGCAGCGCTTCGGCTGCGACCTCCAGGTCGACCCACGCGCCGTCGGCGAGGTGCATCGTGACGGCGTTTCGGCCATCGAGCGGCACCTGCCGCCGCAGCTTCGAGAGCAGCGCGTTCAGCGCCGCGTCGGTCGCATCGGGCGGGTCGACGGCCCATATCGCATCGATGAGCTCCGAGCGACCCACGGCGCGTCGCCGGTTGGCGCAGAGGTACGCGAAGAGCAGCCGGCCCTGACGCCCCGGCAGCGCCGCCTCGACGCGACGGCCTTCGATCCTGGCGACGAGCCGGCCGCAGAGGTGGATCCGGGTCTCCGCCAAGCTTCCGCCAACGTACTCGCAACCCGGGTCGACGACAATGCGCCCCGTTCACCCTGCGAAGGAGGCGTCGATGGGCAAGGTCATCAACTGCGAGTGCGGCGAGGTCGTCCGGGCCGAGAGCGACGACGAGCTCGTCGCGAAGGTGGAGCGGCACGTCGGCGAGGCGCACCCCGACCTCGCGGGGAAGATGTCGCGCCAGGACATCCTCGGCATGGCCGAGGAGACCTAGGAGGGTCCGGCGAAACATCGAGCTGTGCCGTCGGGCCGCGCTGGTCGCCCCGAGGCGGCGTCCTCAGTCGCGTCCATATGTCTGCATATGGACGCTCCCTGCGTCCTTGCCTCGACGCGACCAGCGCACCCCCGACGACGAGCGACGTTCCGCCGAACCCTCCTAGCAACAGGCTGGAAACGCATTGCCTGCGCGTCTAGCGTGCGGGCATGGAGCTCGTCGAGCGAGCGGATCTCCTCGCCGAGCTGAGCTGGCTGCTGGACGACGCGCGAGGCGGCGAGGGGCGCCTCGCGCTCGTCGGCGGCGAGGCCGGCGCGGGCAAGACGAGCCTCGTGCAGGCGTTTGCGGCCGGGCTGCCGGGCGGCGTCCGCCTGCTGCAGGGGGCGTGTGACCCGCTCGCGACGCCGAGCCCACTCGCGCCCTTCCGGGACATGGCGGTCGACCCGTCGGTCGCGCGCGTGCTCGCGGGCCGCCCTGCCAGACCGAGCCCGTTCGGCGGCATCTTCGCCGCCTGGAACCCGCGCGTGAGCTGCTAGCCGGGTCGCGGGCGCGGCCGCCTCGGGGAGGCCGCGCCCGCACCTCGGTGGCGCGGCGAGGTCGTCCGCCGACACGGCTAGCCTCCGCGCGTGCACCTGCGCTCGCTCCGCCTGCGCGGCTTCAAGTCGTTCCCGGACGCCGTCGAGATTCGCCTCGAGCCGGGCGTCGCGGTCGTCGTCGGCCCGAACGGCTCGGGCAAGTCGAACGTCGCCGACGCGATCGTGTGGGCGGCCGGGTCGCTGACACCGTCGGAGCTGCGCGCGGAGAAGCCCGACGACGTGCTCTTCGCGGGCGGAGGCGACCGGCGCCCTGCCGACCACTGCGAGGTCGAGCTCGTGTTCGACAACGAGGACGGCGCGCTCGCGGAGCTGCCGTTCCGGGAGGTCTCGATCGAGCGCCGGCTGCACCGCGGCGGCGAGGGCCAGTACCTCGTCAACCGCGCGTCGGTCCGGCGTACCGACCTCGTCGAGCTGCTGGCCGACGTCGGGCTGGGTGGTGCGATGCACTCGATCGTCGGCCAGGGCAAGGTGGACGCGGTGCTCGCGTCGAGGCCGGAGGATCGACGCGCGCTCCTGGAGGAGGCGGCAGGCCTCGGGAAGTTCAAGCGGCGCAGGCATCGCGCCGAGTTGAAGCTCGCCCGCGTCGGGCTCCAGGTCGAGCGGGCGCGAGACGTCGAGGCGGAGGTGCGCAAGCGGTTGCGGCCACTGGCGCTCCAGGCGACGGCGGCGGAGCGGGCCGAGAAGCTCCGAGGCGAGATCGCGCGGCTGCTCGCTCGGATCGCGGAACTGGATCTCGCGATGATCGCCGAGCGGCGCGTCGAGGCCGAGGAGCGGCGGACGGCGGCGGCGCTCGCCAGGCGAGGCGCGGCCGAGCGGCTGCAGGCCCTGCTCGAGGAGCGCCAGCGCGCCGAGGACGAGCTCGGCGACGCCGCCGGCCGGCGAGAGGCGGCGCTCGGTGGTCTCTACCGCCTGCGCAGTGCCGTCGAGCGGCTCGACGTCCGGCGCGAGTCGGCCGAGGCGCTTGGCGAGCGGCTGGAGGCGGAGCTCCGCGAGCTCGAGTTCGCAGCGGCCGCACCGGCCGATGGCGCAATCGAGGCGCTCGAGGATGCGGCACGGCTCGCCGCCACGGAGGCGCGAGAGGCTGCGCGGGCGAGCGGAGGCGCCGCGGAGCGGGCCAGGCTGGTGCACGAGCGGCTCGCGGCGCTCGAGGCGCAGCGCGCCCAATCGGTGCAGGAGCGCCTCGAGGCGCTCCGCGAGCGCCGCGGCACGGTCGAGGCCGACCTGACAGCCGCTGCGGGCGGCACGGCCGGCGCCTTGTTGCTGCGCCTCCGAACGGCGCGCGAGCGGCTCGCAGTGCGTCGCGAATCCGCCGGCACGCTCGCCGAGCGGCTGCGCGCCGAGCTCGTCGAGGCGCAGGCGTCCGCACGGGCGGACGCGCCGGATCCGGTCGTGCTCGAGCGGGCCGCGAACGAGGCTGCGGCCGTCGCGCGGGCGGCGGCGACGGAGCGTGACGATCTTGCCGAGCGGGCGCGCGCGGCGCGTGAGCGGTTGGCCGCGCTCGAGCGGTCGCTCGCCGAGCGTGAGGGCATTCCGCCCGCCGCGAGGGCGCTCGCCGAGCAGGGTGAGCGGCTGGCCTTCTCGCTCGTCGACCCCGAGCCCGGGAGTGAGCGCGCAATCGCCGCGGCGCTGCGCGCCCGCGCGTCTGCCGTGCTCGCGACCGATGCGGCGTCGGGCCTCGACCTCCTCAACCGTGCCAGGGACGCCGGTCTCGGCAGCCTGACGGTGCTCGTCGGCTCCGATCCGTCCGTGCTCGGCACGCTGCCGGTCGTCCCACTCGGTGAGCTGCTGGGCTCGACGACGCCCGCCGTGACGCTGGAGGGCTTCGGGTACGACCCTGAGCGGGGCGAGCTGTGGTTCGCGGGCGAGGCCGCCGAGGCGGTGCTGCTGGAGCAGCAGGCACGCCGCGGCGTGCTCGCCGACGAGGCCGACGAGCTCCGCGCACGGGCCGAGACGGCTGCGGCCGTCGCGGACTCGGCTCTCGCACGAGCGGCCGACGCCGAGCGCGCCTACGCCGCAGTCGCGCACCTGCGCGTTCGTCGGCCCGATCCGGCGCTGCTGGCGAGGCTGGTGGAGCGGGCGGACGGATTGGCGGAGACGCTCGCCGGAGCGGCGGCTGCGGCTGCGCGGCTCGACGCGCCGCTGCGCGATCGGGCCGACCGCGACGCCGAGCGGACGGGTGGCTTCGCCGCGACGCTGCGGGCGCTCGGCGCCGACGAAGCGGCCGCGGCGCGCGAGGCCTCGGATGCAGCGCAGCGCGCGCAGTCCGCGGCCGTGGTCGTCGCCCGGCTCGGCGGTGGAGAGCGGAACCCACTCCCCGTCGACCCCGGGATCGACGGCGCCGCGCTCGAGCGCGAGGCCGTCGCGCTGCTCGCCGATGCCGACACCGCGGCCGCCGCCGCCGCGCAGGCGGCCGACCGTGCCCGTAGTGCGGAGGCCGCCGCGGCCGAGCGCTCGCCGCGTCGTGCCGCAGCCGATCCGGAGCTGCTGGCCGCAGTCGCCGGGGCGGCCGCGCGGCTCGTGGCTGCGCTCGTCGACGCCGGATCGCTCGCCGCGCGATTCGAGTCGCCGCTCCAGGCCCGTGTCGACGTCGGCGCACGCCGCACGGGCGAGCTCGCCGGTGAGCTGCGGCGGCTGGGCGCGGCGGAGGTCGAGGAGCGGCAGCGCTCGGAAGAGGCCGCGGAGCGCGCTGCTGCCGTCGACGTCGAGCTTGCCCGCCTGGAGGCGGAGACAGCCGAGGCGACGCGCCGCCTCACCGACGCGGCGACCGACGAGCGCGCCGAGGGAGACGATCGCGAGGAGCTCTCGGCCAGGGCCGAACGGCTCGAACGGCGCCGCGAGGAGCTCGGCAAGGTCAATCCGCTCGCGAAGGAGGAGTACGCGGCCGAGAAGGAGCGGCTCGACGAGCTCGTCGAGCAGCGCGAGGACCTCGAGCGCAGCCTCGCCGAGCTCGAGGCCCTGCGCGCCGACCTCGCCGCCACGGTCGAGCGTCGGTTCGACGAGACCTTCGCCGCGGTCGCGGCCCACTTCGCCGAGGTCGCCGCCACGCTGTTCCCCGGCGGCGAGGGCCGGCTCCGCCTCGTGCAGTCCGAGGACGAGGAGGGCGAGGCCGGGGTTGAGGTCGAGCTGCGGCCGGCCGGCAAGCGCATCACGCGCCTGTCTCTTCTCTCCGGCGGCGAGAAGGCGCTCGGCGCGATCTCCTTCCTCTTCGCGCTCTTCCTCGCGAAGCCGTGCCCGTTCTACCTCCTGGACGAGGTCGAGGCGGCGCTCGACGACGCGAACATCGCCCGCTTCGTCGAGCTCCTGCGGCGCTACGCCGACCGCGCGCAGTTCGTCGTCATCACGCACCAGAAGCGAACGATGGAGGCGGCCGACGTGCTGTACGGCGTGACGATGGGCGACGACGGCGTCAGCGAGATCGTGTCGCGCCGCGTGCCGCGCGAGCGCGAGGCGCTCGCGGCCAGCGCCTAGCTACCGTTCCGCCGATGTCGCGGACGTGGGGAGAGCTGCTCGGCGACGCCGACGCGGCGCCGGAGCAGGAGGAGCAGGAGCGGGCCGGCTTCTTCGGACGCCTGCGGGACTCGCTCGGCAAGAGCCGGCGGGCGCTCACGGAGCAGATCGCGGCCGCGGCCTTCGACCCGACCGACGACGAGGCCTGGGAGCGGCTCGAGGAGGCGCTCATCGCGGGCGACGTCGGCGTCCGCGCGACGGCGGAGCTCGTCCGGCGCCTCGAGGCGCGAGGCGAGATCCCGGACCTCAACGAGGCGCTCGCGGAGGAGATCACCGAGCTGTTCGGCGAGGCGCCGACGCTCGGGCTCGAGGGGGCGCCGAGCGTCGTGCTGGTCGTCGGCGTGAACGGCACCGGCAAGACCACCACGATCGGCAAGCTGGCGCAGAAGCTGCGCGAGCATCGCCGGTCCGTGCTCCTCGGCGCCGCCGACACCTACCGCGCCGCCGCCGAGGAGCAGCTCGAGATCTGGGCCGACCGCGCGCAGGCCGACTTCGTTGGGGGCAAGCGCGGCGCCGACCCGGCCGCGGTCGCGTTCGACGCGGTCGAGGCGGCGCGCGCCCGCGGCAAGGACGTGGCGATCATCGACACCGCCGGGCGGCTGCACACGCAGTCGAACCTGATGGAGGAGCTCGCGAAGGTGCGCCGCGTGATCGAGACGCGGCTGCCGGGCGCGCCGCACGAGACGCTGCTCGTCGTCGACGCGACGACGGGCCAGAACGGCCTGCAGCAGGCCCGCCTCTTCGGCGAGTCGGTCGGCGTGACCGGCGTCGCCCTCACGAAGCTCGACGGCTCCGCGAAGGGCGGCGTCGCGGTCGCGATCGCCTACGAGCTCGGCCTGCCGGTCAAGCTCGTCGGCGTGGGGGAGGCCCTGGACGACCTCCGCCCGTTCGACGCCCGCGACTTCGCGCGGGCGCTCGTCTCCGGCTAGGCGGTCTGCCCGCCGACTAGGTTCCCGGCTGCTTGAGCCGCACGATGTAGTCGCTGATGTGCGACCCCGATCCGATCACGACGATCGTGGCCGCAACCACCAACTCGTCGCCCACACGAATGCCGGCGTCTTCGTCATACAACGCCGCCTCAGCCGCGTGCTCTACGGCGACTTCGAAGCTGTTGCCCTTCGCCTCCCAGTACTTCACGCCTTCGTCCTCGAAGATGCGTTTCTCGGACATATGCCCTCCTTTCCGCGTGCGACCTTACTGCGGAAGTGTCGTCTCGGGCAAGGAGGCCGTCAGCGACCGTCGCGCGAGCACGTCGGCGGCGGACAGCGACTCGCCAGAGCGCGAGAGCGTCAGGAATGCGTCTGCCCCGAGCTGAGCCTCGACGTAGGGGCGGAAGCGGCGGAGCAACGCGATCTCGATCGGGTCGCGATCCGGCTCGCCTGGGCCGAGCAGGGCGTCGGCGGCGCCCCACAGCCTCGCGGCCTCCTCCGGATCCCCGGCGGCGGCGGCGACGGCCGCAAGCCCGTCCACGCATTCCCCGCAGCCGTGGTCGTCGGCCAGCTCGGCGTAGATGCACAGCGCCGTGCGGAGCCGCTCGGCCGCCGAGTCCAGCGCACCCGCGAGCAGCGCCGCCTGGCCGAGCCCGCAGAGCGCACCGGCCGTGTGCAGGGAGTCGCCGAGGTCGCGGGCGAGCGTCAGCGCCTCGCCGAAAGCGCTCTCGGCCCGATCGAGATCGTCCGCGAGCAGTGAGGCGATCCCGAGATTGTGGAGCGCGTTGGCCACGAGCATGCGATCACCGAGCCGGCGACGGAGCGCGACCGCCTCCTCATGGAGCTCCAGCGCGCCGGCGTGGTCGCCACGCACCTCGCGCACGGCTGCGAGCTGGCTCACGGCGCCGGACACGGCACGATCGTCCTCCAGGCGCCGGGCCGTTTCGACGGCCGACGAGCAGAGCGCCTCGGCGCGGTCGACGTCGCCCGCCACGAGCGCGGCCACGCCGAGCTCGGAGAGGGCGAAGACCTCGTCGCGGCCCTGGCCGAGGGCGCGGAAGAGCTCGAGCGCCTCCTCGAGCAGCGGCACGGCGGCGACGCGGTCCTTCTGCGCCATCGCCTGCCGAGCCGCGGCCCACAGCGCGCGTGCCCGCAGCGCGGGGTCCGCGTCGTCGGCCAGGCCAAGCCCGACCGCGAGCCACTCCCGCGCCTCGGTCATGTGGCCGTGGGCGCGCCAGAACCGGCCGAGTGCCGAGCTGATCCGGAGCACCAGGTCGCTGCGCCCGTGGGCGAGCGACCACTCGAGTGCTGCTCGGATGTTGGCCAGCTCGTGCTCCAGCCGGTCGAGCCAGGCCGCCTGCTCCGGACCGCCGAGCTCGGTCTCAGCCTCCTCGGCCAGAGCCACCACCCAGAGGGCATGGCGCTCGCCGATCTCGTCGCTCACCCCTGCCGCGTCGCGCTTTGCGGCCGCGAACTCACGGACCGGCTGGAGCATCCGGAAGCGCGGCTCGTCCGCGAGGTCCTCCCTGCGCAACAGGCCGCCGGAGACGAGCGCAGAGAGATCGTCGAGCAGGGTCGTGCTCGGGCACACGGCCTCGATGGCCTCGAGCGTGCACCCTCCCGCGAAGATGCTGAGTGAGACGTGCAGGTCGCGCTGGGAGGGCGTGAGCAGGTCGTAGCTCCACTCGAACGTCGCCGAGAGTGTCCGCTGTCGCTCCGGCAGGTCGGCCGCGCCCCCGGTCAGGAGCGCGAGCCCGAGCCGCTCGAGGAGCGCCCGGGGCGTGAGGACGGCGATGCGCGCGGCGGCGAGCTCGATCGCGAGCGGCAGGCCGTCGAGCCGCCTGCAGATCTCCGCCACCGTCTCGGCCTCCGCCTCGGGGTCGAATCTCCTGTTCGCGGCGCTCGCACGCTCGACGAAGAGACTCGTCGCGTCTCCCTGCGGGAGGGGCTCGACATCGAGGACGTGCTCGCCACGCAGCCGGAGCGGTAGGCGGCTCGTGGCGAGGATGCGCAGGCGGGGCGCCCGCTCGAACAGCATCGCCAGGAGCGGTGCGGCTTCGATCACCTGCTCGACGTTGTCGACGACGAGCAGCAGCTCCCGCTCGCTCAGGTGCTCCCCCACTGCGTCGAGCAGTGGACGGCTGCCCGGGTCGCGGACGCCGAGGGCCGCCGCGATCGCCGACGGCACGAGCTCGGGGTCGGTGAGGGGCGCCAGCCGGACGAGGACGACGCCGTCGGTGAAGCGCTCGACCGCCTCCCACGCATACTCGAGCGCGAGCCGCGACTTGCCGGTGCCGCCCGCTCCGGTCAACGTGACGACGCGGACGTCCGACTGTCCGATGAGCTCACGCAGGTCGGCGAGCTCGCGCTCGCGGCCGACGAGCCGGTTGGAGGGCACGGGCAGGCCGACGGAGCTGCCGGTGCGCGGCGGCGCGAGGACGACCTCGAGCCCCGGTACGTCGAGCTGGAACAGCCGCTCGGGCCGCTCGAAATCCTTCAGGCGGTGCTCGCCGAGGTCGCGGAAGGCGGCGCCGGGCAGCGGCTCGTCGCCGGCGAGATCTCGGGTGGCGCGCGAAATGAGCACCTGGCCGCCGTTCGCCGCCGAGCAGATCCGTGCCGCCAGGTGCAGGTCGATGCCGACGTAGCCCTCGTCGTCGATCTCGGGCTCCCCGGTGTGGACGCCCATACGGACGCGGATCGTCCCGCCCTCGGGCCACGGCTCTGCCGAGAGAGAGCGCTGCGCCTCCGCGGCCGCGGCGATCGCATCCGACGCGCGGGCGAAGACGACGAGGAAGGCATCGCCCTGCGTGTCGACCTCGCGGCCGTCGTAGCGCGTGCAGGCGGCGCGCACGAGCGCCCGGTGCCGCGCCAGCGCCTCGGGGTACGCAGGCCCGAGCGCGTGGAGGGCCTTCGTCGAGCCCTCGATGTCGGTGAAGAGCAGCGTCACGGTGCCGCGGGGCAGCTCGTCACGCCTGTCGCGAAGTGCCACGTTCCGAGTCTAGGACGACGCATCGCGGAGCGGAACGGGGCCGACGCCGGTAGCCTCCCGGCACCAGGGCGCATACGGCAGCCGAAAGGAGCATCTGATGGCCGTCGCGCTGTTTCTCCGCTACGCGGCGCTCAGCCCCGCCGAGTACGACCGTCTCGTGGTCGACCTCGATCTCGACGTGAACCCGCCCGTCGGTCAGCTGGTGCATTTCGCCGCGGAGGCGGACGAGGGCTTCGAGTGCTGTGACATCTGGCGGACGACCGAGGCGGCCGTGGCCTTCCTCGAGCACCGGCTGCGGCCCGCGCTGCTCCGAATCGGCGCCGACCCGCCGGAGGCCAGGCTCATGCCGTTGCACAACCTGTTCGCGCCGGATATGGACTCCATCGAGCGCATCGGCGCGGTCTCCTTGCCCGCGCACGTCGCCGCAGCCGGCTACTAGGCGGCGGCGGGATCGGGCCGCCGCCCGCCTCTACACTGTCGCGGCCGTGTTCGACACCCTCTCCGACAAGCTCCAGGCCGCACTCGGCGACCTTCGGGGTCGTAAGCAGCTCGACGAGGAGTCCATCTCGCGGGCCATGCGCGAGGTGCGCCTCGCCCTGCTCGAGGCGGACGTCAACCTCGCGGTCGTCAAGGACTTCGTCGCCACGGTGAAAGCGCGGGCGATCGGTGAGGACGTCCTGAAGAGCCTCACCCCCGGCCAGCAGGTGGTGAAGATCGTGCACGAGGAGCTCTCGTCCCTCATGGGCACCGGGAGCTCCGACCTCGCCTTCGCCGGACGTCCGCCCACCGTGATCCTGCTCGCGGGCCTCCAGGGCTCCGGCAAGACGACCACCGCCGCCAAGCTCGCCCTCCGGCTGCGCAAGGCGGGCAAGCATCCCGCCCTCGTCGCGGCCGACCTGCAGCGCCCCGCCGCCATCGACCAGCTGGAGCAGCTCGGCCGCCAGGTCCAGATCCCGGTGCACCGCCAGGACACGTCCGACCCCGTCGAGGTCGTTCGCTCAGGGCTCGACCGCTTCCGAGAGGAGGCGCGCGACGTCGTCATCCTCGACACGGCCGGCCGCCTGCACGTCGACGAGGCGCTGATGGACGAGCTCGCGCGGGTGCGCGACGCTGCGAAGCCGACGAACGTTCTCCTCGTTCTCGACGCGATGACGGGACAGGAGGCGGTCGCGGTCGCGGTCGCGTTCCAGGAGCGGATCGCCTTTGACGGCGTGGTGCTCACGAAGCTCGACGGCGACGCGCGCGGCGGCGCGGCGCTCTCCGTTCGCGCCGTGACCGGCAGGCCGGTGAAGTTCGTGTCGGTCGGCGAGAAGCTCGACCAGCTCGAGGAGTTCCATCCCGACCGCATGGCATCGCGCATCCTCGGCATGGGCGATGTCCTGACCCTGATCGAGAAGGCGGAGGCGGCCGTCGAGCAGGACGAGCAGCAGGCGATGGAACAGCGGCTGATGGCCGGCCAGTTCACCTTCGACGACTTCCTCTCCGCGCAGCGGATGCTCAAGAAGATGGGCCCCGTCCAGGGTGTGCTGAAGCTGATCCCCGGCGTCGGCAACCAGCTCAAGGACGTCGAGATCGACGAGCGCCAGCTGGCGCGCGTCGAGGCGATCGTGCTCTCGATGACGCCCCAGGAGCGGCGCGTGCCGCACCTCATCAACGGCTCGCGCCGTCAGCGCATCGCGCGCGGTGCGGGCGTCTCGCTCGACGAGGTGAACCGCCTCATGTCCGCGCGGAAGCAGATGGAGAAGATGATGGCGAAGATGCGGAAGGGCGGCGATCTCGGGTCACTCGTCCCGGACGGCCTGACGCCCGACGGGGCGGGCAGCCCGGTTCGGGCGCGGCCTCGCCCGAAGCGCAAGAAGTCGCGGCGGTAGCGCCTCGGCTAAGGTGAACCGCCTTTTCCCGGAATCCCCGTCGTAGCGAGGTACAGAACACGTGGCAGTACGTATGAGATTGACGCGCGTCGGCTCGAAGAAGAACCCGATCTACCGCGTTGTCGTCGCCGATTCGCGCTCGCCGCGCGACGGCAGGTTCATCGAGATCATCGGGCGCTACAACCCGCAGACCGACCCGTCGACGATCGACCTCGACGAGGCGAAGATCAAGGACTGGCTCGGCAAGGGCGCGCAGCCGTCCGACGCGGTCGCGCGGCTCATCAAGGCCGCCGGCATCGAGCGGTAGCGTGTCCGCCGAGCTGCTCGCCTGGATCGCGCGGCATCTCGTCGACAACCCCGATGCCGTGCGCGTCGAGACCGAGGAGCGCTCGGACGCGACGGTGCTCAGCCTGTACGTGGCCGACGAGGACATCGGCCAGGTGATCGGCCGGCAGGGCCGGCTCGCCCGAGCGCTGCGGACGGTCGTCCGGGCCGGTGGCGCGCGCGACGGCCGGCGCCAGGTCCTGGACATCGTCGACTAGATGGTCGAAGAGGAGCTGGTGGCGGTCGGCCTGGTCGGCCGTCCGCACGGCCTGGACGGCGCCTTCGTCGTCGAGCGTGCGAGCGACGACGAACGGCGCTTCGCAGTCGGCGCGACCGTGTGGGTGGCCGGGGTGCCGGCGACGGTCGTGCTGTCGCGCCGCGTCGGCGGCGGCCGCCGCGCCGTGAAGCTCGACCGCCCGGTCGAACGCGGCGTCGAGCTAGGCGTGCCGCGCGCCGACCTCCCGGCGCCGGAAGAGGGGGCCTACTACGTCTTCCAGCTCGTCGGCCTTGCTGTCGAGGAGGAGGGCGGGCGGCCGCTCGGCCGCGTGGAGGACGTCGAGCCGGGCGTTGCGAACGACGCCCTGGCCCTCGACACGGGGCTCCGACTGCCGCTCGTCGAGGACTGCGTGCTGGACGTCGACCTCGATGCGCGCCGGGTGCTCGTCGCACGGGGCTACGCGAACGCCGTCTAACCTGACTCCGGTGCGC
Organism: uncultured Gaiellaceae bacterium; assembly: GCA_963733065.1. Classification (GTDB taxonomy): domain Bacteria; phylum Actinomycetota; class Thermoleophilia; order Gaiellales; family Gaiellaceae; genus CAVTBT01. The sequence goes on from CAVTBT010000007.1 coordinate 166,218, forward strand.
CTCGACGTCTTCACCCAGATCCCGCACGCCTTCGCCTGGCTGACCGAGCATCCGCCGCTCGCGAACGTGCTCGGCGCCGGTCTCGAGCTGCGGCTCTTCAACTACCGCGACACGACGCCGCTCAGGGCCGGGCAGGTCGACGATGAGCCGTACGGCGGCGGCGCGGGCATGGTGCTGCGGGTCGACGTCGTCGCGGCGGCGCTCGAGGCGGTGTACGGCGGCTCGTCGCCCGCCAGGGTCGTCGCGCTCACGCCGACGGGGCGCCAGCTCGATCAGGCACTCGTCGAGGAGCTTGCGGCGGAGCCGGAGCTGGTGTTGCTGTCGTCCCGGTTCGAGGGCTTCGACGAGCGGATCGTCGAGCACCTGTGCACGGATGCCGTCTCGGTCGGGCCGTACGTCCTCTCGGGCGGCGAGCTGCCGGCGATGGTCCTGCTCGACGCGATCGCCCGGCGGCTGCCGGGTGCGCTGACGCCCGGCTCGGGCGAGCACGAGAGCTTCTCCGCGGAGCTGGACGGCGGGGTCGAGTACCCGCACTACACGCGGCCTGCAGAGTTCCGCGGCTGGCGCGTGCCGGACGTGCTCCTCTCCGGACACCACGGACGGGTGGAGGACTGGCGCCGGGAGCAGAGCAGGGCGCGGAGCGTTTCGTGAGCGAGCACGACCGCGACAGAGAGCGCGAGTGGTGGCAGATCGACGCCCCGGAGCCGCCGGTGCCCGCGCCGCGCGCGTCGAGGTACGTCGGCCCCCGTCCCGAGCCCGAGCCGCCCGCCCACCTGCCGGCGGCCGTCGCTGCCGGGCTCGTCGCGGCGCTCGCCGGCGCGGTCGCCTGGGGGCTCGTCGCCCGCTGGACCGACTACGAGGTCGGCGTGCTCGCGTGGGGCATCGGCTTCCTCGCCGGTCTCGCGGTGCTGCACACGGCCGGCAGGCGGAGCACGCCCGCGCACCAGGCGGTGGCGATCGGCGCGGCGCTCGTCGGCGTGCTCGTCGGCAAGTACCTGGCCTTCGCGTTCGTGGTGCAGGAGGAGAGCGAGTTCGTCGGGCAGAGCATCGGCCTCTTCTCGGGCGAGATGCGCAGCCTCTTCCGTGAGAGCATCGGCGACGTCTTCGGCCTCTTCGACCTGGTCTGGGTGGCCTTTGCCGTGGGGACGGCGTGGTACATGACCCGCCCCGAGAAGGTGGAGACGAGGCAGGCGACGGCGCCGCCGCCGGCGACGGCGCCCGAGCCCGCCGCAGGATGGCCGGACGAGCCCACCGACGTCCCCGAGCCCCCGAGGCGGCGCTCGCGCAACCCGGTCGACCGGCTCACACAGGGCCTGCCGCACGGCCCGCGGGTCGTCGTCGACTGGGTGGTGACGATCGTCGGTGCGATCGCAATCGTCCTCGCGATCAAGGCGTGGGTCGTCAACCCGTACCGCATCCCCTCGTCGTCGATGGAGCCGACGCTGCACTGCGCGCGGCCGGCGGCGGGCTGCGAGGCCGGCTTCTCCGATCGCGTGCTCGCCAACCGCTTCATCTACCACTTCCGCGAGCCGCAACGGGGCGACATCGTCGTGTTCGAGACGCCCCCGCAGGCGCGCGAGCGCTGCGGCGCCGGCGGGACGTTCGTGAAGCGGCTGATCGGCCTCCCGGGCGAGACGGTCGAGATCCGCCTCCGTAACGGCCTCGCCTACGTCTACGTCAACGGCAAGCAGCTCGACGAGTCGAAGTACCTGGCGCAGAACCGTCGCGACACCGGTCCCGAGAAGGTCGTCAAGGTGCCCAAGGGCCAGTACTTCATGATGGGCGACAACCGCGAGCAGTCCTGCGACTCGCGGATCTGGGGCTCCGTCCCGCGCGACAACATCATCGGCAAGGTCTTCGCGACCTACTGGCCGCCGCAGCGGATCTCGATTTCGTAGCGCGCGAAGATCCCTGAAGCGCCGGCTTTGTCGCCGTCGCGCTGCAGGGTGCCGTGGAGCGTCGACCGCAGACGTCCGCTACCATTCCCCGCCGGTTCTCGGCCGGCCCCCTCGATGAGCACGACCATCAACAGCCTCGAGCAGCGGCAGCTGCGCACGGACATCCCGCAGTTCAAGGCGGGCGACACGGTGCGCGTGCATTTTCAGGTGATCGAAGGCCAGCGGCGCCGCATCCAGGTCTTCGAGGGCGTCGTGATCAAGCGGCAGGGCTCGGGTGTTCGTGAGACGTTCACCGTCCGCAAGCAGTCGTTCGGCGTCGGCGTGGAGCGTACGTTCCCGCTGCACTCGCCGAAGATCGAGCGGATCGAGGTGCAGGCCGTCGGCGACGTGAACCGCGCCAAGCTGTACTACCTCCGCGGGCGCGTCGGCAAGAAGGCGCGCATCCGCGAGCTCCGCCAGTAAGGCAGTTTCGCTGCGCGAAACAGCCTAGGCATCGGCTGCGTGACCGTGGCGCTCCTCGGAGCCGGGTGCGGCGTTGGGGAGCAGGAGGGCATTGCCCGCGATGCGGTGCGGGCCTACGTCGCCGACCGGCCCTACGACGCCGACGAGGTGTTCTGCACGGGGAACCCGGTGCTCGGCGGGCACCGGGTCGACGTCACGATCTGCTCGGTGCGGCGTAGCGACGGCCGCTGCGACTGGTTCCGCGTGGAGTTCCTGAGCGAAGAGCGGGGCCGGGTGCGGCTCGAGCGCCGGGACGCCGGCTGCACGCTCCCGCGCTGATTCGGCACAGTCTCCGGCACGGTCTCGTCACGGTTCCGTCCGCCTGCCGGCGCTATGCTCGGCCGCGTGCCGATGCCGCCCGGTCAGCGCCTCCTCCGCTTCGATCGCCGGCTCGGGGTGCGCTTCGTGGCCGGCGCGGACGAGGCAGGTCGAGGCTCGCTCGCCGGCCCGCTCGTGGTCGCCGGCGTGCTCCTCGACCTCGACTGCCTGCGGAATCATCGGGTGCGGCCGCTCGCGATCCTGAACGACTCGAAGCAGGTCGCCCCGGACGAGCGCGAGGAGCTCTACCGCGCCGTGGTCGGGCTGCGCCACGCGCATCAGCGTCCGCGTCGTACCGCCCACGGAGATCGACAGGAACGGCCTGCATCGCTCGAACCTCTGGGGCCTGCGGTCGGTGCTCCACGACCTCACGCCGCCGGCCGAGGCATGCCTCGTCGACGGGTTCCGACTCGGTCCAGCGGCGCCGCCGCACCGCGCCGTGGTCGACGGCGATACGAAGAGCGCCGCCATCGCGGCTGCGTCGATCGTGGCCAAGGTGACGCGTGATCGCGTGATGCGGCGTATGGACGCGCTGTTCCCGCGCTACGGGTTCAGCTCGCACGTCGGCTACATCACGCCGGGCCACTCCGCCGCGGTTCGCCGCCACGGTCCCTGCGAGCAGCATCGGCTCTCGTTCCAGGCGCTGTGCTACGCCGACGTCGAGATACCCGCAGCGGCGGCGTAGCCGGCGAGCGGCTCGCGGCGCTCCACTACCTCCTCCGCGGCTACCGCGTGCTCGGCCGCAACGTCTGGGCCGGAGGCAACGAGGTCGACCTCATCGTCCGGCGCGGCCGCACGCTCGTGTTCGCGGAGGTGAAGCGCAAGCAGGGGCCCGGGTTCGGCGATCCGCTGGAGATGGTCGGCCCGGAGAAGCTGCGTCGGGTGCGACGCGCCGCCCAGGCCTGGCTGGATGAGCACCCGGAGGCCGGTGGGCTCGACGTCGCGATCGAGGTGGTGGCCGTCCGCGGCCGCCGTATCGAGCGCGTCGCGGCTTAACGTGGCGACAACCGTTCGGCTCCGTACACTTTGTGCAGCCGGGGGGCACTATCCCCCAACGGGTGCACTCGTCACAACGGCCTCAAGGCCCGGGCGCACCGGCCCGACGCGGAACGCGGGCGGGAGAAACCTCCGGCTGACCCATAGCGATCAGCCGGAAAGGACTCTCAGAACCAAATGACCACCCGTTTACGCACCTGGCTGCTCATCTCCGGTCTGTCGGCGCTGCTCATCGGCTTCGGGGCGCTGATCGGCGGGACGAGCGGCATCATCCTCTTCGCCATCGTCGCGGCGGGGTTCAACCTCGTCATGTACTGGTTCTCCGCCAAGTTCGCGCTCAAGACGAGTCGCGCGCGGCCGCTCCCGGAGGACGAGGCACCCGAGCTGCACGCGATGGTGCGCGACCTCGCCCAGCGGGCGGGTGTCCCCGTGCCGGGCCTCTATCTGATCCCGTCCGAGCAGCCGAACGCCTTCGCCACCGGCCGCAATCCCAAGAACGCGGCTGTGGCGGTGACCGAGGGTCTGCTGCGGCACATGCCGCCCGAGCAGGTTCGCGGCGTGCTGGCCCACGAGTTCGCGCACATCAAGAACCGCGACGTGCTCGTGCAGACAATCGCGGCGATGATCGGCGCGGCCATCGCGGCGATCGCGAACTTCTTGCAGTTCTCGTTCCTCTTCGGGGGCGGGGACGACGACGAGAGCCCGCTCGGCTTCGTCGGCATGATCGCGGCGATCATCGTCGCGCCGCTGGCCGCGATGGTGCTCCAGCTCGCCGTCTCGCGGCAGCGGGAGTACCTCGCGGACGCGACCGCGGCCGAGTTCCTCGGTGAGGGCCGCCCGCTCGGCGAGGCGCTCGCCACGCTGCAGCGCGGCGTCCAGGCGGTGCCCATGGCGGTGAACCCCGCGACCGAGGCGCTCTACATTGCGAACCCGCTGTCCGGTCGCGGGATGACGGGCCTCTTCTCGACGCATCCGCCGATTCCGGTTCGGATCGAGAAGCTCCGCGAGCGCGACCTGCGGCTCGGCATCGTCTGGTAGCGCTGGCGTGCGCGCCAACGCGCGGTAGGAAGTAGGAAGGGAACGACCGGGAGGGCGCCGACGAGGCGCCCTCCTGCGTGCGCTGCCGCTAAAGCCTCGAACGCCAGAGCCCCACCCTGGGTGGGGCTTGAACCACCCGCCACCCGCCGTCGAGGCTACCGACCGCCGACGCACGTCCCACGCGTCATTCGTGTCGATATCGCTCCAATCGTTCCACCACGGCGTGCCCCGGCCAGGAACGAGCAGGCGCACGTTGAAGTGCCACCCATGGCCGCCACCCAGGAGGCGCTCTACCGCTGGATCGACCTCGAGCTCTCGTGGTCGGAGCGCGAGTTGCCCGAGCGCGAACGGACGAAGCACGTCCATCGGCTCCACCCCTACCTCGGCAAGTTCGTCCCCCAGCTCGTGGAGGTGCTGCTCGACCGGTACGTCCGCCCAGGCGGTCGCGTGCTCGACCCGTTCGCCGGCTCGGGCACGACGCTCGTCCAGGCGCTCGAGTCCGGTTACGACGCCACCGGCGTCGACGTCGCCGGGTTCAACACGCTGCTCATGGAGGTCAAGACCGCCGGCTACGACCTCGACGCCCTCGAAGCCGATCTGGCGAGCGCAGTGGGGCGAGTCGAGGCGTTTCGCCCGCGGGGGCGATATCCCGCCGATGCCACCCGCTTCGTGCGCCGCTGGTTCGCGCCGGTCGCGGCCGAGGAGCTTCTGCACGCACGCTCGCTGGTCGGCGACGTGTCTCATCCGGACGTTCTCCGGGTGGTCGTAGCGCGATCTGCCCGCTCGGCGCGTCGCACGACGCACTTCGATCTCGACTTTCCGCGCGAGCCGCAGCTGGACGAGTACTGGTGTCACAAGCACCGTCGGACATGTCGGCCGGTCGAGACGGCCCGCCAGTTCCTGCTCCGCTACCTCCCCGACACCCTCGCCCGCATTCGGGAGTTCGCGGCGATGCGAGCCGTGCGACGCGGCGCAGCCGTCCTGCACGGCGACGCGCGTGACCTCGAGCTCGGCGGGCCGTACGACGGGGTCGTGACGTCGCCTCCGTACCCGGGGCTGATCGACTACCACGAGCAGCACCGGTACGCGTACGAGTTGCTCGGTCTCACGGACTGGCGCACGCGCGAGCTCGGGAAGTGCCGCGCGCGGCACGAGCAGGCTCGCGTTGGAGGAGTACGTCGACGGTATTGCCGCCGCGCTGCGGAACGTGCGCGGCGTGCTTGCACCAGGAGCGCCGGTCTGCATCGTCGTGAACGACCGCCGCGATCTCTACCCGTCGATCCTCGAGCGTGCCGGGCTCCGCCTCGACGACAGGCTGGAACGGCACGTCAACCGGCGCACGGGCCGCCGTGCGGGCGAGTACTACGAGTCGGTGCTCGTCGCTACAGCAGCTTGAGCGCGTCGAGCGCCAGGTAGCCGCCGGGCACGTCGGTCAGGCGACCGCTGCGCAGGTGATCGCGGAACGCCGCGAGCGGCATGAGCGCGACCTCGGGAAACTCGCCCTCGTGCGGAGACGGCTCCTGAATCGGTCGGGCGTCGGTCGCGACGAACGTGTGGCGCCTGCGGGTCGAGTACGCGCAGTCGACGATCGTCCCCACGTGACGGAGATCGCCGGCGTAGCCTGTCTCCTCGAGGAGCTCACGGCGGGCGGCTTCGAGCGGCTCTTCCCCTGGTGACACCGCGCCCCCGGGCAGCTCGAGCAGGCTTTCCTCCGGTCCGGGACGGAACTCACGCACGAGGACGACTTGTTCATCGGCGGTCAACGCCAGCACCGCGGCGGTGTCGTCCTCCAGTTTGATCTCGTACTCCCTCACCACCCCGTCGGGCGTGCGGTAGCTGCGACCGACGACTCGTCGCCAGCCGTCGTGCAAGGGGCGCTCGCCGAGCTTCGTCCAGTCAGCCATGTGGAGGAGTCTCCACGAAGTCGACACAGAGGCGTTTCACACCCGTGCGCTCGCTCCGCCTAGCGTCGAAGCGTGCTCGCGCGCGCCGTCACGCACGCTCTGGTCGGTCTCGAGCCTCGCCGAGTCGAGGTGGAGGCGCACGTCGACGGCGGCCTGCCCAGCTTCACCATCGTCGGCCTCGCCGATCGAGCCTGTCAGGAGGCGAAGCACCGCGTCCGGTCTGGTGTGAGCTCGGCCTCGCTCGAATGGCCGGGAACACGCCGCATCACCGTCAACCTCGCGCCGGCCGCGCTACGCAAGGAGGGATCGGCGTTCGACCTCTCGATCGCGCTTGCCGTGCTGGCGGCGACGAGGCAGGTGCCGCTCGAACGGCTCGCTCTCCATGCCGCGGTCGGCGAGTTGGCGCTCGACGGCCGAATCCGTCCCGTCGGCGGCACGCTGGCGATCGCCGAGGGGGCTCGCCGCTCGGGGTTGCCCAGCCTCCTGTGTGCGGCCGAGTCGGCTCGCGAGGCAGCGCTCGCCGGGATCGAAGCGGTCCCGGTGCGCCATCTCGCGGAAGCGGTTGCCTACCTCCGGGGAGAGATCGAACCGCCCGTCGTGCCGGTGGATGGAAACGGCGCGGGGCGCTCGCCTCCTGCGTCTCCCGACCTCGCCGAGGTTCGCGGCCAGGAGCGTGCGCGACGCGCGCTCGAGATCGCAGCCGCCGGCAGTCACAACCTCCTGCTCGCCGGCCCGCCGGGCACCGGGAAGACGATGCTCGCGCGGCGTCTGGCGGGGATCCTGCCTCCGCTCAGCGCCGACGGTGCGCTCGAGGTCACGCGCATCCACTCAGTGGCCGGGACACTGCCCGCACACGAGCCGTTGGTCGAGCGCCCGCCGTTTCGTGCGCCGCATCACTCCGCGTCAGCAGCCGCGGTCGTCGGCGGCGGCCCGGGTCCGCGTCCCGGGGAGGTGAGCCTCGCCCATCGGGGCGTGTTGCTGCTCGACGAGTTGCCGGAGTTCCAACGGCCGGTGCTCGAATCCCTGAGGCAGCCGCTCGAGGACGGCGTCGTGGCGATTGCGCGCGTCGGAGGCCAGGCGATCTTTCCCGCGAGCTTCCAGCTGGTGGCGACGATGAATCTCTGCCCGTGCGGAGGGCGCGGCGACCCTGCTGCTGAGTGCTCGTGCTCCGCGCAGCGACTGGCCTCGTTCCGCGCCAAGCTGTCGCGCGCCCTCCTCGACCGGTTTGACCTAGTCGTGACGGTGCCTCGCGCACGCGCCGCAGAGCTCTCGGTGGCGGCCGGCGAGGGGTCTGCCGGCGTGCTCGAAAGGGTGCTCACGGCGCAGGCACGCCTCGATGCAGCAGCCCCCCATCGAGAGGCCGCAGCGTCGGAGCTCCTCGATCGCGCGGTCGAACGGCTTCCGCTGTCGGGGCGAGGTCGTTCGCGGGTTGCTCGCGTTGCGCGGAGCATCGCGGCGCTCGCCGGCTCCGATGCCGTGCTGGCGGAGCATGTCGCGGAGGCGCTCGCCTATCGATCGCCACGGGAGCTGTCGACATGAGCGAGCTCGCGATCGCGACCTACGCTGCCGTCACTGGCTCGCACGTCCTGGAGCGGCCGGCGAGCGCGCGCTTCCGGACTTTTCTGCGGGGCTTCGACGAGCGGCACGAGCGGGCGCAGCTCGCCGCGGCGGGTCTGCGCTTCGTGGGGCGCTCGGAGCCCGCCTTTCCACAGCTGCTCCGCGCGATCCACGATCCACCGCCGGGTCTCTACGTGCGCGGCGATGCGCCACTCGACGTGCTTGCTCGGCCGGCGGTGGCGATCGTCGGCGCACGCGCGTGCTCTCCGTATGGCCGCCATGTCGCTCGCATGCTCGGCCGGGAGCTGGCCGGAGCGGGCCTCGTGGTGGTCAGCGGGATGGCACGCGGCATCGACGGTGAGGCGCACCGCGGCGCCCTCCAGGCGGGCGGAATCACCCTCGCCGTCCTCGGCTGCGGTGTCGACCGTGACTATCCGGCTGCCCACGCGGAGCTGGCGGCGCGGCTCGTCGCCGGAGGCGGTCTGGCGGTGGCCGAATACGCCCCTGGCGTGGAGCCGGCGCCTTGGCGATTCCCTGCCCGCAACCGCATCGTCGCCGGACTGTGCGGGGCGACAGTGGTCGTAGAGGCCCGCGAGCGGAGCGGGGCGCTCATTACCGCCGACTTTGCCCTGGAGGAGGGCCGGGAGGTCTTTGCGGTGCCCGGGGAGATCACGTCGGCGCTCTCGGCAGGGTCGAATGCACTCCTCCGTCTCGGCGCCACACCGCTCCTGTCGGTAGAGGACGTGCTGGTGACGTTCGGCCTCGAACGGCTCGAGCCTCGTCTCGCCCTCGACCTCTCTGCCGACGCGGTCCGGGCGCTCGCGACCATCTCGACCGCACCGGCCGGAGCGGACGAGCTCGCGCGCGGCAGCGGCCTCGACGCCGCGCGGCTGGCGGCCGCGCTCAGCGAGCTCGAGCTCGCCGGCCTCGTCTCGGTTGACGAGGGGGTGTATCGCGCCCGTGGCTAGAGCCGCTGCGTGGCGTCGTTCTGGCTCGACGAATCTCGCGCGCGCCCCTCCGTGCAGCTCGACGGCCCGCCCGACGTGATCGTGGTGGGCGGCGGCGTCACCGGTTGCTCGTGTGCGCTGGCGCAGGCGACTCGTGGTCTTCGTGTTCGGCTGCACGAAGCGCGCGAAGTCGCCGGCGGCGCGAGCGGCCGCAACGGCGGGTTCGCGCTGCGGGGAGGCGCGATGCCGTACGACGACGCCGTTCGCGACCACGGGCACGACGAGGCTCGGGCGCTCTGGCGCCTGAGGGAGCGGGCACTCGACACAATCGAGAGCCTGGCCGGCGACGCGCTGCGCCGAGTCGGCAGCCTGCACCTGGCAGTCGACGCGGCGGTGCTGGAGGAGCCCCGGGCGAGGCCGATGCGCTCGCCGCGGACGGCTTTGAGCTCGAGTGGCTCGGCGAGCTGCCAGGACCGCTTCGCGGGCAGTTCGCGCGGTGGCTTTTGTCATCCACGAGACGGAGCGCTTCACCCGGCCCGTTGGCGCGGGTCTGCATGCGGCCAGCTCGTGGGCCGTGCGATTGCCGGCGCGGACGTCCCGGAGCTCCGGCTGTTCGAGCATTCGCGGCTGCTCGCGCCCGCCTAGAGCTCGAGCCGGGGCAGATCGAGCTCGCCGACCGCGTCGAGCGCGGTCCGCGCGATCGCGAGGTCCTGGATGGCGAGTCCCGTGGAGTCGAAGAGGGTCACATCGTCAGCTGATCGGCGTCCGGGGGCCTGTCCGGTCAGCACGAGGCCGAGCTCGGTGACGTCCTCTCGCTGCACGGTGTCGGACGCGACGGCCGCTGCCAGCTCGCCGCCGTGGCTGGCCTGCTCCCACTCGTCGCAGAAGAGGCGGCTGCGGGCGAGCTCCTCGACCGCGATCTCGGCCTTGCCGGGGCCGTCCGCGCCCATGAGCGACACGTGCTGGCCGGCTCGCAGCGATCCGGGGCCGAACAGCACCTCGCGACCGGGTGTGACGGTCACGACGACGTCGGCTGCCAGCGCAGCGTCGCGATCTGGCGCAACGCGTCCTCCGACCTCGTCCGCGACCGCTGCGGCGCGGCCCGCGTCGACGTCCCAGACCGTGACGCTGCGGCCCAGCGCAGCACAGGTGCGTGCCGCCGCTGCGCCGTTCACTCCTGCTCCGACGACCGCCGTCCCGCCCGCGTCCTCCCGGCCGAGGGCGTCCGCCGCGATCACGGCCGCCGCGCCGGTCCGGAGTGCGGTGACGGCGCCCGCATCGAGCACGGCCGCGAGCATGCCCGTTTCCGCGTCGGAGAGCAGTACGAGCCCGGTGACGGTCGGCAGCCCTCGGCCCGGGTTGCCAGGGAACGACGTCACCCATTTCAGAAGCGCGTAGCCGCCGCCGAGCGCAGGCATGGCGCGGAAGTCGCCGGCCGGGTAGTTCGGCACGTAGAGCTTCGGCTGCATCGTCCATTCGCCGCGCGCATGCGCCACGAAGGCATCCCGTACGGCGTGGTACGCGTCGGCCGGCGAGACCGCTCGCAGCACGTCGCTCGCGGCGAAGAACGGGACGCCCGTCACGCCGACTTGACGGCGGCCGCGATCGCCTCGAGCGCATGCTTGGCGTCCGCGAACAACAGCGACGTGTTGTCTCCGTAGAACAGCGGATTGTCGATCCCGGCAAAGCCCGGGCTGAGGCTGCGCTTCACGACGACGACGTTTCGGGCGCGGTCGACCTCGATGATCGGCATGCCGTAGATCGGGCTGCCGGGGTCATTGAGCGCGGCGGGATTCACGACATCGTTCGCGCCGAGGATGACGGCGACGTCGGTCTGGGGCAGCTCCGGATTGATCTGCTCCATTTCGTAGAGCTGGTCGTAGGGGACATTCGCCTCTGCGAGCAGCACGTTCATATGACCGGGCATCCGCCCGGCGACCGGGTGGATGCCGTACTTGACGTCCACGCCCTTCGCCTCCAGCAAGTCGGCCAGGACGCGCACGTCGTGCTGCGCCTGCGCGACCGCGAGGCCGTAGCCCGGCACGAAGACGACGCGACGGGCGTAGGCGAGCATGATCGCGACGTCGTCCGCGGTCGTCGCGCGGACGGTCCGGCCGTCCGCGCCGGCGGTCGGCGCCGCCGCGGTGCTGACGGCGCCGAACGCTCCGAAGAGCACGTTGCCGATCGACCGGTTCATCGCCCGGCCCATGAGCAGCGTCAGCAGCGTGCCGGACGCGCCGACGAGCGCGCCGCTCACGATCAGAACGGTGCTGTGGAGCACGAAGCCCGTCGCGGACGCCGCGAGCCCCGTGCAGGCGTTCAACAGCGAGATCACCACCGGCATGTCGGCGCCGCCGATCGGCAGGACGAACAGGACGCCGAAGGTGAGCGCGGCCAAGAGAAGAGCGACCAGCAGCACCTGTTCCTGCGGGCCGAACAGCAGGACGAGGCCGAGACCGGCGGCGACGGCCACGAGGGCGGCGTTGACGACCTGCTGTCCCGGGTAGACGATCGGCCGCCCGCTGACGAGCTCTTGCAGCTTCGCGAACGCCACGAGCGAGCCGGAGAACGAGATGGAGCCGATGAGGCCGGAGATGACGATGGAGACGGTCTCCTCCTCCGAGACGCGGCCTGGCTCGGGTAGCAGGTTGTGGAACTCCGCGAGCGCGATCAGGGCCGCTGCACCGCCGCCGACTCCGTTGAACAGAGCCACCATCTGCGGCATCGCCGTCATCTTCACCGTGCGGGCGCCGACGGCACCGACGGCGCCGCCGATCGCCATGCCGGCGGCGATCAGCCCGTAGCTCTCCACGCTGTCCTGCGCCAGCGTGACCACGATTGCAAGCGCCATTCCGGCCGCCCCGAGCCAGTTCCCGAACCGTGCCCGGCGCGGCGACGACAGGAAGCGCAGTGCCAGCACGAAGGTCACGATCGTGACCAGGTAGAGCAGGTCAGTCAGGTTTCTGCTCACGCGGCCTCTGCTTGAACATCTCGAGCATGCGATCGGTGACGACGAACCCGCCGACGACGTTCGCGGTCGCGAGCACGACGGCGATGAATCCGATCACCCGCGTCAGCGTGTCGGCGCCCGCGCGCCCGGCGACGAGGATCGCGCCCACGAGGACGATGCCGTGGATGGCGTTCGTCCCCGACATGAGCGGCGTGTGCAGCATCGTCGGCACCTTCGAGATGACCTCGACGCCCAGGAAGATGGCGAGGACGAGGATCGTCACCTCGATGACGAGCGAGAGCTCGTTCATGCCGGCTGCTCCGCCCTGGTCACGCACGCGCCGACGGTGATCTCGTCCTCGAAGTCGAGCGACAGCTCGCCTCCGGGCGCAAGGTGCTGGAGCAGCGACGAGACGTTGCGCGAATAGAGCCGGCTGGCGTCGGCGGCCATGGACGACGCGAGATTCGTGAGCCCAATCACCGTCACGCCCTCCCGCCGGACGACCTCCCCCGGCACGGTGAGCTCGCAGTTGCCGCCTGCGTCGGCGGCGGCGTCCACGATCACCGACCCGGGGCGCATGCGGGCGACCGCGTCGGCCGGGATCAGCGTGGGTGCGGGCCGGCCGGGGATGAGAGCCGTCGTGATGACCGCGTCGAACTCCGGGATGCGCTCCTCGAGCGCCGCCTGCTGACGCGCCTGGTCCGGGGCCGAGAGCTCCTGCGCGTAGCCGCCCTCGGTCTCCTGTGCGCGCACGCCGAGGTCGAGGAAGGTGGCACCGAGGCTCTCGACCTGCTCCTGGACAGCCGGCCGCACGTCGAACGCGGACACGAGCGCCCCAAGGCGGCGCGCCGTGGCGATCGCCTGGAGGCCGGCGACCCCGGCACCCACGACGAGCACCTTTGCCGGCGCGATGGTGCCCGCGGCGGTCATCAGCATCGGAAACAGCTTCTGCAGGCCGTCGGCCGCCAGGAGCGCCGCCTTGTAACCGGCGACCGTGCTCTGCGACGACAGCGCGTCCATCGGCTGCGCGCGGGTGATGCGCGGAATCGACTCCATGGCGAAGCCGACGACGCCTCGCTGCGAGAGCCGTTCGATACCGGCCGGATCGGAGAGCGGCTCGAGAAAGCCGATCAGCACGGTCCCCGGCGGGAGCGCGGCGGCCTCCTCGGCGCTGGGCGCCCGGACGCGCACGACGCCGTCGACCCCGTCGAGGAGCGTGCCGCCCTCGACGATCGCCGCACCGGCGGCCGCGTACGCGTCGTCGAGGTAGCCGGCCGCGGCGCCCGCGCCCTGTTCGATCGCGACCTCGAACCCGTCGGACACGAGCCGCCCGACCGCGTCCGGGACCAAGGCGACCCGCTGCTCGCCCGGTGCGCGCTCCCGCGGAACCGCGATCTTCATCCGCGTGACCGCCCTTCGCCGGTGGCCGGGGCGACCGGCCTCGGCCTGGCTGCTGCCGGGACCGGCGCCCGAGGAACGTGACGTGGCCCCATCCGCCGCGAGTGTAGAGGCGAACCGGCGGCGTGGGGCAGGGAACGGCTCCCCTGGCGGGAATCGGCGCCAGTGGACACGCTCGCGTCACTGACTGCTGCCGTCGAGGCCCGGCATCCGCACCAACGCGGCCATTCGGCGCGCGTCAACGCCGACTGACGGCGGCGCGGGTGTCGCCGACCATCCGGCGGCGACTACGCTTCGGGCATGAAGTGGCTCGCGGTGGCGGTGACCGGAGCACTCGCGGTGTGCGGCGGCGCGCTCTACCTCGTCTCCAGTGCGTCCTGGGCGTGGTGGGTCGGCACTGCGCTGGTGCTGCCCTTCGCGGCGGTCGTCTACCGCCAGGCACGCGGGGCGGGCCCCACCGACGCCGACGGCGTCTGGGGACCGCCCTAGCACCACCTCAGAGCGCCGCCCAGACCTCCAGCTTCGTCCTCGTTCGCCGGACGACCTCGTCGACGAACTCGGTCGTGCCCGAGTGTCCGCCCAGATCGGCGGTACGAACGCCCTCGGAGACCGCTTCCAGACAGGCCTCCCGGATGGCCCGGCCGGCCGTCTGCGCGTCGCCGTCCGCGTGGCCGAGCAGGGCGGCGCCGGCGAGGATCATCGCCATCGGATTCGCGACGTTCTTGCCCTGCAGCGACGGCGCCGTGCCGTGGGCGGCCTCCGCCATCAGCGCACGCGGCACGTAGTCGTCGTCGAAAGCGACGAGCAGCGACTCGGAGCCTGCGATCGAGCCGAACAGCGGCAGCACCAGGTCGGAGAGGATGTCGCCGTCGCGGTTCAGCGCCGGGATGACGAGCGGCGCGCCGGTCGAGGAGATCAGCAGCGCGAACGTCGCGTCGATCAACTGCGGCTCGTATGGCACGTCCGGATGGCGCTCGGCCGCGGCGTCCATCTCCTCCTTCAGCATCCCCTCGTAGGTGGGGCTGACGGTGTACTTGGGACCTCCGAACACCTTCGCGCCCGTGCGATCGGCCTGGCGGAACGCGAACTCGGCCACCGAGCGGCAGATGCGGCGCTCGATCCGCTCCGTGCGGTAGGCGACCTCGTCCTCGCCTTCGCCTTCTCGCCATTCCTTCGCGCCGTAGGCGTCGCCCACGGCCATCCGGACGACCGAGATCGGCGCGTGGACGCCGCCGAGCGGCACGACGCCCGGGATGCGGCGCCCGGTGCGCACGATCACCCGGCCGCCGATCTCCTCGCGCAGGATCCGGTTCGGCGAGCCGACGTCGTCCCGCGCCTCGGGCGTCACCGTCGCCGCTTTCAGGCCGAGCCCGTGCTCGCGAATCGCGGCGGCCGCCTCGTGCACGACGCCGTTCCCGGTCTCACGGCGGCGCTCGAGCGAGAGGTCGTAGCGCGGAAAGTCGAGCTCGAAGCCGACGACGTCGGGCGCGAGCACGCGCAGCGCCTCGTCGAGCAGCTCCTGGCCGGTTTCGTCCCCCTCGAGGACGACGATCGTACGCGCATCCATCGGCGGCGGATTGTACTCGGGGCTCTCGGGACATATTCCGCGCAATGGCACGGCGAGGAGGCTGGCGTCGGGTCGGGTCGCGGCGCCGCTTTCGCTACCTCGACTCCCGCGGCCGGACGATCACGGACGAGACGAAGCTCGAGCGCGTGGACACGCTGCGCATCCCGCCCGCCTGGACCGACGTGTGGATCTCGCCCAATGCGCGCGCAAACCTTCAGGCAACCGGAGTCGACGTCGCGGGCCGACGGCAGTATCTCTACCACCCGGAGTTTCGGGCGCTGCAGGAGCAGGCGAAGTTCGACAAGCTCGTGCGCTTCGCCGAACGGCTGCCCGATATCCGGGCGGCGATGGGTGAGCACATGGAGCTGCCACCGACCGATCCAGACCACGTGTGCGCGGTGGCCGTGCGGCTGATGAATCTCGCCTGGTTCCGGGTCGGGTCCGACCGTCATGCCAGGCGCTCGCGGACGTTCGGGGTCACGACCTTGACGCGGCGGCACGTCACGGTGCGCGGCACCCGCATCTCGTTCCGCTTTCGCGCGAAGCACCGCACGATGGTGCGGACGACGCTCGTCGACGCCGAGCTCGCCGACTCGATGAAGGCCCTGCTGGCGACCCCAGGCGCGAGGGTCTTCCGGTACGAACGGGACGGCGCCTACTGCAACCTGACGGGCGCGGTGCTCAATGCCTACATCGGCGAGCACATGGGAGAGGACTTCACGGCCAAGGACTTCCGGACGTGGGGCGGCACGCTGACGGCGGCGGTCCTGCTCGCCGAGCACGGGGTCGCCGAGACGGACGCGGAGTCGAAGCGGGTCGTCGCCGCCGTCATGCGACGAGTCGGTGAACGCCTCGGAAATACGCCGGCCGTCGCGAGGGCCTCGTACGTGAGCCCGGCAGTCGTCGAGCAGTATCTCGACGGGCGCACGATCAGCGATTTCCGGCCTCGTCATTTGCGCGTCGTGCGGGCACGTGATATCGATCTCGATCCCGAGGAACAGTCAGTCCTGAGCCTGTTGCGATCGTGGCGGATTCGCCGGGCGCGGGAAGCGGCATAGATTTCGCGCTCCATTTCGTCTATCGTCCGGCTCGCGGACACTGCGCAATTGGGAGGAAACATGGCTAGAAAGACCGTGTTGGTTTGCGACAGATGTGGCAAAGAGGTCGGCGAAGGCAAAGGCGCAGTCATGCGCATGAGCTACGCCGATGCGCGCCGCGGCGCAAAACAGGCCGATCTCTGCGACGACTGTGCGGGTTCGATGCCCGGTCAGGCCGTCGCGCGACGCGGTCGCAAGCCGAAGTCTGCCGTCACCGGCTGACGAAAAGCTCGCTCGTTCCGGACGGCTCCCTGCGGCGGAAGGGGAGCCGTCGGAGACCGGCACTACGATGGGTGAATGGGGCTCGCGCTCGTGGTTGGACCGGCAAACGCCGGCAAGGTGGCGCTGCTGCTCGACGGCTACCTGGACTCGCTCGACCGCGACCCGGTGCTCATCGTGCCCAACCGATCGGACGTCGATCGCGTCGAGCGCGACCTGCTGCGCCGTAGACCGGCTCTGCTGACCGGCTCGATCGGCACGTTCGACGACCTGTTCGAGCGGATCGCCTACGCCGACGGCGAAGGTCGGCCGCTGATCGGTGTCGCGCAGCGCGCGCTGCTCGTTCGCCGCGCCGTCGGGCTGGCGCCGCTGAACGGGCTCGGACGCTCCGCACGGTTCACCGGGTTCGCGGAGGCGCTCTCGGCGTCGCTCGCCGAGCTCGACGGGGACCTGCTCGAACCGGACGAATTGGGCGGCGATCTGGGGCGCCTTGCAGCCGCCTACCGCACCGAGCTCG
Organism: uncultured Gaiellaceae bacterium; assembly: GCA_963733065.1. Lineage (GTDB taxonomy): Bacteria > Actinomycetota > Thermoleophilia > Gaiellales > Gaiellaceae > CAVTBT01. The sequence continues at coordinate 183,125 of CAVTBT010000007.1, forward strand.
ACCGCCTCGGGCTCTGGGATCGAGGGCTCGTCCGGCGGCGGGCGGTCGAGCGGCTCGCGGGCGATCTCGAGGCCTGGCACGGCCAGCCGGTGTACGCCTACGGGTTCGAGGACCTGACCGGTGCCGAGTGGGGTCTGCTCGAGGCGCTCGCCGGCCGCGCCGAGGTTCACGTCTCCCTGCCGTACGAGCCCGCACGGCCCGCGTTCGCCTCGCTCGAGCGCACGGCCACCGACCTCGCTCGCCTCGCGGATCGGCCCCCGGCCGAGCTGCCGCCCGCGTTCGCCGACGTCGCTCATCCGGGGCTCGCGCACCTCGAGCGGGCGCTCTTCGAGGACCGGGCCGACGAAGTCGTCGCCCTCGACGGCGCGGTGCGCTTCCTGGAGGCCGCGGGCACGAGGGCTACCCTCGAGCTGGTCGGAGAGGAGATCCTCGCGCTCGTCGAGGCGGGCACGCCGCCGGAGCAGATCGCCCTCGTGACCCCGTCGCTCGAGCGCGTGCGCGCCCCGCTCGACACGGCCTTCGGGACGCTGGGCATTCCCTATGCGGTCGAGGGGAGGATCCGGCTCGGCGCGACACCGTTCGGCCAGGCGCTGCTCTCGGTGCTCCGCTTCGCCTGGCTCGGCGGCGGCCGGCGCGAGCTCTACTCGTTCCTGCGCTCGCCGTTCTCGGGGCTCGCTCGGTCGAGCGCCGACTTCCTCGAGGGGCGTCTGCGCGGCCGGGCCGTGGACGACGGCGAACGGGCCGAGGCGGAGACGATCCGGCTCCGCGACGGCGCCGCGCTCCCACCGCTCGAGACGATTCGCGGCGCGCCCGATCCCGTCGCGGCCGTTCGCGCACTCGCGGGTCAGATGCTGCGCCACGCCCACGGACTCGAAGCGCCGCCGACCGGAGAGGCGGCGCTCGCCGACCTGCGCGCGCACGACGCTGTGCGGCGCGTGCTCGACGAGCTCGAGGGCTGGCTGCAGCTCGGGGAGCCGCTCGCCGCCGAGGAGCTGCTCGGCGCGCTCGAGCGCACGGACGTCCGGCTCGGCGCCTCCGGCGAGGCCGGCCGCGTCGCCGTGCTCGACCTGCTCCGCGCCCGGACGCGTCGCTTCGAGGTCGTGGTCGTGCTGGGTCTCGAGCAGGGCACGCTGCCGCGGCGAGAGGCCCCGTCCCCGTTCCTCGACGACGACGCCCGGCGCGGGCTCGACGAGCGTCGGCGCGCCCGGCTCGTCAGGCCCGATCCGGTCAGCCGCGACCGCTACCTCTTCTACACCGCCTGCACCCGCGCGACGCAGCGGCTCGTGCTCGTGCGCGAAGCGGCAACCGACGAGGGCGCTCCCCGTGAGGCGAGCCCATTCTGGGAGGACGTCCGCGCCGTGTTCGATCCGGACGACGTGGCGCACGCGACGGTGCGCCGACCGCTCTCACGCCTGACCTGGCCGATCGAGCGGGCGCCAACGGAGCGCGAGCGGTTGCGCGCCCTCGCGGCGCTGCACGCGGTCGACGCCGCCGGCGCCGACGCGCTCGCGCTGGCGAACGGCTGGGAGCGGCGCCTCCGCCGCGCACGCGGCGCGTTCACGCGCGAGACGGCGCTGCGCAGCCCGATCGTGCTCGACGAGCTCTCCGCGCGGGCCGGCTTCAACGTCACCGAGCTCGAGCGTATGAGCGACTGCTCGTCGGCGTGGCTCGTCGAGCGCTACCTGAGCCCCCGAACGATCGACGGCCGCGCGGACGCGAAGCTCCGCGGCTCGGTCGCCCATACGACCCTGAACCGGTTCTACGGCGGGCTCTCGAAGCAGCTCGGCGGAGCGGAGCGCGTCGACGAAGCCAACGTCGAGGCGGCGGTCGCCTTCATGCACGAGTGCCTCGACGGCGCACTCGAAGGCGTTCGCCTCGACCTGACGGAGCTCCAGCGGTACGAGCTCGCCGAGGGGCTGCGCCGCGACCTCGAGGCATTCGTCCGCGACGAGGCGCGGTCGCCGTCGGCGCTCGTGCCGCGACACCTCGAGTACCAGTTCGCGCTCGCCGCCGCCGAGGGCCTCACGGTCACCGGCAAGATCGACCGGATCGACGTCGACCCGTTCAGTGCCCGCGGCGTCGTCGTCGACTACAAGTCCGGCAAGGGCGCCCCGTCGGCCCGCCGCATCGCCGAGGACGAGCGGCTGCAGGTCCCGCTCTACATGCTCGTGGCGCGCGACCTCGTCGGCGTCGAGCCGATCGGCGGCGTCTACCGGCCGCTCGCGGGCGACCGCCGCGCGCGGGGCATGGTGCGCGCGGGGGAGGGGCTCGAGGGCTATCCGAAGCAGGACGTCCTCGACGAGGACACGTTCTGGGAGCAGGTGGAGACCGCGCGAGGGACCGCGGAGCGGCTCGCCGGCCGGATCCGGGCCGGCGACGTCCGGCACGACCCGCGCGGCGGCGAGTGCCCCGCGTGGTGCGACCTCTGGACGATGTGCAGGGTGAAGCGGCCGTGAGCGCCCGCGTCCCGAACCCCCAGCAGGCGGCCGCGATCGCCGCCCGCGGCGAGGTGTTCGTGTCCGCGGGCGCCGGCACCGGCAAGACGACCGTGCTGGTGGAGCGCTTCGCGGAGGCCGTCTGCGAGCGCGGGCTCGACGTCGAGTCGCTCCTCGTCATCACGTACACGGAGCGCGCGGCCGGCGAGCTGCGGGCGCGGATCCGGGCGAGGCTCGTCGAGCTCGAGCGCAGCGACCTCGCACGGCGGCTCGACGGGGCCTGGATCTCGACGATTCACGGCTTCTGTCTCCGGCTGCTGAAGGCTCACCCGTTCGCCGCGGAGCTCGATCCCAGGTTCCGGGTGCTCGACGAGAGCCAGGGGCGCGTGCTGCGCGGCGAGGCGTTCGAGGCGGCGCTGGCGGCGTTCTGCGCCGACGGCCGGCCCGAGCGGTTGCGCCTGCTCGCGACGTACGGCGCCGCCGGGCTGCGACGGATGCTGACGGGCGTCTACGAGACGCTCCGCTCGGCGGGCCGCGAGCTCGACCTCGAGCTCGCCGATCCCGACGACCTCGGGCAGCGCCTGTCGGAGCTGCGCGACGCGGCCGCGTGCCTGGTGGGCGACGCGGACGCCACCGACGCACAGCGGGCCGTCGCCGGCTCGGCGCTCGAGCTGGACGAGCGCGCGGACGCGCTCGTCGACCTTGGCCAGCTGCGGGCGCGTGGCGAGCGCGCCGCGACGTACGAGGAGGCGCGGAAGGCAGTCGAGAGCGCAGCCCTCGACCAGCTCGCCGCCCGCGACCGTGAGCTGCTCCAGGCGCTCCTCCACGGCTTCGCCGAGACGTATGCCGCCGCCAAGGACCGGGAGTCGGCGCTCGACTTCGAGGACCTGCAGCTGCGCGCGCGCGACCTGCTCCGCGACCGGCCCGATATCCGCGACCGCGAGGCACTCCGCTTCCTGTCGATCATGGTCGACGAGTTCCAGGACACGAACCGCCTGCAATGCGACCTCGTCGACGCGCTGGCGGCCGGCCCTGGCGAGCGTGAGCTCTTCTTCGTCGGCGACGAGTTCCAGTCGATCTACGGCTTCCGGCACGCCGACGTCGGCGTCTTCCGCGAGCGGCGGGAGGCCGCGCCGCAGCCCCTGGCGCTCACGCTCAATTACCGCTCGCGGCCAGAGGTGCTCGCGGTCGTCAACCACCTCTTCGAGCCCGACTTCGGCTCGGGCTTCCAGCCGCTGGCGGCCTCGCGCGAGTTCCCGGACCCCGTCTTCAGCACGCCGGTCGAGCTGCTGGTCACCGACAAGGCGTCGTACGCCGACACGGGCACGCACTGGCGCCGCGCCGAGGCTCGGCACATCGCGCAGCGCGTGCGCGAGCTGGTCGACGCAGGCGCAGCGGAGCCCGGCGAGATCGTTCTGCTCTTCGCCGCCGGCACCGACGCCGAGTGGTACGAGGAGGAGTTGCGGTCGGCCGACCTCCCCACGTACCGCGCGACGGGCAAGGGGTACTTCGGGCAGCAGCAGGTCGTCGACCTCCTCGCGTACCTGCGCCTGCTGCACAACCGCTACGACGACGAGGCGCTGCTCACGGTGCTCGCCTCGCCGTTCGTCGGCGTCTCGAACGACGCGCTCGTACTGATCCGGCGGGCCGCCTCGAAACGGCCGATCTTCGCCGGTCTGGAGCGGCAGCCGCCGCCGGGGCTCGCGCCCGAGGACGAGCGGCTCGTGCGGGCGTTCCGCCAGCGGTACGACCGGCTCGCCGACGCGGCGGGTCGGCTCTCGCTCGAGCGCCTCTGCGAGCGCATCGTCGCCGAGCACGACTACGACCTCGCGGTGCTCGCCCAGTGGGACGGCCGCAGGCGCTACGCGAACCTGCGCAAGCTGGCGCGGCTGGCGCGGTCCTACGAAGAGCTGCGCGGGCCGGACGTCGAGGGCTTCGTTCGGTTCGTGCGCGAGCAGGAGGCGGTCGGCTCGACCGAGCGCGAGGCGGTCGCCGAGGAGGAGGGCGCGGGTGCCGTCCGGCTGCTCACGATCCACGCCGCGAAGGGGCTCGAGTTCAAGGTCGTCGTCGTCGCCGACGCTGGACGCGACCGCGCGCCACCCGCCCCGGACGAGATCCTCTGCCTCGCCGACGGCCGCTTCGGCTTCCGGGTCGCCGACCCGATGAGCGGTGAGCGGCGCGGTACCGGCGACTGGGAAGCGGTGCGCGAGGCGCGCCGACTCGAGGAGGAGGCCGAGCGGCTGCGCCTCTACTACGTGGCGATGACGCGTGCCCAGGAGCGGCTGATCGTGTCCGGCGCCGTCGATCCGGCGAAGGACGCCGATACGCGGACGCCCATCGGTTGGGTCGTCGGCCGCCTCGGCCTCGCGGACGAGCTTCGTTCCGGCGACGGGCCGGTCGAGGTGGAGCGCGAGGGGGCGCGCCTCCTGCTGCGCGTCGACCGGTCGGACGGCACCGTCACCAACGGCGTGGTGGTCACGGATGGGGCGGACCGCGCGGAGCCGGGCCAGCTGGCGCTCTTCGAGCGGCTCGAGGACGTGGCGCCCCAGGCCGCCCCTCGGCTGCACGAGCTCGTCACCGTGGCCGAGCCGCCGCTCCATCGCGTGCGCCGGCTCTCCTACAGCGCACTCGCCCTCTTCGAGCGCTGCTCGTACCGCTACTACGCAGAGCGCGTGGCCGGCATGCGGCCGCGCGACGGCGAGGGCATGGCCGGCGGTGCCGAGGGCGACGCGGGGCCGGCGGCCGGGCTGCATGCCACCGAGATCGGCGACGCCGCCCACCGTCTGCTCGAGCTCGTCGACCTCGCCGCTCCGCAGGCGCCCGACGTCGGGGTCGTCCGCACCTGGTATCCGCTCGTCACCGACGAGGAGCTCGGGCGGATCGCCGGCTTCGTCGATGCCTACTGCTCCTCGGCGCTCGCGCGCCGCGTGGCCGAGCTCCCCACCGCACGTCCCGAGGTGCCGTTCGCGTTCGAGCACGACGGCGTGCTGCTGCACGGCCGGCTCGACGTGCTGGACGTCGACGGACCGCGAGCGCTCGTGGTCGACTACAAGACGAACGTGCTCGGCGAGCTCGATCCGGCCGACGTCGTCGAGGAGGAGTACACGCTCCAGCGGCTCGTGTACGCGCTCGTCTGCTTCCGGGCCGGGGCGGAGGAGGTCGAGGTCGTGTACACGTTCCTCGAGCGGCCGGACGAGCCCGTGTCGACGACCTTCGTGCGGGGCGATGTGCCGTCGCTCGAGGCGGCGCTGACGGAGGCGATCGACCGCATCAACGCCGGCGACTTCCAGCCGAGCCCGAGCGAGTTCGCGTGCTCGGGCTGCCCGGCGCTCGACGTCGTGTGCGCCGGACCGCGTCTCCGCCGGACGCCGCCGCGCCCGCCGGCGCTCGCCGCCGCCGGCTGACTCCGGCCGAGCGCGTGAAGTCGGCACACAATCGGCACGATCCGGTGCGCTCCGCACAGCTACCGTTTCACGCCCCGTGGGTGGGTGGGGGGTGGTGAGGTGGGACGTGGCGCCTCGGCGGTCGCGCGACCGTCTGGACGCGGTGGCGGCCGACGGCTCGGCAAAGAGGCTCCGGTAGCGTCTCGCCATGCCCGTTGCGGCGCTCTACGACGTCCACGGCAACCTGCCGGCGCTCGAGGCGGTGCTCGCCGAGCTCGAGCGCGTCGGCGTCGACGAGATCGTGGTGGGCGGCGACGTGGTCTGGGGGCCGTTGCCCGGCGAGTGCGTCGATCGGCTGCAAGCGGTGGGCGCAAGGTTCCTGGCGGGGAACTGCGAACGCGACGTGCTCGCGGCCGATCCCGCCGACCGGACCGAGCGCGATGCGTGGTGCCGCGCGCAGCTCGACGACGCCCGGCGGTCGGCGATCGGAGCCTGGCCCGCCACGATCGAGCTGACCGTCGACGGTCTCGGCCGCGTCCTTTTCTGCCACGCAACGCCGCGCAGCGACGAGGAGCTTCTCACCGCGGCCACGCCCGAAGCCGTCGCCGAGGAGGCGCTGCAGGGCGTCCACGCAGACGTCGTCGTCTGCGGGCACACGCACCACCAGTACGACCGCCGGATCGGCGATACGCGGCTCGTCAACGCGGGCAGCGTCGGGCTCCCCTACGAAGGCCGCGCGGCAGCGTTCTGGGCACTGCTCGGGCCAGACGTCGAGCTTCGCCACACCGCCTACGACGTCCCCGCGGCGATCGAGCGCTTCGGTGCGACCGGCTTCCCGGACGTGCCCGGGTTCATGGGCTCGTCCCTGATCGAGCTGACACCGCGTGACGAGGTGATCGCGCACTGGGAGCGCGTCGCCGGGCGTGGCTCGTAGCTACGTCGCCGAGGCGCGCAGGCGCGTCGGCCCGAAGCGACAGCGCATCGGCCCGATCATCGAGCGCCTCGCCACGCGAGCACGCCGACGCCGCCATCGCGCTTCGGTTCGCGAACGACCTCGAGCTGCTCGTCTCCGTGATGCTGTCCGCCCAGACGACCGACGTGAACGTCAACCGCGTGACCGAGCGGCTGTTCGTCAAGTACCGGAGGCCCGAGGACTACCTGGCCGTGCCGCCGGAGGAGCTCGAGCGAGACATCTTCGCCACCGGCTTCTACCGGCAGAAGACGAAGTCGCTGCGCGGCACGATGCGCGTGCTGCTCGAGGAGTTCGACGGGGAGGTGCCCCGCCGGGTCGAGGAGCTCCTGCGGCTCCCGGGCGTCGCCCGCAAGACGGCGAACGTCGTGGCCGCAGAGCTCGGCGACGCGCAGGGCATCGTGGTCGACACCCATGTGCGCCGGCTCTCGCAGCGACTCGGGCTGACCCGCAAGGAGGATCCGGTGAAGATCGAGCGCGACCTCGTGCGGCTCGTGCCTCGGGCGGACTGGGGCCGATTTCCCCACCTGCTGATCTGGCACGGCCGCCGCGTCTGCGACGCGAGGCGGCCGCGCTGCGAGGCCTGCGTCGTCCACGATCTCTGCCCGGCGTCGCGACTCACCGCGACACCGGGCAGCGACCAAGCTGCTACGCGGTCGTGAGCGAGGTGGCGCGGTCGCTCACGCGCAGCTCGAGTATCTCGAACGACTTGAAGGCCGGCGCGGGGAATCCGGCGGCGCGTACGGCCGCCTGGATCTCGGGCTCCTGCGCCATGGCGTGGCGACCCTCCTCGGTCTCCCAGACGTTGATCATCAGGATCCCATCGTCGGTGCGCGCGACGATGTTCGCCAGGCCGCCGTGCTTCTCGGCGAGCCGCTCGGCGACCGGTGCGATGTGCTCGCGGATCGCGGCCGCGAGCTCGTCCGGGTCTCCCTGCACCCGCATCTTCGAGACGACGGGCATGGAACACCTCCTGTGGTCGTGAACCCCGGTCGAGCGTACTCCTCGGCCCACGGGGATGCGAAACTACCGTCGATGGCGACCGGACCGGCGAAGGCGATCGTGGTGCGGCCGGGGGAGGGGCATCGCGTCCGCGGCGTCGAGTTCCTGGCTACCAGCGACGACACGCCCCGCTTCAACATGGCGCTCATCACGATCTCGCCCCGGCGGGACGGGCCGCCGCCGCACACGCACGCTGCCGAGGACGACTCGTTCTTCGTCCTGGAAGGCGAGCTGACGTTCACGGCCGACGGCGAGGAGCTCGTCGCCGGTCCGGGGACGTTCGTGCTCGTGCCCCCAGGCGTCGAGCACACGTTCTCGAACCGCGGTGACGACGTGGCGCGATTCGTCAACGTCCACGCCCCTGCGGGCTTCGATCGCCGGCTCGCCGAGGACTAACGCCGCGCGGGCAGCGCCCTGATCAGCCCGGTGCGAGCGCCACGAGCAAGCCGCCGTCATCGTCGTAGCCGGGGAAGAAGTCGGCGACCACCGTCTTCTCCCGCCCGGCCCGCGACCGGAGCGTCAGGCGCTCGCCGAGCCGCCGGACGCCCCACTCGAGTGTGATGCTGGCCGGGTTGCGGTCAGCCGTGAAGCCGCCGAGCCCGAACGCCTCCACGAGGTCCTTGCCCATGAGCTCGGGCTCGCTGTAACCGGTGAGCTCGAAGACGCCCCGCCCGGCGGCGAGGATCCGCCCGGCGCGGTCGCATGCCACGAGACCGGCTGCGGGAGCCGGGTAATAGTCGTCCATCAGCTCGAACAGGAAGCCGAAGCCGCAGCGCTGGCACGCGACCGGTTGGTGCGATAGGCCCGACCGTCCGTCGGCGTCGATCGAGCGGTTCTTGCAGTTCGGGCAGATGAAGAACGGCACGCGAGCAGGGTACCGCCGCGAAAGCCCCTGACCGCGCGCGCCGCGGCCGCTCAAGGCTAGGTCTTGACGGCCTCCGCTTCGGGCCTCGGCGCCGTCAGCGCGGTCGCCACGTGCCCTTCCTGCTCGGCGAGGAAGCGTTCGGCGTCGAGCGCCGCCGCGCAGCCCGAACCTGCCGCGGTGATCGCCTGCCGGTAGACATGATCCTGGACGTCGCCGGCCGCGAACACGCCCGGCACGTTCGTCTCCGTGGTCTTGCCGCGCGTCACGAGGTACCCCGCGTCGTCGTGCTCGAGCTGGTCGAGGAACAGGCCGGTCGTCGGGTCGTGGCCGATCGCGACGAAGAGGCCGTCGGTCGGGTGCTCCAGCGTCTCGCCGGTCTCCATGTGTCGGAGCCGCAGCCCCGTGAGCTTCCCGCTCTCGACACCCAGCGCCTCCTCGACCACATACGGGGTCAGGAAGGAGACCTTCTCGTGGTCGCGGGCGCGGTCGAGCATGATCTGCGACGCCCGGAACTCGTCCCGGCGGTGCACGATGGTCACGGTCGAGGCGAAGCGCGTCAGGAAGAGCGCCTCCTCCATCGCCGAGTCGCCGCCGCCGACGACGACGACGTGGCGGTCGCGGTAGAAGGCGCCGTCGCACGTGGCGCAGTAGGTGACACCGCGGCCGTGGAGCGCGCGCTCGGACTCGAGCCCGAGCTGCCGCGCCGTCGCGCCCGTGGCCACGATCACGCTGCGCGCGCGATGCTCGTCGTCGCCGACGTAGACGCGGAGGGGCTGCTCGGAGAAGTCGACGCGGGTGACGTCGTCGGTCAGGAAGTCGGCTCCGAAGCGCTCGGCCTGTGCGCGGAAGTCCTTCATCATCTCGGGGCCGAGGACGCCGTCCGGGTACCCGGGGTAGTTCTCGACGTCGCTCGTGATCATCAGCTGGCCGCCCCAGTTGAAGCCCTCGATCACCAGCGGGCGCAGGTTCGCGCGCGCGCTGTAGAGCGCCGCCGTGTAGCCGGCGGGGCCGCCGCCGATGATGATCACGTCGCGTACGTCCGTCACTGAGCCTCCGAAGTCGTTCTGGTTCCGGGTCACCTTAGACAACGAATCGGCGCCCCAGGCTGTTCCGTCACGCGACCGGCGCTCCGCACAGCCAGAGCCGTCCGTCGCGCGTCTCGGCCTGTGGCCACGGCTCGTGCGGCAGGGCCGTTCCAGGCCCGATCAGGTGCACGACGCCGACGCCGCGAGCGTGCAGCAGGTCTGCGATCAGGTGGCGATGGCAGCGCCCCGGCTGCGTCTCCGCGCACAGGAAGCACGGCGCGGGCTGCTCGAGCTCCAGGGCCAGTGCGGCCTGCCAGGCGGACGTCGTCATCCGCGCGGCATACGAGCGGAACGCCGCCGTGCGGATGCAGGCGAAGCGCTCCTCGCCCGGCTCGCCGGAACGCCGGCCGCCGAGCTCGGGCGCGTGACGGTACGCGATGCCGGCGGCCGCGACCGCGGCGGCGAGCGTCTCCCGTGCGAACTGTGGATTGCGACGTGAGCCGGGATACCGCCGGACGTCCACGAGGGTACGCACACCGGCCTCTCGGAGCACGGCGACGAGCTCCTCGAGCGGGCGTATGCCGTGGCCGATCGTGTAGACCTCCACGGCGGGAGTTTGACGTCGTAGGGTGAGGAGGAGAACCACGCATGACCACCACGATCTCCCTCGACGGACTGCGCGAGCTCGCGGGCTTTCGGGCCGGACGCGGGTGCGCCGTCAGTCTCTACCTCGACCTCGATCCGTCGCGCGCCCCGACCGCGGCCGACGTGGCCGCGCGCATCCGGTCGCTGCTCAGCGATGGCCAGCGCCAGGCGCCCGGCGACCTCGGCCATGAGGAACGAGCCGGACTCCGCGCTGACCTGGAGCGGCTCGGTGCCTTCTTCGAGTCCGAGTTCGATCGGGACGGCGCCGTCGGCTGCGCGGTGTTCGCGGCGGGGCTCGACGGCATCTGGCAGACCCTGCCGCTCGCCGGTCCGGTGACCGATCTGATCAGGATCGGCGACGAGTTCCACCTGGCGCCGCTCGTGCCGTTGGTCGGCCGCGGCGAGGGGGCGCTGGTGGCCGTGGTCAACCGCGAGCGGGGCTCGCTGTACCGGTTCCGCGAGGGCCGGCTGACGGAGCTCGACGATCTGACGGTGGACGCGCCGCGCCGGCACGACCAGGGTGGCTGGTCGCAGGCGAACTACCAGCGGCACGTGGACGAGCTCGCAGCCGAGCACTACCGCACGGTGGCCGAGGCCCTCGACCGTCGCTTTCGCCGGCTCGGTCGCCCGCGCGTCGTCGTCGTGGGCGCCGACGAGAGCCGCCGCGAGTTCCTCGACGCGCTGGGCAGCGAGGTGGCGGAGGCGGTCGTCGGCCGGGCTCAGACCGAGGCGCACGCCGGCCCGGCGCAGATCGCACAGGCCGTCGCGCCCGTCCTCGACCGCTGGCACGCCGACCAGGAGTCCGACTTCGTCGAGCGCTGGAAGGAGGAGGCGGGGCGGGCCGCACGTGCGAGCGCAGGCTGGGCGGAGACACTCGAGGCCGCGTCGGACGGGCGGGTCGAGCTCCTCCTCTACCGCGACGGCGCGGCGCACGAGGCTGTGCGCTGCCCGCAGTGCGGGCGAGCCTTGGCAGCCGGCGAGCGTTGCCCACTCGACGGCGCCGCTCTCGAGCGTTCTGCGGACGGGCTCGACCTCGCGGTGCGCCAGACACTCGCGCACGGCGGTGTCGTATGGGCGGTTCGCCATCGCCGCGACCTCGACCCGGTCGGCGGCATCGGCGCGATCCTGCGCTACTGAAGCTCAGGCGGCGTCGAGCGCGCGGGGGCCGTCGACGAGCTCGGGCGCCTCGAGCGAACGGGCCTGCACGTCGATCGGCTCGAGCTCCTGCAGCTCGCCCACGATCCCGTGGTCGCGCAGCTTGCGGCCGGTGACCAGCACCCGGCCCTCGAGTGCCCCGACGGTCTTGTTGTAGTGGCCGACGGCGCTCTGGATCGACCGGCCGAGGTGGTGCACGTGGCCGGCCATCGTCGCGAGGCGGTCGTAGAGCTCCTGGCCGAGCGCATGCACTTCGCGGGCGCTCTCGGCGACCGTCTCCTGCTGCCAGGTCGCCGCCACAGTGCGGAGCAGCCCGAAGAGGAGCGTCGGCGACGCGAGCACCACGCCCGACGACCACGCATCTTCGTTCAGCGCGCGGTCGTGCTCCTGCGCCGCCCGGAGGAACGTCTCGTCGGGCAGCACCATGACCACGAAGTCGGGCGACGGGTCGAACTGCCGCCAGTAGGCCTTCGCGGCGAGCTTCTGGACGTGATCTCTCACCTGGCGCGCGTGGCGTGCGAGCGATTCCGTCCGCGCGGCCTCGTCCTCGGCCTCGTACGCGTCGAGGTAGGCGTCGAGCGAGACCTTCGAGTCCACGACGACCTGTTTGCCGCCCGGCAGACGGACGATCAGGTCGGGGCGGAGCAGGCCGCCGTCGGCGTCCCGGGTCGTCGACTGCAGGACGAAGTCGCAATGCTCGACCAGGCCGGCGGCCTCGACGACGTTACGCAGCCCGACCTCGCCCCACCGTCCGCGGACGTGCGGCGCGCGCAGCGCGGTCGTGAGGCTGCCCGTCGCCGAGCGGAGCCGCTCCTGGCCCTCACGGAGCTGGAGGAGCTCCTGCCGCAGCGCGCCGAACGCGCGGTGGCGATCCTGCTCGAGCACGCGGACGTGCCCGTCGACCTTGTCGAGGGACTCCTTGAGCGGCTGCACGTAGCCCTGCAGCTTCGTCTCGGCCAGCGCGAGGAACGAGGCGTTGCTCTCCTTCAAGGCGTCTGCGGACAGGGTCTTCGCCGCGGTGGCGAGGCGCTGGTCGACGGAGCGCCGCTCGACGTCGAGCTCTGCGAGCGCGGCCGCGAGCTCCCGCTCACGCTCGCGCACGACCGCCTGCGCCGCATCGCCGGCCGCGAGGCGCACGCGCAGAGCGAGCCAGACGCCGAGGGCGCCGAGCAGCAGGCCGGTGACGAGCGCGACGATCTGCATCGGGCCAATCAGCGTAGGCGGCCGGCCGGACGGCACCCGGAGCCGGGCCGGGCCGCTGCTAGAGTCGTCGGCCGGTCATGGCCCGTAAGGATCGCGCACCGACCCCTCCGCGCCGCGTGCAGGCGCCCCAACAGCGGCGCACGCCGCCGAGCCCCGACGACGTCCGCCGGCAGAAGCGGATCGTCTACGGCCTTGCCGCGTCCGGGCTGGTGGCTCTCGGCGCTGTCCTGCTGGTCGTGCTCATCGGCGGAGGACGCGACGCGGGCGATGCTCGCGCGACGCTCGAAGCCGCGGGCTGCACGCTGCAGATCGTGCCCGGGCTCGTGAACGAGAGCGACCACTCGGACGTGCCGACGCCCGAAACCGAGGTGGACTGGAACACGGACCCGCCGTCGAGCGGCCCGCACTACCAGCAGACGGCCATCTACGGCGCGTACGACGAACAGCTCCAGCAGCAGCTCGTCGTGCACAACCTCGAGCACGGCGGCGTCTCGATCCAGTGGGGGCCACGTGTGCCGGACGAGGAGGTCGAGGCGCTCCGCTCGTGGTACGCGGACACCGATCAGGATGGTCTCGTGCTGGCGCCCTACGAGCCGCTCGCCGATCAGATCGGGCTCGCCGCCTGGCGGCTCCTCGACCAGAACGCCAGCGGGAAGGGCGAGGGCATCGTCGCGAAGTGCCCGACCTTCGACCAGGAAGCCGTCGAGGCGTTCCTCGACGCCTACGGGTTCCAGGGCCCGGAGGCGTTCCCGCGCGACGCGTTACAGCCGGGCGGCAACTAACGTCACTCCGGCCGGGGTGGCGGAAGTGGCAGACGCAGTCGGCTTAAAACCGGCGGCCCACGCGGCGTGCGGGTTCGAGTCCCGCCCCCGGCATCCTCGTTCGGCAGGCAAACCCGCCAACTAGACTGGCGTCGTGGCCGGCATCGAGGAAGCGGCGGAACACGCCCACCTCGAGTGGGACACGCCCCTCTATCGCACGGCCGTTGCGCAGTTCGACCAGGCGGTGCCGCACGCTTCGATCCCGGCCGACATCGCGGAGCGGCTCCGCTACCCCGAGCGTTCGATCATCGTCAGCGTTCCGGTCCGGCTCGACGACGGCCGTCGCACCGTCTTCCCCGGCTACCGCGTCCAGCACTCGAGCGTCATGGGGCCGACGAAGGGCGGAGTGCGCTACGACCCGGAGGTGACGCTCGGCGAGTGCGCGGCGCTCGCGGTCTGGATGACGTGGAAGTGCTCGCTGCTGCGGCTGCCCTACGGTGGCGCCAAGGGCGGTGTGCGCTGCTCGCCGCGGTCGATGTCGACCGCAGAGCTGGAGCGGCTGACCCGGCGCTTCACGTCGGAGCTCCTGCCGATCATCGGGCCGCAGGAGGACATCCCCGCGCCGGACATGGCGACGAACGAGCAGACGATGGCGTGGATGATGGACACCTACTCGATGCAGAAGGGCTACGCGGTGCCCGAGATCGTGACCGGCAAGCCGGTCTCGCTCGGCGGCTCGCTGTTCCGGCACGAGGCGACCGGTGCGGGAGTCGTCATGGTCGTCGCCCGTGCGTGTAGCAGGCTCGGCTGGGAGCTGTCAGAGCAGCGCTGTGTCGTGCAGGGCTTCGGCAACGTCGGCGGCATCGCCGCCCAGGAGCTCGTCGACCGTGGCGCGACCGTGATCGCCGTCTCGGACGTCTCGGGCGGCATCCACGACGACGCAGGGCTCGACATCCCGACCATGAGCGCCTACGCGAAGGAGCACGGGTCGCTCGAGGGCTGGGAGCGCGGAGCGCGGATCAGCAACGAGGAGCTGCTCGAGCTCGAGTGCGACATCCTCGTGCTCGCCGCGCGCGAGGACCAGGTGCACGCTGACAACGCGTCGCGACTGCGCTGCCGTCTCGTCGCCGAGGGCGCGAACGGCCCGACGTCGCTCGAGGCGGACGCGATCCTCGCCGAGCGCGGCATCCCGATCCTCCCCGACATCCTCACCAACGCCGGCGGCGTCACCGTCTCGTACTTCGAGTGGGTTCAGGACCTCGGACGGCTGTTCTGGGACCGCGAGGAGATCCGGGCGAAGCTCCAGGCGAAGCTGGACGACGCCTTCGATCGCGTGTGGGCCATCGCCGAGGAGCGCCACATCGGGCTGCGCACCGCCGCCCTGGTCGCCGGCATTCGCGAGGTCGCAGCCGCGCTCGAGTCGCGAGGCCTCTACCCGTGAGCGAGCGCGTCCGCGACGCGATGGTCGCCGCGCCGCGCACGCTCGACGTCTCCGCATCGGCGCAGGAGGCGGGCGAGGCGCTCGCCCGCCCCGAGGTACGCGCGGTCATCGTGTGCGAGGGCAGCCGTCTGCGCGGCGTCGTCACCCGCAAGACGCTCGTCCGTCGAGTCGTCGCCGCGGGCCTCGACCCCCGTTCGACCACCCTCGGTGAGATCGCCGAGGAGGCCTATCTCGCGCTCGACGCGGACATGGCGCTCGAGGACGCGTTCCACGTGCTCGAGGAGCGTGACCTCGAGCGCGTGCCGGTCGTCGAAGCCGGCGGCGAGCTCGTCGGCATCCTCTCGCGCGGCGTCATCCAGCGCCGGCTCGCTGAGGACGAGCCGTTGCCGGAGGACGAAGGCGAGCTCGCGGCGCCGCTCTAACTAGCAGCACGTGTACGCGCCCGGCGGCGCGGCGCCTTCTTCCGGCGCCGGCAGCTCTGCGGCCGCGAGCGCAGCACCGTCGAGGAGGTCGTGCACGCTCGCCTCGAGCTCGGCGAGCCCGTAGGCGTGGAGTACCTCGCGGACGATGAGGGCTCCGGCGACGATGACCGGCGCCCGCGCCGGCTCCAGGCCGGGCAGCGTGCGTCGCTCTTCGAGCGACATCGCGGCCAGCCGCGCGACCCAGGCATCAACGGCATCCGTCGGGATCCGGTGACCGTGCACGCGCGCCGCGTCGTAGCCGCCGAGCTCGAGAGCGGCAAGCGTCGTCACGGTGCCTGCGACCCCGATCGCCTGGCTCGGCCGCAGGGTCGGGAGTGCCGCCCGGACGTGTTTCTCGGCGGCCGCGAGATCCTCGCCGTAGCGCTCGGTGAGGCGCACGACTCCGATGTCGAGGCTGAGCGGCGTGCGCCCGTCGACCGCGAGCTCGGTCGAACCCCCGCCGACGTCGACGACCAGCGTGCCGGGAGGAAGCCGCCTGCCGGCCGTCACGCCGCGGTACGTGAGGTCAGCCTCCTCCTCACCGCTCAGGAGCCGCGTCGCGAAGCCGTAGCTCCACTCGATCTCGCCGAGGAACGCCTCGCCGTTCTCGGCGTCGCGCACGGCGCTCGTCGCCACCGCAAGGATCCGCTCCGCACCGAGCGACTCCGCCTCACGGCGGTAGTCGGTCAGGCAGGTCCGCACGCGCGCGACCGGCACCGGCAGCAGTCTGCGGCGGCTGTCGACGCCCTCGCCGAGGCGGGTGATGGTCAGCCGGCGCACGATCTCCGTCAGCCGTCCGTCCTCGACGTCGGCGACGAGCAGCCGCGTCGAATTCGTCCCGAGATCGACCGCGGCGACTCTCGTCACTTGCGCGGCATGTACGCCGTCACGCGTGAGACCGACGCGCGAACATCGTCGATCGCTGCGAGCATCACGTTCAATCTCGCGCGGGAGGCCGCGAGGCGCGCAGCGGCTGCCGAGAGCGCCTCACCCGAGGCGGCCGCCGCGTCGAGGTGGCGCTCGATCTCGGCGGTACGGCGCTCGACGGAGGCGAGCTCGTCGGCGGCCGCGCCGCTGAACCGCCGTGCGTCGCGGTAGAGGGTGAGCCCGCGACGCACGGCCATCACGGCAGCGACCACCACCGCCACGAGCGACACCGCCAACGCGAGCCAGACGACGGTCACGGGCGGCGATGCTACCACCGGCTCTAGAATCGCCCGCGTGACGCCGCAGGAGCAGAAGGCCGCGGCGTTCCGGGCGTTCCACTCGGAGCCGCCGGTGCTGGTGCTGGCGAACGCATGGGATGTCGCCAGCGCCGTGATCGTCGCCGACACTGTCGGGTGCCGGGCGGTCGCCACCTCGAGCGCCGGCATCGCGGCTGTGCTCGGCTACCCGGACGGCGAGCGCATCCCGGCCGCCGAGATGCTCGACATGGTGCGGCGCATCGTCGCAGCGGTCGACGTGCCCGTGACCGCCGATCTCGAGGCCGGCTACGGCGACGCATCCGCCACGGCGCACGCCGCCTGGGACGCAGGCGCCGTTGGCCTGAACCTCGAGGACGCGGGCGGCTCGGCCGACGAGCATGTCGAGCGCGTTCGCGCCGCGCGGGCGGCCGTCCCTGCGCTCGTCATCAACGCCCGCACCGACCTCTACCTCGTCGGGCGACCGGACTTCGACGAGACCGTGCGGCGGGCGGCCGCCTACATGGACGCCGGCGCCGACTGCATCTTTGTGCCGGGCGTCTCCGACGACGAGACGATCGGCCGGCTGGCGGCTGCGATCCCCGGCCCACTCAACGTCCTGGCGATGCCGTCGACCCCGCCCGTACCCGAGCTCGGGCGCCTCGGCGTGACGCGCGTCAGCGTGGGCTCCGGCCTCGGCCGTGCCGCGCTCGGATGGACGCGCAGCGCCGCCGCGACGATGCTCGAGACCGGATCGTTCGCGCCGCTCGCGGACGCGGTGCCGTTCGCGGAGCTCGGCGAGCTGCTCGACAGGGGGCTATAATTCGGCTGCGCCGCGGGGTGGAGCAGTCAGGTAGCTCGCCGGGCTCATAACCCGGAGGTCGCAGGTTCAAATCCTGCCCCCGCTATGTCAGTCGAAGAGGGGGAACGTTGGTTCCCCCTCTTCGTGTCTCCCTCCACCTGACTCGGACGCCGGCAGCTGGACGCCTCGCGCAGCCGGCGCGAGCATCGAAGCCGCGGCTCAGTTGCGCCGGTCGAACCTGTACCGGCCGTCCCAGGCCCACTCGGGCCCATTGACCCCGCCCGGGGGAGAGACGCGCGCCTTCGCGTGGAACGACTTGAACTGCCCCGCTCCGCCCGAGAGCGAGACCACGCCCTGACCTGTTAGGAGATCGAGCGTGACGTGGCCAAGGGCGTAGTTGCCGCGTCCGACGACCAAGACGATGTCACTCTCGAGCGAGGTCGTGCCTGGAGTCTGGAGATAGACGATCCTCGACCCCACCTTGATCAACTCGAGGTTCGACGCAGTGATCGTGCAGAAGAGGACGCCCGTGGTCTGCGGGCACTCCTTCTTCAGATGAAGGTCTCCACCACGTGATGGCGATGCGGTCGCGATGGCAACGCTGATGCCTGCCGCGGTAACGAGTGTCACGGCGAGCACGAGAAGCTTCTTCATGACTTCCTCCCTGGTCTATCGCCTGCTGCGGGTGCCTGCAGGCCAACGGCCCCAGCGTGGCACCGGGGCCGAGCTGCGTCTGCGGTGGCAACCCCCGGTCGACGCGGGTGCCAGCACGCTGACGCCGCGTCAGGCGCAGAACTGGCGTACCTGGTGCGGAAAGCTCTCGACGTCGATCGGCTTGTCCAGGTAGCCGGCGAAGCCGGCGCGCGTGAGCCAGGCGGTGTCTCCTTCGAACGCGACCGCGCTCAACGCGACCACGGGGATCGCCGCTGTCCGCGCCCCGTCCGCGAGGATCCTGGCAGCTTCCGCACCGTCCATGTCCGGCAGTCGGAGGTCCATCAGGATGACGTCCGGAAGATGCTCGGCGGCGAGGGCGATCGCCTCCGCGGCGTCCCGGGCAACGAGCGTCCGGAATCCGGCGGCGAGCAGCACGTCCCGAGCGAGCTTCAGGTTCCTCTCGTGGTCGTCGACGATCAGGACGAGCCGGGATTCCAGGCCCCGCCCGCTTTGAGGAGGACCGGGCACCGGCGTAGTCTCTACCCGTGCCGATTCGGGTCGTGCTGGCGGACGATCACTACCTTGTCCGCGAAGGCGTACAGCGCGTGCTCGAGCCGGTATCCGACGTCGAGGTCGCCGCCGTCTGCAACGATCTCGATTCCCTTCTCGAAGCGGTCGAGGCGAAGCGGCCGGACGTCGTTGTCACCGACATCCGGATGCCGCCCGGGAACGCCAACGAGGGGATTCAGGCCGCCGAGCGGTTGCGCGAGACGCACCCGGACGTCGGCGTCGTCGTGCTCAGCCAGTACGCGAATCCGAGCTATGCCCTCGCGCTCCTCGACCGCGGTAGTGCGGGTCGCGCCTACCTCCTCAAGGAGCGGGTGGAGGACGTCGACCAGTTCGTCGGCGCAATCCGCGCGGTCGCAGAGGGCGGCTCCGTGATCGACACCAAGGTCGTCGAGGCCCTCGTCGCCGAGAGCGGTCGAACCGACGAGTCCCCGCTCAATGAGCTGACGCCGCGCGAGCGCGACGTGCTTCGCGAGATGGCCGAAGGGAAGAACAACGCGGCCATCGCCGAGACGCTCTTCCTGACCGAGCGTTCGGTCGAGAAGGTGATTCACTCGATCTTCCTCAAGCTCGGGCTGACGTGGGAGCCGGCGGTTCACCGGCGGGTCAAGGCCGTGATCCTCTACCTCGCGGAGAACGGCTAGGTTCAACCCGAGCTCGGCAGCGAGCCGGTGATGCCGGTGTGCCCCGCCTCCGACTCGATCGTCAACCGGCCGCCGAGCGCCTCCAGACGGTCGCGCATCGAGGTTAGGTCGGCGTCGGCCGTGGCCGAGTCGGAGCCTTCCGCGACGATCTCGAACACGACCGTCCCCTCCTCCTGGCGGACCGTGATCGCGATCTTCTCCCTCTCGCCGAGGTGCTCGAGTGCGTCGGCGCAGGAGAAGTACACGGCCCCGGCAAGCTCGGCCGGAAGGGTCGCGTCCTCTGGAACCTTCACGCGCGTTGGCACGCCGACCATCGCCGCGGTGGTGCGCAGTGCAGCGCGGAGCCCGCCCGCTTCGAGCAGGGGAGGATGGATTCGGTGCGCCAAGGCCCGCAGCTCATCCAGGGCCTCCGCTACCTCGCCTGCGATCTCGTCGATCAGAGCACCAGCCGCAGCGGGATGGACGTCGACGAGCCTCCGAGCCTGTTGCAGCTCGACCGCGAGCGCGACCAGGCGCTGCTGCGGGCCGTCGTGCAGCTCGCGCTCGATGCTGCCGCGATCGGACGCGGCGGCCAGCACCAGCCGCTTCCGCGACGCACGCAGCTCCTCGATCTGCCGGTCCTTCACGGCGAGCGAACCGCGACGACGTTGAAGGCGGCGACCGGGCGCCCGAACCCTTTGAGCGTGAACTCGCCGGCCGGCTCGACGTCGACGTCTGACTCCACCTCGGCGTAGAGACGTTGCGAGATGAGCACTTGACCGCCGTTCGCCTCGTCCGCGAGGCGCGACGCGAGATTCGTCACCTCTCCGATCGCGGCGTAGTCGGATCGGCCCTCGAAGCCGACCTCGCCACAGGTTGCGTAACCGAGGGCGATGCCCACGCCGAAGTCGAGGTCGTGTCCACGCTTCGACCACTGCGGCACGAGCTCCGCCATCTCCTCGCGTAACGCGCATCCGGTCCGCACCGCCCTGAGCGCCGCGTCCGGAATCTCGATCGGGTCGTTGAAGAAGAGCTGGACGCCGTCTCCCTCGAAGGATCCGACGGTCGCGTCAAAGCGCTTCACGAGGCGGCCGATGGCGTCGTGGAACTCGCCGAGCACGCGCATCAGCTCCTCGGGCTCGACGGCGTCGGCGAAGCTCGTCCAGCCGCGCAGGTCGGCGAACAACATCGCGACCAGTCGGCGGTGGCTGCTCAGGATCGTCTCGTCTTCCGAGGAGACGATGGCGTCGGCGAGCTGCGGAGAGAGGAAGCGACGCAGCCGTCGCAGGCGCTCGAGCTCGCCGACCTGGGTCTGCACGCGCGACTCCAGTGTGCGGTTGAGCTCTGCGAGCTCGGCCGCCTGCGCCTTGATCGTGTCGTGGTAGCGCTTGATCCGGAGCAGCGACCGCACGCGCGTGAGCAGCTCGTCGTGGTTGAACGGCTTCGGGATGAAGTCGTCCGCGCCGGCTTCGATCGCCTTCCTCTTCTCCTGGCCGATGCTCGACGTGACCATGATCACCGGGAGCACCGCGGTGGCGTCGTTCGCACGCAGGTGGCGACACACGGCGTAGCCGTCGAGGCCGGGCATCATCACGTCGAGAAGGATCAGGTCGGGTTCCTCCGTCTCGACGAGGTCGAGCGCCGCCAGGCCGTCGGTCGCGGTCACGACCTCGTAGCCCCGAGGGACGAGCACCGCCTCCAGCAAGCGCACGTTCTCCGGTACGTCGTCGACGACGAGGATCTTTGCGGGCCGCTCACTCGCGATCGCACTGCTCTCGACGACCCGGATCAGCTCGACGACGTCGACGGGCTTGGACAGGTAGCCGTCGAATCCGACATCGAGGAAACGCTCGCTGTCGCCTCTCATCGCTTGCGCGGTCAGCGCGACCACGGGGATCGCGGAGGTTCGCTCGTTCCCACGTAGTTGCGCAAGGGCTTCGATGCCGTCGATCCCGGGCAGCTGCACGTCCATCAGCACGAGCGCCGGGTCAAGCGTCCGCGCGAGCTCGACCGCATCCTCGCCCGTGGTCGCTTCGAGCGTGCTGTACCCCTTTGCCTGCAGCACGTCGCGGACAAGCTTCATGTTCGTCTCGTTGTCCTCGACGACGAGGATGCGCTCACCCGCCATTGCGGCCTGCCTTCTCGATCGGAAGCGTGAAGACGAACCGGCTGCCGTGTCCGGACCGGCTTTCGACCCAGATGCGGCCTCGGTGCAGTTCGATGAGGCGCTTCGAGAGTGCGAGCCCGAGGCCGGTGCCCTCGCGCTGCTGCACGCCGACGTCCGTCTGCTGGAACTCCTCGAAGATCCGTTCCTGGTCGTCTACGGCGATACCGGGCCCGGTGTCCGTCACCGACACAAGTACCTCTCCGTTCTCTCGCGTCGACGCGACGACGACGCTTCCGTCCCTCGGCGTGAACTTGACCGCGTTCGAGAGCAGGTTGAAGACGACCTGCCGGACGCGGCGCTCGTCACCCTCGACAAGATCGACGTCGGTCGCTAGTTCGAGCGAGAGGCGCACGCCATTCTTCGTCGCCCGCTCCCTCACCATCACCACGCCGCGCTCCAGAGCCTCGCGGAGCGAGAAGGTCGCGACTTCCAGCTCGATCTGCCCGGCCTCGACCTTGGACAGGTCGAGCACGTCGTTGATCAGGTCCAGGAGGTGGTTTCCCGACGCGAGTATGTCGTCGAGGTACTCCTCCTGCTTGGCGTTGATCTCCCCGAACAACCGCTGCCGCAGCACCTGCGAGAAGCCGATGATCGCGTTCAGCGGCGTCCGCAGCTCGTGCGACATGTTGGCCAGGAAGTCGCTCTTGTGCTCGACTCGCGACCTCGAGTTGGCTGCCCTTCCGCGAGAGCTCTGCGAGCGCCTGCTGCAACCTCTGCGTGCGTTCCTCGACCTTTTGCTCCAAGCCCCCGACCGAAGCCTGCAGGCTCGCGGCCATCCGGTTCAACTCGTCCGCCAGTCCACCCAGCTCGTCTCGCCGGCGGAGCTCCACCCGCTCGTCGTAGGCGCCCGCCCCGATGCGGGCTGCTGCCGTCCGCATCTGCTTGATCGGGCGGACGAGATGGCGGGCGAGCAACACGCTCAGGCCGACCCCGGCCGTGAGGAAGGCCGCGAGCAGCAGCGCCGTCCGCCAGATCTTTGCGCGGACCGGCGCGAACGCCGCGCTCTCGGGCTGCTCGACGAACACCTTCCAGCCGAGCGGCTCGACCGTGGCCCAGGTGCTCAGCACCTCTTCGCCGCGGAAGTTGCGGCCGACCGTCGATCCGGTCTGCGTGGCGTGCGCCCTGGTCACTTGGGGAAAAGCCAAGGAACGATTCGTGAAAGCGGCGCTGTTCGGGTGCGCGATGGGTACGCCTCTGGCGTCGATCGCGTAGACGTATCCGGACGTCCCGAGACGGGTCTGCCTGACAAGGTCCTGAATGACTCGGAGATCGAGTGTCTCGCCAACGACTCCGATTCCTGGTATGTGTCTTCCTTCCGGAGAGCCGACGACGCGGGCGGTTTCCCTCGACCACGACCTCCATCGATCTTGCTCCGGGGTTGGACAAGAGCCGTGGCGCGTACACGGGACCGAAGTAGACCCCGGCCGCCGATCGCCTGCTTCACCGACCGATCGTGTAGGAAGTTCCCCTTGACCACGGTGAGCCCGCCGCCCACGCTCGCGAGTGTCTTGCGCCCGGTGCCGTCGACGTAGAACGCACGGTCGCGTGATCTTCGAGCAGGGGATGAAGCACCGCGCCCCGTGCGGTGAAGGACAAGTACTGGCCCTGGATTGCCTGCATTCGCTTGGTCCGGTCTGCGAAGTACCGCTCGATCGTGACCGCGACCGACTTCGCCTTCTCCTGCTGCAGCCGGACCAACGCGCGCTTGTTGTCCCGATAGGACGAGGAGAGCAGGTACACGCTCGTACAGATCACCGGAACGGCGACCAGCAGCGCGCACACGGCGATGTACTTGGCCGAGAGAGACGAAAGCCACCGGGCGACCCGCTCAGTCACCGGCCGATTCCCACCTGAGCTAGCCCCGGTTGAAGCTGTACGTCCCGTCCCAGTGAAAGAGCCCCGGGATCGACGTATCGGCCGTGACACGCACACGGAAACGGAACCCGGCAAGCGTTCCCGTGCCGTCCGACATCGTGCACAGTCCGGCCCCGGTCGCGTGACGAAGGAAGCAATGGCCGGTTGCGACGGTGCCCCGCTTCACGTAGATGACCGTGTCGCTGTCCAGCGCGGTCTTACCCGCCACCTGGACGTAGAAGATCTTCGAGCCCACCTTGAGCGCCTTGACGTTCGAGGACCTGATCGTGCAATAGGCGCCGACGAGCCCGGTGAACCCCGAGCAGTCCTTTGTCGCGTGGAATGGCTTCGTCTCTCGGGGCACTCCGTTCTGCGACGCCGCAGAGGAGACGAAAAAGACGAGAGCGGCGAGCGTACAAAACCCGGCCGCAACGACGAGAACGCCCGTTGGCACTCCCGTCCGGCCGACCATTGATGCCTCCCGTGCTCGGGGAGCGAGCGTACCAGGCGTTTGTGCGAGTTGTAGCTTTCTCGCCTCGGAGCTGGGTTTCTTCCCGATGAGTGGCTTCCACATCTTCTGACCTCCTTGGCTGCCTCGCTACCGGATCTCGGAAGGAGATGATCGTGGTCAGAGGACGCAATCACCAGGGTGCCAGCATCCCGAAATGACCCAGTGGTGGCCGCGGCGATGACGCTCCCGATCGCGTTGGCCTCGCCGTACAGGTAGGCCCGACCGAGCTCGTGGCGGAGAGTCGACCGCGGATCCTTGTCGTTGTGGTGGTCGCCCGGGCGACATCGCCGAGGCGGGGCTTTGTGGAGCCTTCAAGTTCGGAGCGCGTACTCCAACGTCAGAATCGACGCATTCGCCAAGGCTCAAGTGGCCCGGCGGCCGCGCCGGGCCTTCGGCAAGCTGCTCCCGAGCGCCCGATCCCCGCTGCGTCAGTTATCGCAGCGCGCGGACCTCGTAGGCGGCGACGGCGCGGCCGAAGCCCTTGAGTTCGATCTTGCCGATCGGCACCGCCTCGATGCTCTTCTCCACGGCCGCGAACACGCGAGGGCCGATCAAGACCTGTCCGGCCTCCGCGTACGTGCTCAGCCGCGACGCCAGGCTCGTCACCGGGCCAAGTGCGCCGTAGTCGTAGCGCCCTTCGAAGCCGATGCGGCCGAGCGTCGCATATCCGGCTTCGATTCCGACTCCCAGGCCGAGCTCCGTTCCCCGCTTGCGCCAGACTTCGCCCAGCTCGGCGAACCGCTCCTGCGCGGCGAGCGCGAGCCGCACGGCCCGCAGCTCATGATGCTCGACCGGCAGCGGATCGTTGAAGAAGACCATGAGGCCGTCGCCCGCGAAGTGCTCGAGCGTGCCTTCGTAGACGGGGATCAGCTTGCCGAGCGACTCGTGGTACTCGCGAAGCACGTCTAGCAGCTCTTCGGGCGCAGCGGTCTCGGAGAACGCGGTGAAGCCGCGGAGATCGCAGAACAGGCAGGAGATGTAAGCCCGGTGTCCGGCGAGGAGTCGCTGGCCGTCCGTGCTCGAGATGAGGTCTGCGACCTGAGGCGAGACGAAGCGGCCGAGTTCCGTCCGTTGCCGCTCGACCGCTTCGAGCAGGCGCGCGTTCGTGAGCGCGATTGCCGCTTGGTCGGCGAACGTCTGGACGAGCGCGATGTGCTCGTCGCTGAACGGCTGCGGCTCCGGACGCACGACGAGAACGACACCGAGCAGGTCTGCCTCGACGATTATTGGAACCCCAAGTATCGAGCGGTAGGTCCGCGGGCCGGCGTAGGCGTATTCGGGATCGTCGCGGATGTCGGGAATGTGGACGGGAGTGCGCGTAACAGCCGCGCGGCCGGCTGCCGTCGTTCGATCGAGGGCGTGGGGATGCTCCCTGTCGTAGGCGGCAGGCGCGGCCGGCGCGGTCTCATCCGCGACAAGGTGGAGAAGGCCGTCCTCGAGCAGGAACAACGCGCCGTGGTCGGCACGGCAGAGTCGCCTTGCGGCTTCGACTATCTCGTCCAGAACCGGCTGGAGCCCGGCCGAGCGAGCGACCGCCCGCAGGACACCGCTGATCGCCCGCTGCTGCTCGCGCGTGTCCTCGAGCTGACGCGCGAGGTCCGCGTCCGCGGCTGCGGCGCTGCCCATCGGAAGAGCTTAGTCCGCTCCCGCGGGTGCACGGACGAGCTCGGCGCGAACACCGGTCGCCGGCCGCCCGCGCTCGGTGTCGAGGACGTGCGTCGACAAGCTCACTTCGCGAAGCTAGGCGCTAGCGACCGTCGAGGTCTTGCGCATCGGGTTGAAGAACGGCAGCTCCACCACCGTCCCCGCCGTCCGGCTGCGCCGCGCTTCCACCGTCCACTCGACGTCGATCCTCGTGCCGAGCTTGCTTTGGTCGGCAGCGACTGACGCCAGCGCAACCACCTTCTTCAATGTCGGGCTCCACGTCGTGCTGGTCGCCTTGCCGATCTGGCGGCCCCGCGCGTACACGGGAACCGGGACACGCGAGGCGGCCGGCTCCAGCGTCGGCGTCAGCCCCTTCGCACGGTACAGCTCCTCGAGTGGCTCCCAGTCGAGCTCTAGCCCGACAAGCCTCCGCGGAGGCCCCCCGCGACCCTGTTCCCGCTCGAGCTCGCGACGGCCGACGAACTCCACCGGCTTCTCGAAGTCGACGAAGCGGCCCAGGACACCCAGCTCGAAGGGCGAGTACGACTGCTCGGGAATCAGCGCGCGCCGGACAGAGTCGAAATCCACTTCGATGAGGATCAGCCCTGCCTCGATCCGCGCGATGTCGAGGGCGAGCATCCCGGCTGGCCGCATGCCGTAGGCGCTCCCCGCCCGCACGAGGGCGTCCCAGAGCTCGACCGCCTGAGCGCTCTCGACCCACACTTCGTAGCCGAGGTCGCCCGTATAGCCGGTCCGGGAGACGTCGACGGGGATGTTGCCGACCTGCGCCGCCCGCCGGCCGAAGTACTTGAGGTCGCCCCAGAACATCTCGGTGGCCGCCTCGAGCACGTCGCGGCTCAGCGGCCCCTGCACGGCCAGCGCGGAGATGCGTTCGCTCACGTCCTCGAGCTCGACGTCCAGCCCGCGAGCGTTCATCCGGAGCCAGCGCAGCGACGAGTCGGCGGCGGTCCAGCGGTAGGTCTGCTCCTCCAGCCGGGCGACTGTCCCGTCGTCGACCACGCGGCCGTCCTCGTTGCACCAGGATGTGTAGTAGACGCGGCCGACAGCGAGCTTGCTCGCGTCCCGCGTGATCACGCGGTCGACGAGCCGCATGGCGTCGGGCCCGGAGACCAGGTACTTGTAGAGCGGAGAGACGTCGATGAGCGCCGCCGCCTCCCGGATGGCGTTGTACTCGATCTCGTGGGAGTCGGAGTACGCGCTCGCCGCGAGATAGCCCGACCATTCCCGCCACTGCAGCTTGGTGTTGAGTGGTGCGGTCCGGGGATAGAACGCGGTTCCGACCGACACGGCGGATCTAGGACTTCGGGATCTGCTTCTCGGGGTCGAAGAAGGGCAGCGGCGCGATCGTCGCGTCCCTCATACCCTCGGGTGTCTCCACCGCGACGTGCGTCCCGAGCTCGGTGTGCTCGACAGGGAGCCACGCGTACCCGATGTTCTTCTCGAGGCGGGGCGAATAGACGGCGGAGGTCACCCGTCCGCTCGCGCCGTCGGCCGAAACCGGCCAGTCCGTCGCGTTCATCTCCAGCCGGTCGCCGTCGATCTCGACGCCGACGATCTTCTGCTTCACGCCCTCGTCGCGAATCCTCGTGAGCGCGTCGCGGGCGACGAAATCCGCCTCGGTGTCCAGGTCGACGAGCCGGTCGAGGCCCAACTCGAAGGGGTTGTTCTCGTAGGTCATGTCGGCACCCCAGTTGAAGATGCCTCCCTCGACCCGGCGGATGTCCACCGGCCCCGTCGGCCGGATCTCGTACGGCTCGCCCGCTTCCATGATCCGGTCCCACAGGTCCGTTCCGCGCGAGGCGTCGAGGAGGTAGATCTCGTATCCGACCTCCGACGTCCAGCCGGTCCGGGTGAGGATGAGCGGGATGTCGTCCAGCTCGAGGCGGCGGAAGTGGTAGTAGCCGAGGTCGAGGATGTCGTCGCCGAACAGGCCCCGGACGACGTCCTTCGACTTTGGACCCTGGATTTGCAGCGGGTACGCCTCGACCTCCGAGAGCTGCACGTCCATCCCCGCGTACGCCGCCAGCCCCTTCGCGTACAGCAGCACGTCGCTGTCCGCGAGCGCGAACCAGAACGTGTTCTCGTCGAGCCGCAGCATGACCGGGTCGTTGAGGATCCCGCCGTCCGGCGCCGTGATCAGGACGTACTTGCCCTGGCCGACCGCGCACGCGCTGAGGTCGCGGCAGGTGAGCAGCTGCGCGAAGCGGAAGCCGTCCGGACCCGTCACCTCCACGTTGCGCTCGACGGCGACGTCCCAGAGCGTCACGTGGTTCAGCAGGTGCCAGTACTCGGCCTCGAAATCGTCGAAGTTGATCGGGAAGAGCGTGTGGTTGTAGACGGTGAAGCCCTTCGGGCCGTGCCGCTGCGTCGCCTCGTAGAAGGGGCTGCGCCGCAAGCGCGCTCCACGCTGAACCGTCTCCATGTCGAACGGGCCGGGCATGTCGGCAAGCATAATCGGTGGCTTTTTCGGGAGCGCGCCGGGCCGTTCCGCGGTTAGTGTCGCCGCTGATGGCGAGCTCCAATCACCGCACGTACGACGCCGTGATCATCGGCGGCGGGCACAACGGGCTCGTCGCCGCGGCGTACCTTGCGCGGGCCGGACTCAAGGTCGTCGTGCTGGAGCGGCGACACGTTCTCGGCGGGGCGGCGGTAACCGAGGAGGTGTTCCCCGGCTTCCGGTTCAGCGTGGCCTCGTACGTCGTCTCGCTGCTCCGCCCCGAGATCGTCCGGGAGCTCTCGCTGCCGGAGCACGGCCTCGAGATCCTGCCTCTCGACGGAACGTTCACGCCGCTCGACGGCGACTACCTGTGGCGTGTGAACGACCACGGCCGCACCGTGCGTGAGCTCCGACGCTGGTCGGCGAGCGACGCGGAGGCGTACGAGGAGTACAGCCGCCTGATGTTCGAGATGGCGAGGTTCATCAAGCCGATCCTGTCCATCGCGCCGCCGGACCCGGCCCGGCTCAATCCGCGCGAATGGCTCCCCGTCGCACGTCTCGCCCGCTCCTTCAACGGCCTCTCCCTCGAGCAGCGGGCTGTGTTCATCCAGCTCATGACGATGAGCGCCGCCGACTTCCTCGACCAGTGGTTCGAGACGGATCCGCTGAAGGCGACGATGAGCGCCTCCGGGATCATCGGCACGTTCCAGGGGATCCGCTCTCCCGGGACCGCCTACGTCCTGCTGCACCACTACATGGGCGAGATCGACGGCGTCCTGCGAGCCTGGGGAATACCGCGAGGAGGGACCGGCGCAGTCAGCGAGGCGATCGCGAGCGCCGCCCGGTCGTTCGGTGCCGAGATCCGGACCGAGACCGCCGTCGAGCACTTCCTGACCCGAGGCGACGAGGTGACCGGCGCGGTCACGTCGGCGGGCGACGAGGTGACCGGGCGGGTGACGCTGTCGAGCCTGGACCCGCAGCAGACGTTCCTCCGGCTCCTGCCGTCCGGCCTCCTCGACGGGTCGTTCCTCGCAGAGGTCGCGCGCTACCGGTACCGGGGCTCCAGCGGGAAGGTGAACCTGGCCCTGGACGGGCTTCCCGAGTTCACGTGCCTGCCCGGCGAGGGCGACCACCTGCGCGGCGCGATCAGCTTCAGCCCGAGCATCGACTACATGGAGCAGGCCTACGACGACGCGAAGTCCGGGCGCTTCAGCCGGCGTCCGTACATCGACATGGTCATCCCGACCCTGGTCGACCCGTCGATGGCGCCTCCGGGCAAGCACGTCATGAGCTGCTTCGTCCAGTACGCGCCCTACCGCCTGGCCGAGGGCGACGAGTGGGACGACGGCCGGCGCGATGCGTTCGGGGAGACCGTCGTCGACACGATCGCGGAGCGGGCGCCGAACATCCGCGAGCTGATCCTGCACGCGCAGGTGCTCACCCCCAAGGACATCGAGCAGCGGTTCGGGCTCTCCGAGGGAAACATCTTCCAGGGCGAGCTCTCGCTCGAGCAGCTCTTCTTCAACCGGCCCGTGCCGGGATGGGCGCGCTACCGGACGCCGCTGCGGAACCTCTGGATGTGCGGCTCGGCCACGCACCCCGGGGGTGGAATCATGGGCGCGTCGGGACGCCTCGCGGCGCTGCAGGTCCTGCGCGCGCTCCGCGCCAAGAAGGCCGCCTGAGAGTGGCCCGGGAGCGATACGACGCGGTCGTGGTCGGGGCCGGGCACAACGGCCTGGTCGCGGCTTCGTACCTGGCGAAGGGTGGGCTCCGGACGCTGGTTCTCGAGCGGCGAAGCCGGGCGGGCGGCCTCCTGGCTACCGAGGAGGTCGCGCCCGGTGTGCGCGCGCCGGTTGCGGCCGACTGCGTCGGAGGTCTCCGTGACGACGTCGTCCGTGACCTTGGGCTCGGCTCGCATGGCTTCCGCGCCATCGAGCCGGAGGTAGTGGCCTTCGCCCCGTCCGCCGACGGGCCCGGCCTCACGTTGTGGCGCGACCCGGTCCGGACGGCGATCGAGCTCCGGACGGGGACCCAGCCGCGCGATGCCGAGGCGTTCGTCGCCTTCGACCGCAGGATCCGCTCGCTGGGCGCCTTCCTGGCCCGCGTCCAGGCGACCGAGCCGCCGGACCTCGCGTCTCCGTCCCTCGCGGACACCACCGGCGGCCTCACGCTGTTGAACGGCCTGCGGCACCTCGGGAGGCAGCAGCTGCGCGAGGCGCTGCGGGTGCTGCCGATGTCCGTCGCGGACCTCGTCGACGAAGCCGTCGAGGACGAGGCGCTACGCGGCGTCCTCGGCGCGCGAGGCGTTCGTTACACGGCCATGGGCCCCCGGTCGGCGGGGACGGCGCTCAACTTCCTGTGGGACTCGGCCCCAGGAGGAGGAGCGGCGGGCCGCACGGTCTTCGCGCGCGGCGGGCCGGACTCCCTGGCGGAGGCGCTCGTCGCCGCTGCGCGGAGCAACGCCGCGACGATTCGCTGCGACGCCGACGTCGCGGCCATCCGAACCGGGCGAGGCTCTGTCGAAGGCGTCGCTCTCGCGAGCGGCGAGGAGATCGACGCGCGGATCGTCGTGTCGAACGCCGACCCCAAGCAGACCCTTCTGCGCCTCGTCGACCCGACCGAGGTCGGCCCGACTCTGGGCTGGCGGGTCGAGCACATCCGCACGCCCGGCGTGGTGGCGAAGGTGACCCTCGTCCTGGAGGGCCTGCCGGCGATCGGCGGCGTCGACGGCGAGCGCCTGCACGGGCGGATCGTCGTCGCACCGAGCCTTGACGACCTCGAGCGGGCGTTCGACGACTCGAAGTACGGCCGGATCTCCGAGCACCCGTATCTCGAGGCGACGATCCCCACCCTCTCAGACCCCTCGTTGGCCCCTGCTGGGACCCACGTCGTCACCGCGCTGTTCCAGTACGCGCCACGGCGCCTCCGGGACGCGGACTGGGACGAGGCAGCGCGCGATCGTGTAGCGGACGGGGCCGTGCGGACGCTCGAGGTCTATGCACCGGGTATCGCGGACAGGATCGTCGCTCGCCACGTCGTCACGCCTGCGGACCTCGAGCGCGAGTACGGGCTCAGCGGCGGGCACCCGATGCACGGCGAGCACGCCCTCGACCAGGTCTTCGCCTGGCGGCCCCTCCTCGGCCATGCTCGCTACCGGCTTGCCGGGATCCGCGGCCTCTACATGTGTGGGGCGGGCACGCACCCCGGGGGCGGAGTCACCGGCGGCCCCGGGAGGAATGCAGCCCGGGCTATCCTCGCCGACGCCCGGCGGGCTCGACGCCGTAGAACGAGACGTCGCGCACGCGGTGCGGACGCGTAGCGGAAGCGCGAGTTGAACGCGCCGACGCGCTCGTAGGGAGGTAGCGTCGTCGTTCGATGCCTGTAGCAGCCGTCGGCTGCGGTGCGCGACGAGTCGCAAGGTCGGGGGATTTCGTCCACCTAGGCCTCCGGCTCGACGAGCCCGGTCTGGTAGGCGAGCACGACCGCCTGAACGCGGTCGCGGAGGTTGAGCTTCTGGAGGACGTGCGTGACGTGGGTCTTGACGGTCGTCTCGGTGATGAACAGCTGCTCGCCGATCTCCGCGTTCGACAGGCCGTCGGCCATCAGGCGAAGCACCTCGTGTTCGCGTGCCGTGAGCTCGTCGAGCCCTTGCGGCTGGGTCGGACGAGGGAGGCGGGAGAACTTCTCGATCACACGTCTCGTGACCGCCGGCGAGAGGAGGGCGTCGCCGGCGGCCACCGTCCGGATCGCCGCCAGCAGCAGACCCATGACCCGTGACCAGACCCCCGGGCCGTTTTCCGGCCCGGGGGTCGTTTTCGCGTCAGGGGCTCGAAACGTGTGCTGCGTCCGCCCCGAGCGGCCCGACCAGGTAGTGCTGGAACGTCGGCGCGAGGTACTCGATCACGTCCGCCGCCGGCAGGGACGCGAGCGGTTCCACGCGCACGACGTGACGCGCGAACGCCAGCCCGACGACCTGTGAGCCGACGAGGACGGCGCGGGTCTCGGGCTCGTCGTCGGTCACGGCCGCCACGAGCCTGCCGAGGTCGCGCGTCACGGTTTCCCGGACGAGGGCCGCGGCGTCGGGATGCGAGCTCGCCGACCGGATGCGACCGAGGACGACGGCGCGCGATCGCGGATTCTCGAGCATCCCCACGATGACTGCCGCGAGGCGGCGGCCGATGGTCGCCGCCGGTCCGTCCGCCAGGCTCGCGATCGCCTCCGCGACCACCGGCGGCAGGGCCATGACCTCCAGGAAGAGGGCGTCCTTCGAACCGTAGAAGCGCATGACGAGCGCAGCGTCGACACCTGCCTCGGCCGCGATCCCGCGCAGCGTCGCGCGGTCGTAGCCGAGCTCGGCGAACTGACGGCGCGCCGCCTCGGCAATTGCCTCGCGGGTCGTCGTCGGCCCCGGTCGCCGCCCGCTTCGCTTCGCTGAAGGTTCGCTTGACATCGGCGCCTCAGAAGTCTACAGTTGTTGATATCAACATGCGTTGACTTTACTCAGGAGGCTCGCCATGCACACCAAGAAGCTCTTCCAGGACGAACGAACGCGACGAGGTGCGGTGCTGCGAGTCATGTGCCTCGCGCTGATGATGGTCGTCGGTGCGGTCGCCAGCCTGAACGTGGCGCTGCCGGAGATCGCGCGGAGCACCGGCGCCACGCAGACGCAGCTGCAGTGGATCGTGGCCGCGTACGCGCTGGCCTTCGCGGCGCTGCTGCTTCCCGCCGGTGCCATCGGCGACCGGATCGGCCGCAAGCCGGTCCTGGCCGCGGGCCTTGCCGTCTTCGGCCTCGCCTCGCTGGCGGCCGTCTTTCTGAACGATCCCGCCGAGTTGATCGCGCTCCGCGGCGTCATGGGCGTCGGCGCGGCGATGATCATGCCGGTGACGCTGTCCGTCATCACGACGGTCTTTCCGCCCGAGGAACGCGGCAAGGCCGTCGGAACGTGGGTCGGCGTGGCCGCCGGCGGCGGTGTGCTGGGCCTGCTCGCCTCGGGCGTCCTGCTCGAGTGGCTCCCCTGGCAGTCGATCTTCGTCCTCAACGTCGTCCTGGCAGCCGTCGCACTCGTCGGGACGCTCGCCATCGTGCCGGCCACCCGCGAGACGCGGCCGCCGCGGCTCGACCTCGTCGGCACGCTCCTCTCGGTCACGGCTCTGGCGGCGCTCGTCTTCGGCGTCATCGAGGGCCCCGAACGAGGGTGGAGCGAGCTCACGACGGTCGTCTCACTGGCGTCCGGCGTCGTCGGGCTCGTCGCGTTCGTGCTCTGGGAGTTGCGCCGCCGCGAGCCGATGCTCGACCCGCGGCACTTCACGCGGCGCGGTTTCGCCGCCGGGACACTCTCCGTGTCCGTCCAGTTCTTCGCGGCCTTCGGCTTCCTCTTCCTCGCGCTTCCGTACCTCCAGCTCGTGATGGGCTACTCGCCCTTGCAGGCTGCCGGCGCGCTCGTGCCGATGGCTCTCGTCGTCATCCCGCTGTCGCGCATCGCTCCCGCGATCGCGGCGCGGTTCGGCGTGCGCGTCGCCGGTGGGATCGGGTTGTCGCTGATGGCGCTCGGCTTCATCGTCCTCGCCACGCTCGATGTCAGCTCGTCCTACGCGCACTTCCTCGCCGGCCTCCTGCCCTTCGGCGCCGGCATGGCCCTCGCGGGCGCGCCCGCGACGACCGCGATCGTGGCGTCACTGCCGCGGAGCAAGCAGGGTGTGGCCTCGGCCGTCAACGATGTCTCCCGCGAGCTCGGCGGCGCACTCGGGATCGCGGTCCTGGGAAGCCTGATGAACGCCGTCTACCGCGCGGAGATGGCCGAGTCGACCGGCAGCCTGCCGGCCGGCGCCGGCGAGCAGGCCCGAGGATCGCTCGCGGCGGCTCAGCAAATCGGAGAGCACCTCGGGCCGCAAGGTCATCAGCTCGTGCTGCACGCCCAGGCGGCGTTCCTCCACGGCTTCACCCGCGGGCTCATCGCCGGTGCGGCCCTGCTGCTCCTCGGCGCGCTCGTCGTCGCCCTCCGGGCTCCCGGCCGCGCGGAGTCCCGGTCGAACGCGACCGGGAAGCCGATCGGCGCCGCCGCGGCAAGAGGCGCCTGAGCACTGCGTGAAGGCGCCTGGCCGGTCGAGAGACGGGCCGGGCGCCTGACGCTCCGGCTAGTCCTGCCGGAAGCGCCAGCGGGTCTGGCTGAACTCGTCGCCCTTGCGGAAGCCGAACGCCTTCCGCGGGGCGACCTCGAACACGAGGGCGGTGCCGCCTTCGTGGACGAAGACACCGTCGCGCACCTCGAACTGCCAGTCGCTGCCGTACTTCGACAGGTAGGCGTCGGCGAGTCGGCGCAGCCGCTCGTCGTCGGCCACCTGCTCGGCGTCGCCCTCCACGACGACGTCGAGCCCCTCACCGATGGCGTTGCAACCGGTGGTGAGGATGCAGTGCCGGTTGTGGGCGAGGTTCCTCGCCTTGCGCTCGCTCGGACCGGTGCAGAAATAGAGCGCGTCGTCCAGCCAGACGGCGATCAGGGGGGTGACGTGCGGACGTCCGTCGGGACGCACGGTCGACACCCAGTAGACCTCCGCCTGCTCGAGGCGCTCGCGGGCCTCCGGCCATTCCGTCGGAGTGGCGCCCCGGCTGCTGAAGCGTGTATCCAGCTCTGGTGGCGGTTCTGTCGCTCCGGGCACGTGTTTCTCCTCTTACGCACCGGGCCGCAGAGCGTCCCTCTACGGCCCGGTTCCGGTATCGGGGGCTTACCCGTCCGTCGACTGCACGAGTCGGAAGTTGTTTCCCGACGGGTCGCGGAACCCCGCGTCGACGCCGTACGGCCGCTCCGTCGGCTCCTCGTGGAACTCGACGCCGCGTGCCTTGAGCTCCTCGTAGGTCTTGCGGCAGTCGTCGGTCGAGAAGAACAGCCCGCCGGCTGCGCCCTTCGCCATCAGCGACTCGATCTGCTCGCGCGTCTCGGCGGCGAACACCGGCGGCCCCGGGATCGCCATGAGCGCCAGCGCGACATCGGGCTGCCCGGGCTGCCCGACGGTCAGCCAGCGGAAGTTGCCGAGCTCGGGGAGCGAGACGTCGTCGCGGATCTCCATCCCGAGCTTCTCGGTGTAGAAGGCGAGGGCCTCGTCCTGGTCGTGGACCCAGACGTTGACGTGTGTGAGGTTCTTCAGCATGTGGCCTCCGTTCGATTCAGTCGACGGCCAAGCTAGCCCGGCCGGCCCGTGCTGTCTTCTCGAAAACTGCTGGGCTCGGTCGCGACCACGTGCGGAGGATGCAGCTCGGGATCCGCGCGCGCCCGGCGGCCGGCGGGTGGGCGGCCCGGTAGGCAGTGGGCGAGAGGCCGAACGCGCGTCCGAAACTCGTCGTGAACGAGCCCACGCTCAGCAGCCCGACGTCGAGGCAGATCTCCGCGACCGAGCGGTCCGTGTTGCGCAGGAGCGCCGCTGCGCGCTCGAGCCGGCGCGTCAGGAGGTACTGGTGAGGCGTCTCGCCGAACGCCCGCCGAAACTCGCGGCTGAAGTGCGCCGGCGACATGTGCGCGGCGCTGGCCAGGGCCGGCACGTCGAGTGGATCGCGGTAGCGCGCGTCGGCGAGATCCCTCGCGCGGAGGAGGTGCCTGGCGGGAGGAACGTGATTCACCGATCGAGTATCGCGGTGACGGGTCACTGCAGCGCAGACTGATCCGCGGCGTGTAAGTAATCGGTGGAACCGAACACGGCGAGGAGATGACGATGCGCGTGATCGTGATGATCAAGGCGACGAAGGACTCCGAGGCAGGAGTCATGCCCAGCGAGCAGGTGCTCACGGAGATGATGGCGTTCAACGAGGAGCTGGCGAAGGCCGGCGTGATGCTTTCGGGCGAAGGCCTCCAGTCCAGCTCGAACGGCGCCCGCGTCAGGTTCTCGAACGTGGGTCTGGACGTCGTCGAGGGCCCGTTCCCGGAGACGGAGCAGCTCGTGGCGGGCTTCTGGCTCTGGCAGGTCGAGTCGATGGACGACGCGATCGCATGGGCGAAGCGCATCCCGAACCCGGACGGCGTCCCCGTCGAGGTCGAGATCAGGCCGGTGTTCGAGGCCGACGACTTCGGCGAAGAGTTCACGCCGGAGCTGCGCGAGCAGGATGCGCGCGTGCGCGCTCAGGCGGCCGCGCGGGTGACCTCCGCGCGGCCGGCGGCCCCACGCGTACGATGGACCACCGTGCGTACGGCCACGCAGGGGACCGGAGAGCTCGAGCACCGGCTGGAGGAGCATCGGCGCGAGCTGACCGGCTACTGCTATCGGATGCTGGGCTCGGCCTTCGAGGCCGAGGACGCCGTCCAGGAGACGCTTGTGCGCGCCTGGCGCAGCTACGACCGCTTCGAGGGCCGCTCGGCGCTTCGCTCCTGGCTCTACAGCATCGCGACGAACGTCTGCCTCGACATGCTCAACGGGCGGAAGCGCCGGGCGCTGCCGATGGATCTCGGGCCGGCCCGAGATCCGGGGGGCCCGATCGGAGGCACGCTGCCCGAGGTGACGTGGATCGAGCCGCTTCCCGACCGGCTCGCGGTTGCGGCGGACGCCGATCCGGCGGAGGTCGCGGCCACCCGCGAGACGATCCGGCTCGCGTTCGTGGCCGCGCTCCAGCACCTGCCGCCGCGGCAGCGCGCCGTGCTCCTGCTCTGCGAGGTGCTGCGCTGGAAGGCAGCGGAGGTGGCCGAGCTGCTCGACACGAGCATCGCGTCCGTCAACAGCGCACTCCAGCGGGCGCGCGCCACGCTCGAGGCGAGCGACCTGACCGTGGCGGAGACGTCGCCCGAGGTCGACGAGCCCGACGCGGAGCTCCTCGCTCGTTACGTGGAGGCCTTCGAGCGGTACGACATGGACGCGCTGACCTCGCTGATCCACGAGGACGCGCAGCAGTCGATGCCGCCGTACGAGCTGTGGTTGAGCGGCCGCGAGGACATCCTGCGCTGGTGGGTCGGCCCGGGCGCAGGCTGCCGCGGCTCGCGGGTCGTGCCGACGACGGCGGCGAACGGCGCGCCGGCGTTCGGGCAGTACAAGCCGAGCGCATCGGGCGAGGGTTACGAGCCGTGGGCGCTGCAGGTGCTCGAGATCGTCGACGGGCGCATCGTCGGCTTCACGTTCTTCCTCGACACCGAGACCGTGTTCCCGCTGTTCGGCCTCCCGCTGGAGTTCGCCGCATAGGAGGGTTTGGCGAGACGTCGCTCGTCGGCGCGGTGCGCTGGTCGCCGCCGAGGCTAGGACGCAGGGAGCGTCCATATGTGACATATGGACGCGACTGAGGACGACGCCTCGGCCCGACGAGCGCGGCGCGACGACACAGCTTGATGTTTCGCCAAACCCTCCTAGTAGCGGTCACTCCGGCAGGACGTTTGCCAGCCCCATGAAGCCGATGAGGCCGACGAGGTCGTCCGAGGCGTTCCGGAGCCGCACGCTGCAGCCGTGGCGTCTGGCCGCGAGCTGGAGGCGCGCGAGGGCGTCGACCGTCACGGCGTCGGGGCCGACGTCGCTCACGTCGCAGAGCACGATCTCGGCGGCACTCGCCTCGAGGAGCGCGCAGACCCGGCCGCACAGGCCGGGGAGGTCAGCGCGCTCGATCGGTCCGCCGATGGCGAACGCGATCGACTGCGGCACGGATGCCCCCATCGAGGAAGTGACCGTCCGGCGGGCTGAAATTCATCGCCGGCGGACCGATGAGTTCGGGACGCGCCCACGGTCTCACACCACATGACCATGGCACTGGATCGCCGAAAGGATCACCACTCATGACCACCCTTGACAGCCGCACCCGCTGGCTCGCGCTGCTCGTCCTCTGCCTGGGCGACCTGATGATCGTCCTCGACGTCACGATCGTCGGCGTCGCGCTGCCGTCGATCCGCGAGGACCTCGGCTTCTCCGAGGAGTCGCTGGCGTGGGTCGTGAACGCGTACCTGCTGACCTTCGGCGGCTTCCTCCTGCTCGGCGGCCGGCTCGGAGACCTCTACGGCCACCGCAAGCTGTTCGTGATCGGGATCGCGCTCTTCACCGCAGCGTCGATCGCGTGCGGGCTGTCGACCACGCAGGAGCTCCTGATCG
The DNA here is from genome assembly GCA_963733065.1 of uncultured Gaiellaceae bacterium. Classification (GTDB taxonomy): domain Bacteria; phylum Actinomycetota; class Thermoleophilia; order Gaiellales; family Gaiellaceae; genus CAVTBT01. The sequence continues at coordinate 220,981 of CAVTBT010000007.1, forward strand.
TCGCCCGCGCGGTGCAGGGACTCGGGGGCGCCGTCGTGTCGGCGGTCGCGCTGTCGCTGATGATGACGCTGTTCACGGAGCCGGCCGAGCGCGCCAAGGCGATGGGCATCTTCGGCTTCGTCGCGTCCGGCGGGGGCAGCCTCGGCGTCCTGCTCGGCGGCATCCTCACCGACGTCCTCAACTGGCACTGGATCTTTCTCGTGAACGTGCCGGTCGGCGTGCTCGTGTTGGTTCTGACGCTGAAGCTCGTGCCGAGGACCGGCGGGGTGGAGGGCGCAGCGAAGCTCGACATCGCCGGTGCGGTCACCGTCACGGCGTCGCTCATGCTTGCCGTGTACGCGATCGTGAACGGCAACGAGGTCGGCTGGGGGACCGCCCGCACGCTCGGGCTGCTCGCCGCGGCCGGTGTGCTGCTCGGCGGCTTCCTCGTCATCGAGTCGCGGGTGAGCTCGCCGCTGATGCCGCTCGGCCTCTTCCGCATACGCAATGTCACGGTCTCGAACGTCGTCGGCGTGCTGTGGGCCGGCGCCATGTTCGCGTGGTTCTTCCTGTCGGCGCTCTACCTGCAGCTCGTGCTCGGCTACAGCCCGCTCGAAGTCGGACTCGCGTTCCTGCCCGGCAACCTCGTGATGGGGATCCTCTCGGTCGGCCTCTCGGCGAAGCTGGTCCTGCGCTACGGCATCAGGCTGCCGCTCGGCGTCGGCCTCTCGCTGGCCGGCGTCGGCCTCCTGCTCTTCGCGAGGGCTCCGGTCGACGGGAACTTCGTCGTCGACGTGCTGCCGCCGATGATCCTCCTCGGCATCGGAGCGGGGATGGCCTTCAACCCGGTGCTCCTCGCAGCTATGAGCGACGTCGAGCCGAAGGACGCCGGCCTCGCCTCCGGCGTCGTCAACACCTCGTTCATGATGGGCGGCGCACTCGGCCTAGCCGTGTTGGCCAGCCTGGCGGCCTCCCGCACCGACACGCTGCTCGCCGATGGGGCGGACGAGCTGGTCGCGCTCACCGGCGGCTACCACGCCGCCTTCCTGGTGGGCGCGCTGTTCGCGTTCGCCGCCGCGGCGATCGGCGCCGGGCTGCTCCGGGCGGGGGCGCATGCGCCGGCCCACGAGGGCGAGGGGGCTGTCGGCGGCCCCGCAACCGAATCCGGTCACTGACGATCAGAAGGAGCGATTCGCATGTTCAAGCACAGCAAGGCGTTTTCCGGCTACTCGGTCGACGACGTGCCGCGCGCGAAGGAGTTCTACGGAGGGACACTCGGGCTCGACGTAGAGGACCAGATGGACGGGCTCGTGCTGCAGCTCGCGGGCGGGAACAACGTGTTCATCTACCCGAAGGGCAACCACAAGCCGGCGACGTACACGGTGCTCAACTTCCCGGTCGCCGACGTCGAAGCGGCGGTCGACCTGCTCACCGCAGCCGGCGTGCGCTTCGAGCAGTACGAGGGCGAGCTGCAGACCGACGAGAAGGGCATCTTCCGCGCCGAGGGGCTGCCGACCATCGCGTGGTTCCGGGATCCGGCCGGGAACATCATCTCCGTCATCGAGGGCGGCGCCTGACCACTGCGGCGCGGACACGACGGGCCGTCCGGCAAGCTGCAGGGATGACCGATCTGGCCATCCGGCTCCGCGGCGTCGTCAAGCGGTACGGCTCGATCACCGCCGTCGACGGCCTCGACCTCGACGTGCCGGAGGGCACGTGCGTCGGCCTGCTCGGCCCGAACGGCGCCGGCAAGTCGACGACGATGCGGCTGCTGACCGCGCAGGCGATTGCCGACGAGGGCGAGCTCGAGCTGCTCGGCTTCAGGCTGCCCGACGAGTCCAAACAGGCACGTGCACTGCTCGGCGTGGCGCCCCAGCTCGACAATCTCGATACGACGCTCACCGTCGCACAGAACCTCCTCGTCTTCGCGCACCTGTACCGCATCGGCCGCGGCGAGCGACGGGACGCGATCGAGCGGGCGATCGTGATGGCGAAGCTGACCGACCGGCGGGACACCCGGGTCGACAAGCTCTCCGGCGGCATGCGTCGGCGCCTGCTGATCGCGCGTGCACTCGTCCATCGGCCGAGGCTGGTGCTGCTCGACGAGCCGACGGTCGGCCTCGATCCGCAGGTGCGCCAGGAGCTCTGGGCGCTCATCGACGCGCTGCGCAGCGACGGCGCCACGATCCTCATGTCGACCCACTACATCGAGGAGGCGCAGCGCCTCGCGGACACCGTGCTGATCATGTCCCACGGCAAGGCCGTGGCCGCCGGTCCGCCCGGCGAGCTCGTCAGCGAGCACGCGGGGAACGAGGTGCTCGAGGTCTACGGCCCGCCCGCGCGGCTGGCCGAGGTCGAGGCAGAGGCGAGTGAGGAAGGGCTCCGCACGAGGCGCACGGGCACGAGCGTGTCGATCCTCGGCGTCGACGGGCGCAACGGGCTCCGCGTCGAGGGCGAGCGGCGCCCGGCGAACCTCGAGGACGTCTTCGTGCTCCTGACCGGGGAGGAGATCGGCTGATGGCCGCCTCCGACGCAACGCGCGCGCGGCCGCTCGGCCGGCTCGAGCGGTCGGCGATCACCGGGGTGCTCGTGCGCGAGGTCGTGAACTTCTCGTCGTACTGGAAGTCGTCGACGTTCTCCTCGACGGTCGAGCCGACCATCTACCTGCTGGCGTTCGGCTTCGGCTTCGGCGCGCTCGTCGGCACGATCGGCGGCTACGAGTACGTGGAGTTCGTGGGCACCGGCACGGTCGCGACCGCCGTGCTCTTCTCCGCGGCCTTCCCGGCGATGTTCGGGACGTTCGTCAAGTACCAGTTCCAGCACACGTACGACGCCATCCTCGCCGCGCCGGTCGACACCGAGGAGCTCGTCACCGCGGAGGCGCTGTGGATCGCGACCCGGGCCGGCGTCTACGGTTGCGTGCCGCTGCTGGTGGCGATCGTGTTCGGGCTCGACCCAGCCTGGGGCATGTTGGCCGTGCCGGTGATCGCCTGGGTCTCGGGGTTCGGCTGGGCCTGCTTCGGCATCGCCGTGGCCGGCTTCTCGAAGTCGTTCGAGAACTTCAACTACATCGTGAGCGCCGTCCTGACGCCGCTCTTCCTCGTGGCCGGGACGTTCTTCCCGATCGAGACGCTGCCCGAATGGGCCCAGTTCCTCGCGAGGCTCAATCCGCTGTACCACTGTGTGCAGCTCGTGCGGCACGCCGCCTTCGGCTGGGAGGGTTCGTCCGATCTCTTCTCGTGGGCGTTCCTCATCGCCTACGGCCTCGTCCTCTGGCGGGTGTCGATCCGGGCCATGACGCGCAAGCTCATCGATTGAGGCGGGTGACCGGAGACCTACGTGACCGTGACCGCGGCCGCGAAGCGGCCGCCTTCAGGGATTTGCGCGACCGGAGTCCGCGCTAGCGGATTCCGGTCATGCGACGGCCAACTCAGTCCACCGCGTCTCGTCTGCGCGCCAGTTGCGAGAGCGCGACGGCGACGATGAGCGCGCCGCCGTAGAACAGCTGCTGCACGAAGCGTCTGCACGCCGAGCAGCTGCAGTCCGGTGATCCCGGTGACGAGGAAGTAGACCGCGGCGATCGAGCCGATCGGATTGAAGCGGCCCGGCTGGATCGTCGTCGCGCCCAGGAACGCCGCGGCGAACGCCGGCAGCAGGAAGCTGAGGCTCGACGTGGGGTCGGCCGAGCCGAGCGTGCCCGCGTAGAGCACGCCGGCGAAGGCGCTGATCACCCCGGACACGACGAACGCGCCCCAGCGCAGCCGCACCACCCGGATCCCGCTGAGCCGGGCCACGCTGCGCCCGCGCCCGACGAACAGCAGCCGGCGGCCGAGCGGCATGAACTCGAAGACGTAGAACATGACCAGCCCGAGCGCGATCCCGTAGTAGAAGGCGAGCGGGATCCCGAAGAGCTGCTTGACGACCACCCAGTCGATCAGGCCGAGCGAGACGCCGCTGACCGTCTGCGAGTCGCTCATCCAGAGGATCAGGCCGGAGATGAACGTCGACGTGCCAAGCGTGATGATCAGCGAGTCGAGGCCGAGCAGCACGACGATCGCGCCGTTGACGATCCCGATCAGCAGCCCGACCCCCAGCGCGGCGGCGATCGACGAGGCCGATCGACCACCCGTGGTCGACGTTCAGGATCGCGAGCGTCATCGCCGCCATGCCCATCGTCGCAGCGACCGAGAGGTCGTAGTCGCCGGCGGTCAGCGGCACGATCAGCGCCAGCGTGAGGACGACGAGGATGGCCTGCGAGCCGAAGATCGTGGAGAAGTTCGCGGTCGTGAGGAACGTGTCCGGCCGGAGCACGCCGAAGACGACGATCACGACTCCCCAGACGAGCGAGCAGCCCGTAGCGCTCGAGCAGGTCGGCGGCGAGCGAGCGCGAGCGCTCGCGCGCGGCGGTGCCGGCTCGTGCGCTCGGTCGCCGCGCTCACGCGACGACCCCGGCCACCTCGGCGGCCATGGCCGCGTAGCTCTGCTCGATGATGCGCTCCTTCGTGACATCGTCGCCGACGAGCTCGCGCCACACCCGACCGCGCCCGAACACGATCACACGGTCGCACAGCAGCGAGAGCTGCTCGTAGTCCGAGCTCGCGCAGAGCACGTGCATGCCGCGCTCCTCGCACCGCGGCGCGGATGAGCTCGAAGATCTGCTGTCGCGCACCGACGTCGACGCCCTGCGTCGGCTCGTCGAGCAGGAGGAGGCGCGGCTCGGTCTGGAACCACTTCGCCAGCAGCGCCTTCTGCTGGTTGCCGCCGCTCAGCGCGCCGTACGGCAGCGCTGGGTCGTTCGGCCGGACGTCGAAGGTCCGCATCACGCCCGCCGTCTCGCGGCGCATGCGCCGGCGCTCGAGCGCGATCCCGTTGAAGTAGCGGTCGAGGACGGCGAGCGCCATGTTCTCGCCGACCGGCAGGGAGCCGACGCTGCCGTCGGTCTTCCGATCGGCCGGGATCAGCACGATGCCGGCGCGCGTCGCCGCCGGCGGCGTGAGCCGCGTGAGGTCGAGCTGGTTGACCGCGGAGGACGAGGCGTCCCTGCGCGCGCCGCCCGCGCGCCGTAGAGCAGGTGCGGCACCTCCTCGAAGCCCGAGCCGAGCAGCCCGGTGAGCCCGACGATCTCGCCGTCGTGCAGGTCGAAGGACACGTCGGCGACGCTTGCGCCGGTGAGTCCTCGCACGGAGACGGCCGACCTGCTGCTCCGGTGAGATCGGCGTGCTCGACGTCGCGACAGCGCCGCGAGCTGGCGGCCGATGATCATCTCGACGAACGCCGTCTCGCCTGTCGTCCGGGTCGTGACCGTGCCGACGACGGCGCCGTCGCGCAGGACGGTGACGCGATCGGTGATCTCGCGCACCTCGTCCAGGTCGTGCGAGACGAAGAGGATCGCCGCGCCGGCCGCCGCCGCCTCGCGGACGAGCGCGAACAGCCGCTCGACGCCCTCGCGCGGCAGGAACACGGTCGGCTCGTCGAGCACGAGCACGCCCTGGCCGCGGCCGACGGCTGCGGATCTCCTCGAGGGCCCGCACGATCGCGAGCAGCGCACGCTCGACCGGCTTGAGCTCGGCGGACGGTCGCGGCCGGGTCGATCCGCACGCCGTAGCGCTCGAACGTCTCCCGCGCGCGCCGCCGCTCCCGCCGCCAGGAGATGTACCAGCGGGAGCGCGAGGCCGCGAGGTCGGCGACGCGGAGGTTCTCGAGCACGCTGAGCGACTCGACGAGCCCGAGGTCCTGGTGCACGAAGCTCATGCCCGAGCTCGCGGAACTGCCCCGGCGCGAGCGGGAGGCGCACGGGCTCGCCGTCGATCAGCAGCTCGCCGTCGTCGGGATCGTGGAAGCCCGCGAGGATCTTGATCAGCGTCGACTTGCCGGAGCCGTTCTCCCCGAGGAGGCCGTGGACCTCCCCGGGGAGCACGCTCAGATCGACGCCGCGAAGGGCGCGCGTCCCGCCGAAGCTCTTCGACAGGCCGCGGAGCTCCAGCCGCGGCGGTACGACCGTCCTGCCGACCGCTACCTCGCAGGCCCCACATCTTCCGGTAGCCGGGCACGTACGTCGGGCCGTAGCCGCGCGTGTAGTTGGGGCCGGCCTGGGCGATGTTCGACTGGTCGAAGACGCGCACCGGCACGCGCGCGTTCTTCACCGGCTTGAGGCCGCCCATGATCCGCATCGACTGGTCGACCACGGCGTAGCCGATCCATTCGAGGTTCTCGCCGACGTCAGCGCTGACGATGTCGCCCTGCTTGACCATCTTGAGGATCTCGGGCGTGCCGTTGAACGTCGAGACCTTGACCCTGCCGGTCCGCCCCGAGGCCCGGATCGCCGCCGCCACGAAGGGCACCTCGGCGCTGTCGTAGAGCGCGATCACGTAGTTCATGCTCGGGTCGGCGGTCAGCGCCGCCTGGACCTGCGGCTGGATCTTGGTCGCGAACTCGGCAATCGTCACGTCGGTGTACGTGAGCTTGCAGCCCTGGCAGTACTTTCGGAACTCCTCGCGGATCCCGGCCACCATCGGCACCGTCGACTTCACCTGGTTGACCGTGACGACGAGCGCGTTCGTGTCGCCGCGCGTGTCCACGATCGCCTGGTCGGCGATCAGCTGGCCGGCGATCTTGTACGGGATGTTGACGACGGCGGCGACGTTCGGCGCGGAGGGCTGGTTCTGGTCGTAGAGGTGCGCGACGATCGTCGGGATGCCCTTCGCCTTCGCGGCCCTGATCTGCGGCTGCAGGCCCGCGGGGTCGTTGCCGGCGAGCAGGACGATGGCGTTCGCGCGCTGGGCGATCGCCGCGTTCATGCCCTGCACCCACTGCGACGGCTGGCCCTGGTTCTGCCAGATCGTCACCTTCACGCCGATCGGCGTCGCGATCCGCTTGATGTGGTTCGCGATCGTCGAGACGAACGGCACCTGGCTCGACGCGGGGATGACGAAGAGGTGCTTGCCGCGCGCCAGTTGCCGCGCGTTGAACGCCGGACCGGGCGCGACGAACTTCGGCACGGCCTTGTAGCGGTTGAGGTTCGCCTGCGCGCCCGAGATGGAGCCGTTGCCGGCCGCCATGCCTGCCGCGATCGCCACCGCCGCCGCCGCGAGCACGGCAGCGAGGATGAGCATGCGTCTCTTCATCACGTCTCCTCCAGTCCGTAGTGCGTCCGAGCCGACTCGCGGCTCACGTATCCGTCCACGACATCCGCCCGCACCGCGTCACGGTCGCGTTCGAGCGGGTTTCCGTACCCGCCGCCGCACGGCCCGATGAGGCGGAGCCGGTCTCCCGTGGCAGCCTTGCGATACGGGAACTTCGACGGGAGCTCGAGCTCGCCGTCGGTCCCCTTGTTCAGCAGGACCGCGCCCGGCGTGCCCTCCTCGCCACCGAACAGCCCGGGCGGCGGCGCAGACCGAGCCTTCACCCTCGAGCGAGTAGCCGGCCTCGTCGAGGAACTCGATCTCCCGCACCGAGCCGAGGCCGCCCCGCCAGCGGCCGGGCCCACCGCGGTCCTCGAGCAGCTCGTACTGGGTCACGCGCAGCGGGAAGTGCGACTCGATGTCCTCGATCGGGTTGTTGCGCGTGTTCGCGTAGAGCGTGTCGACGGCGTCGAGGCCGTCCTTGCCGAAGCGGCCGCCGTAGCTGCCCTCCTGGATGTCCATGTAGACCCAGTGCTGGCCGCCGCGAAGCCGGAGTAGGCGACGACCTTCAGGTTGCCGACGCCGGCGCTCGACGCCCTCCGGCAGCACGGGTGCGAGCGCCCGCATGAGCGTGTCGGCGATGATGTTGCCGCCGCAGAAGCGCGCGATCGTCGGCGCCGGGAAGCGTCGGGTTCGCGAGGCAGCCCTCGGGCGCCACGATGGCGATCGCGCGGAAGAGGCCGGAGTTCGTCGGCACGGCGTCGTGCGTCCACGCGTCGAGCAGGATCGAGCGCAGCGTGACCCAGATCGCGATGTCGACCGTGCCGACGAGCGGCATGTTGATCGGCAGGTCGACCTGCGGCGCGGTGCCGGTCAGGTCGACGGTGATGTCCGAGCCCTCGATCGTGACCGCGACCTTGATCATCAGGTTCTTGTAGGCGGGGTCGGGATGGTCGACGAAGCCGTCGAGGTCGGCCCTCGGCCTCGTACGTGCCGTCCGGGCAGCCGCTCGATCTCCTGGCGCAGCATCCGCTCGGAGTAGTCCATGAGGTCCTCGCTCGCGTTCGCGGACCGTCTCGAGGCCGTAGCGGTCGATCAGCTCGACGAAGCGCCCGGCGCCGATCTTGCAGGCGGCGACCTGCGCCTCCATGTCGCCGACGACGAGCTGCGGCGCGCGGCAGTTGTCGCGGAGGATCTGCCAGATGAACTCGTTCTTGCGGCCCTCCTCCTCGATCTTGATCGCGTTGAACTGCAGCCCCTCGGCGTAGGCGTCGGTGGCGTCGACGATGCCGCAGCTGCCCGGGCGTCAGCGCGCCGAGGTCGAGGTGGTGCGCGGTCGTCGCCGAGAAGCCGACCAGCTCGCCCGCCGTAGAAGACCGGCACCACGAAGCCGACGTCCGGCTGGTGCGAGGCGCCGTAGTAGGCGTGGTTGTGGATGACGACGTCGCCCGGGCTGCCACTCGTGGCCGAGCTCGGCGAAGCGGCGGTTGATGCCGGCGATGTAGCCGGGGATCGGGCCCGACTGCAGCGGCGTCGACTGCGACGACTCGCAGAGCTGGCGGCCGTCGGCGTCGCAGAGGACGCAGCCGAAGTCCTCCGACTCGCGGATGATCGAGGAGTAGGCCATGCGGGCCAGCTTGTGGCCCATCTCGACCGCGATCGAGTCGAGCGCGCCGGCGATGACGGCCGCGGTGACCGGGTCGACTCTCGTCTGCGACAGTGCTCATGAGGCGCCCACCTTCGTCAGGATCAGGTTGCCGGAGGCGTCCGCCCGGGCGTTCCAGCCGGGCGGGACGACCGTCGTCGTGTCGGGGTGGAAGACGACGGCAGGGCCGGGGATCGCCTCGTCGAGCGGCAGCAGGCCGCGGTCGTAGAAGCGCGTCGTCTGAGGCCTGCAGGCTGCCGTCGACGCGGAAGACGCTCTCGCTCTCGCCGACGAGCGCGTCGCTCAGGCTCGCCGCTCGCCACGGGCACGGCGTCGAGCGTCGGCCGCCGCCCGATCGCCGTCACGCGGGCGTTCACGATCTCGATCGGGTCGCCGTAGGCGCTCCCGTACTCGCGCTCGTGGAGGACGTGGAACTGCTCGAGCGCCTGCTCCGAGAACGGGCCCGTCGGCGAGCGTCACGCGGAGCTCGTAGCCCTGGCCGACGTAGCGGCAGTCGAGCGCCGCGGACGACCTCGACGTCCGTGTCGGGCACGCCGTCGCGCTCGCAGCCAGCTCGCGCAGCTCGGCCTCGAGCCCGTCGAGCTCGCGGTTGAGCCGGTCGGCGTCGACGCTGCCCTGCAGCTGGAAGACGGTGCGCATCTGGTCGTACTTGAGGTCGCTCGTGAGCAGGCCGCCGGCCGACGTGATGCCGGGATGCGGAGGCACGAGCACCTCGGGGATCTCGAGCGAGTCGGCCAGCTCGGCCGCGTGCAGCGGCCCGGCGCCGCCGAAGGCGACGAGCGCGAACTCGCGCGGGATCGTGGCCCTTCTCGATCGTGCGCGAGCGGATCGCGCGCGCCATGTTCGACGTTCGCGATCGTGAGGATCCCCTCGGCCGCCTCGAGCAGATCGAGGCCGAGCTGGCCGGCCAGCCGCTCGACCGACGGCCACGGCAGCGTCGCGGTCGAGCGTCATCCGGCCGCCGAGGAAGCGCTCCGGATCGAGCCGACCGAGGACGACGTGCGCGTCGCTGATCGTCGGCTCCGTGCCGCCGTGGCCGTAGCACGCCGGACCGGGGGAGGCGCCCGCGCTCCGTGGGCCGACGCGGAACGCGCCGCCCTCGTCGACGTACGCGATCGAGCCGCCGCCGGCGCCGATCGTGTGCACGTCGAGCATCGGCACGAGCAGCGGGTAGCCGCCGACCCACGTGTCGCGCGCCGACGCCTCGGTGATCGCCGTCCTCGGTGACGATCCCGATGTCGGCGGAGGTGCCGCCCATGTCGAAGGTGATCAGCCGGCGCCGCCCGGCGAGCGCGCCGGCCCACTGGCCGCCGAGGATGCCGGCCGCCGGGCCCGAGAGCAGCAGCGTCACGGGCCGCTCGGCGGCGCTGCGGACGCTCGCGACGCCGCCGCTCGACATCATCACGTGCAGGTCGCCGGCTCGACGCCCTCGCCGTCGAGGGCGCCGGCGAGGCGGTCGAGGTACTTGCCCGGTCGTCGGGCCGACGAACGCGCTCATCGTCGCGGTCGTGAAGCGCTCGAACTCGCGGAACTGCGGGAAGATGTCGGCGCTCGTCGTGACGAACGCGTCGGGCATCTCCTCGCGCACGATCGCGGCCGCGCGACGCTCGTGCTCCGGGTTCAGGTACGAGAACAGGAAGCAGACGGCGACCGCCTCGACGCCTTCGTCGCGGAGCTCGCGCGCGGCAGCGCGCACCTCGTCCTCGTCGAGCGGCACCAGCACCTCGCCCGTCGGCGGAACGATCCGCTCGGTGACGACCTTGCGGTGGCGCCGCTGCACGAACGGCTTCGCCTGCCACGGGATGTCCTGCATCACCGAGTAGTGGAGCGGCCGCTGGTGCCGGCCGATGTGGACGATGTCCCGGAAGCCGCGCGTCGTGATCATCCCGGCGACCGCGCCCTCGTGCTGGAGCACGGCGTTCGTCGCCACGGTCGTGCCGTGGAAGACGCCGGTGACGTCCGTCGCCGCCAGGCCGGCTTCGGCGCAGAGCTCCGCCAGCCCGGTCACCATCGCCCGCTCGGGCTCCGTCGGCGTCGACGGCACCTTGTGCACGTGCACGGACCCCGGACTCCGTGTCGTAGAGCATGAAGTCCGTGAACGTGCCTCCGATGTCGACGCCGACGACGCGCATTGGCTCACTCCGCTCCTAGCGTCCTGCGAAGGGCCGAGGCGAGCACGCGCATGCCGAGCTCGACGTGTGCGGGCGAGCTGTGCTCGTCCGGCGAGTGGCTGATGCCGCCGCGGCTCGGGACGAAGAGCATCGCCGCGGGCACGTTGCGGCCGACGACCATCGCGTCGTGGCCCGCGCCGCTCGGCATGTCGCAGCGAGCTCGCGCCCTCGTCCGCCGCCGCGCGCTCGACGGTGTCGACGAGCGCCGGGTCGAGCTCGAGCGGTTCCAGCGCGAAGGTCTGTGTCAGCTCGGCGTCGAGCCCCTCCTCGGTCGCGACGCGCTCTACCGTCGCCTCGACGAGGCGCTCGAGGTCGGCGAGCGCCGCGGGTGTGGTCGCGCGCACGTCGATCGTGAAGTCGGCGAGACCGGGGACGACGTTGAACGCCGCCCGGCTCGACCGCGAGCTTGCCCACGTTGGCCGTCACCGCCTCGCGGCGCCGAGCCTCGTCGCGGAGCGCCAGCGCGATGCGCGCGGCGCCCACGAGCGCGTCGCGGCGGAGGGCCATCGGCGTCGTGCCGGCGTGGTTCGCCTGCCCGTGCAGCCGGACGCGGTAGCCGCGCAGGCCGACGATCGAGGTGACGATCCCGATCTCGATTCCCGCGGACTCGAGCACCGGCCCCTGCTCGATGTGGAGCTCGAGGTAGGCGCCGACCTCGCCGACGCGATGGGCGTCGCCGGCGCGGTCGATGTCGCGCCCGGCTGCCGCCATCGCCTCGCGCAGGGTCGTCCCGTCGGCGTCGACGCGATCGGCAAGGTGGGCGACGTCCTGTCCGGAGAACGCGCGGCTTCCGAAGAGCGCGGCGTCGAAGCGCGCACCCTCCTCGTCCATGAACGCGGCGATCCAGAGCGGCCGCCTCGGCTCGAACCCCTCCTGCCGCAGCAGCCGCACCGCGTGCACGGCCGCGACGACGCCGAGTGCGCCGTCGAAGCGACCGCCCGACGGCACGGTGTCCAGGTGCGAGCCGACGAGGACAGCCCGGCCGCTGCCTGCTTGCCAGCGCCCGATCAGGTTGCCGGCCGCGTCGATCTCGACGTCGAGCCCGAGGTCGCGCAGCTGCACCTCGGTCCACCGGTAGGCGTCGAAGAGCTCCGGCGTCCACGCGGCCCGTGTGACGCCGCCGCCGGCCGTCGCGCCGATGGCCGCGAGGTCGTCGAGGCTGGCCGCAACGGATCCGTCTGGAGCGTCGCCCGGTGTCACGTCGACCACCATCGCATCGCTCAACCCCCGTGACATGTCAGAGCGAGATTCACGGCAGCGCCGCGAGAAGTCAAGGCGACCGGCGTCCCGAGCTACTCGGGCAGCTCGAGGCGCTGCAGCTCGCCGGCGAATGCGCCGCCGCCGACCGTGCGCTCCGCATCGACACGGGCGCGTAGGCCACGGTCGGAGGTAACGAGCCAGACGGGACGACCGAGCGCAGCGAGCCGTCCGGCTTCGTCGGCGATCCAGTCGTCGGCACTGTCGGCACCGGTGCCGACGACGCGTCCTCGCTCGGCAAGCGGCCGCTCGCCGACGGTGCCGTCCGGCGCGGCGCCGTCGAAGACGAGCACGGCGTCGGCGCCTGCGCGGACGGCCCAGGCGCAGGCGCGGTCGAGGAACCAGTCGCCGTCGAGGTTCGGCCAGCGGGACCGCACCACGTTCCGGGCGTCCACGAGGAGCGTCGGCCGGGTGGAGGAGGTCAGGATCGCGCGCGGACCGGCTCGGCCTCGAGCGCGGAGGCGGCCGTCGCCGCCCGCTTGTAGACGTCGAAGGCCGCCTCGCGGTCACCGATTCGCTCGAGCAGCTCGGCGAACCGCGTCGAGGTGCCGACGAGCCAGCGGTTCGGCGACTGCTCGAGGTACTCGAGGGCGAGCTCGTACAATTCGCGTGACCGCTCGGGACTTCCCGCCTCGTCGCTGATGCGGGCAAGCTCCGCGTAGCAGCGCCCGAGGTCGATCGGGTCGTGGTGCGCGAGCTCCGCGGCCGCGCGGCTCGTGAGCACGCCGGCGCGCTCGAGCTCGCCCAGCGCGCCTCGCGCCCGGGCCTCCTCGAGATCGAAACGCGCCGTGTCGAGCGCCGTTCCGCCGTCGCGTGCGAGCTCCCGTCCGGTCTCGATCAGCTCCAGTGCCCGCTCGTGCTCGCCACGGTCGATCTCGATGTACGCCAGCAGGTGGTGGGCGCGCGAGCGGTACTGCGTGAACTCCGTGGCTTCGAGCAGGTCGAGCGCCTTCGTGGCGTAGCGCGCCGCGAGCGCCGTCTCCTGCTTCATGGTGTGCAGCCTCGACTGCGACCAGTACAGGCGCGCGAGCAGGACGGGGTCGTTGCCGCTCGTCGCCGCGATGACCTGCGACAGCACCTGCGCGGCCTCGACGAAGGCCGACAGGTCGATGAGCGCGTTCGCGAGCAGCACCGAGAAGCGGATCCGCGACACCGCGCTGCCGGCCTCGTCCGCAGCCGCGACGCGCCGGCGAAATAGCGCGACGGCGGACTCGGCGTCGCCGAGGTCGGCGTACACCCGGCCGAGCGTCTCGACGAAGGCGTCGTCGCGCTCGAGCATCGGATCGAGCTCGCGGGCGGCATCGAGCTCGGCCAGCGCGGCCCGCGCGTCGTCGAGCCGGAATGCGAGCTGTCCGAGACCGGCTCGCGCCTGGGCGCGCACGCGCGGGTCGGCCGCGCCCGCGGCCGTCCGCCGGTAGAGATCCTCGGCTGTCTCCAGATCGTCGAAGCGCAGCGCAGCCTCGGCGGACGCGAGCACATCGTGCTCGGAGTCCTCGTCGCGGACGCCCTTCGCCAGCCACGACTCGGAGGCACCGAGTCGGGCGGCGAGCTCGTTGACGACCTGGAGCGACGGCACGCGCGCGCCGCGCTCGATGTGCGACAGGTACCCGACGGAGCAGCCGGCGAAGGCCAGGTCGCTCAGGCGGAGCCCTCGGGCCGTCCGCAGCTCGCGGATCCGTTGGCCCACCGCCTCGGGGCTGTCGATGTGCGTGGCACTCTGTCTGGGCATCGCGTTATCCTGAAGTCGAACGTCTCGGCGCCGGGACTCGTCCCCGAAACAGAAAGGGCGGTCCCCCGTAATGCGCAAGCGTATCGTGACCGTGCTCCTCGCGGGAGGGGCACTGGCGACCCTGCTCGGAGCCGGCACGCACTGGCCATAACGTCGGCTGCGGCGTGGCGCGCCGTCCCGCCCACAAACGGCGCGCCACGCCATGGTCGTCCGCATTTGTCCTTTGTAAAACCAGTTCGATGGTGCTTATACTCGCCCGGGTCTTGGGCAACGACGCGCTGCAGCCATGATCGACGAGGGACCGGATCTGGAGATTGGCGATCGCGTGCGCCTCGTGGAGCCGTTCCAAGGTCTCCCAACGGGCAGCGAGGGCGTCGTGTTCGGGTTCTACCGTCATCCGGAGGATCCGGCCGTGGCAGTGACGTTTGGCGAGACGTCCCACTCCATTCCGGCTGAGCTTGTCGAGCTCGTCGAGGCGACTACGGGCGGGCGCCGGCGACAAGCCGGCTGACGGTTGGTATCGCCGCAAGGTCAGCGCTAAGGTCGTCGTAGCGCTGCCGCCCTGCGCGTTCCCCTAGCCGGAACGGAGCAAGAGCATTGACCACGATCGCCGCATCACGGCCGGATGCGGAAGTGGGTGTCGCCCGCACGCCGCGGCCTGCGGTGCTGGTCGGGATCGTGCTCGCCGGCCTGGCGGCGTCGGGCATCTCGATCCTCGTCGGTCTGACGAGCGATCACCTCCGGGAACCGGGCGTGCACGTTGCGCTTCAGGTCTGGGGCACGCTCGCGTACGTCATCGCGGGCGTCGTCGCCTGGTGGCGCCGGCCCGAGAGCCGTTTCGGCCCCCTCATGCTGGCGGCCGGGATCGTCTGGTTCCTGACGAGCCTCTCGTCGTCCAACCTCGCGCTGCCTTTCACGGTCGGCATCGCCTTCGACCTGTTGCCGGCGGTGTTGTTCCTGCACGTCTTCCTCGCCTTTCCGACCGGCAGGTTGCCGGGACGCCTGGAACGGTTGCTCGTCGGCGCCGGGTACGTCACGGCGTTCTTCGTCCAGCTCGTCGGCATGGGGCTCGGGGGCTTCGGCCCCGACAACCTGCTTGCCGTCGCGTCCGAGCCGGAGCGCGCCTATTCGCTGCTCAAAGCCCAGCTGGTGGTGCTCAGTGGCCTCTGCCTGACCGGGGTCGTTCTCGTCTTCTGGCGGTGGCATAGCGAGGGCAGACCGCGGGGCCGCTGGACAGCGCTGCTCGTCGAGTCGTTCGCGCTGGGGCTCGTGATGCTCGCGTTCCTCTTCCTCTCGGCCGTCTACGGGATGGTCAGCGGACAGATCGCGTTCGAGACCATCCGGCGCATCACGTTCTTCACGATCGGCCTCGCGCCGCTGGTGTTCCTGGTCGGGCTGCTGGACGCCCGACTGGCGCGGTCGGCCGTCGGAGACCTCTTCGTCGAGCTGCGCTCCGACCCGGCGCCGAGCAAGCTGCGCGACGCGCTCGCCCGCGCTCTGCGCGATCCGTCGCTCGAGCTCGCGTACTGGCTCCCCGAGTACGGGAGCTGGGCCGATCTCGAGGGCCGTCCCGTCGAGCTGCCGTCGGGCGGCAGGCGCACGGTGAAGGTGATCGACCGCGGCGGCGAGCACGTCGCGGCGCTCATTCACGACGAGTCCGTGAACGACGAGCCGGAGTTGCTCGAGGCCGTCGAGGCGGCGGCCGCCATCGCGCTCGAGAACGCGCAGCTGAACGCGGAGCTCCATGCGCGGCTGGACGAGCTGCGCGGGTCGCGCGCACGAATCGTCGAGGCAACGCAGAAGGAGCGGCAGCGCCTGGAGCGCAACCTCCACGACGGGGCGCAGCAGCGGCTGGTCGCACTCTCGCTCGAGCTGAAGCTGCTGGAAATGCGGTTCGCGAATGATCCGGAGGCGAGGGAGGCGATCGACTCGGTCCGCAACGAGCTGACCGAGTCGCTGCAGGAGCTGCGTGAGCTGGCGCGCGGAATCCATCCGGCGGTGGTGACCGGGCACGGCCTGGCGGCGGCGCTCGAGTCGGTGGCGGCGCGGTCGCCGGTGCCGGTGCGGCTCGATGTGAGCCTGGAGGAGCGGGTGCCGGAGGCGGTCGAGGTCGCGGCGTACTACCTCATCGCCGAGAGCCTGACGAACGTTGCGAAGTACGCGGAGGCGTCGGCGGCGTCCGTCGTCGTCTCGCGGGTCGACGGCGAGCTCGTCGTCGAGGTCGTGGACGACGGTGTCGGCGGCGCGGACTCCGAGGCTGGGTCGGGGCTGCGTGGCCTCGCCGACCGGGTGGAGGCGCTCGACGGCACGCTGCGGGTGTGGAGCCCGCGGGGTCGCGGCACGCGCGTCCGGGCGGAGATCCCGTGCGGCTAGCCCATGACGGCACGCCGTGGGCGGTGGCGGACGCCACACGCCCGACGGTGTCGCCCAGGCGTCGCGGCGGACGCGTGTGGAGCTGGCTCGGCGCGCTTAGCAGCCGTCCCGGCTTCTGGCTCGTGCTCTGGACGGTGGGCGGCGTGGCCCAGATCGCGGCGCTCTGGTCGCTTGTCGCCGGCGACGGACCGGCGACCTGGTCGCAGGTCGCCTACCGCGTGACCGGCGGCTCGTTCGTCGCGGCGGGTCTTATCGCGTGGCGGCGGAGGCCGGAGAACCGCGTCGGCGCGCTGATGGTCGCCACGGGCTTCCTCTTCTTCGCCGAGCAGCTGCCGACCGAAGTGGACGCGTCGCTCCTCCAGACGCTCGCCATGTTCGTCTCCGGCTACTGGATGATCCCGTTCGCCGTCCTGCTGCTTGTCTTCCCGCAGGGCCGGTGGATCAAGGGACGCCTCGAGCAGCTGGTGGTCGCCGCCCTCGCCATCCACCTGCTGCTGCAGCCGGCCTGGCTGCTCGTTCTGGAACAGCCGGGGGTCGCCAACGATCTCGGCTTCTGGCCGAACGATCGTGCCGAGGACTGGATCGACAAGGCCCAGCGCGGCAGCCTCCTGCTGGGCGCCGCCACGCTGTGCGCGGTCATCGGCTGGCGCTGGTGGCACGCGAGCCCGCCGCTCCGTCGCGTGCTCGTACCCGTGCTGGTGGGCGGCGCGTCAATGCTCTCGCTCGCCGGCATGCTCACCATGGACCTGATCAATGGGACGAGATCGCAGACGCAGCTGAACATCACGCTCGTCGCGCTCGCGGTCGTGCCCCTGGCGTTTCTCGGCGGCCTCCTGCGGTCGCGTCTGGCGCGGGTCGCGGTCGCCGACCTCATCATTGGCCTCCGGGACAACCCGTCGCCGACGGAGCTCAAGCTGGCGCTCGCCAGATCGGTCGGCGATCCCGCCCTCGAGCTCGTCTACTGGCTGCCCGAGCTCGGCTCGTACGTCGACCTCGACGGCCGGGAGGTCGAGCTCCCCGGGCCGAACTCTGGGCGTGCGACGACCGCGATCGACTGCGACGGTGTGCACGTTGCCGCGCTGATCCACGACCCGTCGCTGAACGACGAGCCCGAGTTGCTCGGCGCGGTCACCGCCGCAGCGTCGATCGCCCTCGAGAACAGCCGGCTGTCGGTCGAGCTGCACGCGGGGCTGGACGAGCTCCGGGCGTCGAGAGCGCGGGTGGTCGAGGCGGCCCAGACGGAGCGACAGCGGCTGGAGCGCAACCTGCACGACGGCGCGCAGCAGCGGCTGGTCGCGATGTCGCTCGAGCTGACGCTGTTGGAGCGGCGGTTCGCGCACGACGAGGAGGCACAGCGCACCGTCGACCAGGTGCGGCGCGAGCTGTCGGAGTCGCTCGAGGAGCTGCGCGAGCTGGCGCACGGCATTCATCCGGCCGTGGTGACCGGGCACGGGTTGGCTGTGGCGCTGGAGTCGGTGGCGGCGCGCTCGCCGGTGCCGGTGCGGCTCGATGTGAGCCTGAAGGAGCGCGTGCCGGAGGCGGTCGAGGTCGCGGCGTACTACCTCGTCACCGAGAGCCTGACGAACGTGGCGAAGTACGCCGAGGCGTCGGCGGCAACTGTCGCGATCAAGCGGGAAAACGGCGAGCTCGTGGTCGAAGTCATCGACGACGGGATCGGCGGCGCGAACGACGAGGCGGGCTCGGGGCTGCGCGGGCTGGCCGATCGCGTTGAGGCGCTCGACGGCCGCCTTCGGGTCTCGAGTCCTCACGGCGGCGGCACGCGCGTCCGCGCGGTGATCCCTTGCGGCCTGGCCGGCAAGAAGCTCCGTTGATCGCGTCGACGCCGACGGCAGTTGTCGCCGACGGCCTGATGGCGCCTCGCAGCGAGCGGCGCAGCGCG
The DNA here is from genome assembly GCA_963733065.1 of uncultured Gaiellaceae bacterium. GTDB lineage: Bacteria > Actinomycetota > Thermoleophilia > Gaiellales > Gaiellaceae > CAVTBT01. The sequence continues at coordinate 239,177 of CAVTBT010000007.1, forward strand.
CAGATCCTTCGCCGCTTCGCGGTGCGCGATCACGGCCCTGCGTTCTGGGCGACGTTGTGGGTCGCGGCGCTCGCAGCGGTGCTCGGCGCGCTCGCTCCGCTGGTCTACGACGACCCGACGCCGCTGCGTGCTCAGGACGTCGTGTTCGTCCTCGCGGCCGGCTCGTTCATGGCATGCGGCCTGATCGCCTGGCGCCGTCGCCCCGACAACTACTCCGGCCGACTGATGACGGCGACCGGCTTTGCGGCGCTCATCTACCCGTTGCTCATCCAGCTCGACTCGTCGCTGGCGACGACGCTCGCCCTGCTGTTCTCGGCCGCCTGGACGATCGGCTACGCGGCGCTCCTGCTGAGCTTCATGACGGGCGGTCGGCTGGAGCACATCGTCGATTGGCTGCTGATCACCGTGTTCACGCTCACACTGCTGGTCGCCCACTTCTTCTTGCTGCTGGTCTATCCGGCCCCGGGCAACCTCTTGCTCGTCGCCGAGAACATGACGATCGCCGATGCGATCAACGACACGGCGCGCTGGGTGACCGCCGGAGCGTCCATTGCACTCGTCATCGTGCTCCTGTCGCGCTGGCGCGGGGCATCGAAACCTCGCCGGAGGGCGCTGCTGCCCGGGGTGGTCGGGATCGTGAGCTCGGTGCTGTACTCGGTCCTGCTCGTGCAGGCCATCCTTGGGGAGACGCCGGCGGACTCGCTCTGGATCACGGTGAACGCTGCGCTCCTGCTCGTCCCGGCCGCGTACCTCTTCGGATTGCTGCGGTCGCGCCTGGCGAGGACAGGCCTCGCCGACCTGCTGCTGGAGATGAGGACGATGCGTGGGGCGGAGCTGGAAGCGGCGCTCGGCCGGGCTCTCGGCGATTCGGACCTGCGTGTGGTGCAGGGCGACGTCCCGCCGGCGCCCGAGGCGGGTCGATCCGTGGCGCGGATCGAGCGCGACGGGCAGCCGGTCGCGGCGCTCGTGTACGACGAGTCGCTCGACGACGACCCGGAGCTCGTCGAGGCCGTGACGGCGGCCGCCGCGATCGCGCTCGAGAACGACCACATCCACGCGGAGTCCGACGCGCGCCTGGCGGAGCTGCACGCATCGCGCGAGCGGATCGTCGCCGCCGGCGACGCGGAGCGGCGGCGGCTGGAGCGCAATCTGCACGACGGCGCGCAGCAGCGGCTGGTCGCGTTGTCGCTCGAGCTGAAGCTGCTGGAGACGCGGTTCGCGAAGGACCCGGATGCGCGAGAGGCGCTCGACTCCGTCCGCAACGAGCTGGCCGAGTCGTTGCAGGAGTTGCGCGAGCTGGCGCGCGGCATCCATCCGGCCGTGGTGACGGGGCACGGGCTGGCGGTGGCGTTGGAGTCGGTGACGGCCAGGTCGCCGGTGCCGGTCGAGCTGGACGTGCGGCTCGACGAGCGCGTACCCGAGGCGGTCGAGGTGGCCGCGTACTACCTCGTCACCGAGAGCCTGACGAACGTGGCGAAGTACGCCGAGGCGACGGCCGCGACGGTTGCGATCGCGAGGGAGAACGGCGAGCTGGTGGTCGAGATCACCGACGACGGGATCGGCGGCGCCGACGCCGAGGCGGGCTCGGGGCTGCGCGGGCTGGCGGATCGCGTCGAGGCGCTCGACGGCCGCCTCCGGGTCTCGAGTCCTCGCGGCGGCGGCACGTGCGTCCGCGCGGAGATCCCGTGCGGGTCGTAGTAGCCGACGACACCGTTTTGATCCGCGAAGGGTTGGCGGCGCTTCTCCGCGAGTCCGGGATCGACGTCGTGGCGAAGTGCGCGGATCCGGAGGAACTGCTGGAGGCGGTTCGCGACCACGAGCCCGACGTTGCGATCGTCGACGTGCGTATGCCCCCCACCCATACGGACGAGGGTCTGCAGGCGGCGCGTGAGATCCGTGCCGAGCGGCCCGACACCGGCGTTCTGATCCTCTCCCAGTACCTCGAGGTCGGCCTCGCCATGAAGCTGCTCGCCGAGAGCGCCGAGGGCCTCGGCTACCTGCTGAAGGACCGTGTCACCGACCTCGACGACTTCGTGTCCGCGCTGCGGCGCGTCGCCGACGGCGGCTCGGCCCTCGACCCGCTCGTCGTCCAGCAGCTCCTCTCACGCCAGCGGCCGGACGACCCGGTCGCAAAGCTCACCCCGCGCGAGCGCGAGGTGCTCGAGCTGATGGCCGCCGGCAGCTCGAACCAGGGCATCGCCGAGAAGCTCGTGATCACCGTCGGCGTCGTCGAGAAGTACGTCTCGAGCATCTTCGAGAAGCTCGCGCTGCCGACGACGCGCAGCGAGTCGCGCCGCGTGCTCGCGGTGCTGATGTTCCTGCGCTCCTAGCCGTCGCATGCCCGGAATCCGCTCGCGCGGATCCCGGGCGCGCAAATCCCTGAAGGCGGCCGCTTCGCGGCCGCGCAGTCGCTTGCCCCGTTGCCTCCGAACGGTGTGTTCCGGGGGCCAAAAACCCCAGGAAACCCGCCCCCCGGTGGCGAGCGCCCCGCATTTCCGCCCGCTCCGTGACTTGGGAGGTTGCAGGAGTCATCGCAACCACCAAGGAGCAGTGATGAAAACGCAGATCATGCAGCGCGACCCGCACGAGCCCGCCGGGCCCGGCGCGGGCGCGACCCCGCCTCCGAAGCGCAGGCGGAATGTCGCCGCGAGCGTCGGCGGCTGGAGCGCGCGACACTGGAAGACGGCCGTTGTCGGCTGGCTGGTCTTCGTCGTCGCGTCGCTCTTCCTGAGCATGCAGCTCGGAACGACGTTCATCGACCAGAACGACGCCAACGTCGGCGAGTCCCGCACCGCCGACCGCATCATCCACGACGCCGGCTTCACGGTCGACGAGAAGGGCGAGACCATCGAGGAGCTCGGCGAGATGGTGCTCGTGCAGTCGGACACGCACAAGCCGACCGACGCGACAGTTCCGCGCGGTCGTCGAGGACGTCGAGCACACGCTCGGCACGTTCCCGGCGGCCACCAAGGTGCGCTCGCCGTACGACGCCGGCCACGCAGACCTGATCTCGAAGGACGGCCGCTCGGCGATGGTCACGTACTCGCCGAAGGGCACGTACGAGGAGGCAATCCTCTACATCGACGATCACGTCGCGGCGATCGACAAGGTCGAGGCCCGCCACCCGGGCTTCACGGTCGAGTCGGTCGGCACCTCGACGGAGAAGGCGATCGACGCCGAGATCAAGGGCGGGCTGGCGAAGGCCGGCCTGATCTCGATCCCGCTGACGATCATCATCCTCATGATCGTGCTCGGGTCGCTCGTCGCGGCCTCGATCCCGCTGCTGCTCGGCGTCACCTCGGTGCTGGCCGCCATGGGCCTGATCGCGATCTCCAGCCAGTTCATCGCAGCCAGCGAGAACATCATGGAGGTCGTCCTGCTCGTCGGTCTCGCCGTCGGCGTCGATTACGCGCTCTTCTACATGCGTCGTGAACGCGAGGAGCGGGCCGCCGGCCGCAGCGAGGGCGCCGCTCTCGCCGCCGCAGCCGCCACCTCCGGACGGGCCGTCCTCACCGCGGGCGTCACCGTCCTGATCGCGATGGCCGGCATGTTCCTGTCGGGCGACAAGACGTTCATGTCGTTCTCGGTGGGCACGATGATCGTCGTCGCAGTCGCGATGATCGGCTCGCTGACCGTCCTGCCGGCGATGCTCTCCCGGCTCGGCGACAAGGTCGAGAGGGGCCGCGTCCCGTTCCTGCACCGCCGTCGCCGGAACAAGCGGCGCGAGAGCCGCTTGTGGGGCGCCGTCCTCGACCGCGTCCTCCGCCGCCCGCTCGCGTCGGCGGTCATCGCCGGTGCGCTGCTCGTCGGGCTGGCGCTGCCCACCCTCAGCCTGCACACCACCCAGACCGGCATCGAGGGGATCACGACCCCGGCCGTCGACCCGTTCTCGCGGCTCATCGACGCCTTCCCGGGCACTCCGGATCCGGCCGTCGTGGCCATCAAGGCCGACGACGTGAAGACCCCGGAGGTCCGTGAGGCGGTCGCCGAGCTCGAGCGCCAGGCGCTCGCCTCGGGCGACGTCAACCCGCCGATCGAGGTCGAGACCAACCGTGACGGCACCGTCACGAAGGTCGAGGTCCCGCTCAAGGGCAACGGCACGGACGACGCGTCCAACCGTGCGCTCGAGACCCTCCGCGGCGACGTGCTGCCGGCGACGCTCGGCACGGTCGACGGCGTCGAGTACGCGGTCACGGGTGGAACGGCCGCCTCGGCGGACTTCAACGAGGCGCAGACGAAGTCGGTGCCGAAGGTCTTCGGCTTCGTGCTGCTGTTCGCGTTCGGGCTGCTGCTCGTCTCGTTCCGCTCGATCGTGATCGCGGTCAAGGCCATCCTCCTCAACCTGCTGTCCGTCGCAGCCGCCTACGGCGTGCTCGTCGCGGTCTTCCAGTGGGGCTGGGGCGAGGGCCTGCTCGACTTCCAGTCGAACGGCGGCATCGCGAACTGGCTGCCGATGTTCATGTTCGTGATCCTGTTCGGGCTCTCGATGGACTACCACGTGTTCATCCTGAGCCGGATCCGCGAGGCGTTCGACCGCGGTAGCTCGACCGACGAGGCGATCTCCTACGGGATCAAGTCAACGGCCGGCACCGTGACCAGCGCCGCCGTCGTCATGGTCGGCGTGTTCCTGGTGTTCACGACACTGCCGCTCATCGACCTCAAGGAGATGGGCGTCGGCCTCGCAGTCGCCGTCCTCATCGACGCCACCATCGTCCGCGCGGTGCTGCTGCCCGCGACGATGAAGCTGCTCGGCGACCGGAACTGGTACCTGCCGAAGTGGCTCGAGTGGCTGCCGCGGTTCGACCACGGGCCGGCTGTCGAGCCTGCTCCGCAGTCCGAGCCCGAGGCGAAGCCGGTCCCGGCCGCCGCCTAAGCGCTCACCCGCGACTCCGCGCCCCGGCCTCGTGTTGTGCGAGGCCGGGGCGCATTCGACTTCCGCGCACAAGGAGCTCTCACTCTCATGAACGAAGCGGTTTCCACCCATCAGCTTCACGGCACCGGCCTTCGGGCCAGGGTCGCGGCGGTCGTGCGGAGCGAGGTCGCTCTCGCGCGGATCGCCATCGGCGTCGTCGCCCTGCACGTCGTCGACGACAACTTCCTCCAGCCCAACCCCGGCACGTCGGCCGGCGACCACCTCGTCGGCGGCCTCGTCCCACTCGCTCTGCTCGTCCTTGCGGGAGCCGTCTACCCGCGCCTCCGCGCCGGGGCTCGCGCGACGATCGCGCTCCTCGCCGGCTTCTTCGGCGTCCTCGCCGGCACGGAGGCTTTTCACTACACGAGGGCGGTCGGCCCGTCCGGCGACGACTACACCGGGTTGCTGTCGATCCCTGCCGGCCTCGTCCTCCTCGGCCTCGGCGTCGTGACGTTGTGGAGGTCGCGAAAGATGAGCCACCCGCTCTGGTGGCGCTACGGGCGCAGGCTGCTCCTCAGCGCCGGCGCGCTGCTGGCCGTGCCCGTCGTCCTTATCCCGTTCGCGCTCTCCTACGTGGTCACGCATGCCGCCCGCGCACACGTGCCGGCAGCCGATCTCGGCGCTCCCTACGAGGAGGTCGCGTTCACGACGAGCGACGGCCTGCTGTTGAAGGGCTGGTACATCGAGTCGCGGAACGGCGCAGCGGTGATCTCGTTCCCGGGCCGAGCCTCCTCGCAGACGCGGGCGAAGATGCTTGCCGACCACGGCTACGGCGTCCTGCTCTTCGATCGCAGAGGCGAAGGCGAGAGCGAAGGTGACCCGAACATCTTCGGCTGGCAGGGCGAGCGGGACATCCACGCCGCGGTGAAGTTCCTCCAGCAGCAGCCGGACGTCGATCCCGGGCGGATCGGCGGCATCGGGCTCTCGGTCGGAGGCGAGATGATGATCGAGGCCGCCGCCGAGTCCAACGCGCTGAAGGCGATCATGTCCGAGGGCGGTAGCGGCCGGTCGGTTCGCGACATCGCCGCGAACTCGGACGGCACCTGGCAGGAGCTGATCGGCAACGGCATCGCAACCGCGGCGACCGCCGCTCTTCACCGACAACCTTCCTCCCGCCGACCTGAAGAGCCTCGTGCCGAAGATCACGGTTCCCGTGTTCTTCGTCTACGGCGAGAACGGTCAGCCGGTGGAGAAGCCGGCCAACGAGGGCTTCTACGCGGCCGCGCGCGGTGAGAAGGAGATCTGGGAGGTCCCGGGCTCCGGCCACATGAAGGGCATCGAGGCGCAGCCGGAGGAGTACGAACGGCGCGTGGTCGGGTTCTTCGACCGGGCAATGCCCGGGAGCGACGCCCGGTAGCAGCGATTCTCCCCGACCTGGACACGGCCGCCGACCCGAGCGTCGGCGGCCGTCTGCTCCGGCTGGTTGAATCGCCACAAGCCACGGAGGAGGTTGCGAGTGAGCACGTCAGGCAACACGGGCCCTCTGGGCCAGCCCCGCGGGATCGGCTTCGGGATCCTCCTGTTCATCATCACGCTCGGCTTCTATGCGTGGTACTGGGTCTACAAGACACAGGAGGAGATGAAGCAGCACACCGGCGACGGTCTCGGCGGCGTGCTCGGCCTCGTCGTGTGGATCCTCATCGCGTTCGTCAGCGCCTTCGTGATCCCGTCCGAGGTCGGGAGGATGCACCAGAAGGCCGGGAAGCAGCCGCCGATCACCGGCTGGACGGGCCTGTGGCTCGTGCCCTTCGGGATCTTCATCATCCCGGCGATCGTCTGGTTCGTGAAGATCCAGGGCGCACTCAACCGGTACTGGGAGGAGGCTGCTGCGTCGGGGGCAGCGGCGACCGTGGCCGCACCCGAGCCCGAGCCCGTCTGATCCGATGGCGACGCTGACCGGCGTCTCGCCCGTCCTGCTCGTGTCGGACGTCGAGCGGGCCGTCGCCTACTGGCGCGACCGACTCGGCTTCGAGTGCGACGTCTACGGAGCGCCGCCTAACTTCGTCGTTGCGACACGCGACGACGCGACCGTGCTGATGGCCCTCTGCGACGACCCGGCGAAGATCGTCCCCAACTGGCGGATCGTGGACAAGGTGTGGAACGCGTACATCCGCGTCGACGACGTCGATGCCATCTACGCCGAGGTGCAGGAACGGGGCGCGGGGATCGACTACACCCTGTACGACGCCCCGAGCGGAATGCGCGAGTTCGGCGTGCAGGATCCGGACGGGCACGACATCGCCTTCGGTCAGCGGCTCGCTTAGTCGTCGCCGGCGCCGTCCTCTTGCTCGGAGTCGCCTTCGACGCCGACGACGCGATAGCTCGCGTCGAGATGGACGTCGACTGTCTGTCCGTTCGGCTTCGTGACCTCGACCTCCCAGTGCGCCTTCCTCGTCGTCGGCTTCGACCTCGTTGGCCGTGCCGCCGTCGACGTGGGCGAGGGCAGCCGCCTTCGCGCGGTCGGCGCCGGGTCCGGTGGCGGAGGGGTCGTCGTCGTCGCTGGCGGCCGCGACCGCCCAGGCGGCGCCGCCGAGGGCCAGCGCAGCGACCACGGCTGCTGCGACGGCGATCTTGATCAGGCGCGGTGACATCCGCTTCCTCCTTCCTCGAAATCGCACGCCCACGGTAGGGGCGGCAGATGAACCGGCGATGAGAGGCCGCTCTCATCTGCCGTTCATGCGGCGAGCGACAATGCGCACATGCGCGTGCTGATCGTCGAGGACGAGGCGAAGCTCGCCGGAGCTGCTGCGGCGCGGACTCGTCGAGGAGGCGCACGCGCGCGGACGTCGCGGGTTCGGGGGAGGACGCGCTGTGGATGGCGCAGGCGACCGAGTACGACGCGATCGTGCTCGACCTGATGCTGCCCGGCGTCGACGGCGTCGAGGTCTGCCGCCGGCTGCGCGCGGCCGGCGTCTGGTCGCCGATCCTGATGCTCACCGCCCGCGACGGCGTCGAGGACCGGGTCGGCGGGCTCGACGCCGGCGCCGACGACTACCTGACGAAGCCGTTCGCGTTCGACGAGCTGCTGGCGCGGCTGCGCGCGCTCGCGCGCCGCGGCGCCGCCGAGCGGCCCGACGATCCTGGAGGTCGGCGACCTCCGCCTCGACCCGGCCACGCGGCGCGTCTGGCGCGGCGGGACGGAGATCGAGCTCTCGTCGAAGGAGTTCGCGCGTGCTCGAGACGTTCATGCGCCGGCCGGGGCGTGTGCTGTCGCGGTTCGAGCTGCTCGAGCACGCGTGGGACTCCGGCTACGAGCACCGCTCCAACGTGATCGACGTCTACGTCCGCTACCTGCGGGAGAAGATCGACCGGCCGTTCGGGCGCGACTCGCTCGAGACCGTCCGCGGCGCCGGCTACCGGCTGCGGCCGACGGCGCGTGAGCCGCGTCCCGCTCCGGCTCCGGCTGACCCTCGCGTTCGCGCTCGCCATGGCGCTCGTGCTCGCGGCGACCGGGCTCTTCCTCCACGTCCGGCTGCGCGACTCGCTCGACGAGCAGATCGAGCAGAGCCTGCGGGCGCGGGCGGACGACGTCGCCGCGCTCGTGCGCCGTGGCGGCGCCGGCCTCGGCGAGGGCCGCGAACGGCTCTCCGAGACGGACGAGAGCTTCGCGCAGGTGCTCGGGTTCCGCGACGGGGCCGTTCGGGACTCGACGCCGCCGCTCACCGAGCCGCTCCTGACGGCCGAGCAGGTCGACGAGGCGCGGGGCGGCCCGAGGTTCATCGACCGCGAGGGCGTTCCCGGCCTCGACGAGGAGCGCGTGCGCCTCCTGGCCACGCCGCTGAACAGTCCCCAGGGCGTCGTCGATCGTCGTCATCGGCGCCTCGCTCGACGACCGCGACGAGGCGCTCGGCGCGCTGCGCACGCAGCTGCTGATCGGCGGGCCGCTGGCGCTCCTGCTCGCCTCGCTGGCCGGCTACGCGCTCGCGGGCGCGGCGCTGCGGCCCGGTCGAGGCGATGCGGCGGCGGGCCGCGGAGGTCTCGGCGGCCGGCCGCGGCCAGCGGCTCCCCGTCCCGCCCGCGCGACGACGAGATCGCGCCGGCTCGCGCGGACGCTCAACGAGATGCTCGCGCGGCTCGAGGCCGGCATCGAGCGCGAGCGCCGCTTCGTCGCCGAGGCGAGCCACGAGCTGCGGACGCCGCTCTCGCTGCTCAAGACCGAGCTCGAGCTCGCGCTGCGACGGCCGCGTGACCGCCGACGAGCTACGGGCCGCGCTCGCCTCAGCCGCCGAGGAGACCGACCGGCTCGTGCTGCTCGCGGACGACCTGCTCGTGCTCGCGCGGTCGGACGAGGGCGAGCTGCGGCTTGTCACGGAGCCGGTCGCGGTGCGCGAGCTGCTCGAGACCGTGCGCGCGGCGGTTCGCCGCCCGCGCGGCCGAGGCGGCCGCGAGCTCGCACGTCGAGGCGCCGGCGGAGCTCGAGGTCGCGGGCGACCGGCTGCGGCTCGAGCAGGCGCTCGGCAACCTCGTCGACAACGCGCTCCGCTACGGCGCCGGCGCCGTCCGGCTGGAGGGCGCGCACGGCAACGACTCGGTCGAGCTGCGCGTCAGCGACGACGGCGCCGGCTTCCCGACCGGACTTCCTGCCGCACGCGTTCGAGCGCTTCACGCGGGCCGACGACTCGCGCGTACGCGGGTCGGCGGGCCTCGGGCTCGCGCTCGTCGAGGCGATCGCGCGCGCGCACGGCGGCCGCGCCGAGGCGGCGAACAACGCCGGGCGGCGGCGCGTCGGTGACGCTCGTCCTGCCGCCGGCCTGAGTCGGCTCATCGCCGCTTCATCTGGCCCTCGTAGCGTGGGCGCATGACCATTCGCGTGACAGCACTCGCACTGCTCGCCGTCGCGGCCGCAGCGTGCGGCGGACGACGAAACCGACTCGCTGCCGCAGGGCGGCGAGCGCGTGCGAGCTCGACCCGGCCGACTTCAGCGCCGAGATCGACCACCCGTACTGGCCGATGACGCCCGGGCAGCCGCTGGGTCTACCGCGAGACCGACACCGAGGGCACCGAGCAGCGGATTGTGGTGACGGTCACCGACCGCACGCGAACTGTGATGGGCATCGAGGCCCAGGTCGTACACGACGTCGTCACCGAGGACGGCAAGCTCGTCGAGGACACCTACGACTGGTACGCGCAGGACGCCGACGGCAACGTCTGGTACCTCGGCGAGGACACGAAGGAGTACGACGCCGGCACGTTCGTCGGCACGCACGGATCGTGGGAGGCAGGCGTCGACGGCGCCCAGCCGGGAATCCTGCTGCCGGCCGACCCCGAGGTCGGCCAGGCCTACCGGCAGGAGTATCTGGAGGGCGAGGCCGAGGACCGAGGCCGCGTGCTGAGCCTCGACGAGCGGGCCCAGGTGCCATTCGGTTCCTTCGAGGACGTCCTCAAGACCGAAGACACGACGCCGCTCGAGCCGGGCCTGCGCGAGCACAAGTTCTACGCGAAGGGAGTGGGGCCGGTGCTGGCGATGGCAGTCGCGGGCGGCAGCAGCCGGGAGGAGCTCGTCTCATACATCCGGTGAGGGCCGCGGGGCGATTTCTCAGGCAATTCACAGCAAGACCTGGCACCGTGAGGGCGTGGACGGCCAGCGCATCCTCGTCGTCGACGACGAGCCGTCGATCGTCGACGCCGTCGCCACCGCCCTGCGCTACGAGGGCTATGAGGTCGAGGAGGCCTTCGGCGGCCGCGAGGCGCTCGAGGCGATCGTCCGCTTCGAGCCCGATCTCGTCGTGCTCGACTGGATGCTGCCCGACATCGAGGGGATCGAGGTGGGCAGGCGCCTGAGGGCTCGCGGCTTCAAGACCGCCGTGCTCTTCCTGACCGCGAAGGACGCGACCGAGAACAAGGTCGAGGCGCTGCGCGCCGGGGGCGACGACTACGTGACGAAGCCGTTCAGCCTCGCCGAGGTCGTGGCGCGCGTGCAGGCGATCCTCCGCCGGACGGGCGGCGACCTCCCGGGCGACGTGCTGCGCTTCGGCGATCTCGTCCTCGACGAGGCGCGGCACGAGGTGCATCGCGGCGACACGCCCGTGGCGCTGACGGCGACCGAGTTCGGCCTGCTCCGCTACTTCCTGCTCAATCCGCGGCGCGTGCTCTCGAAGCATCAGATTCTTCAGAACGTCTGGCGGTACGACTTCGGCGGCAACACGAACGTCGTCGAGACGTACGTCAGCTACCTGCGGCGCAAGCTCGACGCGGAGGGGCCGCCGCTCATCCGAACGGTGCGCCAGGCGGGCTACATGCTCGACGGCGCCGAGCGCTGAGCGTGACGAACCTGTCGCTGCGGGCGCGGCTCGTCCTCGGCGTCATCGTCCTCTGCGCGATCGGGCTCGCGGTCGCGAACGTGGCCACCTACGCGTCGCTCCGCTCGTTCCTCCTCGACCGCACCGACCGCTCGCTGACCGAGTCCTCGCACGGCGTCGAGCGAGCGCTGCACGGGCGATGCGACACGCACGGAGGCAGGCTTCCGGGCGCCACGCCGGGCGATGTCGTCGAGGTGCGCGACGCCGACGGTGAGGTGGTGTGCAGCTTCCAGGTCACCGACTTCTCGGAGTCGTCGGCCTCGCCGCCGGACCTGCCCGAGACGATCGCCGTCCCGGCGACGACCGGGCCCGACGGCGCCGTCTTCCTGACGGTCGACGCCGAAGACGGCGGCGGGCGGTACCGGGCCCGGGCCGAGGCCGACCCGCGCTCGGGCGCGACGCTGATCGTCGCCACGTCGCTCGAGGACGTCGACGACACGCTGCAGCGGCTCCTCCTCATCATGCTGCTCGTGACGGCGGTCGTGCTTGCCGCCCTCGCGGCGCTCGGGCTATGGGTCGTGCGCGTCGGCCTGCGCCCGCTCGATGCGATCGGCGCGACGGCAGCGGCGATCTCGGCGGGCGATCTCACGCAGCGCGTGGAGCGCGCGGAGCCGCGGACCGAGGTGGGACGTTTGGGCCTCTCGCTGAACGCCATGCTCGGCCAGATCGAGTCGGCGTTCTCCGCGCAGGCGGCGTCGGAGCGCAAGCTCCGCCGCTTCGTCGCGGACGCCTCCCACGAGCTCCGCACGCCGCTCGCCGCCGTCCGGGCGTACGCCGAGCTCTTCGACCGCGGCGCCGATCGGCGGCCCGAGGACCTCGCGCGCTCGATGACCGGCATCGTGCGCGAGTCCGAGCGGATGAGCCTGCTCGTCGACGATCTGCTGCTGCTGGCGCGCCTCGACGAGGGCCGTCCGCTCGCCCGCGAGCCCGTGGAGCTCGACCAGGTCGTCCAGGAGGCGGTCGAGACCGCGCTCACGGTCGAGCCCAGCCGGCCGGTCGACCTCAGCGCCGAGCCGGCCGCAGTGCTCGGCGACCGCGAGCGGCTGCGCCAGATCGTCGACAACCTGCTCGCGAACGTCCGCGCGCACACCCCTCCTGGAGCGCCCGTGCACGTTCGCGTCGGGCAGGAGGGGGGTCTGGCGGTGGTCGAGGTCGAGGACTCGGGGCCCGGCTTCGCCGCGGAGGAGGCGGAGCGCGTGTTCGAGCGCTTCTACCGCGCCGACCAGTCGCGCGCCCGTGCCAGCGGGGGTGTGGGGCTCGGCCTGTCGATCGTGGCCGCGGTCGCAGAGGCGCACGGCGGCTCGGTGAGCGCGCGCAGCGAGCCGGGAGCCGGCGCGACATTCAAGATCGTCCTGCCGCTGCTAGCGGACGGCGACGCGCCGGCTGACGACCGCGAGCTCGCACGCGCCGGCGACGCCGCCTGACGCTCTTCGCAGATTCACAGCGTCCTCGCATGGAGCTCTGAAGCGCGCGCGGTTGCATGGCGTCGTACCCGATCGAAGGGAGGCAAGGATGGGCAGATCGAGCACGCGGACGATGCTGCTCCTCGTGCTGTCCCTCGCCGCGTTGCTCACGGTCGGCACCACCGCCGCGAGCGCTCATGGTGGCGGGGGCAAACGCGGGAGCGGCATTCGTGGCGCGAGTGTCGGTGCGCTCGTCACCCAGGCGGCCAAGGAGCTCGGCGTCACACGGGCGAAGCTCGTGACGGCGATCGAGGACTCGGCGGTCGCCCGGATCGACGAGGCGGTCGCCGACGGCGACGTCGACGCCGACGACGCGGACGAGCTCAAGGACGAGGTGCGTGACAACCTGCGCGCCGCGTACTCGCTCAGCCGCACACGCACGGTGGCGTCGAACCTGGGCGTCACGACCGCGAAGCTCAACACCGAGTTCCGCGACGCCCGCAAGGCGCTCGCGCTCGCACGCATCGACGCCGCCGTCGAGGACGGCGACATCGACGCGGACGAGGCCGCGGAGCTCAAGGAGGAGCTCGACGACGCGGAGCTGCCCGGCTACAAGAGCGGCGGCTTCGGCTTCGGCGGCGGGCCTGGACACGGAGGTAGGAGGTAGCAATGGACGACAGACCGCTCCGTAGCAGGATCAGCCCGCTGATCGCACTGCTCGCGCTCGCCGCCGTGGTGGCGGTCGTCTGGGCGGGGACCGCGCTCGCCGCGGGGGGCTCCGGCTCCTCGTCGCCTGACGGCTCGTCGGACGCGCCGGCCGTCACGCAGACGCCGACGCAGGAGGACGGCACCGCGCCGGCGGACGGCGACTGCCCGGACCGCGGGGACAGCTCCGCGGACGACGCGGCCGCCGCCTTCTGACGCGGGGCAACGCGGCGGCTCCGTTGGAGGGGTCGCCGCGTTTGCCTTCCCGTGTGCGCGTGCAGGACTCCTGCAATGGCGGGATACACACACAAGAACCTCAAGTCGGACGTCGACGACAGCGCCGTGAAGTTCGGGCTCTCACCGAACCTCGAGGCGCATTTCGCGTCGGGGGAGCTCGAGCTCACCGAGGCCGGCGTCAGCTACCAGCGGTTCGCACCCGGCTTCCGCGCCCCGTTCGGCCACCGGCACGGCTCACAGGAGGAGCTCTACGTCGTGGTGAGCGGCAGCGGACGCCTGAAGCTCGACGACGACGTCGTCGACGTGCGCCAGTGGGACGCAGTCCGGATCGCAAAGGACACGATGCGCAACTTCGAGGCCGGCCCCGACGGTGCCGAGATCCTTGCATTCGGCGCCCCCGCGACCGGGCCCGGGGACGCCGAGATGACGCAGGGCTGGTGGAGCGACTAGGCGTGCCTGCCGCGTGACCTTGCAGGCGGCATCGTGGCCGACTCGGTAGCCGACTTCGTCCTCGGGCGGCTGCGCGAGTGGGGCGTGCACCGCATCTACGGGTACCCGGGCGACGGCATCAACGGCTTTCTCGGCGCGCTCGACCGTGCCGACGGGGACCCGCAGTTCGTGCAGGTGCGCCACGAGGAGATGGCGGCTTTCATGGCGTGCGGCCACGCAAAGTTCACCGGCGACGTCGGGGTCTGCCTCGCGACCTCCGGGCCGGGTGCGACACACCTGCTGACCGGGCTCTACGACGCGAAGCTCGACCACCAGCCGGTCGTCGCGATCGTCGGCCAGCAGCAGCGGCTCTCGCTCGGTGCGGGCTACCAGCAGGAGGTCGACCTGCAGACGCTCTTCGCGGACGTTTCAGCGTTCGTGCAGACCTGCGTCGACCCCGCCCAGGCCCGGCACCTCGTCGACCGCGCACTGCGGACCGCGCTCGGGCAGCGGACGGTCTGCACGCTCGTCTTCCCCAATGACGTCCAGGAGGCCGACGCCGTCGCCTCCCCGCCGCGCCGGCATGGGGCGGTGTACTCGAGTGTCGGCTACGCGGCTCCGCGGGTCGTGCCGCCCGACGCCGAGCTGCGCCGAGCGGCGGAGATCCTCAACGCCGGCGAGAGGGTCGCCATGCTGGTCGGGCAGGGTGCGCTCGGTGCGGCCGACGAGCTCGTGGGAACCGCCGACCTGCTCGGCGCAGGCGTGGCGAAGGCGCTGCTCGGCCGGGCCGCGCTGCCCGACGACCTGCCCTTCGTGACGGGCTCGATCGGACTGCTCGGCACACGCGCGAGCTGGGAGCTGATGCGCGGCTGCGACACGCTGCTGATGGTTGGCTCGAGCTTCCCCTACGCGGAGTTCCTGCCGGAGGAGGGGCAGGCGACAGGCGTGCAAATCGACATCGACCCGGGGCAGATCGGCCTCCGGTACCCGATGGATGTCCACCTCGTGGGAGACGCCGCCGAGACGCTCCGGCTGCTGAATCCACTGCTCGTCCGCAAGGAGACGTCCTGGCGGGACGAGGTCGAGGAGCACGTCAGCGCGTCGTGGCGTGCCCTCGAGGAGCAAGCGATGATGGATGCGGATCCGATCAACCCCCAGCGCGTCGCCCTCGAGCTCTCGAAGCGCCTGCCGGACGGCTGCATCGTCGCTGCCGACTCTGGCTCGTCGACCGTGTGGTGGGCGCGGCTGCTCCGGCTGCGGGCGGGCATGGCCGCGTCGGTGTCGGGGACGCTCGCGTCGATGGGCTCGGGCGTGCCCTATGCGATCGCCGCGAAGTTCGCGCACCCGCACCGGCCGGTGCTGGCGTTCGTCGGCGACGGCGCGTTCCAGATGAACGGCATGAACGAGCTGATCACGGTGGCGAAGTACTGGGAGAGCTGGGCCGACCCCCGCTTCGGGGTGCTCGTCTTCAACAACCGCGACCTCAACATGGTCACCTGGGAGCAGCGAGTGCTCGCCGGTGACCCCGCCTACCCGGCCACGCAGTGGATCCCGGACTTCCCCGCAGCGCGCTTCGCCGAGCTGGCCGGGCTCTCGGGCAGGCGCGTGGACGACGTCGACGACCTCCCCGAGGCGCTCGAGGAGTTCCTCGCCTCGCCGCGGCCGGCGCTGCTCGAGGTCATGGTCGACCCCGAGATCCCGTTCCTCCCGCCGCACATCACGTTCGAGCAGGCGCGGAACATGGCGAGCGCGCTCCTGCACGGCGACCCGCAGGGGCCGGGCATCGCCGAGAAGTCGCTGCGCAGCAAGCTCCGCGAGCTGCTCGCGCCGCGGCCCTAGGCCAAAGATCGCGAACTCGCATCAGCCGGTCGGCGATGCCGCCGTCTCAGCCAGTGATGGCGAGCGCCGGCGACCTCGACTTCTGGCTCGGCCGGTGGAAGGTCTCGTGGGGCGAGGGCGACGAGTACGGAAGCAACGTCATCGCGAGGTCGCATGACGGCCGCGTCGTCGAGGAGCGCTTCGATGGCCGGCCGGGTAGCGAGCTCGTCGGTATGAGCGTCAGCGTTCTAGACGAGCCTGGCGACCGCTGGCTCCAGTCGTGGGTCGACAACACGGGGAACTACTTCGCGCTGGAGGGCGGGCCGGCCGACGGCGAGTTCGTGCTGCACTGCGACCGGCACAACGCTGGAGAGCGCGAGGCCGTCTACCGCATGCGCTTCTTCGACATCGAGGCCGACTCGTTCGTCTGGACGTGGGAGAAGTCGCTCGACGGCGGCGGCGCGTACGACATTGTCTGGCGGATCGACTACGAGCGCGCGGCCCACGCGACGGAGGCCGAGGCAGTGATGTCGTCACGCGCCGACGTGTAGGGCCATCCGCTCGCAGTAGAGCTCGGCCACGACCCGGGCGACGGCTTCTGCGGCGTCCGCACGGGCAGGCCTGCGCAGCGAGACGATGCCGAGGCCCATGAGCTCGATGCGTGCGAGCTGCGTCAGGTCCGGCGCGAGGAAGGTCAGAGCCCCGGATCGCTCCTGCGCCGGCCCGTTGTTCCCCTTGACGAGAAAGTCGTCGGCCCACTCCTGCCAGGAGCCGGCAGACGCCTCGGCGAGCGTGATGCTCAGGTTCGGGAAGTCCAGCGCGCCGGGCTCCAGGAGGTCGCTGTCCCCCGAGGATGCCCCCGTCGTGATCGTCTGCCGAACGGTGAACGAGTCGATTTTCGCCACCATCTTGCAGTCGAGGCCGTCGATCTCCACCCGGAAGTTCGACGCGACGAACGATTTCTGCTTCGTCGCTCGGCGGGGGAGCGTGTCGCCTCCCTTGCCGCGCGTGACCTGCTCCGGTCGGAGCTTGACCGTCAGGTACGCCTGATCCTTCGACGATCCGTCCAGTGCGGGAATCGTCACCTCGCCGACGAGGGCGTCGGTGAACTCGTGTACCGCGTGGATCGATCGGGTCGTGGCGACGGCCGCGATCGCTCCGCTCTTGCGCTTGTGGTCGAGCTGCCAGGACGCGTTGATCCACTCGTAGAGGTCGTTCGTCAGCGACAGGCCGGTCTGCAGCTCGATGTCCTCGTAGTGCACGGCGCCGATCTGCTTGTCGGCGAATCCGCCGGGGCCGCCCGTCACGACGACGACGTCCCCGACCGGGCTGCCCCCTGCGGCTGACCGCAGGAAGCCGCACTCGACGCCGTCGAGGGTCAGGTGGAACGAGTCGGCTACGTAACCCCGCGGGATGTTGCCCATCGATCCTCCTCGTCTCGAGCGCGCGCCGCAGTAGTCGAGCAGAGCGTACTGCGGTTCCGACGCCTGCCGTGCCCAGGGTTGGCAGCTATCCTGGCAGCCTTGACCGCGCTCGTCAGCCAGCTGGCGGAGTGGGAGGGCGCAGCGATGCGGGTTGCCGCCGGAGTCCGGTGGGAGCCGCTGACGATCCTCTTCGCGCTCGCCTCCGCGTGGTGGGTGAAGTGGCCGCTGTTCGCGGTTGTCGGCGCCTGCGGCGACCTGCGCTGTCGCAAGCGAGTCCCGTTCGTCGCGCTCACCGCGCTCGGCGCGGCTGCCGCCGCCGGCCTCGTCGTGAGCCTGCTCAAGGGCGTCTCCGACCGGGCGCGTCCGCCGCTGGCCGATCCCACGTTGCCGGTCGTCGGGGCGATCCCGGACTCGACGTCGTTCCCGTCCGGCCACTCCGCGACGGCGTTCGCCGCCGCGATCGTGGTCGGTTTCGCGTACCCGCGGCTCAGGCTGCCGCTGCTTGCGCTTGCAGCTCTGGTGGCGCTGTCGCGGGTGTACCTGGGAATGCACTACTGGTCGGACGTGCTGGCCGGGGGTCTGCTGGGCGTTGCGATCGGCCTCGCGATGGTGTGGCTGATCCGTCTGGCCCGGCGAGCGCCCACAGCACCCGAACCGAGTCTCCAACCGCCCGGAACGAGCTGACCTCGCCCGCGTAGATCGCGGGCATCGGCACCCAGCCGACCTCGATGCCGGCGGCGAGCGCGCGGCGCAGGTGGCGCGTCTCGGCCTCGTAGCCGCCGCGAGGGGGTAGCAGTTCGAGCGCACGCCCGCGGAGCAGCCGCATGCCGTTCTGCGTGTCGCGAACTCGCGCTCCGGTGACGAGCGAGAGCAGGCGGCTCGTCGTGCGGTTGGCGAGGCGGCGCTGCCACGGCATCGCGTCCAGGTCGCCGAAGCGGTCGCCGATCACGAGCTCCGCGTCGGCCGCGGCCTCGACGAAGTCGGGGATGAGCGACGCGGGATGCTGGCCGTCGGCGTCGATCACGAGCACCGCTTCGACGCCAGCCGCGCTCGCCAGGGCGTGGTCGATGCCGGCGCGAACCGCGGTGCCCTTGCCGCCGCGGGTGGGCAGGCGAACGAGCTCCGCTCCGGCGTCGGCTGCGATCCGGTCGAGCCGCCGTGCGACCTCGGGGCTCGAGCCGTCGTCGACGATGACGAGCCGCCCGACGTGCTCGGCGACCTCCTCGACGAACGCCGGCTCGGGGACGTCCTCGTGGGACGGCATGATCGCGACGACGCCGGCGGGCTCGAGCGCGGCCGGCCCGCGCTGCGGCTCCTCGTCCACCGTGATGGCGCGCCGGCGCCATGTGCGCTCGAACGCAGCGGCGACCAGGAATGCGCTCGCGGTGCCGAGGGCTGTGCCCGCGACGACGTCGAAGGGGAAGTGCGCGCCGAAGAAGACGCGCGTGAAGGCGACGGCGGCCACGTAGGCCCAGAGCGCGGTCCGCAGCCTCGGGAAGGCGAGGCCGGTGGCGACGGCCAGGGCGGCCGTGATCGCCATGTGGCCGCTCGGGAAGGAGTTGAGCGCCGCCCAGCTGTGGCCGTTGAGGCTGATGACGCTCGGGTCGATGACCTCCTCCGGGCGCGGGCGCTCGTAGACCATGTAGATCGCCTCGAGCAGGCCCCACGCGACGACGGCCGAGACCATGACGCGCGAGAAGATGCGGAGGACGTGCGCCCGCTGTGTGACGAAGGCGGCGGCGACGGCGATGGCAATCAGGATGAGGTAGTTCCGCGTGTGCGGGTCGAGCAGCGTCCACAGCCACTGCGGCCCAGGGCCGAGGCCGTTGATCCGGCGGTAGAGCTCCTCGTCGAGGCGGTGCACGCTCGTCTGTGCGACGAGCAGGCCCAGCACCGGCACGATCGCGAGCAGCGCGGCGACGGTGCGTGCGCGCGTCACGCGCGGCACGCCGACGAGCGGGACGACGGCGGCGAGGGCAGCGGCGCCGCCGAGCACGAACAGCGAGCGGTAGCTGCCAGTCGCGGCGACCGTCCAGCCGGCGGCGGGCAGCGCGATCGCCGAGGAGATCGAGCGCACCGAGAAGTACAGGGCCGTGTAGCCGCCCTCCTCGCCCTTCGGGATGAGCTCCGAGAAGAGCGGGAAGCCGATCACCGACACGAGGCCGAAGCCGACGGCGGCCGCAAGCAGCGCCGGGCCGATTGTCACGAGGCTGGTGGTCGCGGCGACGCCGACGAAGCCGACGCCCATGAGGACGACGCCGGCGAGGAGCAGCGGGCGATGCAGCTCGACGCGGCGGACGCGCCCGGCGGCGACGATCGCGGCGCCCGTCGCGATGCCGAAGCCGGCGAGCAGGAGCGAGGCGACTGACGGCTGGAGCCCGAGTTCTTCCTTCGCGTACAGCAGGAAGAAGGCGGGCAGGGCCGCGTAGCCGAGGACCCACAGGATCTGCGCGAGCAGGAAGCCGCGGACGCCCGGGCGAGAGGCGGCCTGGAGGTAGTAGCCGGCCGGCCGGTGGTCCCGTGAGGCGTTGGGCAGCTCGACGGCCTCGGGCTCGCGCGTGCGCCGGAGAGTCGGCAGCACCAGCACGGGCACGAGAACGGCGGCGACGGCGAACGGCGCCCACGAGTTGAGCTCGGTCAGCAGGCCGCCGACGACGAGCCCGAGCAGGCCGCCGACGAGCAATGCAAGCTCCTGCGCGCTCGTCGCCCGAGCCCTTCCGGACGGCGGGAAGAGCTCGGGGACGAGCGCGCGATGTGCAGTGGTAAGGGCGTTGAGACCGGTGTAGACGACGGCGCCGGCGAGGGCAAGAACGAGGTAGGAGCTCGTCTCGCCGAGGGCGATGGCGACCAGGCCACCGGCGGTCAGCAGGGCGCCGCCCGCGATGAACGGGAGCCGGCGGCCGCGGCCGCGGCGTCCGAGCCGGTCGCTCCAGATGCCAACGACGAGCGGCACGGTCATCCCGGCGACTGCATTGACCAGCATGACCATGCCGATCAGGCCTGGCGCGTCTTGGATGTTTTCGAGCAGCACCGGCAGGTAGCTCGTGGTCAGGGCACGCGCGAGGCCCGCGGCGAGCGCCGCTGCCGAGAACGCGACCAGGAACGGCGTGTGCAGGAACCGCTTCACCGGGACGCTCCGACGACCTCGACGGCCGCGCGCTGGACGGTCAGCTCAACCGTGTGCGAGTCGAGCGTCGTCGTGTCGGCGATGATCGGCGAGCGGCCGCCGGTCGCGATTCGAATGCGCCGCGCGCGGACGTGCCGGACTCCCGGCAGGCCGATGTGCGTGCCGCGACGCAGATGCGGGATGAGCGAGAGCAGGCGGCGGCGTGTGCGCGCCTGGAGCGTGACGAGGTCGAGCAGCCCGTCCTCCGGGTCGGCTCCGGGGGCGACCCGAAGCCCGAACCCGAAGAGCGGCAGGTTGGCTGCGAAGAGCTGGCCGATGCGGACGACCTCGTACTCGCCGTCGACTTCGAGGCCGACGGCGATCTGCTCGTAGTTGGCGAGGGCGCCGAGGCCCGCCTTGAGGCCGGCGCCGAGGTCGGCGGAGTTGGTGCCGTGGTAGTTGGCGCGTGCGATGGCGTGGAAGCCGACGCTCACGCCCTCCAGGGCGAGGTAGCGGCTGGTCTCGGTGCGGGCAGCGATCAGGTCGAGCGGCTGCGGGGTCCCCTCGACGGCGAGGCGGGCGGCGCGGGCGATCTCGATCGGGATGCCGAGACTGTGGGCGACGTTGTTCGCGCGGCCGGCGGGCAGGATCGCGAGCTCGGGCTTGGGGCCGGAGACGTTGGCGGCGGCGTGCAACGAGCCGTCGCCGCCGAGCAGTACGACGCGGCGCCCGGCTTCGTGCAGCGTCTCCGCGAGCTCCTCGGTCGTGGCCGTGAGGCGCGGCTCGACGCGCGCACCGAACGAGCGGAGCGCGCTCACGGCGTCCCCGAGGAGCTCCGGGCGACGCACCAGCCCGCTCGCGTTCGCATTCGCGACCACCAGCAGTTGGGGGGCGAGCGAGCGCAGCCGACGCGGCCGGATTGAGGGGGAGACCGGCGCGAGCGGTGCGGGCTGGATCCTGTCGAGAGCTACAGCAGTCATCGTGTCCGGAACACTCCCACCACAGGGCAGCGGGCACAGTGACGCCGACCGGCGTCTTGGTGTACGGCCAGCCGTACCGCCGGACGGGGGGTCGCTCCAGGTCCCCTTCAGCCCCGCATGGCGAATAGCGATAGCCGCATTGCGCACCGAATTGCCGGAGGCGCTGCAACACTCGATTATGAAAGTTCTGTTAGACCCTTGCGCACGTCGCCTTGGTCATCTATGCTCTGTCCGGCAACAACTACCATCACCATGCTCATCTTCCATCACATCCACTCATACCTTGCCGACGCGGCCACGGTCGCGACGGATGACCAGTGCTGGCCGAGGCCCGTCGTCGACGGGAATCGCGGCGGCACGACGTCGGCCCTCACCGCGAGGTGCGTGCCCTAGGCAACTAGCGGCATAGCGGCTCGGTGTGAGGGCGACCCAAGCGGGTCGCCTTCGTCGTTTCGGAGGCGGCACGACCATCGAACTCCACCGAGGTGATGCTCAGCTTGAAGAAAATCCAGCTCGACTCGAGGCCCCGCCTGAGAGAGAAAGGCCCTCCGCGTACGTCGCGAAGAATTCGCTTGTGAATAGCGTGAGCTTTCGCCTGCACATTCCTAGCAAGACGCCGAGGCTCGGGCTCCAGCGCCCCTCCACGTAGGACGTCAGCTCGCCGGTTGCGCTACCGGTGGCGGGCGATCCAGGGTCGAAGGGTAGGCGAGTGGCATGGACAACACCGTCTGGCGGAGAGAGCCGGACGGGACACAGACTCACCTCGTTCACGCATCTGCGTCGATCCCCGGCCGTTCGCCGGAGGTGGACGGAGAGGCGGGAATCCGTCGGCCTGCGGCTCCCTGTGACCGAATCCGGCGGGCAGAGAGGGAGGCATGGCCAACGACCTGCTCGAGCGGCGGTTTGCGGCGATCGGCGCTCGGGTTCGGGTTGACGAGCCGTGGGTCGGCTCGCCGAGCATCGACATCCGCGGCGATGCGCGCGGACAGTTCTTCGACATCTCGTTCGCCGGTTTCGGTGAGCGGGCAGAGCTCGTGGTCGCCGACGCTGATCCGCGCGGTCGGCATCTGCTGCTGCTCGCTCGCGAGGGCGACGTGAAGAGCCGGTTTCTCTGCGGCTTCGACGAGCGTCACTGGTTCGTGGCCGCGATCCCGGAGTCGGCTCGCGGCGTCAGCGGCGTGCTGGCCGCCAAGCGAGCGCTCCAGCCGGAGATCGTTCGACAGGCAGTGAGCCGGGCGCGCCCGAAGCATCCCCACGCACGGCGCAACAGGGCCTTCATCCGCCAGGGTGAGTGGTTCTTCGTGCCTGCGCCAGAGCTGCACCCGCCGTCGGAGCTGGTGCTCCGTGACGAGCCGCTGACGCGCGGTTTCGGCTCGCCGCACCGGCTCGAGTTCGCGTATCGGCGCGGCGGCGAGCTCGTCTACGTGAACGCGCTTCACCCGACGGGCATCCCGGAGCACCGCTTTCGACGGCTGCCGGCCGACGAGCGTCGGAAGGGCGGCTGGACGCGGTTCGTGCGTGATCCCGAGCTGTACGCACGGGGCTCGGTCAAGCACTGGCACCACGCGACGGTCGTCCTGCGGGGCTGGCACCGCGTGGTGATGAACACCGAGCAGGAGGCGCGTGCGATGGAGCACGTGGCGTTCCTCGATTGACCGGGTGGGGAGCTCCGGCGCAGGGGCTCCCCACCCATGTGGCCGTAGCTCAGCCCGGTAGAGCGCTCGCCTGAAACGCGGGGCGCCCAACGCGGGGGAACCCATGGTTCCCCCGCGAGCCCCCTCCTTTGCGCGTGGCGTAGAGAACCCGCATCTGGCCTCCCGGCCGGCAAAGCCGGCCTCCGGCCGCTCACCTTCGTGCACGGATCACGTGCACATGCTCGTGGCCGTAGCTCAGCCCGGTAGAGCGCTCGCCTGAAACGCGGGGCGCCCAACGCGGGGGAACCCATGGTTCCCCCGCGAGCCCCCTCCTTTGCGCGTGACGTAGAGAACCCGCATCTGGCCTCCCGGCCGGCGAAGCCGGCCTCCGGCCGCTCACCTCCTCGCACGGATCACCGTGCACATGCTCGTGGCCGTAGCTCAGTCCGGTAGAGCGCTCGCCTGAAACGCGGGGCGCCGCAGGTTCGAATCCTGCCGGTCACATCCACGACTCCGTAGCTCAAACGGCAGAGCTCCCGGCTCTTACCCGGGGACGTGCAGGTTCGA
This sequence comes from uncultured Gaiellaceae bacterium, assembly GCA_963733065.1. Classification (GTDB taxonomy): domain Bacteria; phylum Actinomycetota; class Thermoleophilia; order Gaiellales; family Gaiellaceae; genus CAVTBT01. The sequence continues at coordinate 262,691 of CAVTBT010000007.1, forward strand.
CGCCTGCCGGAGTCATCACGTTCGGAAGGACTGCCACTGGCGTGGTACCCCGTCTCGAAAACGGGTGGGTCTCGCGGCCTTGGGGGTTCGACTCCCTCTCCTTCCGCTCTGCGCGTCGACGGGTGCGCCGCGCGTCCCCGCCAGGATCACGCCGGGACGCGCGCTACGGAGGCATGGCCGAGCCAGGCAAGGCAGCGCGTTGCTACCGCGCAGGCGCTCTCGGCGCTCGCAGGTTCGAGTCCTGCTGCCTCCGCTGCTTCAAACCCCACTTTCCCGCACGAGCGGTCGCGGCCGGAGGCCGGCTTTGCCGGCCGGGAGGCCAAGCGCGAGTTCGCTGCGTCATGCGCAGAAGGAGGGGGCCTGTGGGGGAACCATGGGTTCCCCCACATCTACTACCGCGGGTAGCTCAATGGCGGAGAGCGCCTCTCTTACAAAGAGGAGGTTGGGGGTTCGAGTCCCTCGCCGCGGATCCATCCCTTCGTAGCCCAACACGGCAGAGGCGTCCGGCTCAGACCCGGAAGGTTCGTGGTTCGAATCCACGCGGAGGGACTCATTGCGGTGTCGTTCAAACGGCAGGACGCCCGGTTGTTACCCGGGCAATGCTGGTTCGAGCCCAGCCGCCGCAGCTGATCGTGGGGGAACCCATGGTTCCCCCACGAGCCCCCTCCTTCCGCGCGGGACGTATCGGACCCGCGCTTGGCCTCCCGGCCGGCAAAGCCGGCCTCCGGCCGTAAGCGTTTAGTGCACGGAGATGGGTGGGCACGCCGGTGCCGCCGTGGGTCGCGCATCCGTGATCGGCTCAAACTCGTTCCTCGGTCGTCTAAACGGCAGGATCTCCGGCTCTGAACCGGAGGATGCGTGGTTCGAATCCCGCTCGAGGAGCTTCATGCGGACGCGACGTGGACGTCGAGGTGGGCTCCAACCCCACTGACGAGGGTTCGATTCCTTCCGTCCGTGCTGCCTTGGAAGGCCTGCTCAGCCGCCTTTCAATGCCCGAGGCGCTACTTCAGCATGCTGTGGATCTGCCAGATTTGCGGCGGCGATTGCGGGCGCGGGATTCCCGCGGCGTCGAAGGCGGGCATGAGGCGCTCGTCGCGGAACCGCCGAGCATCCTCTTCCGATTCCCAGACTTCGAGGACCCGCCAGCCGCCGTTCGGACTCGGTCCTGCGAGGTGGAAGATGCCGCCGGCAGGCCCGTCCAGGCCGAGCTGCGCCCGAACCTTCTCGTACGCCTCCTGCGAGCCGTCGGGGTTGTCCACCACAAATGCGACCGTCATGCGGGCCTCCTCCTTGGAGTTGCGGAACCTGGCGCCGGATCTTACGCCGGGCGTGCCGCGTGTCGTCTCGCGACCGGGCGTGGGGTCCTAGGTCAATCAGCCAATACTCAGTCTCTGCGACCGTGGTGTCAGCGGTAGCACGCGGCGTTGCCAGCGCTGCGGCCCGGGTTCGAATCCCGGCGGTCGCTCTCACTCGGGGCCTTGGTGTCAACGGCCAACACACGTGGTTTGCACCCACGGGATCGAGGTTCGATTCCTCGAGGCTCCATAGTTGTGAATCCAACGGGTGGTCCGTGCCATCGCGGATTACGGCCGGAGGCCGGCTTTGCCGGCCGGGAGGCCAGGTGCGAGTACGCGGAGTCACGCGCTGAAGGAGGGGGCTCATGGGGAACCATGGGTTCCCCCATGCTCCTCGTCGTGGCTCAGCGGACGAGCGCCACCTTGCGGAGGTGGAGGACGGAGGTTCGAATCCTCCCGGCGAGACTTTCGACGGCGCGCGAGCGCGGGAACGCACCGGTCTGATACGCCGGCATCGCCTGGTTCGACTCCAGGGCCGTCGACTTGCATGCCTCCGTGGTCGAACGGCCATGACGCCGGGCTCTCAATCCGGAAGTGCGGGTTCGACTCCCGCCGGAGGTACTGGGGAGGGTTGCGATCACTGCTGGGGGAACCTCCCGGTTCCCCGAGACCCCCTCCACTGGTCCGCTTCGCGGACAAGACGCTTCGCGCCTGGCCGTGGGGGAGCGGGCCACCCCGCCGGTTTCGGGAACCGGAGATCGCTGGTTCGAATCCAGCCTGCCAGACTTGCGCGGTAGAGGAGCTGGCTGTCCTCGCGAGCCTCATGAGCTCGAGACCGTGGGTTCGAATCCCACCCGCGCTATTGAAGGATCGACCGCTGACGGGCGGTCGAGGAAGTGACGGAACAAGGGCTGCGCAGAGCGTGGGCCCTAACGTGCAGCTGGCCTCGACAAGCCTCCAGGGCCGACCGGTGAGGAGGTGGCGGCGCGGACACGCGTTGGCAGGGGCGCCGATGGGTAACAGCTGGCTCCGGAGCCATCTGACGGAAACGTCTCTGCCTCCGGTTGCGGGGATCCGATCCCGCCTTCCGCTTTCTCTCTTCGGGGGCGTAGCTCAGCTGCGCAGAGCACTCGCTTGTCAGGCGAGAGGTCGCGGGTTCGAGCCCCGCCGTCCCCGCTCCATGGTGGCCGTGGTGTAACGGCAGCATCCGGGGCTGTGAATCCCGAGGTGTCGGTTCGACCCCGGCCGGCCACCCTGGTCCTGGTTTCCCGCGGACGCCGAGCATCGGCGAGCTCAGCGCGCTGTAACCGCGTGGCCTCGCGCTGTGGTGGTTCGACTCCACCCGTCCGCATTTCCAGAAAGACAAGCCTCCGTAGTGTCAACGGCAAGCACGCGCCCTTTGTACGGCCGAGGTGCGGGTTCGACTCCTGCCGGAGGCTTTCCAAGTCGATCGTCCTCAGCTCGACGTGTTCGCGCCGTGCCACGGCCGCGGGTCGGTCCGAACGAGCGAGTAGAGGAGCACGTCGTGGTTGCGGCCGTCGTTGAAGAACGCGCCACGGGCCGTCCCCTCCAGGACGAACCCGCACTTCTCCGCGACGCGGCGCGAGGCGGCGTTCTCGGGGACGATCACGAGGTGGATGCGATGCTGCTTCTTCGTGGCGAAGAGGTAGTCCACGATGAGCTGCACGGCCTCGGTCGCGTAGCCGCGGCCGGCGAAACGGTCTCCGTAGAGCTGGTACGAGAGCTCGAACGCGTCCCAGTAGACGACCGGCTTGAAGAACTCGATGTGCCCCGCCATCTCACCTTCGGCGGTGACGATCAGCAGGGTGCCTTCCTCCCGTTGCCAGAAGCCGTTCTCGGCGAAGTTCCGCCGAAACCCCGGCTCGGACTGGACGCCGAGCGGGAAGTAGGCGCCGCGGTCCGAGATCCGGACATGCGCGGCGTACATCGCGTCGAGGTCGGCGTCACGGACCGGGCGGAGCTCGATCGATCGTCCCTTGAGCACAGCTCGGCCGATTATGAAGCGGCGTCGCGGGCCGGAGCGGATCGGTTCTCAATCCAACGACCGACGATCCGCGCATCACGACCGCGACAGGACATCAGTCGCACGTTGCTGCGGGCCGGAGCGGTTCCGGTTATCGACTACTCATCGAGAGGACGCGGGTTCGAGTCCCGCCCGGAGCATTCTGCGCTCCGGTAGCTCAGCGGTAGAGCACTTCCGGTCCGTACCACCACGACCGCAGCAGCAATCACCCTGACACGGCCTGCGGGCCGGAGTCGAGCGGTTCTCGGGTAGAGCGCCCGGCCACGGCCGGGAGGTCGGAGGGTTCGATTCCTCCCTGGGCGAGCGTACTCGCGCAGTAGCTCAGCACACATGCCGCCGACGCCCCACGACCGCAGGCACGTCCGACCGACCGAGAGGAGGGACGCCGATGTCCTACCTGCTGACGCACCTGCCGCGTCCCGCCGGCTCGCCGTCGCCGGGCGCGCGCATCGATCTGGACCGCCTGCTGAACCGCCCCGGCTACCACGCGGACGCGCACGTCCGCGTGTACGTCGAGGACACGTCGGGCCGCAAGCTGCGCCTCTGGCGCAGCCTGCCGGAGCCGCGCATCGAGTTCGAGATCACGGACTGCATCAACGCGATCCGCCTCGAGTTCGACGTCTCGTCGGTGGGTAGCCGCGAGAACTCGCTGTACAAGCTCGACACGCTGCTCGACGCCATCGCGGCGTTCCGCACGGCCGTGCAGGCCGAGGCGGAGCTCCACGCGCAGCGTGAGGACGAGCGGGCGCGGCGGCTCGCCAAGCGCCGCCGCCCCGCTCCACTACTGACGAAGGGAGGTGACCGATGTCGTATCTGAAGCGAATGGGCGCACGACGCCCGGCACAGTCGGCGCCGATCCGCGGGGCGGGTCAGGTGCCGAACACGGCCGGCGGCTACGCCTGGGCCGTGGGTACCTGGGAGCGGCTGCGCCGCTTCCTGATTCTCGGCTCGGAGGGCGGCAGCTACTACGCGTCCGAGCAGATGCTGACGCGCGAGAACGCGACGGCAGTCGAGGCGTGCATCGCCGCCGACGGCCCTCGCGCGGTCGCAGAGATCGTGCGCGTCTCGCAGGAGGGTCGTGCGCCGAAGAACGACCCGGCCCTCTTCGCGCTCGCGATGGCGGCCGGCCTCGGCGACGAGGCGACGCGGAAGGCCGCGCTCGACGCGCTGCCGGAGGTTGCCCGCACGGGCACGCACCTCTTCCAGTTCGCGACGTTCGTCGAGGGCTTCCGCGGTTGGGGCCGCTCGCTGCGCCGAGCGGTCGGTCGCTGGTACACGGCCCGGTCGGCGGACGCGATCGCCTACCAGGCGGTGAAGTACCGCCAGCGGGCGGGCGTGACGCACCGAGACCTGCTGCGGCTGGCGCACCCGGCCGCGTCGGTGTCGGCCGGCAACCCGACGCTCGACGTGTCGCCGGAGCACCGGCGCCTGTTCGAGTGGATCGCTCGTGGCGGCGACACCGACGGTCTGCCGCGGCTGATCGAGGGCTTCGTGCGCGTGCAGGCCGCGGGCACGGACATCGAGGCGGCGTCGCTCGTCCGGGAGTACGGCCTCCCGCGCGAGGCGGTGCCGAGCGAGCGGCTGCTCTCCCGTCACGTCTGGGAGGCGCTGCTCGAGGACATGCCGGTCACGGCCATGATCCGCAACCTCGCGACGATGACCCGCATCGGCCTGCTGGAGCCGCGGTCGGCGGCTGCGCGGACGGTCACGGAGCGGCTCGGCGACACCGAGCGCCTGCTCCGGGCGCGAGTGCACCCGATCGCCGTGCTGGCGGCGCTGCGCACGTACGCGTCGGGCCGCGGTGTACGCGGCCGCGGCGAGTGGGAGCCGGTCCGTGAGGTCGTCGACGCGCTGGACGCTGCGTTCTACGCGGCGTTCGGCGGTGTCGAGTCCACGGGCAAGCGTCTGCTGCTGGCGCTCGACGTGTCCGGCTCGATGACGTCCGGCGTCGTAGCCGGCGTTCCGGGTCTGACCCCGCGCGACGCCTCGGCGGCGCTCGCGCTGGTGACGGCCGCGACCGAGGCCGACCACGAGATCGTCGGCTTCTTCGCGGGCCGGCGAGGCTGGAAGGCAGGCAGGCGGCGCCAGTGGCACTTCGGCGCCGACGGCCTGACGCCGCTGGCGATCAGCCCGCGGCAGCGGCTGGACGACGCCGTGAAGGCGGTGTCGGACCTGCCGTTCGGCGGCACCGACTGCGCTCTGCCGATGCTGTACGCACGGGCGCAGGAGCGGGAGGTCGATGCGTTCGTGATCTACACCGACTCCGAGACGTGGGCCGGCGACGTCCACCCGGCGCACGCGCTCGCGGACTACCGGCGCGCGTCGGGCATCGACGCGAAGCTCGTCGTCGTCGGTCTGGTCAGCAACGGCTTCTCGATCGCCGATCCCGCCGATCCGGGGATGCTCGACGTCGTGGGCTTCGACACCGCGACGCCGCAGCTGATCTCCAACTTCGCCCGCGGCGCCCTCTGACGCGAGGGCGCCGCGCGGCGCCATCCCGACAGAGAGGAGCGACGAGATGCACCTGCACCTCGTGCGGGTCGCCGCGCGTCCCACGCCGGTACGGCCGGCCAAGGTGATCGTCCTCGAGGCGCGCCGCCGGGATCGCAGCGAGGCGGCACGGCTCGAGCGGCTACGGCCGCGGCCGGCAGCGTGACACGCCTACCCCCGCGTCATCCGCCAAGAGCGGAACCAGAAGAGGCACTCCGCCGAGCTGTCCAGGCCGGAGTGCCGGAGCCACCACATGCCTCCGTAGCTCAGTGGACTCAGAGCACCGGGTTTCGGCCCCGGGCGCAGAGGTTCGAATCCTCTCGGAGGCCTGCTTGCCCCCGTAGCTCAGCGGAGAGAGCGCCGAGCTCCTACCTCGGGCGCCGGAGGTTCGAATCCTCCCGGGGGCTTTTCGCACGACACACGGGCCCGTAGCAGGAGGTCAGCAAGTGCAGCTGCCGTCGGCGTGGTAGCGCCGGCAAATCAGGGCGGCACCATCGTGGGTGCAACTCCCACCGGGTCCATTGACACCGTGGCCGAGCGGCGAGGCGCGCGGTTGCAACCCGCGACACGGCGGTTCGACTCCGCCCGGTGTCTCTCGAGAGCCGGCAACAACCACAACAGGAGAATGACGACATGAACATCGCGACGTTCGGCCCGGTCGACGAGCGCAGCCTCGAGCAGCTGAAGCGCTGCATGGAGGCCGGCGACGCCGACTACGGCGTGCTCTGCGCCGACCACCACCCAGGCTACAGCCAGCCGATCGGCGGCGGCATCGCCTACGAGGGCCACATCTCGCCCTCGGGCGTCGGCTATGACATCGGCTGCGGCAACAAGGCCGTGCGGACCGACCTGACCCGCGGCGACCTCGACACGCTCGGCGGCGTCGAGGCGCTGATGGGCGAGATCACACGCCGCATCTCGTTCGGCATGGGCGTGCCCGCGCAGGAGCGCGTCGACCACCCCGTGCTCGAGCAGATCCGCGGTGCCGACTTCGCGCCCCAGCGGACGCTCTCGCAGCTCGCCGAGTCGCAGCTCGGCACGGTCGGCTCGGGCAACCACTACGTGAACCTGATGGCCGACGAGGACGACCAGGTGTGGGTCGGCGTCCACTTCGGCTCGCGCGGCTTCGGCCACAAGACGGCGTCCGGCTTCCTGGCGCTCGCGCAGGGCCTACCGTTCGACGCGAAGGCGCGCGAGGGCGAGATGGACTCGCCGCCGGTGCTCTTCGAGGTCTCCTCGGAGCTCGGCGAGTCGTACATCGCGGCGATGGAGCTGGCGGGCGAGTACGCCTACGCCGGCCGGGACGTCGTGGTCGACAAGGTGCTCGAGATCCTGGGCGCCGATGCGACCCACGAGGTGCACAACCACCACAACTTCGCGTGGCGGGAGGAGCACTTCGGCCGCACGTACTGGGTGGTCCGCAAGGGCTGCACGCCGGCCCGGCCGGGCCAGGAGGGCTTCGTCGGCGCCACGATGGGCGACGAGTCGGTGATCCTGGACGGCGTCGCGGGCGACGAGGCCGAGCGATCGCTCTACTCGACGGTGCACGGCGCCGGCCGCGTGATGAGCCGGTCGCAGGCGGCGGGCCGGATCCGCCGACGGAAGCGGTACGCGTGTCGGGTGCGCGATTGCGACCGCGTCTTCGACATCGACGGCATCAGCTCGCACCGAGGCGTGCCGAAGAAGGGCGTCTGCCCGGACCACCCCGAGTCGGGCCTGATGAAGGTCTGGGTCGAGGAGGTCGTGCGGCCCGGCGTGGTCGACTGGCCGGCGGTGCAGGAGCGCCTGCGCGAGCAGGGCATCGTGGTCGTCGGCGGCGGTGCGGACGAGGCGCCGGAGGTGTACAAGCGCCTGCCGGAGGTGCTCGCCGCGCACGCCGGCTCGATCCGCGTGCAGCACCGACTGCGCCCGCTCGGCGTGGCGATGGCCGGTCGCGACGTTCACGACCCGTACAAGGACTGAGGGGCGGCTGCGGCCGCCCCTCAGTCGTTTCCAGGGCGGCGCTAGACCGCCGCGCCCGGTCGGCGAATCGCCGCCGTCGGCCGGATGATCAGTCCCAGGAGCGCGAGCAGCAGGAGCGCGAGGATCACGCCCGCCCAGAAGAGGCGGCGCCGGAGGGCCCGCATGCCTAGACCCCCAGCGAGGCGGTCTCGGCCTCGGTGACCGGCTCGTAGGTCGGGCGGTAGCCGAGCAGCCGGCCGAGCGGTGACCCCATGGCGAGGGCGGCGCGCTGCATCCACGCGGGCGGGAAGGGCAGGCGGACGGTGTCGAAGTGCGCGCGCGCGATCACCGCGAGGCGCATCGGGTTCGGCATGCCCTTGCGGTTCGTCTTGCCGTCGACGGCGAGGGCGAACATCGTCTCGACGAGCTGCTCGAACTGCAGCGCGGGCCGCACCTCGCACGCGAAGTGGGCCTCCTCGTCGCCTGCGTTCCAGAACTTGTGCTTCGTGCCGGCGGGCACGGTGACCCGCTCGCCCGGCCCGGCCACGATCGTCTCGCGGCCGACGCGGAATGCGACCGACCCGCGCAGCACCTGGAAGCGCTCTTCCTGGCTCGGATGGACGTGAGCCGCCGCAACGGCGCCGTCCGGCTGGACGAAGCACTCGATGACGACCGCCTCGCCGTTCGTGTCGCGCGAGGTCTTGTGGAAGACGATGCGCTCGCCGGTGACGGGGTTCTCGATGGTGTCGCCTGCGCTGATCATGTCTGGCTCCTCTCGTCGGTGTGGACGAGGGACACGATGCGAGCGACCGCTTAGGATGCGCTTACGAGGCGCTTATGGCGGCGGGGGTGGGGGAGAGAACGGCACGGCTGCGGTTCAGGCTGCTCGGGCCCATGGAGGTCACGAGCGACGGCGAGCCGCTCGCGCTCGGCGGGCCGAGACAGCGCGCCCTGCTCGCCCTGCTGCTGCTCCATGCCAACGAGGTCGTTCCGCGCGAGCGGCTGATCGACGGGCTCTGGGGCGAGGAGGCGCCGGGCACGGCGACGAACGCCCTGCAGGTCGCGGTCCACGGGCTGCGGAAGATCCTCGGCGCGGGGCGGATCGAGACACGCGGCACCGGGTACGAGCTCCGGGCCGAGTCGGACGAGATCGACCTCGACACGTTCCTGCGCCTCGCCGAGCGCGCCCGCACGCAGGAGGGGGCAGCCGCCGCGGCCACCCTCGACGAGGCGCTCGCGCTCTGGCGCGGCGACGCGCTGGCCGACCTCGGCGCGGCGCCGTTCGCCACCGCAGAGGCGGCGCGGCTCGACGAGCTTCGACTCGGCGTCGTCGAGCGCCGAATCGACGCCTTGCTGGCCGACGGCCGCCACGGAGACGTGGTCGCCGACCTCGAAAGGCTCGTCGCCGACCATGCGTACCACGAGCGCTTTCGCGCGCAGCTCGTCACGGCGCTCTACCGGTCAGGCCGGCAGGCGGACGCGCTCGACGCGTACCGGGATGCCCGCCGGACGCTGGTCGAGGCGCTCGGGATGGAGCCGGGAGCGGAGCTGCGCGCGCTCGAGGCCGCGATCCTGCGCCAGGATCCGTCGCTCGAGACTCCCGTCCGGCCGTCCGAGCCGGCCGGGAACCTGCCTGCGCCGGCGACCTCGCTCGTCGGCCGCCGGCTCGAGCTGGCGGCCGTTACTGGCCTTCTCAGGCGAGACGACGTGCGGCTCGTGACGCTGACCGGCCCGGGCGGCACCGGCAAGACACGGCTCGCCCTCGCTGCGGCCGCCGAGCTCGCAGGGGCCTACGAGGACGGCGTCTGGTTCGTCGATCTCGCGGCGCTCGACGATGCCGATCTCGTTCCCGCCGTCACCGCGCGCGCGCTCGGCATCGCGGAGAGCGGCGCGTCGACCGTCGACAGCCTGGCGTCTGCACTGCGGCGGCTGTCGATCCTGGTCGTTCTGGACAACTTCGAACGAGTCGACGCCGCCGCGCCGTTCGTGAGCGCGCTGCTGACGGCCGCGCCCGGCCTGACGGTCGTGGTCACGAGCCGGACGGCGCTGCGCCTCTCCGGCGAGCACGAGTACCCGGTGCCGCCGCTTCGACTTCCCGATCCGGTCGAGAGTCGCGCGCTCGACGCTCTCGGGCGGAACGAGGCCGTCGCCCTCTTCGTCGCGCGGGCCGCCGCTGCCCGCCACGGCTTCCGGCTCACGGCCGAGAATGCCGCCGCGGTCAGGGCGGTCTGCGTCGCGTTGGACGGCCTCCCGCTCGCGCTCGAGCTCGCGGCGGCGCGGTGCCGCACGCTCGCTCCGCAGGCACTGCTCTCGCGGCTGGAGCAGCGCCTCGACCTCCTGACCGGCGGGCCGCGGGATGCGCCCGACCGCCAGCGAACGCTGCGCGCGACGATCGAGTGGAGCCACGACCTGCTCGAACCTGCCGAGCGCGACCTCTTCGCGAAGCTCGCGGTGTTCGCGGGTGGAGGGAGCCTCCCGGCTGCGGTGGCTGTCTGCGACGCGACCGACGAAGCCGTGCTGGCGCTTGCCGACCGGAGCCTCCTGCGCACGGAGGAGAGCGTCGCCGGCGTGATGCGTTTCCGAATGCTCGAGACGGTGCGCGAGTACGCCCTCGAGCGGCTCGAGCAGTCGGATGACTCGGACGTGGTGCACCGCCGTCACGCGCAGTTCTTCGCGGCGCTCGCGGACGACGCGGGCGCGGCGCTGTGGAGCCCGGTGCAGGGGCCCGAGCGGGCGCTCTGGCTCGACCGGCTGGATCTCGATCACGACAACCTCCGTGCCGCGCTCGCGTGGTCCGACGTCAACGACCGCGAGCTGCAGCTCCGCATTGCTGCCGGGCTCATCGACTTCTGGCTGATGCGCTGTCACTTCGACGAGGGGCGCCGGATGCTCGAGCGCGCGCTCGCCGGCGCTCCCGACGGCGACGCGCCCACGCGTGCCAAGGCGCTGCACGCGGCCGCGTTCCTCGCGTCGTCTCAGGGCGAGTTCGCGCGCTGCGACGCGCTCGGCGAGGCCAGTCTCGAGCTCTACCGGGCGCTCGGGGACGACGAGGGGGTCGGTCGGACCGTCCACCTGCTCTCCCAGAACGCCGCCTACCAGGGCGACCTCGAACGAGCCACGGTCTGGGCAGAGGAGTCGCTCGCGCTGGCACGCAGCCTGGACCACTCGCGCGGGCAGATCGTCTCGCTCGGCAACCTCGGCCGGCTGGCCACGCAGCACGGTGACTACGACCGCGCCGAGGCGCTGCTCGCCGAGGGCCGCCGCCTCGCCCGACAGCACGGCGACGAGAGTGCGCTCGCGGCCGTCTGCCACAGCGAGAGCATGCTCGCCCGCGCCCGCGGTGACCGGAAGGCGGCTACAACGTTTGCGATACAGGGCGTAGATCTCTACACGGCGTACGGCACCATCGCGGGTGCGGCCGAGTGCCTCCACGTCCTGGCGCTGCTCGCGGAGGAGATCGGCGAGCCAGAGCGGGCCGTGCTTCTTCTCGGCGCGGTCAACGCGTTGCGCGAACAGCTCGGCAGCCCACCCCCGCCGGCCGACAGCGAGGACGCAGACGCGGCGCTGGAACGCGCCAGGAAGGCCCTCGGCGAGGCAGCTGCCGATGCTGCCTGGGCGGCCGGACGCGCGGTCGCGCCGGACCAGCTGACGGCGTTGGCGAGGGCTGACGAGAGCCGGGTGCCGACGGCAGGATCGACCCGCCCGCGGTGACACCGGCGTTCTTGGGCCGCGGCAACTGGGTCGGCTGCCCAGCGTCCTCTACGACCCGGGTCGCGAGAGAACGGCGCCGCCGGCCCGGACGAGGACACCGAGGAGTGCGTTCCCGGTAACGAGACGCGGGGAAAGATCCGCCGGTCGGGGCGACACGTACAGAGGTCCTCGAGAAGGGAGCCTGTTGTGGAACGGACGGACATCGCGATCGTCGGAGGCGGTCTCGCTTCCGCACGCGTCGCGTCGGCGTACCGGGAGGCCGGCGGCGGCGACGCCCTCGTGCTGCTCTCGGCGGACACGGCGCCGCCGTATCACCGGCCGCCGCTGTCGAAGCGGGTGCTGCGCGGCGAGGCCGAGCCCGAGAGCGCGCTCGTCCAGCCGCAGGAGTGGTACGACGAGCACAAGGTCGACCTCCGGCTCGGACGAAGCGTCGAGGGGCTCGATCTCGGCGCTCGAGAGCTCCGGCTGGGCGGCGGCGACCGGATGGGCTTCGAGCGGTTGGTGATCGCGACGGGCGCGGCGCCGAGGTCACTCGACGTGCCCGGCGCGGAGCTCGACGGAGTGCGCACGCTGCGGACGCTCGACGAGGCCCGCAGCCTCCACGACCGCGCCCGGGCGGCCTCGCGCGCCGTCGTCGTCGGCACCGGCTTCATCGGCCTCGAGACCGCGGCGTCGATGCGCTCGGTCGGCACGGACGTGACTCTCGTCGGCTCCGGCCGCACGCTCTTCGGCGCGCTCGGCGCGCCGGCGTTCTCGGATCACCTGGCGCAGGTCTACGCGGCCCAGGGCGTTGAGCTCCGCCTCGGCGAGAGCGTGGAGGCGTTCCTCGGCGACGACCGGCTCCGTGCGGTGCGGCTGACCGGCGGCGAGGAGCGCGAGGCCGAGCTGGCGGTCGTCGGCGTGGGGGTGCAGCCCGGAACGGCCTGGCTCGAGGGCTCGGGGCTCGAGCTCGAGAACGGCGTGGTGGTCGACGAGCACTACGCGACCTCCGCCGACGGCGTCTTCGCGGTCGGCGACGTCGCCGCCTTCTACGACCCGGTGTTCGGCCGGCGCCGGCGTATCGAGCACTGGTCGAACGCGAACCTTCAGGGCACGCAGCTGGGGGGCATCCTCGCCGGCGGGAACGGCGGCTACGACGCCGTCTCCTCGTTCTTCACCGAGCTGTTCGGGACGACGTACAAGGTCTTCGGCGACTCCGAAGGCACCGACGAGCTCGTCCAGGAGGGCGAGTTCGCGGACGGGGCTGCGGTGATCCGCTACCTGCGCGGCGGGCAGCCGGTCGCCGCCCTGCTCACCGGCCAGAGCGAGGAGCGCGAGGCGGGGCTGAAGGACGAGATCCGCCGGGCGGCGCAGGCAGTGCAGTAGCGCCGTCCGCCGCGCCCGTCAGTTCAGCGCCGGATCCTCGGGCATCGTCGCCAGCAGGCGGAACTCGCCGCCCTTGCGCCGCAGCACATCGGACCAGAGCTGCTCGGGCCGCTCTGCGAAGACGTCGTCCGGCCTCGCTTCCTCGATGATCCACGCCGACTCGCCGAGCTCGACCTCGATCTGACCGTCGCCCCACCCCGAGTAGCCGGCGAAGACGCGTGCGCGGCGGACGGGGGCATCGTCGGCGTCGCCGGGCTCGGCCGGCAGGAACCCGATGTCTGCGAAGACGTGCAGCGCGAGCGCGTCTCGTTCGTCGACCTCTGCGAGCGCGGTGACGGCCTCCGGCTGCACGGGCCCGCCGACGAACACGCTCTCCCCGTCCGGGACGAGGTGGTCGAGGTGCGGCACCGCGTCGGCGACAGAGGCCGGGGCGGGACGGTTCAGCACGACGCCCATCGCCCCCTCGTCGCCGTGCACGGTGACGAGCACGACCGCGCGCCGGAAGTTCGGGTCGAGAAGCGCCGGGGAGGCGACGAGCAGCTGGCCCTGGAGCGAATCCATGTGCGCCACGCTAGCCTGCGCGCGGCTCTCCGGTCAGGCGCCCGCCTCCGCCTCGGGCTCGCCGTCGAGTTCGAAGACCGAGTGCAGCGCTCGCACCGCCTCCGGGATCTCGGTCCGGCCGATCATGCAGGAGATCCGGATCGGCGACGTCGAGATCATCTGCAGGTTGATGCCGAGACCGGCAAGCGTGCGGAACATCGTCGCCGCCACGCCCGGGGACGACCGCATGCCGGCGCCGACGAGTGAGACCTTGCCGAGACCGTGGTTCTCCTCTACGCGGAAGTCGCCGAGCTCGACGCGCGTCCCGTCGACCGCGGACCGCGTCGCCGCGACGTCCTCGGCCGGCACCGAGAAGGACAGCTCCGCTCCGCCGTGCACGACGTTCTGGACGATCGTGTCGACGTTGACGTGCGCGGCTGCGACGGCGTCGAAGATCATCGCCGCGACACCCGGGCGGTCGGGAATCCCCGCGAGCGTGAACACGACGTCCGTCTCCGAGTGGGTGACAGCAGAGACGATCGGGTCCTCCATGCCTCCTCCTTCCTCGATCCACGTGCCCTCCTCGTCGGAGAACGTCGAGCGGGCGTGGACGCGGACGCCGTGGCTTCGCGCCAGCTCGACCGACCGCAGCATCAGCACCTTCGCGCCGGACGCGGCCATCTCCAGCATCTCGTCGTACGACACGACCGGCAGCTTCCGGGCTCGCGGGACGAGCCGCGGGTCCGCGGTGTACACCCCCGCCACGTCCGAGTAGATCTCGCACGTCGCGCCGAGCGCCGCCGCGAGCGCGACCGCGGTCGCGTCGGTGCCGCCCCGGCCGAGCGTCGTCACGTCCTTCATGTCCTGCGAGTAGCCCTGGAAGCCCGCCACCAGCACGATGCGGCCCTCAGCGAGCGCCGCCCGCACGCGGTCGGCACGGATCTCCCGGATCTTTGCGCGCGTGTACGTCGCGTCCGTGAGGATGCCCGCCTGCGAACCGGTCAGCGACACCGCCTCGTGGCCGAGGTCGTGAACGGCCATCGCCACGAGCGCGCAGGCGATCCGCTCGCCGGTGGAGAGCAGCATGTCGAGCTCTCGCACGTTCGGCCGCGGGGACACGTCGTGGGCGAGCGCGAGCAGGGTGTCGGTCGTACTGCCCATGGCGCTTACCGTCCCGACCACCTCGAGGCCGCGGTCGCGTGCGGCGACGAGGCGCTCGGCGACGCGCGCGATCTTCGCCGGGTCAGCCACCGACGAGCCTCCGAACTTCATCACCACGCGTGCAGGCTCGACCATGCCGGTCATTCTCACGGCTTCGCCCACCGTGGCGTTCACGAGTAGATTCCGCACGTGAGCGAGACGAGCCGCGAGTGGCGATTGGTCGCTCGGCCCCGCGGCGAGCCGGTCGCAGGCGATTTCGAGCTGGCCGAGGTGCCGGTGACCGAGCCCGGCGACGGCGAGCTCCTCGTCCGGAACACGTTCGTCTCGGTCGATCCGTACATGCGCCCGCGGATGAACGAGGCGCGCTCGTACGTCTCGGCTTACCGCCTCGGCGAGCCGATGCTCGGGGGCGCCGTCGGGCAGGTCACGTCGTCGCGGCACGAGCGGTTCGCCGCGGGCGACTGGGTCGTGCACGGGCTCGGCTGGCGCGAGTGGTCGCTCTCGGACGGACGTGGCGTCGCCGCGGTCGATCCGGCGCTCGCGCCGCTCGGTGCGTACCTCGGGGCCCTCGGCATGCCCGGCCTCACCGCCTTCGTCGGGGTCGACGACATCGGCGCGGTGCGCGAGGGCGAGACGGTCTTCGTCTCGGCCGCGGCCGGGGCGGTCGGCAGCGCAGCCGCCCAGATCGCGAAGATCCGGGGCGCTCGCGTGATCGGTAGCGCGGGCTCGCCGGAGAAGGTCGCGTGGCTCGAGGAGCTCGGGGTCGACGCGGCCTTCGACTATCGGCGAGACGCCCGTGCGGGAGGCGCTGCGCGAGCTCGCGCCGGACGGCATCGACGTGTACTTCGACAACGTCGGCGGTGACCACCTCGAGGCGGCGATCGGCGCGCTCCGCGACTTCGGCCGCGTCGTCGCCTGCGGCTCGATCTCGGTCTACAACGCCACGGAGCCGCCCGCGGCCCCACGCAACCTCTTCATGGTCGTGACGAAGCGTCTCCGCTACCAGGGCTTCATCGTCCGCGACCACGGCGACCGGCTGCCCGCGTTCCTCGCCGAGGCGCCGGGCTGGGTCCGGGAGGGACGCCTGCAGTGGCGCGAGACGGTCGTCGACGGGATCGAGAACGCGGTCGAAGCCTTCCTGGGGCTCCTGCGCGGCGACAACGTCGGCAAGATGCTCGTCCGCGTCGGGCCGGACGGCGACCGTCCGCCGAGCGGCTAGCAGTCCGACCCTAGGGGCACGGGCGGGTGCGCGAGGCCGGCCCCGGCTGTGCCATCAGTCCCCGGCCCGACGCGCACCCGCATCCGTGCTGCGTCCGTTCCAGGAGATGAAACCGGCGTACCGTTCGGCGCGGGTCCCAGCGCGAGGTCTAGGCGCTTCGGGATCATCGCAGATCGTTACAGGACGCACAAGTTTCGGAGGCAAGGCGTATGATGAGTGGAGCGCGCCCGTCTCGTCATCGCCGTTCCCCTCGGGCCGAGGTCACGTCTCCTCAGCGCATGCCTCCCAAACGGCGCGAGAGTGGGAACGTGTGTCGGAGACGGAATCATCGATCCTCGCACGCTTGACCGCCGAGCTGGACGAGCTCAAGCGTCGCGCCGACGCCCAGGAGCGGAAGATCACGCAGCTGCAGGGGGCGCTCGAGTCGCGGGTCGTGATCGAGCAAGCCGTCGGGATGCTCGCCGAGCGGTTCGAGCTGAGCATCGCCGACGCGTTCGAGCTGCTGCGACGCGGCGCGCGTGACAGCCGCCGGCGCCTCAGCGGGCTCGCGGTCGAGGTGACGCTCGGCCGGACGACCCCTGACGCAATCGCAGCGGCGCGAGCGCCGGGCTAGGCAAGCGCGGCGCGCAAGCCCGCGACGAAGTCCCGCAGCGAGCGCGGCCCGTCCTCGGCGGCGATGAGCGCCGCGGAGCCGACGACGACGCCGTCGGCATGCTGCGCCGCGGCGCGGGCCTGCTCGGGCGTCGAGATCCCGAAGCCGGCGTAGAGCGGCGTGCCGGGTGCTGCGGCCCGCGCGCGCGAGGCCAGCCCCGCGAGAGCGGGTGACAGCTCGCCGCGCGCGCCGGTCGTCCCGGTCAGGCTCACGAGATAGAGCCAGCCGTCGGTCTCGCGGGCGGCGACGGTGAGGCGCTCCTGCGTCGATGTCGGCGCGACGAGCTGCACGCGCCGCAGCTCCGGCCGCTCACCGGCGGGGAGGTCGGCGACGATGAGTGCGGTCGCACCCGCGGCGCGTGCGTCGGCGGCGAACCGCTCCCAGCCGTAGGCCTCGAGGATGGATGCGTAGGTCATCGGCACGAGCGGTGTCTCAGGCAGGCGCTCGCGCACGGCGGCGAGGCACTCGAGGCACGCGCCCGTCCGCATGCCCTCGGCGAGGGCGCGCTCGGCGGCGCGCCGGATCGTCGGCCCGTCGGCAAGTGGGTCGGAGAACGGGAAGCCGAGCTCGACGAGGTCGGCGCCGCCCTCGACCGCCGCCTCGGCCAGCTCGGGCGTCGGCGCGCCGGCCATGAGGTAGATGGCGAGGGTCTTCTGTCGCGCCGGCGTGACGGTGTCTGACACCGTCACGCCTCGCTGACGCCGAGCGCCTGGACGACCTCGGCCAGATCCTTGTCGCCGCGGCCGCTCAGGCAGAGCACGACGAGCTCCGCGTCGAGGTCGCCGACGCGCGCGAGCGCGTGCGCCGGCTCGAGCGCGGGCAGGATGCCCTCCGACCTCGCCAGCCGCTCGAACGCGGCGAGCGCCTCCTCGTCCGTGGCGCCGACGTAGCGGGCGCGTCCGGAGTCGCGGAGCCACGCGTGCTCGGGCCCGACGCCCGGGTAGTCGAGCCCGGCCGAGATCGAGTGCGCGTCGAGGATCTGGCCGTCCTCGTCGGCGAGCACCGACGAGCGGGCGCCGTGGAGGATCGCTGCGCGACCTCCGGCAAGCGAGGCCGCGCCGGCCGCCTCGACGCCGACGAGCTCCACCTCGGCGTCGTCCACGAAGCCGGCGAACATGCCGATCGCGTTCGAGCCCCCGCCGACGCACGCGATGACGGCGTCCGGGAGGCGGCCTTCGGCGTCGAGCACCTGGGCGCGCGCCTCGCGGCCGATCACGGCCTGCAGGTCGCGGACGAGCTCCGGGTACGGCGCAGGACCGACACACGAGCCGATCAGGTAGTGCGTCGTCTCGACGTTGGTGATCCAGTCGCGGATCGCCTCGCTGGTGGCCTCCTTCAGCGTCCGCGTGCCGAGCTCGACCGGCCGCACCTCGGCGCCGAGCAGGGCCATGCGCTCGACGTTCGGCCGCTGGCGGCGCATGTCCTCGGATCCCATGTAGACGACGCACTGCAGGCCGAAGCGGGCGCAGACGGTGGCCGCGGCGACGCCGTGCTGGCCGGCGCCCGTCTCGGCGACGATCCGCGTCTTGCCCAGCCGTCCGGCGAGCACGGCCTGGCCGAGCGCGTTGTTGAGCTTGTGCGCGCCCGTGTGCAGGAGGTCCTCGCGCTTCAGGTAGAGACGCTTTTCCGGAGCGAAGCGCTCGGCGAGGGTGAGGGGCGTCGGCCGTCCTGCGTACTCCCGGCCCAGCCGGTCGACCTCCTCCAGGAAGGCGGCGTCGCTCCGCGCCTCCGCCCACGCGGCGGTCAGCTCGTCGAGTGCGGGCACGAGCGTCTCGGGGACGTATCGCCCCCCGTACGGTCCGAAGAGCTCCGTCACGCCGATCGCGCCGCCTCCACGTACGCGCGGACGGCGTCGTGATCCTTGACGCCCGGAGCCGACTCGAGCCGCGAGCTCGCGTCGACTGCCCAGGGCCGCACGCGGCGCACGGCAGCCGCGACGTTGTCGGCCGCGAGCCGGCCCGCGAGCACGATTCGCCCGTCGACCCCGGCGGCGCGCTCCCAGTGGTCGGGGTCCTCGCCCTCCCAGGGCAGGTCGAGCAGCCGGGCGACGGGCTTGCCCCCGCGCAGCAGCACGCCGTCGCGGCCGCGCACCGTGCCGTCGGCGTGCTCGTGCACCTGGTCGAGGTCGGCCGCGGTGGCACCCGCCTCGCCGACCCAGACCGCGACGGAGAGCATCGTGTCGGGCACGGGCAGCACCTCGCGCGCAGCGCGCGGGCTCTCGGGCGCGAGCACGAAGCCGGCGAGGTCGGCACCGGCGGCAGCGGCCGCCGCGACGTCCTCCTCCCGGGTCAGCCCACAGACCTTCACGAGCGGCCGCGAGACGAGCTCGCGGAGCTTCGCGGCAGGATCGGGCGCCCGCATCAGCGCCGATCCGACGAGTACCGCGCTCGCGCCCGCCAGCTCCGCTGCGGCCGCCTGCGCTCTCGACTCGATGCCGCTCTCGGCGACGATCAGCCGGTCGCGCGGCGCCCGGGCGACGAGCTCGAGCTGTGTCCGGCGGTCGATGCGGAAGGTCGCGAGGTCGCGCGCGTTGACGCCGATGATCGGTGCTCCGAGCGCGATCGCCCGCTCGAGCTCGTCGCCATCGTGCGCCTCGACGAGCGTGTCGAGCCCGAGGTCGTCCGCCTCGCGCATGAGCGAGGCCGCCGTGTCGTCGTCGAGGTCCCGCAGCAGGAGCAGGGCAGCGTCCGCGCCGGCCTCGCGCGCCGTGCGCAGGTGCTCGGCGGTCGAGAAGAACCCCTTGGCGAGGAGCGGCGCGTCCGTGGCGGCCCGCGCAGCGCGCAGGTCGTCCCACGACCCGCCGAAACGCTCGTCGACGAGCACGGAGATCGCCGCCGCGCCCGCGCCGGCGTACGCGGGCGCGATCGCCGCAGGGTCGGCGTCCGGGCGCAGGTCGCCCGCCGAGGGCGAGCGCCGCTTGATCTCGGCGATCGCCTGCAGGCCCGGCCGCGCGAGCGCGTCGCTAAGCCGCATGCGAGAACTCCGCCAGTTCGTCGAGGCGGGCACGCGCCGCGCCCGAGTCGACCGCACGCCGCGCCACCTCGAGCCCCTCCGCCAGATCCTCGGCGTGCCCGGCGGCGGCGATCGCTCCGGCCGCGTTCAGCAGCACGGCATCGCGCTTCGCGCCGATCTCCCCGGCGAGGACGGTGCGGATGCTCTCGGCGTTCTGCTCGGGCGACCCGCCCAGCAGGTCGTCGGGCGCGCTGCCCTCGATGCCGAGCTCCGCGGGGTCGATCGTGCGCTCCAGCACCTCGCCGTCGGCGATCTCGCAGACGAGATTCGGGCCGCACGGCGAGAGCTCGTCGATCCCGTGCGCGCCGTGGACGACGAACGCGCGGCGCGCGCCGAGCTGCGCCAGCACCTCCGCCATCGTGCGCACGAGGGCCGGCGCGTAGACGCCGATCACCTGCGCGCGTGCGCCGGCCGGGTTCGTGAGCGGGCCGAGCACGTTGAAGACGGTTCGGGTGGCGAGCTCCTTGCGCACGGGTGCAGCGTGGCGCATGGCCGGATGGTGCGTCGGCGCGAACATGAAGCCGAAGCCCAGCTCGTCGATCGACTGCGCGATCCGCTCGGGCGGCTGCTCGAGCGAGAAGCCGAGCGCCTCCAGCACGTCGGCGGAGCCAGAGGCCGACGAGACCGCCCGGTTGCCGTGCTTGGCGACTGCCGCACCCGCGGCGGCGGCGACGAGCGCGGCGGCGGTCGAGATGTTGAACGTGCGGCCTCCGTCGCCGCCGGTGCCGGCGGTGTCGACGAGGTCGTCACGAACGGGCCGGACCGCGACCACGTGCGCACGCATCGCCTCGGCGCAGCCCGTGATCTCGTCGGCCGTCTCGCCCTTCACGCGGAGCGCGACCAGGAAGCCGCCGATCTGTCCCGGCGTCGCCTCGCCGCGCATGATCTCGTCCATCACCTCGCGGGCCGTCTCGCGCGAAAGCGAGCGGCCGTCGAGCAGCTCGGCGAGCGCCGACGTGATCACCGCAGGAAGTTCCTCGCCAGGTCGCGGCCGAGCGGCAGCGTGAGCACCGACTCGGGATGGAACTGGACGCCTTCGATCGGCAGCTCGCGATGGCGAACGCCCATCACCTCGCCGTCGTCGGTGCGGGCGGACACCTCCAGCTCCTCGGGGACGCGGGTGGCGGCGAGCGAGTGGTATCGCCCCGCGTCGAAGCGCTCGGGCAGGCCGTCGAAGACGCCGCGCCCGTCGTGGACGACCGTGCTCGCCTTGCCGTGCAGCAGCGCCTTCGCCTGGCCGATCTCCCCGCCGAATGCCTCGACGATCGCCTGGTGGCCGAGGCAGACGCCGAGCGTCGGCACGCGCGGGCCGAGGGTGCGGATGAGCTCGACGGACACGCCGGCGTCGGCGGGCCGTCCGGGGCCGGGGGAGACGACGATGCGGTCCGGCGCGAGCGCCTCGGCCTCGTCCACTCCGAGCTCGTCGTTCCGCCGGACCACGACCTCGGCGCCGAGCTCCTCGAACAGGTGGACGAGGTTGTAGGTGAACGAGTCGTAGTTGTCGAGCATCAACAGCTTCATCGGGCCTCGCTCTCCGCCAGGTCGATCGCCGCCTCGAGCGCGGCGAGCTTGCGGAGGCACTCCTCGTGCTCGGCGGCTGGATCCGAGTCGGCAACGACGCCGGCGCCCGCCTGCAGGAGCGCGACGCCGTCGTGGAGCACGATCGTGCGGAGCGCAATGCACGTGTCCATCGTGCCGCCCGGGAGCACGTAGCCGACGGCGCCCGCGTACGGGCCGCGCCGGTACTGCTCGAGCTCGGCGACGATCTGCATCGCCCGTATCTTCGGTGCTCCGGTCACGGTGCCGGCGGGGAAGCAGTCGCGGAGCAGGTCGAACGGCGTGATGCCGGCCCGCAGCTCGCCGACGACCTCCGACACGAGGTGCGTCACGTGGGAGAAGCGCTCGACCTCCATCGAGCGCGCCACCTCGACGGTGCCGGCGACGCAGGCGCGGGACAGATCGTTGCGGCCGAGGTCGACGAGCATCACGTGCTCGGCCCGGTCCTTCGCCGACGAGAGCAGGCGCTCCGACTCGCCCGGTCCCGGGTGCGTGGTGCCCGCGATGGGGCAGAGGCTCGCCGTGCCGCCCTCGCACGCGACCAGTCGCTCCGGCGACGAGCCGATCAGCGCCAGCTCCCCGAGCTCGAGCAGGAAGAGGTACGGCGAGGGGTTGACGCGGCGCAGCGCACGGTACAGCTCGAGTGCCGAGGCAGCCGTCGGCCGCTCGGCGCGCTGGCTCGGGACGACCTGATACGCGTCGCCTGCGCGGATGTGCTCCTGGCAGCGCCGCACCCAGCCCTCGTAGGTCGCCTGGTCCGGGACGCGGCGCGGGGCTCCGGCCGGCACGCCGACACGCGTCTGCCGGTCGACGACGAGGTCGCTCTCGAGCCGTTGCAGGACGTCGTCCGGGTCGCCGACGAGCACGTCGGCAACGCCGCGGCCGTGATCGAAGCGCACGAGCGTCTCGACGACCACGAAGCGGCTCTCCGGCAGGTCGCGTCCGTCGTCCGGCACCGGCACGGTGGGCTCGAACCGCGCAGCGGCCTCGTAGGAGAGGTAGCCGACGACCGGCACGCCGAGCGCCTCGGCCTCCTCGAAGGTGACGAGCCGCGAGCCGCCGCCGATCCAGGAGTTGCGCCCCAGCCGACCGCGCTCGACCGATTCGAGCAGGAAGCTCGCGCCGCTCTCGCCGCGCAGCCGCAGGTAGGCCCCGAGCGGGGTCAGGAGGTCGGTGTTGAGGGTCGCGGTCGGTGTCACGGCGGGCGGGATCCCTCTTGTAGCCGCTCCGTAGACTGCGCCGCAATGCCGATCCCCGAGCTTCTCGACCGGCTCCTGCGTGCGCCCGGGCCGACGGGCGGGGAGGAAGCGGTCGCTGCGGTCGTCCGCGACGCGGTCCGCGCGCTCGGCGCGGCGGTCGAATTCGACGCCACCGGCACGACGGTCGCGACCATCGGCGAAGGCCGGCCGGTGGTGACGCTGGTCGCCCACGTCGACCAGGTCGGCATGCACGTCACGCACGTCGGCGGCGACGGGCTGCTGCGCGTGCGCCGGCTGGCAGGGTGGCAGCCGTCGTGGGCTCTCGGCCAGCGGGTCACGGTCGTGGGGCGCGGCGGCCCGGTCGCAGGTGTGGTGGGGCGGGCAGCCGGCGGTGACGGAGGCCCCGGCTGGGACGATCTCTACGTCGACATCGGCGCCCTGGATGCAGGCGACGCCCGCACGGCGGTGCGCGAGGGCGACCCGATCGTGCTCTACGCGCCGCCGCTCGAGCTCCGGAACGGCCGCGTCGCCTCCGCCGCGCTCGACAACCGCGCCGGGGTCTGGGTCGGGTTGGAGGCGTTGCAGCGCCTCTCCGACGACGGGGCGCCGTCGGCCGTCGCGCTCGTCGCGGCGACCCAGGAGGAGATCTTCAGCCACCTCGGAGCACGCACCGCCGTGCGCCGGCTCCGGCCCGACCTCGCCGTCGTGCTCGACGTCACGTACGCCACGGACGTACCGGAGGCGGATGTGGGCGAGGCGGGCGACCATCGGCTCGGCGGCGGGCCTGCGATCTTCCGCGGACCGGTCGTGCACCCGGCGCTCTTCGAGCGCCTCGTGGACGCCGCCGAGGCGCTGGGCATCGGCTACTCGATCGAGAGCGGCGAGCGGTCGATGACCGACGCCGACGCGGTGTACGTCGAGGGCGAGGGCGTGCCGACCGCGGTCGTGTCGGTGCCGGCTCGACGCGTGCACTCGGGCGTCGAGACGGCGCAGCTGTCGGATCTCGAGGACACTGCGGCGCTGCTGACCGCGTTCGTCCGCGGCCTCGAACCGGCGCTCGACCTCGCTCGCTAGGCTCTGGCGGTGACCCGTTCCGTCATCGTCTCCGCCGTCCGGACGCCGTTCGGCAAGCTCGGCGGCGGCCTCGCGAAGCTGCAGGCGACCGAGCTCGGCTCACTCGTCATCCGGGCCGCGCTCGACCGCGCCGGCATCGAGAACGGCGAGCCCGAGTACGTCGTCATGGGCCAGGTGCTCCAGGCCGGCGCGGGGCAGGCGCCCGCACGGCAGGCGGCGATCGGGGCCGGCCTGCCGACGGAGCTGCCAGCCGACACGATCAACAAGGTCTGCGCGTCGTCGATCCGGGCGGTGCAGATCGCCGACCAGATGATCCGCTCGGGCGACCACGAGGTGATCGTCACCGGCGGCATGGAGTCGATGTCGAACGCCCCCTATCTGCTCCCGAAGGCGCGCTTCGGCTACCGCCTCGGCAACGGCGAGCTGATCGACAGCATGGTCTTCGATGGGCTCACGTCGACCTTCGACCGGCTGCACATGGTGCAGCAGGCATCCAAGGTGGCGCGGGAGCTCGAGATCTCCCGTGACGACCAGGACGCCTGGGCCTACCGCTCGCACCAGCGCGCGGTTGCAGCGGCCGACGCCGGCCGGTTCGACGACGAGATCGTCCCCGTCGGCGACCTGACGGCCGACGAGAGCCCGCGGCGGGACACGTCCCTCGAGGCGCTCTCGGCGCTGAAGCCCGTCTTCGACCCCGAGGGCACGACGACGGCCGGCAACGCACCCGGTGTAAACGACGGCGCGTCCTGCGTGATCGTGACGTCGGAGGAGTTCGCACGGCGGCGCGGGCTGACGGTGCTGGCGACCATCCTTTCGCAGGCGTACGTCGCCGACGAGTTCGCGTACCTCGCCCGCACGCCGGCTCGCGCGGGCCACCTGGCGCTCGAGAAGGCCGGCAAGTCGATGGACGACGTCAAGCGCGTCGAGATCAACGAGGCGTTCTCGTCGGTGGCGGTCAACTCCACCCGCATGCTCGGCGCGGACGAGGAGACCGTCAACGTCAACGGCGGCGCGGTCGCGCTCGGTCATCCGATCGGGGCGTCCGGCGGACGGATCGTCGGCACGATGGTGCACGAGCTCCGCCGGAACGGAGGCGGGCTCGGGCTGGCGGCGATCTGCTCGGGCGGCGGCGGCGGCGACGCGCTGCTGCTCGAGGTCTGATCCGGCGACTCGTCCTCGGCGTTGCCATGCTCGCCGCGCTCGCGGCGGCCCCTGACGCGCTCGCGTGCACGTGCCCGGGCGGGCTCACGCTGGAGCAGCGGCTGGCCTCTGCCGACGCGGCGTTCGTCGGCCGACTCGTGGCGGTGCGGGGCACGCGCTACGAGTTCGAGCTCGATCAGCGGGTCAAGGGCGAGCTGCCCGGCGACCGCATCGTCGTGCGCGCCGGCCGCGATCCGGCCCAGTGCGGCCTGCGCCGGTCGGCGGCGGACGAGGCGGTCGGTGTCCTGCTCACGCGCGCCGGCGACGGCTGGGCGTCGAGCCTCTGCGCCCAGACGACGGCGGGAGAGCTGCTGCGCGCCGAGTCCCCGCAGCGTGGTGCGCGGGTGAAGCTCGTCGTCGGCATCGGCGTGCTAGCGCTCGTGCTCGCGTACTCCGCGCACCGCCTCCGTCGCCGCCGCAGCACCCTCGAGGGCTGACCTGTGGAGAAACCGCGACTCCCCAGTCGCAGGTTCGACATGTCTCCGCGGGCCATGCCAGGGGACAGACCCCTACCACGTCCCGCGCAGCCAGATCCGCACGGGCCATGACGGGGGACAGTCCCGGGCCTTGTCCGTCGCGGACATGCCAGGGGACAGTCCCCTGCCACGTCCCGCGCAGCCGCGTCCGCACGGGCCATGACGGGGGACAGACCCCTGGCATGTCCGTAGCGGACACGGCCGGGGACAGACCCCCGCCACGTCTCGCCGAGCCGCGTCCGCCGGCCGGTCGCGGCTGCGGCGGCGCGCGGCGGGCTGGATACTGCCGCGCGTGAGCTTCGAGCACGTCCTCGTCGTCGGTGCGGGTCAGATGGGCGCGGGCATCGCCCAGGTCGTCGCCGCGTCGGGCCGCCGCGTGACCCTGCACGACGCCGCCCCGGGCGCGGTCGACCGCGGGCTCGAGGCGATGCGCCGGAGCCTGGCGAAGCTCGCCGAGAAGGGCGGCCCGGACCCCGACGGGGTGCTCGCCCGGGTCGAGGCCGCCGACGAGCTCGTTCCGGCCGACCTGATGATCGAGGCCGTCGTCGAGGACCAGGGCGTCAAGGAGGAGATCTTCCGCCGCGCCGACGAGACGCTTCCGCCCACGGCCGTGCTCGCGAGCAACACGAGCTCCATCCCGATCACGAGCCTCGCCGCGGTCACGTCGCGTCCCGACCGCGTGGTCGGGATGCACTTCTTCAATCCCGTGCCGCTGCTCCGCCTCGTGGAGGTGATCCGCGCCGTGCAGACCTCGGACGAGACCGCGGCCGCCATCACGCAGCTCGCCCGCGACCTCGGCAAGGAGCCGGCGGAGGCTCGGGACTTTCCGGGGTTCGTCTCCAACCGCATCCTCATGCCGTTCGTGAACGAGGCGGCCTACGCGCTGATGGAAGGCGTCGCCGAGGCCGAGGCCATCGACACGATCGCGAAGCTCGGCTTCGCCCATCCGATCGGCCCGCTGGCGCTCGCCGACCTGATCGGCCTCGACACGTGCGTGGCGATCATGGAAGTGCTCCATCGCGGCCTCGGGGACCCGAAGTACGCCCCGTGCCCGCTCCTGCGGCAGTATGTGGCGGCAGGACGTCTCGGCCGCAAGACGGGCCGCGGCTTCTACGAGTACCCGTAACGGCGATCCACAAATACCCGGTCGGGTTAAAGGTTCTCGCCTTTTCCGCCGAAGGAACTCGACAGAGAACCATTCCGATTCCGGGGGGAAATCGAATGAGATTGCTGCTGGTGGATGATGACGCACGGTTCCGGGCACTGCTCAGGCTCACGTGCGAAGCAGTCGAGGTCGACGTCGACGAGGCCGGCGATGCCGCGCAGGCCGCCGCTCGCATCGCCGAGGGGCGTCCGGACGTCGTCGTGCTCGACGTCGGCATGCCCGGCATGGACGGGCTCGCCTTCTGCCGTGTCCTGAAGCGGGACTCGGCGACACGCGACATCGGGGTCGTGCTGCTCACGGGCCTCGAGGACGTCGAGCGCGAGGCCGCCGCCGTCGGTGCGGACGCGTACCTCCGCAAGCCGTTCCGGCCGCTCGAGCTGCTGTCCGTCGTCGAGCGCGTGGCCGCCGGTCAGGCGGGCATCGCGTTTCGCCCTGCGCTCGGCTCGAACGACGACGAGCAGCTCCTCCTCTATGCGCGCGACCTCCGGCACCTGATCGAGCTCGAGCGTGGCCAGCGCGCGCTCCTCGAGAGCGCCTACACGCAGACCGTCTCTGCGCTCACCAGCGCCCTCGAGTGGAAGGACACCGGCACCGGCGCGCATGCCCGGCGCGTGCAGCGCTACGCCTGCGAGCTCGCCCGCGCGGTCGAGCCGTCGCTCGCCGACGACCCGTCGCTGCAGTACGGCTTCCTGCTCCACGACATCGGCAAGATCGCGATCCCCGACGAGGTGCTCGGCAAGCCCGGGCCGCTGACGGGCGAGGAGCGCCGCCTCATGCAGACCCACACCGTGCTGGGGGCACAGATGATCGGCGGCGTTGCGTTCCTCCGCAGTGAGGCCGTCGACGTCGTTCGCTCCCACCACGAGCGCTGGGACGGCGACGGCTATCCCGACCGGCTGGCCGGCGAGGAGATCCCCCTCGGGGCGCGGATCTTCGCCGTTGCCGACACGCTCGACGCGATCACGAGCAACCGTCCGTACAGGGACGCGCAGAGCTGGCGCGTCGCGCGGCGGGCGATTCTCGGCGAGGCGGGCGGCCAGTTCGACCCGTCGGTCGTCGACGCCTTCCGCGATCGGGAGTTCGCGCTGCACGAGATCCGTCGCGACCTGCTCGGTACGCCGGGCGCCGTCGAGCAGACGCCCGCCTACGTCTGAAGCGAGCTGCGGGGCGCACGGGCGCCGACAGGGCCGCCGGTAGACTCGCGCCCGCATGGACTTCGCGCTCACGGACGACCAGCGGGAGATCCAGGCGCTCGCCCGCGAGTTCGCGGACGCGGAGATCGCGCCGCACGCGGCCGACTGGGACCGGGAGCACCACTTCCCGCGCGAGGTGTTCGCGAAGCTCGCCGACCTCGGTCTGATGGGAGTCTGCGTGCCCGAGGAGTACGGCGGCGCCGGCGCCGACTTCCTCTCATATGTGCTCGTGCTCGAGGAGCTGTCGCGCGCCGATGCCGGCGTGGGCGTGACCGTCGCCGTGCACACGAGCGCGTGCACGCTGCCGATCCTCGCCTTCGGCACCGACGAGCAGCGGCGCAGCTTCGTGCCGCCGCTGGCGCGCGGCGAGGTCCTCGGCGCGTTCGCGCTCACCGAGGCGGAGTCCGGCTCGGACGCCGGCGCGCTTCGCACCGCGGCCGTGCCGGAGGGCGAGGGCTGGCGGATCACCGGCACGAAGCAGTGGATCTCGACCGCCGAGTACGCGGGCACGATCCTGCTCTTCGCGCGCACCGATCCGGAGACGGACGGCGCCCGCGGCGTGTCCGCGTTCGTGCTCGACCGCGATCACGTCGAGATCACGAGGCGCGAGGAGAAGCTCGGCCTGAACTCCTCGGTGACCAACGACCTGAGCGTCGACGCCCACGTGCCGGCGGACCGCCTCCTGCACGAGGAGCGCAAGGGCTTCACGGTCGCGATGGCGACGCTCGACGGCGGGCGTATCGGCATCGCCGCGCAGGCTGTCGGCATCGCCCAGGCTGCCTACGACGTCGCGCGCGCCTATGCCCTCGAGCGTCGAGCCTTCGGGAAGCGCATCGGCGATTTCCAGGCCATCCAGTGGAAGCTCGCGGACATGGCGACGGAGCTCGACGCCGCCCGCCTGCTCACCCACCGCGCGGCGTGGCTCAAGCAGCAGGGCCGCCCGCACACGGCCGAAGGCGCCAAGGCGAAGCTGTACGCGTCCGAGATGGCGCGCCGGCAGACTGCCGAGGCGATTCAGATCCTGGGCGGCTACGGCTACACGAAGGAGTTCCCCGTCGAGCGCTACTACCGCGACGCGAAGATCACGGAGATCTACGAAGGGACGAGCGAGGTGCAGCGCATCGTCATCGCCCGCTCGATCCTGGCCCACGCGGAGGCCGCCGTTGCCTAGGTCGAAGGACGAGCCGGTCCGGCTGACGCGGATCTACACGCGAGGCGGAGACCGCGGCGAGACGTCGCTCGGCGACGGCTCGCGCACGTCCAAGCTGGACTGCCGCATCGCCGCCTTCGGCACCGTCGACGAGCTGAACGCCGCGATCGGCGTCGTGCTCGCCGGCGAGTGCCCCGACGAGCTGCGCACGGTGCTCCTCCGGGTCCAGAACGAGCTCTTCGATCTCGGCGCCGACCTGTCGAGACCGCTGCACGCCGGCGGCCTGCGCATCGGCCAGGAGCCGATCGACCGGCTCGAGCAGGATTGCGACCGCTTCAACGCCGACCTGCCGGAGCTGCGCTCGTTCGTGCTGCCGGGCGGGACCGAGGCGGCCGCGCGCATTCACGTCGCGCGGACGACCTGCCGCCGCGCCGAGCGCGCGGCGCTCGACGCTGCGGAGGAGCTCGAGATCAACCCGCTCGCGCTCGTCTACTTGAACCGCCTCTCCGATCTGCTGTTCATCCTCGCGCGGGCAGCGAACGCCCTCGCAGGGCGGGACGAGCCGCTCTGGAGGCCTGGCAGCTCGCAGTGACGTTCGCCGGCAGGCCGTCCGGCTGCGCCGTACTAGACCGCGCGCGGCAGCGCGACGAGGTTCGGGCGCCCGGTGCGCGGGTCGCGCGGAAGCCGTGCCCGCTCGTGGAGCCAGCCGTGGAGCTCGCCGGGCGAGCGGGGAGTCGAGAAGAAGAAGCCCTGCGCGGCGTCGCAGCCGAGCTCGGAGAGCCGCATCGCCACCGATTCGCCCTCGACGCCTTCGGCAATCACCTCGAGCCCGAGGTTGTGCGCGAGATCGACGAGCGAGCGCACGATGACCCCGTCGCTCACCGAGGTCTCCATGTGCTCCACGAACGACCGGTCGATCTTGATCTTGTCGATGGGGAGGCCGCGCAGGAACGTCAGCGACGAGTAGCCGGTGCCGAAGTCGTCGAGCACGAGGCCGACGCCGAGCGTGCGCAGCGCCTCGAGCGCCTCGAGCGCACGCTTCTGGTGCGACATGACGGTGCTCTCGGTGATCTCGATGTCGAGCCGGGAGGGCTCGATGCTCCACTTCTCGAGCAGGCGCTCGAGCTCGCCGGGCAAGGAGGGATCCTGGAGGCTGCGCGGAGACAGGTTGACGGCCACGCGCAGGTCGAGCCCCTCGTCGCACCAGACGCGCGACTGCGCGAGTGCCTGGTCGAGGATCTCGATCGTCATGCCGTTGATGAGGCTCGTCTGCTCGATCAGCGGCAGGAACTCGCCGGGTAGGAGCAGGCCGTGCCGAGGGTGCCGCCAGCGCACGAGCGCCTCGAGGCTCCGAACGCGGCCGGAGCTGAGCTCGACCACGGGCTGGTAGTGGGCGACGAGCTGGCGATCGTCGAGGGCGCGCCGGAACTCGGCGACGAGCCCGATCTGCTCGGTCGTGATCGGCTTGTCGGTCGGCGCGTAGACCTCGAACGACGTGCCGCGCTGCTTGGCCGCGTACATCGCGAAGTCCGCGTGCTTGAGGAGGTCGACCACGGTCTCCCCGTGCACCGGGTAGAGGGCGATGCCGATCGAGCACTCGACGTCGAGGTCGAGCTCGTCGATCCGCAGCGGCTGCTCGACCGCCTTCCGCATGCGCTCGGCGAGAGCCGTGGCGACGGTCACGTCGATGGCGTCGACGGAGAGGACGCCGAACTCGTCGCCGCCCAGCCGTGCCACCGTGTCGGTCGACCGCAGCACTTCGCGGAGTCGGAGCGCCACCTCCTGGAGCAGCACGTCGCCGGCGTGGTGGCCGAGCGAGTCGTTGATCTCCTTGAAGCGGTCGAGATCCATGATCATCACGACGAACCGCTGCTTCGTGCGCTCCGCGAGCAGGATGGCCTGCTCGATCCGGTCGTGGAAGAGGATCCGGTTCGGCAGGTCCGTGAGGTCGTCGTGGAGCGCCTGGTGCTGGATCATCCGCATCTGCAGTCGCACGTGCTCGGTGATGCGGCGCAGGACGGGGATGAAGAGCAGGAACAGGATCACCATGACCACGACGAGCATCCCGGCGATCGGGACGAAGGCGTCGCGGGCGTCGGCGGCGACCGGGTCGTAGTTCGTCTCGATCGCGAGCACGCCGGCAGTGGATCCCCTGGGCGTCAGCGGCGTGAAGACCACCATGCGCTTGCCGAAGGGCGTCGGGCGCGAGATGCTGATCACGCCGGTCCGGAGCGTCGACTTGACGAGCGCCGTCGGCTCGGCGCGGCGCGAGACCGAGCCGATCGAATAGACCTGGCGCCCGTCCATGCGGAACACGGCCGCGCCGAGCAGGCGCGTGTCCACCATCCGCTCGCGGAAGAAGACGTCGAGCGTCGACTTGCGCGCGCCCTGAAGCGGGTCGGCGATCGATCCCGCCAGTCCGAAGGACATCGCGACGTCGCCGATCAGCTCGGCGCGCTCGCGCGCCTCCTCCTCGGCCCGTGCCTGGCCCGAGTGGTGCAGGAAGAGCACGATCCCGCCGGCCGCGAGCGCGAGCCCGAGCGCGAGGTACATCCCGAAGCGGAAGATGAGGCGAGAGGCGTTCGCCGCGGCAGGCTGGCGGCGCGCGCCGTCGACCCTCCGGTCGGCCGATGGCGGCCGGCGGGAGATGTCGGCGGGGATGAAGTCGGTCACGTGTAGGCCCTGGCTCCTGACCGCCCAGTCGGCGGACCGCAGTGGAGTCGTCTGACTGAAACACCGGCCTCCGTGCGGTGCCTCCCCCGGGTGGGGGACGGTTGACACTCGAAGGAGGGAGTCGCCGGTGGCCGCCGCTCGTCGTGACAGTCGGGGCGGAGTGGTGCATGATCGTGATGCGTCCGGTCGGCGGGCCCGATGTCCCCTCTCTCCCCAGGCTCGCGGATCGGGCGCCCTAACAGCGTCGGCCGGCGGCGACTCCTGAGCCGTCGAACTTCGGTGCCGCCGCCGGCGGCTTTGAGTTCGACCCCTAGTCGGCGATGCCTGTATCGCGGATCATGGGGCCGAGGAGACGCTCCGAGTCGTCCGGCGGCCGCCTCAAGCTTGGCCGGACGGGTGCCGATCTCACCGGGTGTGACAACTTGAGGAGGATTGTCACGAACCATCGGGTGTTCATCGATGCGCTCACGGCCGCGTGCGAGCGGGCGGTACGCGCCGTCGGCGCCGCGCCGACCCCGGAGGCGGGCATCGACGAGGCTCTCGACCTGCTGGCGGAGGCGGGCGGGAGCGGGATGTCGCTGTCGCTGTTCCTGCTCGAGCACGACCGGCTCTGGGCGGTGACGCACCGCGGCTACACGATGATCCCGGGCGGCCTGCGGCTCGACCGCGGCGTGATCGGGCGCGCGCTCGAGCGCGGCGGGGCGCAGTACGTGCCGGACGTGCGTGCCGACCCGGACTACGTCCCGGGCAAGCGCGGCGTGGTGTCCGAGCTCGTGCTGCCGATCAGCGCGGCCGGCCGGCCGGTCGGCGTCCTCAACGTCGAGACCGCGTTCGAGCTGCCGGTCGAGGCGGCGGGGCGGCTCGAGCCCGTCGCCGCGGCGCTCGCCGCGCCGCTGACCGAGCTGCGCCAGGCGCCCGGCGTCGATCTCTCGTCGCTCATGCGCGTGTTCGTCCACATGAGCTCGCTGCGCGACGCGCGGGAGATCGCCGAGCTGGCGGCGCGCTCGCTCGCCCACGTGCTCGGGCTCGAGGCCTGCCAGGTGACGCTCGCCGACGACGCGGGCGGCGAGATCGCCGCCGGCTGGAGCCGGACGGGCGCGCTCGACTCGCTGCCGTCCGAGGTCGTGGAGGCGTTGCGAACGCACGTCGATCACACGTCGGTCGTCGAGCTCGTCGACGCGGCGGTGGTCGGTCTCTCGGGCGTCGCCGGTGGCTGCCGCACGCTCGTGTGGCTGCCGCTCCGGGTCAACGACGTGGGCGTCGGAGAGCTCGTCGGTGCAGCGCGCGGGCGGTCGAGTTCCCGCGCGCCCAGGCCGAGGCCGCGGCGCTGCTGGCGGCGCAGGCCGCGGCGTCGCTCGATGCGGCGCTGGCACTCGTGCGCGAGCGGCGCACGGCCGCCACGGACCCGCTGACCGGCTTGCTCAACCGGCGAGGGTTCGGCGACCTGCTGGAGGGCGAGCTCGAGCGGTCGGGAGCCGACCGCAGCCCGCTCAGCCTGCTCGTGCTCGACTGCGACGAGTTCAAGGCCGTCAACGACCGCGGCGGACACGAACGCGGCGACCGCGTGCTGCTGGAGCTCGCCGACCTGATCCGCACCGGGCTCGGACCGGGGGAGGCTGCCTCGCGCCTCGGCGGCGACGAGTTCGCGCTCACGCTGCCACGGACGGACGCCGACGCGGCGCTGGCGCGTGCCGACGCGCTGCGGATGACGCTTGCGGCGGGCCTCTCCGAGGCGGGAACGCCGCTCCGGGTCTCGATCGGCGTCGCCACCTATCCCTTCGACGGCGCGACCGGCACGCAGCTGCTGCGCGCCGCGGATCAGGGGCTCTACGCCGCGAAGGCGAGCGGCAAGGATCTCGTCGTCGCGTTCCGCGACCTCGGCGACTGGGCCCGTCGCGGCGACGCGGCTCGTGCACGCGAGCGCCGGGCGCGCCTGCGGCCCGTCGTCGCTCCCGATGCCGCGGCCCAGATCGCGGCGGTCCGGGGCGAGAGCGCTCCGGAGCAAGTGCTCCTCGTTCTCTCGCGCGCGCTCACAGGCAGCCTCAGCGCCACCGCCACCGTCACGTCCCGCGTGCTCGGCGGGACGCATCTCCTCGACGTCGCGCGCTACGCGCTTCGCGACATCGACCTCGGGAGCGACGCGGCCTACCTCCTGGACGACTTCCCGCTCACGAAGCGCGTGCTCGTCCGACGGGAGCCGATCGCGATGTCGTTCCTCGACGCGAGCATCGACCGCGCCGAGGCGTTCATCCTGCGCGAGCTCGGCATGAACTCGCTGCTCATGCTCCCGATCGTCGTCGGCGGCGAGGCGTGGGGCCTCGTCGAGGTCTACGACGTCCGCCTGCGCGAGTTCGAAGGCGGGGACATCGAGACGGCCCGCGCGCTCGTGACGGCGGCCGCCCGCAGGCTCGAGGAGCTCGGTGCCGAGGGCGCCGATCTCGACGCGGTCGGCAGGCGCGGCGACGCCCCGATCCAGCGGCCGATCCGCGGCGAGGCTCCCGCGGTCGAGCGCTCTTTGCGGACAGGCGAGTCTCTCCTAGGCGGCTGCCTCCCTCATGTGAGGGACGACGGAGGGATTCGGGGCGCCGATGGAGAAGCGACCACCGAGGAGGTTGCATGGACGTTCAGGGCGCACGCCTGCTGGCGGCGCGGATCCGGGCGGGGGTCCGGATCGGAAGCCAGATCGAGTTCACCGGACCGACGGAGTCACACGACGGGCTGCGTCCCGGCGACCGTGGCGTCGTCAAGGACATCTCGGACTCCGGCGAGATCGTCGTGCTCTGGGACCGCGGGGTCGCGTCGACGATCGACCCCAGCACGACGCCGATCCGGCTCTGCGCTGCCTGAGAGCCGCCGGCTAGGAGGGTTCGGCGGAACGTCGCTCGTCGGCGGGGTGCGCTGGTCGGGGCGAGGCAAGGACGCAGGGAGCATCCATATGCAGACATATGGACGCGACTGAGGACGGCGCATCGCCGCGACCAGCGGCCCGATGGCACAGCTCGATGTTTCGCCGGACCCTCCTAGCGCCGGAGGCCGAAGTCGGCCGTCACGATCACGACCGTCGCGCCGCGGAACGCACCGGGCGCCCTTTGCACGAGCATCGCCCCGACGCCCACCTCGCGCCACGACCCGTTGAGCAGGTTGCGGCGGTGCGGCGGGGACTGCATCCAGGCGCTGATGGCGCTCTTGGCCGCGAGCGGCGCGCCGCCGTAGGCGAGGTTCTCGCCCACGAACCAGTCGCCGCCCCGCGTGTCGTAGAAGCGACGGACACGCACGTGGAACGGGGAGCCGTCCGCCGAGTCGTGCTGGAACAACCCGGTGCTCGCCATGGAGCGGGTGTGAGCGGCCGCGGCCGCGCCGAGCTCCCCGGACGCCTTCAGCGCGCGCAGTCCGTGACGTGCGCGGACGACGTTCATCTCGTTCATCAGGGCACGCTCGAAGGCGACGTCGCGCTGCGTCCGTTGGCCGGCCGCAGTCGAGGTCGGAGCTGTGATCGCCAGGCCGGCGGCAAGCACGGCGAAGAAGACGATCGCGATGCGAGTCATGCACCGAGGGCATCGGCGGCCCGGGTGAGGGGCGCGATCGCTCGTTCTAGCGCCCCCGGACGAGGGACACGCGGGACCGGCACCCGGGGTACGCGCACCGCGATACTCCGGTCATGGGAGTTGATTCAGCGGGCGTCGCGCCCGGTGCCCGACGCGACGCCCGGGCGGGCGCGCGCCGCGCCGCACCCGTGCTGGCGGCCCTGCGACCGAAGCAGTACACGAAGAACCTGCTCCTGTTCGCGGCGCTCGTGTTCGCCGACCAGGCCGGGTCGCTCGACGCCTGGATCGCCGCGGCGACGGCGTTCGCGGCGTACTGCCTCGCGTCGAGCGCGGCGTACCTCGTCAACGACGTCCGCGACGCCGCGGAGGACCGGCTGCATCCGGTCAAGCGGCTCCGGCCGGTCGCGCACGGCGACCTCGCGCCACGGACCGCTCTCCTCCTCGCCGCCGCGCTCGCCGCTGCGGCGTTCGGTCTGACCGTCGCGCTCGGCGCGGGCTCCGTGGCCTACCTGGCCGCGTTCCTCGCCCTGCAGGCCCTCTACAGCGTCTGGCTCAAGTCGGTCGTCGTCGTCGACATCGCGGCCATCGCAGCGCTCTTCGTGATCCGTGCGAGCGCGGGCGCCGAGGCCGTCGACGTCCCGATCTCCGGCTGGCTGCTCGTCTCGACGGCGCTGCTCGCGTCGTTCCTGGCACTCGCGAAGCGCCGCGCCGAGCTGGCGGGCGTCGAGGCGGGAAGCGCGCCCGGTCGAGCGTCGATCGGCCGGTACTCCGTCCAGGGCCTCGACCGGCTGCTCGCGTCGCTGGCAGCGGTGACGCTCGCGGTGTACGTCGCCTACGCCGCGCTCGCCCACACGCCGCTCATGCTCGTGACGGTGCCGTTCGTGGCCTACGGGCTCGCGCGCTACATCGCCCTCGTCCGCCACCAGGGCCGCGGCGAGGAGCCGGAGAACGTCCTGCTCACGGACACCCGCCTGCTGCTCACGGTCGCCTGTTGGGCCGTGGTCGCGGGAGCCGTGATCGGACTCGGCTAGGGCTAGAGGCTGAGCCCGGGTCCGCGGAGGGGTCGAGCGGCTCCCAGCGCGGGAGCGTCACGGTCAGGCGGGTCGGGCCGCCCTCGGCGCTGTCGATGTGGAACGTCCCGCCGAGCATCCGCACGCGCTCGTTGATGCCGATGAGGCCCAGCCGACCGCGGCGGGCGGCGCGCGCTAGCCCCTGCTCGACCGCGAAGCCGCGCCCGTCGTCCGCGATGGTGAGCTCGGTCCAGGCCCGCCGGCAGCGCAGGACGACCCGCACGCTGGTAGCGCCGCTGTGCTCGCGGATGTTCGAGAGCGCCTCCTGGGCCGCCCGGAAGAGCGTGATCCGCTGGGAGGCGCTGAGGAACGAGCTCGTGCCGTCGACGCGGAGATCCGTGGCGATGCCGCTGCGGGCCGAGAACGCCTCGACCTCGCGGTGCAGGACCTCCTCGATCGGGCGGCTGACCGCGCTTCGCGACTCGAAGGCGTGCGCGATCTCCCGCAGCTCGCGATCGAGCTCGCCGAGTCGGCTGCGCAAACCGTCGAGTTGCTCGTTGACGCGCTCGCGCTGCTCCTCGGCGACGAGCGGCGAGATGAGATCGCGGATCGCCTTCGCGTCCGCGGCGAGGACGAGAACGTCCTGGATCGGCCCGTCGTGAAGGTCGAAGCCGAGCCGGGTGAGGCGCCGCTCGGTGCCCCGGACGAGGGTGGCCTCGCGCTCGGTGCTGCGCTCGAGCAGCAGGGCACGCTCGAGCAGCGGCGTCAGGGCGCGGGCAGCCTCGTCGAGGAACGTCTGGGCGGCCGGGCGGGACTCCGCGGTCACGCGCACCACGAGCGCCGCGTCGATCCGGTTCCAGCGCACGACGGGCACGGCACGGATCTGCGAGCGCGGCGGTGTCAGGGCGTAGCCGATGCCGAGTGCCTTGCGGGCCGCCGCGCGCGTCCGCCGCGACGGCTCGTCGTCGCCGATCGAGACGGCGCACTCGAGCCGGTTGGGCTGGGGCTTGATCCAGAGCGATGCCTCGCTCACGAGGTCGAAGATGACGAGCAGCTGCAGGGCGGTCTCGATCGCGAAGAGCGGCGGCAGGGAGCCGAGGAGCGGGTTGCCGGCGACGCCCAGGTAGAGCTCGAGCGAGGTGGCGGCCGGTGTGTCGTGGCCGGAGCTCTCCGCCAGGATCGCCGTCACGTGGCGTGCGTCGTCGCGCTCGAGAACGCCTTCGACGGCGAGACCCGTCAGCACGTCGACGGCCAGCACAGAGGCCGCGAGCCGGTCCGCTGCCTCGTCGGCGCCGGCCGCCTTGTACGTCGCGAGAGCCCGGCTCCAGGCGTCGTCCAGCACAGCCGCGGCACGTTCCTCGGCGCCGAACCGCTCGTCCAGGTAGGCGTCCAGCGCGGCGATGCAGGCCCCGGCCTGGTGGGCTCTGCTTCGGCGTCCGGTGTGCGAGAGCGCGCTGCGGCGGTCGGGAAGCGCTCCCGGCACGGATGTCATCCCGTGTCCAGCCTTACCGCCATCTGCCGATGCACTCCTTTCCGGCCGAGGTGATGCTTCCTGCAGCCGTCCCCCCGGACCGAGCCTCATTCTGCGAGTCCTTGCCGCCCTCGGCAAGAGCCGGAGCGGACTCGGGCCTGCGCCAGGCGTCCATTGGCGCTCTGCTCAGCCTGCGACCGGGCTCCCCACCGCCCGCGAGACGGTCTCGACGACGTCGTTCATGCCGTCCCACTTGTCGTACACCGGGAACGTGTTCTGCTCGTCGCGGGCGCCCCCTTCGGAGACGACCACGACTTCGACGCCCGGGTGGAGCGCCTTCGCCGATGCGGCCGCCTTGCCGGCTGCGACGAGCGAGCCCGTCGCCTCGAGCACGACGACGTCCGCCCGCTGGCGCTCGAGCAGCTCGAGCAGGTCGTCGTGCGACGCGGTGACGACCTCGAACCCGTGGCGGTCGAGCACGAAGCGCATCAGCTTCACGAAACGGCGATCACGGCTCGCGACGATGACGCGACCGGTCACGGGCTGGTCGCGGAAGGGCGGCGGCGCGCCGTCGGGCTCCGCCGCAACCTCGTCGTGGACCGACGCCCAGGCAACGCGGTCGCCGACCCTGAGGCCGCGGCGCTCGCACTCGCCGGACGGGAGCTCGACGACCTCGCGGGCGGCGCGGCACGACGCCGTGCGCCACGGCTTCAGGTCGGCCGCGATCTCCACCACCGTCTGGTCCTGGTCGAGGAAGACGACGTCGATCGGGTAGCGCATGAAGCTCGTATGGACGGAGAAGCCCGGCCGCAGCACGAGCCCCTCGCCCTCGCGGAGCCGCCGCCCATACAGGCCGCGCAGACGGCGCAGGTAGGTGTCCGCGACCCGCACCGACTCGGAGATGATCCGGCCGTCGTCGCGCCTGAGGGTGAGCTTTCCGGGTCGCCTGAACATGGTTACGGGAGCGAGCGGAGCATATTGACCACGGCGGGCACGACGAGGATCACGAGCATCGCCGGGAAGATCAACAGCACGAGCGGGAAGACCATCTGCGTCGGCGCCTTCTGCGCCCGCTCTTCGGCCGCGGCGCGGCGCCGCTTGCGCATCTCGACGGCGAGGTTCCGCATCACCTGGCCGATCGAGATGCCGAGCGACTCGCCCTGGACGACCGAGCGGGCGAAGATGCGCATGCCGCTCGTGTCCGCGCGCGCAGCGAGGTTCTCGAGTGTCTGCGTGGTGGACAGGCCCATGTTGTGCTCCTGGATGGCCAGGCGCATCTCGTCGCCGAGCACGCCCCGGATCTGGTTGGCGGCCAGGCGCAGCGCACCCGAGAGGCTGACGCCGGCCTCGACGGCGACGATCAGGAAGTCGATGAGCTCCGGGAGCGTGTTCTCGATCTCCTCGCGCCGCCGCTTTGTCTGCACGTGCACGAGGCCGAGCAGCCCGAACCAGCCGGCAGCCCCACCGGCGGCGACGACCACGATCAGCATGATCGGCGACCAGTCGCCGCGCACGCCGAGCCAGAGGAGGAAGACCCCGACGATGAGCGCGGCCATCGTCTGGTAGCCGAGGAACCGCGCCGGCGTCACCGTGTAGTGGCCCGCGGCGAGCAGGCGCCTGCGGAGATCGTCCTCGTGCAGCCACGAGAAGCGCGTGCCGAGGTACTTGCCGATCGACGTCGCGACGCGATCGAGGCCGCCGGCCTCCTCGTCCCGCAGCACCTCGGCCTCGCCGGCGAAGCCGTACTGGCCGATCTGCGTGACCATCTCGGCGGCGGCGCGCGGGCGGGTGAACGCGTGGACGACGAGCGCGACTGCCGAGGCGAGGATGACGAGACCGAGGATGAGCATGAGCGTCATGAGCGACCTAGACCTTGATCTCGACGATGCGCTTGATGACGAGAGAGCCGATCACGACCAGGATCCCGCAGAACACGAGCGTGATGATGCCGAGCGTCTCGTGGAGCAGCGGATCGAGGTAGTCGGGGTAGACCGCGAGGATGATGAGCAGCAGCACGAGGGGCATGAGCGAGACGATCCAGCGCGCCAGGCGCCCCTGCGCCGTCAGGACGCGGATGAGGCGGCGCGTCTCCATGCGGCCGCGGATGTTCTCGGCGACGCGGTCGATGACCTCGGCCGATGCGCCGCCGGTCTCGCGCTGGAGCAACGCGACGAGCGCGACGTGCTCCATGTCCGGGCTGTCCATGCGCGCGGCGACCTTTCGCATCGCATCCTCGAGCGGGATGCCGAGCTGCTCGTCGGTGACGACCCGGCGGAACTCGCTGCGCGAAGGCTCCGCGGCGTCGTCGGCCATGTGGGACAGCCCGCCGACGAGGCTGTGGCCGACGCGGAGCGACTGCGCGAGCACGTCCAGGTTGTCCGAGAGCTGCTCGTCGAACAGCTGCTGCTGGCGCCGAACGCGGCGGTTGACGTACCAGTAGACGATCACCGGCCCGAGCGGCGCGAGCAGGAGCGCCCAACTCGTCCACGCCACCGAGAGCACGACCGCGATGCCGAAGCTGATCGCGAGCGCGATGATCATCAGCCAGCCGGGCGCCCGACGGATCCCCGCGAGATCGCAGCGCTCGGCGAACTTCTCTATCCAGCTACGCCGCTCGAGGGACTGCTCGAAGCGTTCGAACTTCGCCGCGAGGTCGTCGCGGTTGAGCAGCTTGCCCTCCTCGCCCATCTCGACGAAGCCGGCCATGCGGCTGCGCAGGCTGCGCCGGCGGAGGTCGAAGATGAGCCGCGCGGCGAGCAGGAGCAGCCCGACGATGACGCAGACGAGGAACACCATGAACGGCGTCGACTGGAGCACCTCGTCCGTGAGCGACCTGTCGATGGTGGGCGAGCTGAGCGCGAGCGCAGGCGCCGTGTACGTCGTGCGGAGCGGCCGGTACCCCGGGATCTGGACGGCGACCCGGACCTTCGCGTCCGCCGCCGCGAGCGATCGGTACATGAGCAGGTACTCGTTGGCGAGCCTGAAGCCGAGGGCGTCGTAGATCTGCGTCAGCCCGCTCGAGTCCGATGCCTCGGAGTACGTGCCGCCGCTGCGCGCCGACAGGCGCTCGAGGGGCGGTGCGTAGTAGGCGGGCGACTGGAGCCCGACCGCGAAGAGGCGGATGCCGGTGTCGCGGAGCCTGCGGATGGCGTCCTCCAAAGAGAGGTCGCTGCCGACGTTCTGGCCGTCGGCGAGCAGGACGATCGTGCCGGTTGTCGAGCCGGAGTCCTGGATCTGGTCGATTGCGTAGTCGACGGCGTCGTAGATGACCGTGCCGTACGCGGTGTCGGGTGTGCGCTGCAGCGCCTGGTCGATGCGGAGCGGGTCGCTCGTGAACGGGAGCAGCAGCGTGACCTCGTCGTTGAACGTCGCGACCGAGAGCTTCTGCGACGGGTTGCGCTGTTCGGCGAACGCGCGCGCCGCGGCCATTGCGTCGGTGATCGGGTCTCCGCGCATCGTCAGGCTCGCGTCGATCAGGAGCATCGTGGAGGTGTCCGCGCCCGGCGGCGCGACGACGAGGTCGCTGACCGGCTCGCCGTTCTCTGTGACCCCCACGTTGTCCGCGGTGAGGCGCTGCCGCTCAGGCAGCGTCAGGCTGAGTCGCTTCTCGGGGAAACGGCTCGTCGACTGGACGAGCTCGGGCTGCCCGGATCCGGCGGCCGCCGAGGCCGCGAGCGCCGCCACGGCGGCGGCCAGGAGGACGAGCAGGCCCGCGACGCGCCGGGTCACCGAGCGGCCAGCCTCGCCGATAGCGTCATCGGGGCACCGGCGCGGAACATGTCGGCCGGCAGGGTAATGCCGCGCCGGTCGAACTTGTGCGTGAAGATCGGCCGCAGGCCGGTCGCGTACAGCCGGCCGACGATGGTGCGATCGGGCGCGATCGACTCCACCTTGAACTCGAACAGGTCCTGGAGCGTGATCACCTCCGACTCCATGCGCTGCACCTCGGTGATCGTCGTCACCTTGCGCGAGCCGTCGTCGAGGCGGTCGAGGTGGACGATGAGGTCGAGCGCCGACGACGCCTGCTGGCGGATCGCGCGTACCGGCAGCTCGAGGCCAGCCATCAGCACCATCGTCTCGATGCGGTGAA
Organism: uncultured Gaiellaceae bacterium; assembly: GCA_963733065.1. Lineage (GTDB taxonomy): Bacteria > Actinomycetota > Thermoleophilia > Gaiellales > Gaiellaceae > CAVTBT01. The sequence continues at coordinate 303,924 of CAVTBT010000007.1, forward strand.
GCGCGTCCCGCGATGAGTTGGCGTGCACCGTGCAGAGCGAGCCGTCGTGGCCCGTGTTCATGGCCTGCAGCATGTCGACGGTCTCGGGGCCGCGGATCTCGCCCACGATGATGCGGTCCGGCCGCATGCGCAGTGAGTTCCGGACGAGCTCGCGGATCGGCACCTCGCCCTCGCCCTCGATGTTCTTCGGACGCGACTCGAGCCGCAGCACGTGTCGCTGCTGGAGCTGGAGCTCGGCCGCGTCCTCGATCGTGATGATCCGGTCGTCGTCCGGCACGCTCGCGGAGAGCGCGTTCAGCAGCGTCGTCTTGCCGGTGCCGGTGCCGCCCGAGATCAGGATGTTCAGCTCGGCCCGGACGCACAGCTCGAGGAATTCGACGGCGTCCTGGGACAGCGTGCCGAGGTTCACGAGGTCGTCGAGCGTCAGGCGCCGCTTGCCGAACTTGCGGATCGTGAGCAGCGGTCCGCTCAGCGAGAGCGGCGGCACGATGGCGTTGACGCGGCTGCCGTCCGGCAGGCGGGCGTCGGCCATCGGCGAGGCCTCGTCGACGCGGCGCCCGACCTGGGCGACGATCTTGTTGATGATCCGGCGCAGGTGCGAATCGTCCGTAAAGCGGACGGTCGTCTCGTAGAGCCGTCCCTGACGCTCGATCCAGATCTCGGAGGGCCCGTTGACCATGATCTCGGTCACGGAGTCGTCTGCAAGCAGCCGTTCCAGAGGCCCGTAGCCGACGATGTCGTCGGCGATCTCGGCAGTCAGCCGCTCGCGGTCCTCGCGGCCGAGCGTCGCCTCGGTGGCGAGGGCGCTTCGGATCTCCGCGACGACACGGTCGCGCAGCTCCTCCGGCTCGACGTTCTGGTTGAAGATCTGCGGGCCGATCGTGCTGATGACCAGCATGTGGATCTGGTTCTTGAGATCGGCGAACGGCTCCTTGCGCGGTGCCTGCTGTTCGCGACGCGCGCTGCTCAGCCTCTCGTGTAGCTCCATGACGGTCTAGCTCCTTCGTCCGAACAGCCGCCGGCGGGCCGCCGCCGGCTCCTGGTCCGTCGGGATGTCGCCGTTGGCCTGGTCGTCGCGCGTGGCGAGCATGGTCGCCAGGCCGCGGAACGCTTGCGCGGCCTCCGAGTCGGGCTTCGACACGACGATCGGCACGCCTTCGTTGATCGCGCGCGGGATCTCGCGGTCGCTCGGCACGAGCACATCCGGCTCCCGCCCGAGGACGGCGATGACGTCGCTCGGCGAGATGCCGACCCGGCTGTGCGCGCGGTTCAGCACCATCTTGACGCTGGCCTCGTCGTGCCCCATCAGGCTCAGCGTCTCGAGGCCGAGCTTCGTGTTCTTCAGGGAGAGCGAGTCGAGCATTCCGACCATGATCAGATCGGTCGACGCGTCGATCGACGTGATCACTTCCGGCGTGAAGCCGGGAGGCGTGTCGACGATGACGTAGTCCTGCGTCAGCCGCAGCAGGGAGTAGACGTCGCGGAGCAACTCGGCCGAGACGACGCTCGCCTGGTCCGGCCGCGCCGGGGCGAGCAGCGCCCGTGCGCCGGACGAGTGCGGCGTCAGGTAGTGGTTGAGCTTCTCGACGTCGAGCGTGCCGCCGGCGAGCGCGAGATCGTAGAACGTCGCCTCCGGCGCCATGCCCATCGTCAGCGCGACGTCGCCGAACTGCAGGTCGATGTCGACGATGGTGGAGGCGTGGCCCGCCTGCGCGAGCGCCACGGCCAGGTTGGCGGACGTGAGCGTCTTGCCCGTGCCGCCCTTCGGCCCGAGCACGATCACGAGTCGCGCGAGCTCCGCGCCGCCGCCGACGCCCTCGGTCTCCTTCCGGGCGACGACCTTGCTGATCGCGAACGCGATCTGCTCACGGCTCTGGGGCAGCATGAGGATGTCGTCGGCGCCGGCTTCGAGCAGGCGCCGCACGAAGCCGTTCGACGAGCCTTCGCTGAGGACGAGCACCGAGCGTCCCGGTCCTGCCTGGCGGGCCGCGTCGACGAGGAGGAGCGTCCGGTCCGAGTACCCCACCGACGCGACGACCAGCAGGTCGAACGGCAACTGCTCGAGCTTCGCCCGCGCGTCGTCGAGATTGCTGAACACGCCCACGATGTGGACGCCCTCGCCCTCGGGCACGCTGCCCGCGATCGAGTCGAGCTCGAGTGCGGGATCGACGGCGATCAGCGTGCGGACGAGGCGGCTCACGCGTGGGTCACCGGCCCCTCGGCCTCGAGTTGAGCACGCTCTGGATGCTGGCGGCGTCCGGCCGCGTCGGCGTCGCGCCGGCGCTCGGCCTGATCACGAAGTACATCTGGGTGTTGTCCGCGGCATAGGCGAAGTCCGCGGCCTCGTTCTGGTCGATGCGGAGCATGAGGTTGCCCTCGTCGTCCTCGTTGGGAACGGTGAGCACCAGCACGTCCGCCTTGAACAGCTTCACGAGCGGCTGGCCGTTGGACTGCGCGCCCAGGCTGACGTACAGGTCGACCCGGTCGCCGCTCTCGAGCTGCGACAGGCTGCCGTGGACGTTGTCGACGTTGACCGAGATCGCCCGCTGCTTGCCGGTGATCTGCGTGTCGACGGCGCTCGACGTGCCGCTCGAGAAGTCGGCGGTCGTGATCTGCTGGCCGGGGTAGATGTCCGCGCTCGCCACACGGTCGTTGAGGTACGCCGGGTCGACGACCGCGCCGGACTTGACGTCGCGCCGCTGGATGTCGGCCACCGTGTAGCTCTGCTCCGCCGCGATCAGGTCGCCGGGCGTGCCCTTGACGATCAGGCTGTTGGCGACCAGCACCGACGACCGGGCCGCATCGCCCTGGATGCTGTTGCGGTAGCGATCGAGGTAGAGCAGCAGCAAGAGCCCGGCCACCACGGCGGCCGCGATGCCGACCCCGATCGCCCAGCTCCTCGACGCCGTCATCCGCTCGGACAGGCTGTTGATCATCTAGACGCTCCTTTGGCTTTCACGGTACTTCGACATATCGACGTCCTGATCCTTAATCGGTGAGTACGGCCATGCAGATGCCGAGCTCGCCGAAGTCGCACGGGTCCGGGGTCTCGGGCGCGCCGGAGACCGAGTTGACGGAGGTGATGAAGTGGCCCCACACCTTGCCGTCATCGTTGCCGGCCCCAGGATACGCGTCGTTGCCCGAGCACCCGTCCCGTCCCAACCGGTGACGTAGAAGCCAGCGAGCTTCACCACGGGTGCGACGCGCGGCAGCGTCGCTCCAGGTGGAGCCGGGTCGTGACGGCGACGACGACGAACCGCGGGATCGCCCGGCTCGGGTAGCGGATCGTTCGCGGGTTCGTCGGCCAGTCGTTCGGGGTGCACGGGGTCTCGAAGCGAGCATCCAGGCCGTTGCGCGGAACGCCGCGAACCCGGTGGTCGATGATCTCCAAGCAGTCGGGTGGCGGCGATGGGGGTGAACGTCGCAGGCGGGAGGTTGCCGGTCGTGAAGCCCGCTGCAGTCTCCCGTCGCGCGTGTTGACGCGGTACGGCGATCGGCACCCGTTCTTCGGTCTCCGACTGCTGCGCTGGTGCCCTGGTCGCAGTCGACGACCTGCTCCCGTTGCCTGCGACGTCGAGGACGACCGGCGTCGGGTCGCTGGGATTCGCGACCTGCGAAGCGTCGGCTCTACACCGACGGCGATGTGGAGGAGCGGCTGCGAGCCGGTCGTGAACGTGTGATCCTCGACGCCGCCGAGCTCGTGAAGCTGAAGAACTTCACCGGACCGGAGTTCTGCGTCGACGCCAGTACGGATGCGCGACATCCGTGAAGGCGGCCCAGTGCCATCCGCGGTTTCCCACTGAATGTCCCACGGCCCGATACGACCGTCGCCCGGTGCCGACCGTCACGTTTCGCTCGAACCATCCGGCGTGCCACGTCATCGGCTCGCCGTCCAGCTGGACCTGCGCAAGTTGGTCGGGAGCCTGCGTCGGGTCGTCGGTGCCGGTGCCAAAGTCGATCTGGGCGCGGACAGTGACCGTGCAGGGGGCGCTGTGGATGAAGTACGGCGAGGACGCGTCGGCGCAGCCCGGTGAGCATAAGTTCGACGTCGAGCAGTCGGGGTTCCTGCGACGTGCCGGGCGGGATCGTGTCCGGGAAGCCGCGGATGAATCCGAGACCGGAGGTGCTGCCTATCGCCCGCGTAGCACACGTCTGTTCGGGATTGCTCCGCAGATCGAGCTCAGCGAGCCACTGAGCGGCGGGTTGGCGAGTCGGCTGGCCAGGACGATGATCCCGGTTCGGGCGGCGACAGTCGAACTGTGCGTCCGCCTCCCACATCGTCACGGACACGCCGTTCACTGTCGTGCCTGCTGCCCTTGACGAGCGGATGGCTCGAGATGAGCATCGCCGGTCTGCTCGTTCACTACGAGCGCAGCCACGGTTCGCGGATCGAACTCTGGGACCGACCAGGGCACCATCCGCTTCATCTGTTCAAGGCGGCGGAGTCTCGAGCTTCGCCCGCGCCTTGACGTCGATCAGCCCGACGTCCTCGAAGACGCCGGGCAGGATCGTCGCGATGTCGCTGTCCATCGCCTTGACGTCCAGCGACGCGGGGAAGTCGCACGGCTCACCGGTGCCGAAATCCGCGCTCGGCGGGTAGCCGTCGGCGTTCAGCGCGATGTCCACCTCCGCCGGTCCGTCGGCGCCGATCTGAGGGTTGAAGCTGCCTGGATCCGCACCGGCGTAGCGCCGGGCAGAGGCCTCGATCGCCTCGTTCGCCAGATCCGGCGCGTAGCCGCAGAACGTGAAGTCGAGGGCGGTGGCGAACACGCTGGCGTCGACCTGGGTCCGTAGGTGGCGGCGGTGCTCGAACCAGTTGCCGACGTTGATCACGAACCCGAACATCACGATCATCGCCCCGGTCAGGACCAGGAAGAGCACGTAGACCACGCCGCTCTCGTCGCTTCGGAGCTCAGCGAGGCGGCTCAGCACGACCCGGCCTCGGCGAGCAGACGGTTGGCGGTCGGCGTGCGCTCGAGCCGCATCGTGGCCGACGCCGTCAGGTCGAACGATCCGACCTGGTTGTCGGCGCCGAACAGGCGGTTGACGAGCGCGAGCGTGTAGGTGGTGGTGACCGCGACTCGCACCGGGTCGCCGAGCTCGCTGCCCTCCGGAAAGCAGATGTCGACCTCCATCGGCGTCGCGTTGCCGCCGGTTGAGATCAGGTCTTCAGCGATCGCCCGATCCTTGAGGTAGTCGACGAGCGACGGGCATCCGGAGGTGTCGTCGTCCGGACAGCCCGGCCACTTGTTGACCGCCGCGTAGCGAGCGCCCTCGTTGGCGATGTGCGACAGGTTGATCCAGTAGCCGAGGCCCTTGCCGAACTCGATCAGCCCGAAGGCGAGGATCAGGAAGACCGGAAGGATGACGAGGAACTCGACGACAGCCTGCCCGCGCTCGTCTCCGCGCATGCGGCGGCGTACGGCGGCAGGCCGCATCAGAACGCTTCCCGAAGTCCGCGCACGGACTCAGAGTATGGCGCGAACACCGGCGTTGCCAAAGATCGCCGGGCGAGCGCGCTCGGAGGTGACACGCGGTTGTGCGATCTGCGGCTCGACCCCACCAACGGAAGGAGCGCCGGCCGGCATGGTCTACAACCCAGCCGGCCGGCGCGGAAGTGTTCGAACGGAAGCCCTTACGGCAGGTCGGAGATCCTGCTGCCGATCTCTCCGAAGGTGTTGCTGATGGAATCTTCGAAGAGTCCCACCGCGACCATCACGCCTACCGCGATCAGGCCGATAAGGACGACGTACTCAACGAGGCCCTGGCCCTCTTCGCGATCACGAAGGCCCGCAATCCAGTTCTGGAAGCGCACCATCATCGCGTTTGCCATGTGGATGTTTCCTCCCTTTCGGGGCCAGGCCCCGACATTGACGCCCCCGATGCACCGGGGGTCGCATCCAGGATGCGTCGCGGCGACAGTAACCGCAACTGATCAAACGGCTAGTCCTTGCTAGACCTTCGGCGCCCCGTCGCCGTGTCCTCGGTCACGATCATACGTCAGGTGGGCCGCCCTCAGCCATCGCCAGAGGCGGCCGGACCGGAGTCGCGCGGTCCGGTGGCCACAGGAGACTTCGAGCCAGTCGTGGAGCTGATTTCGCCCGATCACACGTCCCGTGCGTCCTGGGCCGGAGAGACGCGCGGCACCTATCTCCGGAACCTCGGAGTCATCGCGGTCTTCCTGCTCGCGGTCGGCTTCAGCGTGACGCTCGGAATCATCTGGATGAAGGGCCAGGTGGCGCACGGGACGATCGGCTTCGACTTCCGCGGGACGTTGTACGAGCCCGCCCAGCGCATCCTCGACGGGGACTCGCCGTACCCGCGGCCGGTCAAGGCCGAGCTCGAAGTCGGCAACCCCGCCGTGTATCCGCCGCTCTCGATGCTCGCGGTCGTTCCGCTGTCGGTGCTGCCCTGGTCGGTGGCCGTCGGTCTCTGGGCGGCGTTGCTCGCGGTCGCGACGCTGCTCGCGGTTCGCGTGCTCGGAGTCCGCGACTGGCGTTGCTACGTGGCGGTGCTGCTCCCGCAGACGATGCTCATCGGGGTCATGTACGGGAACGTCGGCGTGCTCCTGATCCCGCTCGCGGCGCTCGCCTGGGCATATCGCGACCGTTCGCCGGTCCTTTCCGGGGTCGCGGTCGGGCTCGCGGTCGCCACGAAGCCGTATCTCTGGCCGCTGGCGCTCTGGCTGCCGGCGACAAGGAGGTACTCGGCGTTCGCCGCCTCTGTCGGCGCGGCGATCGCCGGCACTGTCGGAGCCTGGGCCGTGATCGGTTTCGACGGGATGCGTGAGTACCCGGATCTCCTGCGCGTGGCCGAGGACGTGTACGCGGGCCACAGCTACTCGCTGACGACCGTCGCGGCGGCGCTCGACCTCGACGCGAATGCCGGCCGGGCCCTATCCCTGGGTTGTGCAGCGGTGCTCGCCCTCGCCGCGGTCGTCGCGGGCCGGCGCGGCGCCGACGCCGAGGCGTTCTCGCTGTGCATCCTCGCCGCGATCCTCGGCGCCTCGATCGCGTGGCCGTACACCTTCGCCCTCGTGGTCGTGCCCATCGCCATTGCATTCCCGCGCTTCCATCTCGCGTGGCTGGCGCCGATGCTGTTCGTGTTCGGCGAGATCCTCTCGCGACCGATGCTCGACGCAGTGCCCCCTGGCCGACCAGACGGCACGCCACCCGTGATCTGGGAGTTCAACCACGCTCCTGCGGGTCTGTGGCCGGCGCTCGCATACGCATTGATCGCAGTGGCGGTCATCGCGCTCTCGATCTCCGCGGTGAGACGGTCGTGATGAGCACGACCGACGTCACGCTCGCCACGCGCGGCGCAGCGCTCGCGTTCGTCCGCTCCGAGCGGCTGCCCGCGGTGCTCGTCGGGTCGATCACGATCGCGTGGACCGCGCTCTGGCTGGGAGTCGCGATCGACCGTCACGAGACGATTCGCTCGCACCGCTTCGATCTCGGGAACATGGTGCAGGCCGTCTGGAGCACAGCGCACGGGCGGCCGCTCGATGTCACGCTCGCGTCCGGGGAACAGGCGAACCGCCTCGGGATCCACGTCGACCCGATCCTCGCGGCGTTTGCTCCTCTCTGGTGGCTCTTTCCCACCCCGCTGCTCCTGATCGTCGTCCAGGCGCTGGCGCTCGCGCTGGGGGTGGTTCCGGTCTACCTCCTCGGGCGAAAGCACCTGGAATCGGCGCCCGCAACGGTCGCGATGTGTCTCGTCTACCTCGCGTTTCCGTCGGTCGCGTGGAACGTCCTCAACGATTTCCACCCGGTGACGCTGGCCATTCCGCTGCTGCTCGCGGCGGTCTGGTTCCTGGACGAGGACCGGCTCCTGGCCTTCGCCATCTGCGCGGTTGCGGCGCTCATGACCAACGAACTGATCGGGCTGGGCATCGGCGCTCTCGGAGCGTGGTACGCCCTCGACCGAGGTCGCCGACTTGCCGGCTTGCTCATCGCGATCGCCGGCATCGGCTGGACCGTGATCTGCCTGAAACTGGTCATCCCGGCGTTCTCCGGAGGCTCGAGCGTCTTCTACGACCGATTCGGCGAGGTCGGCGGCTCACCGGGCGGTCTCGCGCGAACGGCGCTCAGTGACCCCGGCACGGTGTTGGCGGCGCTGACGGAACCGCCGGACATCTCGTACGTTCTCGCGCTCATCGCGTCACTGCTGGGGATCTTCCTTCTCTCACCCCTTGCGCTCGTGGCGGTGCCGCAGCTCCTCGTCAATCTCCTCGCCGAGCAGTACTCGCCCACGCATCTTCAGTACCAGTACGTGGCGGGCGTCTTTCCGTTCTTGCTCGCCGCATCGGTCTTCGGCCTACGAAAGATCGGGCAGCGCTGGCGGCCGCTGGTGGCGATCGCAATGGTCGGAGCCTCCTGCTTCGCGTTGATCGCCGTCCTGCCGACCGCGACCGGAGCCGACCGGTTCGTCTACGCCCAGCGCGACGATGACGCTCATCTCGACGCGATCCGCGCGGCGCTCGCGCTCGTCCCGGACCACGCGGCGGTAAGCGCGACGAATCGCATCGGCGGACAGCTGTCCGAGCGGCGGCGTGTCTTCAGCTTCCCGGTCCGTGAGGCCGCGGGCTGGGTGATCGTCGATCGCCGCGACCCGTGGTTGGCGATCGGCGGCGCGGAAGGCGACGCGACCCCTCTGTTCGAGAACGCGCTGCGTGACCTCGTGGCGGACGCCGGCTTCACGCGAGTCTTCGCCCGCGACGACGTCGAGGTGTATCGGCGGTCCTGACGTCCTGCCGGGCGCTTCGGGCGGCGCCGCCGGGTTGCTCGGCCAGGAATGCGTACGCAACGACTGCGCCCGCCGTCGCGAGCACGACTGCCGACTGCCACGGATCGCCGTTGTAGGTCCCGGGCGCGACGATCATCGCGATCGGCAGTAGCCACGGCCAGCTGAATCGCGGGCTCGCGGCGGCGAGCGGTAGCGCGAGGAGCGCGAAGAAGTGGAGCCACACGATCGGTGAGAGCAGCAACGCCGCTCCGATCGCGAGCGCGAAGCTGCGCATGCGCCAGGCGAGCGCGAGCACCGCGGCGCCCAGCGCGAGATTGATCCCGTGCGCCAGCCGATCGGGCGCGCCGGCCTCGACCAGGAACGCATAGACCGTGTAGCTCTCGTCGTCGAAGGTCGAGCCGAGACGAAACAGCAGCCGCACGTAGTCGTCGATCCCGGTGAACGGCAGGACGAGGAGCAGCGAGAGGGCGGCGAGCCCGCAGGCGATCAGCGCCGGCTGCCAGCGCCGCAGCGAGACGCAGCCAGACCGCGAGTGGCCAGAGGAAGAACTTCAGCGCGAGTGCGACGCCGAGCGCGAGGCCCGCGATCCAGCGCCGGTCCCGGTAGCGCCAGACCAACGCCGCCAGCAGGCAGAGCGGCAGCGTGAGGTTCGCCGTCTGGATCGCATTGAAGGTCGCGGGCCACAAGGTCGACGGCGCCGAACACGCGCCAGTCGCGAACGCCCATCACGAGCAGCGCGGCGGCGAAGCTCGCGATCACGAGCGCGGTCATCACTCCGTCGGCGAGTCCGGTCGGCAGCGGCGCGAGCGGCGCGACGAGTGCCGCCGCCGCGATCGGCCAGATCGTGTTCGTGCCGTCGGAGAGATCGGCGTCCAACGGCGGGTAGGGGTTCTCCCAGTCGAGCAGGAGGTTGGCCTGCGGGTAGAGCTCGTGATGGAAGTCCACCGCGACGTCGCCGTTGTTCACCGCCACCGCGAAGGCCCAGACCAGCACGACGATCGGCAGGACTCCGAGGAAGATCGGCGCTCGGATCACCCGGAACGCCGCCGCGTAGCGCTCGAGCACCTCGCGCATCGGCTCAGTCCGCCGCGCGGACGACGACGGTCACGTCGTCGTCGCGGTAGACCGCACGCGAACCCGGCTCGGCGAGGAGGTCAGCGGTCTGCGACGGCCCGTCGGCTTCGTCGACGACCACGACGCGATATCCGTCAGCCGCCCGTAGCCAGTTCGCGCCGAGCTCGTTCTCGAAGCGCGACCACCTGCCGAAAGCGCTCGTCGGGCAGCAGCTCGAAGCGGATGTCGTAGGCCAGGCGGCCGCGGAGCTCCGGCAGGTGCCAGAGCAGCCAGTCGGCGTGACGGTCGCTCGCGTAGACGCGTGCGTCGCGGCCGGCGGTGCTGACGGCGGCCAGAGCGTCCCGGGGCCAGTGCTGCTCGAACCACGTCGCGGGTCTCGACGTCAGCACGGCGAGCGCCACGAGCGCGCCGAGCGCGGACACTCCTGCCACCGCCACGTTCAGGCGCGGATGCTGCACCGCGTCAGCCCTGCGCAGCGCCCCGTCGACGAGCAGCGGCGCGAGCACCGCCACCCCGAGCCCGAACCAGACGATGCCGCGCACGGCCTCGAGTGCAGTGACGAAGAGGAGGGCGAGCGCCAGCAGCTCGAAGACCGTGAGCCGGCGGCGCTGCCACACGGCGAGCACGGCCGTCAGCGCCGCGATCGCGAAGAAGATCGCCGTCTTCGCACTTGGCACCGTGCGCTCCCACTCGACGATTGCGTCGCCGAACGGCGGATCGACCAGCATCAGCCGGTAGTAGTCGACGATGTCGAGTCCATACGGCGTCACCAGTACGCAGAGCCACGCCCCCAGGACGATCGCCGCGACGCTCGCGATCGAGCGAGCGTCGCGCGCCCGTCGGGCGCCGGCGACGACCGCCGCCAGCGAGACGAGCGTCGCGCCGAGGAGCACCGAGCCGTGCACGTTCGCCCAGACGAGGAGGAGCGGCAGCGCCAGCAGGATGCGCCGGGACGGGCGACGGACGTGGTCGGCGGCGAGCCAGAGCGTCCAGACGAAGAGCGGAAGCGCGAGCGCCTGCGCCCGCAATTGCCACGCCCAGGGAGCCATGAGTAGGCACGGGATCGCGACGAGGTAGGTGGCACGAGCGGAGGCGCCGAGAAGCCGGGCGGCCGCCATCCACGAGCCGACCGTCACGCCGATGACCAGGACGTGGAGGAGGGCGACGCCCGCGAGCCCGGCTGCTCGCTCGGCGCCGTAGAAGACGAGCTGCGCGAGCCACTGCTGGTCGATCCAGTCGCGGCCCGCGGCGAAGACGGTCAGCGTCTCGATGTCGGGAATGCCGTCGCGCACGATCTCGCGGCCGCCGACGAGTGCGAGCCAGCTGTCGGCGACGAAGAGCGCCGGGGCGAGCGCCGCGAAGGCGGCGACCGCGAGGCAGGTCATGGCGATGGGGAAGGCGTTGACGGCCGCGAACTGGAGCAGGCGGCTCCCGCGTCGTGGCGGTCAGCGGCGGCGACGCCGGGCGAGGATGCGGTGAAGCCTCGATCGGGCCACCTTCGATGACGCGCTAGTCGGCCTCGAACAGTGGGCTGTCGACCAGGCCCTGCTGGTACGCGTACCGCGTCGCCTCGGTGCGGTTCTTCACGCCGAGCTTGCGGTAGATGTTCGTGAGGTGGAACTTCACCGTCTGCTGCGCGACCCAGAGCTCCTTCGCGATCTCCTCGTTCGAGCTGCCGCGGGCGAGTGAGCGGAGGATCGTGACCTCGCGCTCGGTGAGGCCCGCCGCCTTCGCGCCGACCGGCTCGCTGCTCTCCGGCAGGCCGGCGGTCGAGAAGACGTTGCCGACGAGCGCCTGGCGGATCGTCGACGGCAGGTCGTCGGGGTCGACGCTCTTCAGGATGTAGGCGCTCGCACCTTTGCGCAGGGCGGTGTCGATCAGCTCCGGGCTCGTCGACGCGGAGAGCATGATCACCTTGACGGCCGGGTGCCGGCGCCGGATCTCGTCGAGGCAGGCGAGGCCGTCCATGTTCGGCATCCGCAGGTCGAGGAGCACGAGCTCCGGCTGCGTGCGGGCGACGAGGGGCAGCACCTGGGTGCCGTTCTGGGTCTCGGCAACGACCTCGAAGCCGCCGTCGGCCTCGAGCGCCTTGCGGATTCCGTCGAGCACCAGGCGATGGTCGTCCGCAATGAGGACGCGCATGGGCACTAGTGTCGCAGAGGCTCGGGACGAAACGGAAGCGACGTCGGCCGGCCGGCCGTTGCCGTTCTCGTGCGCACCCACCGGCCGATCATCCGCGGGCGCCGCGCGGCGGGCATCCCTCGTGCGGGGTACCTGGTTCGAGTGACGGGTCGTCACGCCTCGGTCCTTCGACATGTCCGGGGTCTGTCCCCCGCCATGTCTGAAGCGAACCGGCCCTGAAGGGCCGTGTCCGAGCCGCAACCCTGCGCCCCGAGCGGGAACTGGCGCATGCCCAGTCCACACGGGACGGGTCGCCTGCGGACGCGGCCGGGGACAGACCCCGGACACGTCCCGCCCGCCGGTCTGCGACTCGCCGCGGCGCCCTCGATCAGGCCGCGAGCGGCTCGAGGTCGAAGTCGGCGCGGACATGCACCTGCTGCCAGACGCGGAGGTACTCGCGAACCTCCTTCGCCGTCCGCTCGCCGTCGGATTCGACGGCCACGACGCCGTAGTCGATTTCACGCGCGTGAAGGCCCATGCGACGCAGGAATCGCACGAGCTCCTCGGTCAGATCCGGTGTCCGCAGTCTGATGTGCACGCTCTCCCCCGGCGGTCGTGGCCGCACTTCGATCGTGCCACGGGAACATGTCTCACCGGCAGCCCTCGAACGAGGGATTTGGCAGGTGCGCCCGCTACGATCAGACCATGGCGACCGCCGAGGATCGGGGCACGTCGGCCGACCTCGGGTCCTGGCGCCGCGACCGCTACGACGCGTCGCCGGAGCGGGAGGGAGAGCTCTTCACGACGATCTCGGGCGCCGAGAACGAGCCGCTCTACACACCGGAGAACGCCGCCGTCGACCACGACCGCGCGCTCGGCTACCCGGGCGAGTTCCCGTTCACGCGCGGCGTGTACCCATCGATGTACCGCGGCCGGCTGTGGACGATGCGGCAGTTCGCGGGCTTCGGCACGGCCAAGGAGACGAACGCCCGCTTCCGCTACCTGCTCGACCACGGCCAGACGGGCCTGTCGACGGCGTTCGACATGCCCACGCTGATGGGCTACGACTCGGACCATCCCAAGTCGCTCGGCGAGGTCGGTCGCGAGGGCGTGGCGATCGACTCGCTCGAGGACATGGAGACGCTCTTCGCCGGCATCCCGCTCGCGGAGGTGTCGACGTCGATGACGATCAACTCGCCGGCCGCGATCCTGCTCGCCTTCTATCTCAGCGTCGGCGAGGAGCAGGGCGTCGCCCGCGACGCGCTCCGGGGGACGATCCAGACGGACATCCTCAAGGAGTACATCGCGCAGAAGGAGTACATCTACCCGCCCGAGCCCTCGATGCGGCTCGTCACGGACATGGTCGAGTTCTGCTCGCGCGAGATGCCGCTGTGGCACCCGATCTCGATCTCCGGCTACCACATCCGCGAGGCGGGCTCGACGGCCGCGCAGGAGCTCGCATTCACGCTGGCCGACGGCTTCACGTACGTCGAGTGGGCAGTGCGGCGCGGGCTCGACGTCGACGATTTCGCGCCCCGGCTGTCCTTCTTCTTCAACGCCCATCTCGACTTCTTCGAGGAGATCGCGAAGTACCGGGCCGCGCGGCGCATCTGGGCCCGGGAGCTGCGCGATCGCTACGGCGCGAAGAACCCGCGCTCCTGGCTGATGCGCTTCCACTCGCAGACCGCCGGCGTCTCGCTCACGGCGCAGCAGCCCGAGGTGAACATCGTGCGCACCGCGATCGAGGCGCTCGCCGCTGTGCTCGGCGGGACGCAGAGCCTGCACACGAACTCCTACGACGAGGCGCTGGCGCTGCCGACGGAGGACGCGGTGCGGATCGCGCTGCGCACGCAGCAGGTGATCGCGCACGAGACGGGAGTTGCGGCCACGGCAGACCCGCTCGGCGGCTCCTACTACGTCGAGGCGCAGACCGACCGTCTCGAGCGTGAGGCCTATGACTACTTCGACCGCATCGAGAAGCTCGGCGGCGTCGTCGAGGCGATCAAGGAGAACTTCTTCCAGCGCGAGATCGCGGAGGCCTCGTTCCGCTATCAGCAGGAGGTCGAGCGAGGCGAGCGCGTCGTCGTCGGCGTCAACCGCTTCGAGCTGGCCGACGAGGAGCCGATCCCGATCCTCAAGATCGAGCCGGGGCTCGAGCGCAAGCAGATCGATCGCGTGCAGGGGCTGCGTGCGCGCCGCGACTCCGCAGCGGTCGAGTCTGCGCTCGCCGTGTTGAAGGACGCGGCCGCGCGAGACGACGTCAACCTGATGCCGCCGATCGTCGACGCCGCCCGCGCATACGTGACGATGGGTGAGATGTGCGACGCGTTCCGCGACGTCTGGGGCATCTGGCGGGAGACCCCGGTCTTCTGAGTCCTTAACGGCCGCTCAACAGAAGCCGCCTAACCCGATTCGCGGGAACCTCGTCTATCCTGGTGTCATGGCCGAGAAGCCACCCGAGAAGCCGTCCTTCTGGGATTCCCGCCGCAATCAGCGGCTGGTCATGTTCGGCGGTTTCGGGGTGCTCGCGGTCGGCGTCGCCGTCGCCACGTTCGCCTTCTTCGGCAACACCGGGCAGTCGCTCGAGACGCCGCTTTCCAACGAGCCCGCCGACATCTACCAGCCGAAGAAGCAGGTCAAGGTGGAGGCCGCGGCACGGCGCGTCGCCGGCAAATGGATCCTCACCAGCGTCGCGCGGAAGGATCTCGCGACCGGCTACACGCTGACGCATCCCGACCTGCGGCAGGGGCTGACCCGGAAGCAGTGGCTGAGCGGCAACATCCCGGTACAGCCGTACCCCGCGGATCAGCTCGACGCCGCGACGTTCAAGGTCGACGAGTCGTACCAGGACGAGATCTACCTCGAGGTGGCGCTGCTGCCGAAGACCGGCGTGAAGATCAAGCCGCAGATCTTCTACATCGGCCTGAAGCGCGTCGGCGGGGTCAAGGGTCCGTGGCGCGTGAACTACTGGCTGCCGCGCGGCCGTCCCGAGCTCCCGACCAGCCGCGACTAGGTCGCGGGCTTGGCGGGCCGGCTCTCCTCGTACCGGTTCCGTCGCCGCCTGCTCTGGACGGGGATGCTCGCCGCCGCGGTTGTCGGCGGCGCCCTGATCAGCATCTTCTTCTGGAACACCGGCCCGCTTCGCGACGAGACGTTCTCCGGCGGCCGGGCGTCCATCTACGTGCCGCCGAAGCCCGCGAAGCTCACACCGAACGACCGCGCGGAGATCGTGGCGGTCGCCAAGCGGTTCATGACCACCGCAGTGACCAGGAAGGATCCGGGCCAGGCGTTCGAGATCGCCGGGCCGTCGCTCCGCACCGGCACGACTCGCGCGCACTGGGAGTCGGGCGAGATCCCCGTCGTGCCCTTCCCGGTCGAGGACGCTCGCTGGCGCGTCGACTACACCTACGCGGACGAGGTCGGGCTCGAGGTCTACGTGTGGCCCGAGCCCGAGGCTGGGCTGCGGCCGATGCTCTTCATGGTGTCGATGGTCGCCGTCGGGACGGGTGACGGCCGTCGGTGGCTCGTCGACGGCTTCACGCCTCGCGGCGGCCGGCCGGACGTGCTCATGCAGCGCAAGGAGGGCGCGTCGCCGTTCGACGTGGGATCGACCGAGCGTGTGGCGCGGAGCGCGAGCGCCGCGTGGCTGCTCGTGCTGCCGGGCATCCTGGTCGGGGTCCTGGTCGGCCTGCCGCTCGCCCTCATCGTGAGGAACCGGCGGATCGAGCGGCGCGCGGCTCGACCGTGAGCTCCATGCCGTCGTAGGCGGCCTCGATGCCCTCCGCGAGCGGCAGCTCGGCGGGGCGGTGTGTGATCAGCAGTCGGCTCGCGCCCGAGCGGGCGTAGGCGTCGAGTGCCTCCTCGAGGTCGAGGTGCCCGCGCGGCTGCCCGTCGAGCTCCGCTCGCTCGAGGGTCGCCTCGCAGACGAAGAGGTCGGCGTCGCGTGCGAGCGCCACCAGGGCGTCGCTCGGGCCCGAGTCGCCGGAGTAGGCAAGCGTCGCTCCGTTCCGCGCCACCCGGAAGCCGTACGTCTCGAGCGTGTAGTGCGGCAGCCGCACCGCGGTGACCTCGAACCCGGCGGCGGTGAACGGACGATCGCCCGCGTACTCGACGACGTCGAAGACACGGTCGAACATGTCGGGGAAGCCGAGCCGCGACCCGAGCTTCTCGAGGTAGTCGTGGCCACCCTCGTAGACCCAGACGGTCGGCCGGGTGTGGTGGCCGTTCTGGGCGCGGTACATGCTTCCCCAGACCCAGGGCACGAGGTCTCCCCAGTGGTCGAGGTGGAAGTGCGAGACGGCGATCGCGTCGATGTTCGGCCACCCCTCGGTCTCTCGCAGGCGGGAGAGCACGCCGGGCCCACAGTCGAGGAGGAGCCGCTGCCCGTCGCACTCGACGACGTAGCCCGAATGCGCCCCGCCGGGATTCGGCCAGGCCGGGCTCGACCCGATCACCTTCAGATTCATCCTCATATACTGACGGCCAGTGGCCCGGAAGATCCGCGTCGTCATCGCCAAGCCAGGACTGGACGGGCACGACCGGGGGGCGAAGATCATCGCACGCGCGCTACGCGATGCGGGCATGGAGGTGATCTACACCGGTCTGCACCAGACCCCGGAGCAGATCGTCGAGACCGCGATCCAGGAGGATGCGGACGCCGTCGGGATCTCGATCCTCTCGGGTGCGCACATGACGCTGGTGCCGCGAATCCTCGACGGACTGCGCGAGAACGGCTCGGAGGACGTGCTCGTGATCGTGGGCGGCACGATCCCGACAGAGGACGCCGAGGAGCTGCGCGGCCGCGGCGTCGCCGCCGTCTTCACCCCCGGCGCTCCGACCAGCGAGATCGTCGACTTCCTGCGCGGCGCGATCGCCGTCGCCTAGCCGACGGGCGGCGAGGCCGGGCGGCGGGCGCGGGCCACGAGCCCGGTGCCGAGGCCGGTGCCTGCGAACGGACGCTGGACGAGCCGGAACGGCGCGGCGGCGGCGGCCGTGAGCACGGCGGTCCGCTCCGAGGGTTGGAACAGCCGGCCGCTGGCGGCCGTCCGCTCCTCGCGCGAGCCGCGTCCCGGCCGTGCGCTTCACGACCGCGTTCCGCACGACCTCGAGCGCGTAGCCGATCGGGAAGCCGTACGTGCGGACGTCGACGTCCTCCAGCCCGGCGGACTCCAGCAGCTCGCGCAGTCCTTCGCGGTCGTAGCGGCGGAAATGGCCGACCTTGACGTCCGACGCCCCGAAGCGGTCGGGACCGGCCGGCACGCTCACGAGCAGCCATCCGCCGGGGACGATGCGC
Organism: uncultured Gaiellaceae bacterium; assembly: GCA_963733065.1. Lineage (GTDB taxonomy): Bacteria > Actinomycetota > Thermoleophilia > Gaiellales > Gaiellaceae > CAVTBT01. The sequence goes on from CAVTBT010000007.1 coordinate 321,157, forward strand.
TCGATCCACGCGGCGAGCGCGGCGCGGTCGTCCTCGATGTGCTCGAGCACCTCGAACGCGCAGACGAGGTCGAACGTCTCCGCGCCGGAGAGCTCTTCGAGCGCGATGTTGAGGACGCGGCCTGCGGCGCCGACGCGCTGCGCGGCCCGCTCGTACGACAGCGGGTCGGGCTCCAGGCCGAGATAGTCGTAGCGCCGGGCGAGCTCCGCGCCGACGGAGCCCTGGCCCGCGCCGATCTCCAGCGCGGTGCGCGCACCGGTGGGCAGGAGCCGGCGAACGACGTCGTAGCGCAGCCACGCGTGCAGCGTGAGGGGCGGGAGCGCCGCCATCGTGGTTGGTCAGCGGGGGACGAGCCGGGCGGCGGTGAGGACGCCGGCCTCGCCTGCGAGCGCGGCGAGCGTCACCTTGGCGGGGGTGGTGTAGACGGTCACCTTCGGCGCGGTCGCGCCCTTCCTGGCGGCGATCGCGACCGGGTCGAGCTCGAGCGTCTCGGGCACTTCGATCGAGACGAGCTGTCCGTCGTGGACGATCTTGCGGCCGTTCGGCCAGTTGCGCACGCGGTCGACCTTGAGGTCGACGCGCCCGTCGGCGAAGGAGACGACGGTGCCGGTCACGGCGAGCGTGAACGTGCTGCCCGGCTTCGCGGTGAAGAGCAGCCGCGTCGCCTTCTCCAGGAGCGGGTACGGGTTGACCGCGGCGCCGTCCTTCGGATGCACCTCGAAGTGCAGGTGAGGGTGGATGCCGTCGGCGTCGCCGGAGTTGCCGTTGAACCCGATCGGCTGGCCGGCTTTCACCTTCGCGCCCGACTTGAGCCCCGGCGCGTACGAGCCGCCGGCGACGCACTTGCCCTTGTTGTCGTTCCCGTTGCCGACGTCGTTGTTGAGGTGGACGTAGAGGTAGGTCGTGCCGCTGACGCCGTTCAGGTAGAGCATGCAGCCGGCCCGCGCAGAGGTGGTGTGAAACTTGACGGTGCCGTCCTCCGCGGCCACGACGTGCGCACGAAGCGGGGCCATGATGTCGTTCCCCTCGTGGGTGCCCTGGCCTCGGGGGTCGCCGAAGTCGTCCATGTAGAGCGTCTTGCCGACGAGCGGGAAGACGAACGCGTCGCCGTCCTTGCCGGCCGCGGCCTGGCGCGCGCGTGGGTCGGGCTCGACCGGCTCGTGGGCGAGCGCGGACGTCGAAGCCGCCGCGGCGGTTGCGACCAGGATGAGGAAGAGGATCCCTCGGGCTGTCGTCCGGTGGCCTGCCATGTGCTCCGGTTCGGCGTCCGAAGGCGGGGACGTTAGCACCATCGACGGCGCGAAGTGCCCAACGGCGCCGTTCGCCTGGCGGTGGGCGAGCCATGTCCGGGGTCTGTCCCCTGCCGTGTCCCGGCGAGCCGTGTCGGGGGTCTGTCCCCGGCCGTGTCCTGCATAGACGGTCGAAACCGCCGGAAACGTCGCAGCTCCATTCCACGCCGTGGCCGTACTGGACGTGACCTGGGTCTGTCCCCGGTCATGTCCGCATCGGCCATGACCGGGGACAGACCCCGGACAGGTCCCGTGAGCGGTTCGCGCGCGCCCTGGTGGGCGGCTCGTGACCTGCAACGTCGCCGAACGTCGCGTCGCTAGAGTCCCCCTCCGGATGAAGATCGCTGTCTGCGTGAAGCAGGTTCCCGACGCCACCGCTGCCAGGCGAATCGACCCGGCGTCGAAGCGCCTCGACCGTTCCGGAGAAGGCGCTCTGAACGCCTTCGACGCCCACGCCGTGGAGGAGGCCCTTCGCCTCAAGGACGCCGGCAGCGACGGCGAGGTGGTCGTCGTCTCGCTCGGCCCCGAGAAGGCCGCGGACGCGCTGCGCAAGGCGCTTGCGATGGGCGCTGACCGCGCAGTCCTGGTCTCTGACGCCGATGCTGCGGGATCCGATCTGGTGGCGACGAGCCGAGCCCTTGCAAAGGCGCTCGAGCGCGAGGGCGCCGAACTCGTGCTCTTCGGGCAGCAGTCCTCGGACTCCGACGGTGCAGTGCTCTGGGCGGCGGTCGCCGACCGATTGCGCGTGCCGATGGTCTCGCAGGTGGCCGAGCTGACGCTCGACGGCGGCCGCATCACGGGCAAGCGCCAGACGGAGTTCGGCTACGACGTCATCGCTGCACCGTTGCCTGCGGTCGTCGCCGTGTCCGACGCGATCAACGAGCCGCGGTACCCCTCACTGAAGGGGATCATGGGAGCGAAGAAGAAACCGCAGGAGACGCTCGCGCTCGGCGATCTCGGCCTCGACGCGAACGACGTCGGCGAGCCTGGTTCGAGAACCACCGTGCTCGATCTCAACCCGCCGCCGGCCAGGGGTGACTCGATGAAGATCGACGACGACGGCTCCGCACCGGACAAGATCGTCGACTTCCTCGCCGGGAAGAAGCTGCTCTAGGTGACCACGCTCGTCTTCCTCGAGCATCACGACGGCGAGCTCCAGAAGGGGCCGCTCGGCGTCCTCTCGAAGGCCGCTCAGCTCGGAGGCGACGTTGCCGGGGTCGTGCTCGGATCTGATGTCGCTGACGTGGCCGCGACGGCTGGAGCGTTTGGAGCCTCCACCGTGCACGTCTGCGACGACGCCGCTCTCGCAGCGCCACTCCCGCAGCCGCGTGTCGACGCGCTCGCGCGGGTCGTGTCCGACACGGGTGCCGACACCGTGCTCTTCGCCGCTTCCGTGCTCGCCGCCGATGTCGCCGCCGGCCTTGCGGCACGGCTCGACGCCGGGCTGAACTGGGATCTCGTCGATCTCGTGGAGCAGGACGGTGCGCTCGTCGGCAAGCGCGCCGCGTTGCAGGACTCCGTGCTCGTCGACGTCGGCTGGACGAGCACGCCGCGGTTGGCATTGGTGCGCGCGGGCAGCTTCGAGCCGCAGGAGTCCAGCGGCACAGCCGAGGTCAAGTCCTTCGCGACCGACTTCGAGGACTTCTCGACGGCCGCCGAGATGGTGGAGCAGGCGCACGAGGAGTCGAGTGGTCCGTCGATCGAGGACGCCGAGGTGATCGTGGCCGGCGGCCGCGGGCTCGGCGGGCCCGAGAACTTCGCACTCGTCGAGGAGCTGGCGAAGGCGCTCGGCGGTGCAGTCGGCGCAACACGCGCCGTCGTCGACGCAGGCTGGTACCCGTACGCCGCGCAGGTCGGTCAGACGGGCAAGACAGTGGCTCCGAAGCTCTACATCGCCTGTGGGATCTCCGGCGCGATCCAGCACAAGGTCGGCATGCAGGGCTCCGGCACGATCGTGGCCATCAACAAGGATCCGAACGCGCCGATCTTCGAGTACGCCGATCTGGGTGTCGTCGGCGACCTGCACCAGATCGTCCCGAAACTCTCCGAGCTCGTCCGCACCCGGAAGGGCTGATTTCGTGACGCGCCCGCTCGACTATCCGGCGCCGTTCTCGCCGGCCGAGGCGATCGCGCGGCCAACGGATCCGGCGGACGAGCGCATCGAGGTCGGCGTGCTGATCGTCGGCGCCGGGCCAGCTGGGCTGGCGTGCGCGATCCGGCTCGGCCAGCTGCTCGAGGAGTCGCCCGAGACCGCGGACCGACTCGGCGATGTCCCGGTCGCGGTCGTCGAGAAGGGCAAGGCCCCCGGCTCTCACCTGCTGTCCGGTGCCGTCGTGAATCCGCGGGCGCTTCGCCGACTCTTCCGCGATCGCCTGACGATGGCGGACATCCCGAACTACGGCGAGATCCATCGGGAAGGCGTGTTCCTGCTCACGAAGGGCACCGCGATCCGGATCCCGCCACCGCCGACGATGCGGAATCACGGCAACTTCTCGATCTCGGCCGCCGAGCTCGGCCGGTTCCTGGCGGAGCAGGCGGAGGAGGGCGGCGCGTACCTGCTGCCGGAGACGGCTGCCGTGAAGCTCCTCGTCGCCAATGGGCGCGTCCACGGCATCCGGACCGGCGACAAGGGTCGGGGGCGGGACGGTGAGGAGCTCGCGAACTTCGAGCCGGGATCGGACATCGTGGCGCGGGTCACGGTGCTCGCCGAGGGCACGCAGGGCCATCTGACCGGAGCCGCGATCCAGCAGTTCGGCCTCGAAGGTCGCTTCCCGCAGATCTGGGCACTGGGCGTCAAGGAGGTCTGGCGCGTCGCGAAACCACTCGACCGGATCATCCACACGATGGGTTGGCCGCTTCGCAAGGGGCGCAAGTACGGTGAGTTCGGAGGCTCGTTCATCTATCCGATGGGACCGGAGCTCGTGTCGATCGGCTTCGTGGCCGGGCTGGAATCGCGTGACGTCGAGTTCTCGGTGCACGACGTCCTGCAGGAGTTCAAGACGCATTCCCTCGCGCGTCGCATCCTCGCCGACGGCGAGCGCGTCGCGTGGGGCGCGAAGACCATCACGGAGGGCGGCTACAACGCGTTGCCGAGCAGCTTCCATGCGCCCGGGCTGCTGCTCGTCGGCGAAGGGGCGGGACTCGTCAACGTGCCAACGCTGAAGGGGATCCACTACGCGATCGAGTCCGGCAAGCTCGCCGCGGAGGCGGCCTTCGGCGCGCTGCAGCGTGGGGAGCACGCGGGGCGGCACGGTGCGCTGGCGTCGTACGACGACGCGTTGCGCTCGAGCTACGTCATCGGCGATCTCCGCGAGGTGCGGAACATGCGGCAGGTGTTCGACAAGGGCTTCTACATGGGCGGTGCGCTGGCGAGCGCGATGACGGTGTCAAAGGGGCACTTCCCGCCGAAGGACTATGCGAGCGAGCCGAACGGCGCGCACCGCCTCGTACGGGCCGGGCGCGCGAGCTCCTACCCACCCGCCGACGGTCAGCTGACCTTCGACAAGCTCTCGTCCGTGTTCCTCTCCGGGAACCGGACGCGTGACGACCAGCCGAACCACATTCGTATCCAGCGCCGTGTGCCGCGCGAGCTCGCCGAGATGTGGGCGTACATGTGCCCGGCGCACGTGTACGAGGTCGGAGCGGCGGACGGAGACGGCACGGTGACCGTTGAGCTGAATCCGTCGAACTGCGTGCAGTGCGGGGCGATCTCCGCGAAGGGCGGCCGCCTCACGCCGCCCGAGGGCGGGTCCGGCCCCGAGTACACGCTCACCTAGCGCCAAACACGCGCGCGAGCAGCGGGACACGTCCGGGGTCTGTCCCCGGCCGTGACCGGTTCGGACATGCCAGGGGACAGCCCCCGGACGTGTCCCGGCAGCGTGCCGGGGCGACCTCGTGAGTACGATCGCAGCGTGGCCACGACGGAGGCGACGGTGGTGACGCGCCGCGACGTGCTTGCGGCCGCGGACACGATTCGCGGCCGCCTGCACCGGACGCCCACACTGAGTGCGGCATCGCTCGGGCCTCGACGTTCGCCTCAAGGCCGAGCTGCTCCAGCGCACCGGATCGTTCAAGCCGCGCGGTGTGTTGAACCGACTCGCCACCCTCACGGATGACGAGCGCTCACGGGGCGTCATCGGCATCTCGGCCGGCAACCACGCGCAGGCACTGGCATGGGGAGCGGCTGCCGAAGGGCTCGACGCGCTCGTTGTCATGTGGCAGGGCGCGAGCGACGCGAAGGTCGCTGCGACGCGCGGCTACGGCGCTGCCGTCGACCTCGATGCCCACGATCCCGCTTCCGCGTTCGCCCGGCTCGAGAGCCTGATCGCCGAGACCGGTCGCATCCTGATCCATCCGTTCGACGACCCGCTGGTCATCGCGGGGCAGGGTACGGTCGGCCTCGAGTTGCTCGAGGATGCGCCGCACGTCGAGACGATCCTGGTGCCCGCGGGCGGCGGTGGACTCGTGGCCGGCGTCGCCGCCTCCGCGGACGGACGGCGAGTGGTCGCGGTCGAGCCCGAGACCTCGCGGGCTGTGCACGACGGCCTCGCGGCCGGAGGCAGCGTTCCCGTCACCCCCGAGTCGATCGCCGACGGCCTGTCGGCCCCGTTTGCCGGCGAGAACGCGATCGCGACGCTACGAGCGCATGCGGCGGAGAGCCTTCTCGTCACGGAAGACGCGATCGAGGAGGCGTTCCGGTGGCTCTACGGGCGGGCGAAGCTGGCCGTCGAGCCCGCCGCAGCGGTTGGCCTGGCGCCGCTTCTGACGGGGCAGATCGACGTCGGCCGGACGGCGGTCGTGGTCTCCGGGGGCAACGTGGCCGCGAAAACCGCCGCTGCTATCCTGGCCCGAGTATGAAGGCCGACATCCATCCCGAGTACGTCCTGGCGACCGTTCGCTGCTCCTGTGGCAACGAGTTCCAGACGCGCTCCACGAAGCCGGATCTTCACGTCGAGATCTGCTCCGCTTGCCACCCGTTCTATACGGGCAAGCAGAAGCTGATGGACGCCGGCGGCCGTGTCGAGCGCTTCCAGCGACGGCTCGAGAAGGCCGGCGGCGCCCGCCGCGGCTAAGCCCAGTGGCAAACACCATCGGAGGACAGGCCGTCCTCGAGGGCGTGATGATGCGCAGCCCAACGAGCTGGGCGGTCTGCGTCCGCAAGAAGGACGGCGAGATCGCCCAGGTCGTCAACGCCATCACGTCGCCGCAGCAACGCCACCGCATCTGGCGGCTGCCGGTGATTCGTGGCGTCATCGCGCTCGGCGAGTCGCTCGCGATCGGCTTTCGCGCACTGGCGATCTCGGCGAACTACGCCGCTCAGGAAGAGGGCGAGGACGGCGAGGTCACGACGGAGATCACGCGCGGCCAGATCATCTTCTCGTTCGCAATCGCAATCGGGTTCGCGCTCATGCTCTTCAAGGTTGGGCCGGCGCTCATCACCAGCTGGCTACCGATCGACACGACCGGCACCTTCGTCGTGATCGAGGGGCTCGTGCGCGTGACGATCTTCATCGCCTACATCCTGGTCGTGTCCCTGCTACCCGACCTGCGCAGGGTGTTCCAGTACCACGCGGCGGAGCACAAGGCGATCAACGCGCTCGAGGCGGGCGAAGAGCTCACGCCCGAGCGAGTCCAGCGTTTCTCGCTCATCCATCCTCGGTGTGGCACGGCGTTTCTGCTGTGGGTGATGGTGATCGGGATCTTCGTCTTCGCGTTCGTCGGCCAGCCCGACTGGTACTGGCTGATCCTGAGTCGCATCGCGCTGCTGCCGGTGATCGCCGGCATCGCGTACGAGCTGATCCGCTTCGCGGGAAAGCACAGTGACAACCGCTTCCTGATGGCGCTTCTGGCGCCGGGCATGTGGCTCCAGCGCCTGACGACGCGTGAGCCTTCGCTCGACCAGATCGAAGTCTCGATCCGCGCCCTCCAGGAAGTGCTTCGCGCCGAGGGCGGGCTCACTCAGGAGGAGCGCCGGGTCGAGGTGATGGCCTAGATGCCTCGTATCGAGCGGGTTGCCGACCTGATCTGGGAAGGGAACACCGCAAGAGGCACGGGCACGATGACGGCAGGGTCGGGGGCGTTCGAGTCGTTGCCGTTCTCGCTGCCGAGCCGGCTCGAGCGCGTCGGCGGCAAGACCAGTCCGGAAGAGCTCCTCGCGGCTGCGCACGGCGGCTGTTTCACGATGTCGCTGTCGACCGAGCTCACGAAGGCGGGGACGCCGCCGGATCGGCTCGCCACCCGCGTCACCCTCGTCATGGACGAGGTAGAAGGCGTTGGCCATCGTGTCGTCTCGTCGCACGTGGACGTGCGAGGGCGTGTGCCCGGAGCGGATGAGGCGGCTTTCCGGCAGGCCGCCGAAGCGGCCGATGCCGGTTGTGCGTTCTCAGCACTGGTCAAGGCGAGCGCGACGGTCACGTTCGAGGCGGCCCTCGAGCCGGGCTAGGTTTCCCGGCGTCGGCGAACGAGGGAGAGCGATGGCAACGGAACGGCGCGCGGAAGTGACGTGGCAGGGCAGTCTCATGGACGGCGCGGGAACGATCGACCGCGTCGGGAGCGGTGCGTTCGGGCCGCTCGACGTCACCTGGACGTCGCGTGCCGATGAGCCGGCGGGACGAACGAGCCCCGAGGAGCTCATCGCGGCCGCGCACGCCGCCTGCTTCTCCATGGCGCTGTCGCATGCGCTCGCCGGCGGAGGAACGCCGCCGGAGCGGCTCTCGACGTCCGCGACGGTCACGTTCGTCCCGGGTACGGGTATCACCGCGATCGCGCTCACGGTCGTCGGACGCGTGCCGGGCGTCGACGAGGTCAGTTTCCGCGAGGCCGCCGAGAATGCCAAGCTCAACGTGCCCCGTCTCTATGGCACTCGCCTCCGTGCCCGACATCTCCCTCGAAGCTGCACTCGAGACCTGAGCTCGCACGCGGCGGTCGGATGTTCGCCGCCGCTTCGGCAACGCCGAATTCGCACCACGTCCAAGGCCAGTCGATGGCGTCGCGGCACAATCCGGCGGCCACCGGGTTGGCGACTACGTAGCGGCAGGCCTCGCAGAAGTGCGCCTCGTCTGCGATGGCGCGAGCGCCGAAGCGGTCGCCGAAGACGTGGCCGCGACGCCCGTGGCGGTCGTTGTACGACCGGGCATACCGCTCGTTGAGGCGTTTCATTCCTGACGACAGAGTCGGCTGGGTCGTCTCCAGGACGAGGTGGTAGTGCGTGCCCATGAAGCAGAGCGCATGTACGTCCCAACCGAATCGATCCACGACGTCCAGGAGGATCAAGAAGAACGCGCGGTAGTCGTCGGCGTCGCGGAAGAGCAATGTGTCGGCGACCGCACGGGCGGTGGCGTGGTAAAGGCCGTCGGGAAGTTCGCGACGTGGGATGCGAGGCATGAATCCCAGCGTAGGGACGCGATGACCCCGCAAAGGCGGTGTGGAACGATCGGCACGCTCTTGGCACGAGCGGCGAATGCGGCCCGAACGGCCACGGCCGGGGACTGTCCCCTGACATGGCCGAAAGTGACGTGGCGGATTGCAGATGCCGGCGGTCGATGCGGCCAACCGCGGTGGCTCGTTCGACAACGCGGCGCGGACAGACGGGTCTGCCGTGGACGCGGCCGGGGACTGTCCCCGGACACGGCTCGGTGAGGTACGGCCGGGGACAGACCCCGGACATGGCTCGCCGCCGCCTCAGAGCTGCAGGACGAAGCCCCACTCGGGGCTGCGGTCGGGGTCGTCCGCGATGCGCTCCGAGACCAACTCCGCGCCGAGGCTCGTGTACAGGCGGTGTGCGTCGCCGAACCGCTTGTCGGTCCAGATCTCGAGCTGCGAGTGCCCGCGGCGCCGTGCCTCGTCGACGACCGCCGCCACGAGCGCCGTCCCCACGCCGCGGCCGCGCGCGGCGGACATGACGTAGAGCCGCTCGAGCGAGCAGTCGCAGCCGGGCAACACGACCCCGTCCGACCGCAGACCCGCGCACCCGACGACCCGCCCGTCCGCCTCCGCATCCGCCTCCGCCACCCAGAACGCCTCGAACGCCCCGGCGAGGTCCTCGAGGTCCGCGTGGTAGCCCGCGCCGTCCCAGATGAAGCCGTGCTCCTCGTACACGGTGCGAACCACGGAGGTCGCCGCCGCAGCGTCCTCGACGGACGCGCGCCGCACGTGCACGCTCATCTCAGCACCGGCACGAGCAGCCCGCGCCCCGCGAAGCCGACGGTGCGGTCCAGCGCAAGCAGCACCCGCGCGCGGAGGAACGGCACGTCGCGGACGGCCCACAGCGTCTCCGCGCTCACCCACGCCGCCTCCCGCGCTCGGCGCACGTTCCACATCGCGACCACATCGTCGAGCCGGCCGAGCGCGACGTCGGCCACGCCGACCAGCCCGCTCGAGAGCCGCGCCTTCGCCGTCGCCTCCACGCTCGCCAGCAGCCCGTTTACGCGGCCGTAGTCGCGGTGGTGCGCCGACCCGCGGACGGGGGTCATGCCGAGGGCGTCCCAGGTCTCGACGAGCGCCACCGGCAGGTCGCGGTTGATGTGGGCGTTCATGCCTGCCAGCGCGAACTGCACCGGCGCGACGCCCGGCCGCTTCCGCGACTCAAACAGCGGTGTCCACGCCCGCGGGCACCGCGACTCGCCGCAGACGAACCGTCGCAGCGCGGCGAAGTAGAGGTTCGCGAAGACGACATCGAGCCACCGCAGCGTTCGCGGCTCCTCGAAGCCGAGGCCGCCCGGCCGCGCCGCCGCGATCACGGCCTCCGTCACCTCGCGGTACAGCGCCGTGAAGCGCGCGATCCCGTCCTCCGGCGGCAGCTCCGCCTCGATGGCCCGCATCCGCTCGACGACGTCGACGATCCGGCCGGGCGCCTTCTCGCGCAAGAGCCGATCGAGGGCCACGGCTAGCATCCTCGCATGGCCGGAATCGAGGAGCTGATCGACGAGCTCGAGCGCTCCTATCGCGAGGTGCAGGAGCGCATGAGCGACCCGGCCGTGTACAACGACCACCGCGAGGCGGCCGAGACCGGTCGCCGCCTCAAGGAGCTGGAAGGGCCGAACAAGCTCGCCCGGGAATGGCGCCAGGTCAACGCCGACCTGGTGGACGCGCGCGGCGACGGCGATCTCCGGGAGCTCGTCCCGGATCTCGAGCGCCGCGCCGCCGAGCTCGAGGAGGAGCTCAAGCTGGCCCTCGTCGAGCGCGACCCGGCCGACGCCAAGGACGTCATCGTCGAAATCCGCCAGGGAGTCGGCGGCGACGAGGCCGCCCTCTGGGCCGGCGACCTCTACCGCATGCTCACCCGCTACGCGGAACGCCGCGGCTATCGCACGGAGCCGCTGTCGGTGAGCGAGAACGAGACCGGCGGCTTCAAGGAGGTCGTCTTCGCCGTGAAGGGGGACGGGGCGTACTCGGTGTTCAAGTACGAGGGCGGTACCCACCGCGTCCAGCGCGTGCCGGAGACCGAGAGCCAGGGGCGCATCCACACCTCGACGGCGACCGTGGCGGTCATGCCCGAGGCAGAGGACATCGAGGTCGAGATGGACGACACCGATCTGAAGGTCGACGTCTACCGCTCCACCGGCCCGGGCGGTCAGAGCGTGAACACGACCGACTCGGCCGTCCGGATCACGCACCTGCCGACCGGTGTGGTCGTGTCCATGCAGGACGAGAAGTCGCAGTTGCAGAACCGGGTGAAGGCGATGCGCGTCCTGCGTGCGCGCCTCTACGAGCTCGAGCGCGACCGCCAGCAGGCCGAGGTCTCGGCCGCACGCCGGTCGCAGATCGGGTCCGGCGAGCGCGCCGAGAAGATCCGGACGTACAACTATCCGGACAGCCGCGTGACGGACCACCGGGTCAAGGTGACCGTCAACCTGGAGAAGGTGCTGCCCGGCGCGCTCGACGACTTCACGGAAGCGTTGCAGGCCGAGGACCGCCGCCGCGCGCTCGAGTCGAACGGCGCATGACGATCGGAAACGCCGTGCGGGCCGGCGCCGAGCGGCTCGGGGCGGCGGGGTCGGACACGGCGCGTCTCGACGCCGAGCTGCTGCTGGCCAACGCGCTCGGACTCCAGCGGATCGATCTGTACACGGACTTCGACCGGCCGCTGACCACCGCCGAGCGCGATCTCTACGAGACCTCCCTGGTGCGCCGCGAGCGTCACGAGCCCGTCGCGTACATCCTCGGCGAGTGGGGCTTCCGGCGACTGACGCTGGCCGTCGACCGCCGGGCCCTGATCCCGCGGCCCGAGACGGAGGTCGTCGTCGAGCGCTGCCTCGCGCTCCTCGATGGCCTCGAGGCGCCGGACGTGCTCGACGTCGGCACGGGCACCGGTGCCATCGCGCTCGCGATCGCCGACGAGCGGCCCGGCGCACGCGTGACGGCGATCGACGTGTCGGCGGACGCTCTGGCGCTCGCGAGCGACAACGCGCTCCGCACCGGCCTGGTCGTCACGTTCCGGCAGCACGACGTCCACGACGACGTACCGGGGGGGCCGTGGGATCTCGTGGTCAGCAACCCGCCGTACGTCGATCCGGACGACCTGTCGACGCTCATGCCGGACGTGCGGGACTGGGAGCCCCACGCCGCGCTCGTGGGCCGTGGCACGACCGAGGCGATCGCCCGTGGCGCGGCCGCGACGCTTCGGCCCGGCGGTGCGATCGTGCTCGAGGTGGCCGACGGTCGGGCCGGCGACGTGGCGGCGCTGCTCGACGGCCTGGGTTTCACGGCCGTCCGCGCGACATCCGATCTGGCGGGCAGGGACCGCGTCGTGGAAGGGCGGCGATGATCGACGCGGCAGCCGCCGCGGCTCGCAACGGGAACGCGGTCATCGTCCCGACCGACACCGTGTACGGCCTCGCCACCTCGCCGCACAGCGAGGAGGCCGTGCGTCGGCTCTACCGGCTCAAGGGCCGGCCCGACGTCCAGCCGACTGCGATCGTCGCCTGCGACCTCGACATGCTGCTCGAGTGTGTGCCCGAGCTGCGCGGCCGCGCGGCGACGATCGTGCGCGCGTTGCTGCCGGGGCCGCTGACGCTGGTGCTGCCGAACCCGGCCCGCCGGTTCGGCTGGCTGACCGGCACGCGACCCGACGCGCTCGGCGTGCGCGTGCCCGATCTGGACGGTCCCGGGAGGGAGCTGCTCGACCGCGTCGGCGTTGTCGCCGCGACGAGCGCCAACCTTCCGGGCGGGCCGGATCCACGCAGGCTCGACGACGTGCCCGAGGAGTTGCGCCGCGCGGCCGCAGCCGAGATCGACGGCGGCGAGCTGCCCGGGACGCCGTCGACCGTCGTCGATGTGACCGGTGACGAGCCGGTCGTGCTCCGCGAGGGCGCGGTCGCCGCCCCCGACGTCCTGGCCCGGATCGCCGACGCGATCGGGCGCCCGGCCGCCCGCGGACCGCGCGAGTAGAGTCTTCGGCGAGCGCCCACGGGAGGATCCTGGACATGGCCGTGACCCAGCACACGCTCGAGCAGCTTCGCGCTGCCGCGCTTTCCGACCTCGACCCGGAGGTCGCCGCGCTGCTCGGCCGCGAGCTCGAGCGTCAGCGCGGGCAGATCGAGCTCATCGCCTCGGAGAACTTCACCTGGCCGTCGGTGCTCGAGGCGATCGGCAGCGTGCCGACGAACAAGTACGCGGAGGGCTACCCGGGCCGTCGCTACTACGGCGGTTGCGAGGTCGTCGACGAGATCGAGCAGCTCGCGATCGACCGGGCCAAGGAGCTCTTCGGCGCCGACCACGCGAACGTCCAGCCGCACGCCGGGGCGCAGGCGAACATGGCGGTCTACCTGGCGGTGCTGCAGCCCGGCGACACGATCCTGTCGCTTCGGCTCGACCACGGCGGCCACCTCACGCACGGGCTCAAGGTCAACTTCTCGGGCCGGCTCTACTCGATCGTCCACTACGGCGTCTCGCGGGAGACGAACATCGTCGACTACGACGAGGTTCGCGCGCTGGCGAAGGAACACCGGCCGAGGCTGATCGTCTGCGGCGGCTCGGCGTACCCGCGCACGGTCGAGACCGACCGCTTCCGGGAGATCGCCGACGAGGTCGGCGCGCTGCTCATGTGCGACATGGCGCACTTCTCGGGGCTCGTCGCGGCGGGGCTGCACCCGAACCCGGTCGAGCACGCCGACTTCGTCACGTCGACGACGCACAAGACGCTGGCGGGTCCGCGCTCCGGCTTCGTGCTCTGCCGCGAACAGCATGCGCAGGCACTCGACCGGGCGGTCTTCCCGGGCATGCAGGGCGGTCCGCTCGTCCACGCGATCGCCGCCAAGGCAGCGTGCTTCCTGATCGCCCGCACGGAGGCGTTCCGCGACTACCAGCGGCAGGTACGGGCCAACGCGGACGCGCTCGCGGACGAATTGACGATCGGCGGTCTCGACGTGCTGACGGGCGGCACCGACACGCATCTCCTCCAGCTCGACCTCCGCGGGACGGACTGGTCCGGCAAGGACGCCGAAGAGCGGCTGCACGAGGTGAAGCTGACGGTGAACCGCAACACCGTGCCGTTCGACGAGCGGCCGCCGACCGTGGCGTCGGGGGTGCGGATCGGCACGCCGGCGGCAACGATGCGCGGGTTCGACGAGGAGGACTTCCGCGAGGTCGCGCGCATCATCTGCGGCGCGCTCGGCGAGGAGCCCGATCTCGGCGCGCTCGCCGGTCGTAGCGAGGCGTTGTGCGACCGCCGCCCCCTCTACCCGGGCTTCCGCGGCTACACCGCGTACGAAGGGGATGTGTGACGACCGCACCCGCGGCCACCGGCACCGTCGTCGAGGTGCTGCACCCGCTCGTGCAGCACAAGCTCGGGCTCCTGCGGGACGTCACGACGACGACGCAGCAGTTCCGGCAGCTCGTCAACGAGCTCACGCTGCTCCTTACGTACGAGGCGACGAAGGGCCTCGCCGACGAGCAGGTCGAGATCGAGACGCCGCTCGAGCGGATGACCGCGCGGCGCATCTCCGGCAAGAAGGTGGCGGTCTGTCCGATCCTGCGCGCCGGCATGGGCATGCTCGACGCGGTGCTCTCGCTCATTCCGGGCGCGCGTGTCGGGTTCATCGGGCTGTACCGGAACGAGGAGACGCTCCAGCCGGTCGAGTACTACGTCAAGCTGCCGAACGACATCGCCGACCGCGACGTCATCCTCCTCGATCCGATGCTCGCGACGGGCAACTCGACTGCCGCGGCCGTGACCAAGGTCAAGGAGGCGGGCGCGACGTCGGTGCGGCTGATCGCGCTCATCGCTGCGCCGGAGGGCATCGAGCGACTCCAGCGCGAGCACACGGACGTCGCTGTCGTGGTCGCCTCCGTCGACCGCGAGCTGAACCACCAGGGGTACATCGTCCCGGGCCTCGGGGACGCAGGCGACCGCCTCTACGGCACGAAGTAGCCTCGTAGCGCGATGTGGGAGGAGCTTCGCGACACCCCGGAGGTGATCTACGGCGGTGTGCTCGCGCTGGTGATCGTGCTCGCGCTGTCGCCGGCGGTCGGCCGCGTGGCGCGCGTGCTCGGTGCGGTCGACCGGCCCGAGCGCCGTCGCCTGAACACGGTGCCGGTCCCGCGGCTCGGCGGCATCGCGCTCTTCCTCGGCATCCTCGTCCCGGCGCTCGCGTTCCTGCCGTTCGGCGACGAGACGCGAGGGCTGCTGCTCGGCGCGGCGGTGGCGCTGACCGTCGGCGCCGTCGACGACGTCCGGGGACTGCGGTGGTGGCAGAAGCTCGGCGGACAGGTGCTCGCGGCAGCGATCCCGGTCGCGTTCGGCATCTGGATCGACCGCTTCACGTTCCCGTTCGTCGGCATCCACGAGCTGCCGGCCTGGGTTGGCGTGCCGGCGACCATCGTCTGGATCGTCGCGCTCATGAACATGGTCAACTTCCTCGACGGGCTCGACGGGCTCGCGGCCGGCGTCTGCGGGATCGCGGGCGGCACGTTCGCAGTCATCGCGCTCTCGTTGGGGAAGCCGAACTCCGCGATCATGGCGGCGATCGTCTGCGGTGCCTGCATCGGCTTCCTGCGGCACAACTTCTACCCGGCGCGGATCTTCATGGGCGACTCGGGCGCGATGCTGCTCGGCTTCGTGCTCGCCACGCTCTCCGTGCAAGGGCTGCTGAAGACGGCCGCGACCGTGGCGCTGTTCTTCCCGCTGCTCGTGCTCGCGGTGCCGATCATCGACACGTCGTTCGTCGTCGCGCGGCGGCTCAAGCACGGCGAGCCGCTGACGTCGCCCGACCAGGCGCACCTTCACCATCGCTTCCTACGGCGCGGGTTCTCGCAGCGGCAGGCGGCGCTTACGATGTGGGCGTGGTGCGGGACGCTCGCGGCCGCGGCGCTCGCCACGCGGTTCATCCCCTTCCGCGAGAGCGGGGAGTGGCACTTCTGGGAGTCGCTCGCCGCCGGCGCGATCGGATTCGCGGCACTCGTCTTCTCGATCTACGTCGTCTACGTCCTGGAGCTCGTGAAGCTCTCGGCGCTCGTGCCACGGCGGAGCCTCGACCGCCGTGCCGAGCGTCGCCGTTCGGCCTAGCCGCCGCCGCGCGGGCTTGCGTCGCCGCCGGGGCGGCAATGCGTCGACTCTGGTCGACGGGCGCGCGGCCATGTCCGGGGTCTGTCCCCTCACATGTCCGCGCGGGGCGGGTCGGCGATGTCGTCGACTCTGGTCGACGGGTCTGCGCGGGCCATGGCAGGGGTCTGTCCCCTCACATGTCCGCGCGGGACGGGTCGGCGATGTCGTCGACTCTGGGTCGTCAGGTCTGCGCGGGCCATGGCAGGGGACAGACCCCGGACATGGCCGTCCGCTGGCGCGCCCGCGGCGCTCAGACTTCGATCCCGTACGCCTCCGTGAAGGCCTCCTGCGCGTAGGCGAGCGAGGCGTACGCGAAGCCCTTGTCGCCCCAGCCGGTGCCCCAGCTGTTCCGCACGATGAAGCGGCCCGGCCGGTAGCCGACGAGGGCGACGGCGTGCCCGCCGACCGTCGTGTCCGCGTGGTAGTCGTCGAGCCGGCCCTTCGTCGCGGACGCGTTCTGCCACGTGTCGTCGACGTCGAGCCGCGTGAGGATCGGCCCCTTCGTCGCGAGCCACGTCCGCCAGCTGGTCAGGTTCGTGCCGAGGTTGAAGTAGGCGAGGATCTTGAGCTGCGCGGCGATCGCGTAGAGCGCCTTCGCCGAACCGGGGTAGAGCTGCCCGGTCGCGAACGGCAGCAGGCCGTCCTTCAGCACGCCGTACTTGCGGGCGATGTCGAGCGCCGACTTCAGGCTCGTGCCCTCGGCCTCGATGAACGTCGTCGGTCGAGTGTTGAACTGGTCGGTCTCCTTCGCCGCCATCCAGATGAACCGCGGCGAGAGGAAGTCGGTGCGTGCGATGCGGTTCGCCTGCACGAGATGCCAGCGCACCACCGAGTCCGCCGTCGCCCACCCGACGCACGACCCGGTCGCCTTCTGGTCGCCGATCGTCCACCAGGCGGCCCGGTGATTAACCGACGACGGGACCGCCGGGGCGGCCGCGACCACGTCGGCCTCCTCCGCGTGCTCGATGCCCCAATCCTCCTCCGTGCCTTCCGAGGGGACGACGTTGAGGATCCGCTGCACCGGCTCTCTGCGCCTCGTCGTTGCGCGCCGTGCCGGTTGCTTTCGCTGACGTGCCATCGTGAGCCCTCCCGGGTCGAGAACCAGGTCGGGCGCCGGCTCCGCAGTCGCCGCCGCTGGGCGGCTGACGGCGCTCCGGCCGAGTCTACGACTCCGACGACGACGCGCGCCGCAGGAAGTCCTCGAGCACGTCGTTGAAACCCTCGGCCCGCTGCGGGTTGTGACCCGCGCCCGGCACGACGACCCGTTCGGCGGCCAGGCGCTCCTCGAGCACGTCGCAGATCGCGTCGAACGCCTCGTGGTGGGCGCCCGACACGATGAGTGTGGGGAAGGTTGCCGCGGAGAGATCGTCGAGCGGGATCTCCGCCTCCCAGGGCCCACGCTCCGCGATCAGCGTCCGGGCGCCCTGCTCGATCTCGGGCGGCAGCGGCGAGGGCGGATCGTAGGCGGAGCCGACGTAGCCGAGGAACCCGCGCAAGAAGGACTCCGGGTCGTCGCGCGGGCCACTGCGCCACCAGTCCGCACCCTCGCGCGCGAAGCGGTCGACTGCGGGGTGTCCGGCCGCGACAGTGGTCGCCGGCGGCTCGATGACGGTCAGCGAGCGGAGCCGCCTGCTCGCCCGGGCCGCCGCCAGGAGGGCGATGACGGCTCCGTAGGAGTGGCCCACGAGGTGGTCGCCCGTGCGCAGCGCGCCCTCGATGAGCGCCGCGTGCTCCTCGAAGTCCACCCGCTCGACCGGCGGGCCTGGCGGGAAGCCCGGCCGCGTGAGCACGAGGAGCTCCCAGCGGGCGGCGAGCGGCTCCTGCGCCGACCACGCCGACTGCCCGCCGGCAACACTCCCGTGGACGAGTACGACGCGCTCCACGGCGCGATCCTACAGTGGAACAAAGTCGACGTTTTTCCGCACGCTGAGCGGATCGCCGGTGTCACAAAGCCTTGCTATGCTCCCGGCGGATGGAGCCGTCGCCGCGTCCTACGTTCAGCCTCGCTGGGGCCGGCATGACACTGATCGGCGCGACGGCGGCCGTCATCATCCTCGCAACCCTGGTGGGCTGGGCATTCGGCTCGGCGGCGTGGGGCTTCCTCGTCGGCGCGATCCTCGGCATCCCTGCCGGAGTGGCCGCCGTGATCCGCCAGTACGGGAAGGCGATGTAGCCATGGCGTCCGGACTGCTCTCGACGCCGCGGCCGATGCCCGGCCGCCTGCTGCCCGCCGCGGCGGGCGGGCTCGTCATCGTCCTCGCGCTGCCGGTCTTCCTGCTGGCCGGCTTCCCGCTCGCCGGCTGGGCGCTCGCCGCCGTGCTGTGGGTCGGCTCACAGGCGCTCGTCCTGCTATTGACGCGGCTCCGACCCGAGACGGGTAACCTCGCGCCCGCACCCGTGCTGGCCCTGAGCATGACTTTTCGCGCGGTCGCGACGATGCTCGTGCTCGTGGCGGCGACCGTTTCCGACACCGAGCTCGGCCTCTCGGCCGCACTGCTGTACGCATTCGCGTACACGCTCGAGCTCGGCGTGGGCCTCGCCTCGTACTTCGGCGGGAGCGCCGCGTGAAGCGGCTCGCCGCCCTGTCGCTGACCCTCTGGCTGGCGCTGCCGTCGGTCGCGCTCGCGGTCGACAACGGCACCGCCGAGGAGGAGGACTTCGACCCGTCGCACGAGTGGGAGCTGCAGGAGTGGATCCCGATCCACATCGGCCCGCTCGACATGTCGATCAACAAGGCGGTGGCGTACCTGCTGCTCGGGGCGCTGCTCTCGTGCGTGATCGGCATCGTCTTCATGCGCTACCGGCCGCCCGGCTCGGGGCCGGATCGCAGGCAGGCGCTCGGCGAGCAGATCTACGAGGTGGCTCAGACGCAGGTGGCCGAGCAGGGGCTGCCGACGAAGGCGATCTCGCGCTGGTTCCCGTACTGCGCGTCGCTGCTCGTGTTCATCTGGGTCGTGAACATGATCGGGTTCATCCCGTTGCCGCTGTCGGACGAGACCTTCGAGCTCTTCGGCATCCAGCTGCCGACGCTCGCCATCTTCGCCGCAACGTCGACGCTTTCGGTCACGCTCGCGCTGGCCGTGATGACGTGGATCTTCACCCACGTCGAGGGGATCCGCGCCAACGGCGTCGCGGGGTACTTCAAGAGCTGGATCCCGGAAGTGCCGAAGGCGATGTACCCGCTGATCATCCCGCTCGAGATCCTCGGGCAGTTCATGCGGCTCGTCAGCCTCAGCGTCCGGCTCTACGCGAACATGCTCGCCGGCCACATGCTGATCCTGACCTTCATCGGCCTCATCTTCGTGATCGGCAACGTGTTCCTGGCCGTCGTCGCGATCCCGGCCGCGACCGCCTTCTACCTGTTCGAGGTGATCATCGTCGTCTCGATCCAGGCGTACATCTTCGCCGCCCTGTCAGCCATCTACATCGGCTCGGCGATCGAGCCGGAACACTAAGGAGGACCCCTTGTTCGACCTGATCGCGCAGGAAGCTGCCGGCAACACTGATGCCGGCAAGGCGATCGCCCTCGCGCTCGGCATCGGCCTCGGCTCGCTCGGCGCCGGCATCGGCATCGGCAACATCTTCGGCTCGATGATCCAGGCCGTCGCCCGCCAGCCGGAGCTGCGCGCCGAGCTGACGGGCATCCAGTGGCTCGGCTTCGCTCTCACCGAGGCGGTCGTGTTCTACGGCCTCATCGGCGGCCTGCTCGCCTACGTCCTCGTCTGAGCCGATGCCGACGCTGCTCGCCAACGGGCTGATCGAGGTCGTCCCCGGCCTCATGATCTGGACGCTGATCGCGTTCGGCATCACGTTCTGGGTGCTGAAGCGCTTCGCGTTCGGCCCCATCCAGAAGACGATCGACGAGCGGCGCGACCGCATCCGCCAGGCCGTGGAAGAGGCCGACAACGCCCGGGCGGAGGCCCGCCAACTGCTCGAGCAGCATCGTGAGCTGCTCGGCCAGGCGAAGGGCGAGGCCGGCGAGATCCTCGCCGAGGCGCGCAAGATCGCCGACGCGCAGCTCGCACGGGCCAAGGAGGAGACCGAGGTCGACCGGCAACGGCGGCTCGAGGACACCCGCAAGCAGATCGAGGCGGAGACCTCCCGGGCGCTCGATCAGATCCGCACCGAGGTCGCGGACCTCACGCTCGCCGCGACGAGCAGGGTCGTCGGCCGCGTGCTCACGGAGGAGGATCACCGCCGCCTGATCGACGAGGCGATCGGCGATCTCGACTTTTCCGCGCTGGAGTCGTCCGAGAAGACGTAGGCCATGGCAGCAGCACATCGCATGTACGCTCGCGCGCTCTTCGAAGCGGCGAAGGAGCACGGACGCGTCGAGGCCGTTCAGGAGGGGCTGGACGACTTCCGCACGGCGGTCGCCGAGGTGCCCGAGCTGCGCAGCCTGCTCGAGAACCCACAGCTCGACCCGTCCGCGAAGCGCGCCGCGCTCGCCGACCTGCTCACCGAGTCGGACGAGCTGCTCCGGAACTTCCTGCTGCTGGTCGCCGAGAAGGGCCGCGCTGCGGAGCTCGGCGCGATCGCCGACGAGCTCGACGCGCTCGTCGCCCGCGATCAGGGCCGGCTCACCGTCCAGCTGACGACGGCCTACGAGCTCACCGACGCGGACGCGAACACGATCCTGCGCAAGATCGAGGCGTCCTCGGGGCGCACGGTCGAGGCCACCCGCCGCGTCGACCCGGCGCTCGTCGGCGGGATCGTGCTGCAGGCGGGGTCGATGCGCGTCGACGCGAGCGTCCGCGGACGCCTGTCGCGCCTCCAGCGGGCGCTCGTGAAGGGGGCGTGAGCGAGATCTCGGCGGTACCTTTCAGACACATGCGCCGCACGCTCGTTCTCGTGCTCTGCGCTGCCGCCGCGCTGGCGCTCGCGCCGGCCGGGAACGCCGCGGCGCCGGACGACGGGCTTGCCCGACCGCTGGAGCGGTGCCTGGCCCGCGCAGCTGATGCCCGACGCCGTGCAGCTCGGCACGCTCACCTGGCGTCCGATCACCTATGAGGAGGGCGAGCGCCTACCTCGGCAGGACGTTCGGCGGCCGCGCGTTCGAGGGCTGCCCGGCCGACGGGCGGACGCGGTTCTTCCGCGGCAAGTACCACGTCGGCGGCGACCTCATCGGCTGCACCGTCGGGAACGATGCGCGGACCCTTGTCGGGCGCTTCAACGGCAACGAGCTGCTCCGTTCCGGCAGCTTCACGATCACGCTGATCCGCGAAGGCGACGAGCCGCTCTTCTTCGGGCAGTACTTCGAGGATCACGGCGTGACCACCGACTGGTGCGGCGTGCTGGAGGCAGGATCGCGGCCGCCGGATGTCACGCGCGACACGGCGGCGCCGCTCGTCGACGTGCTCACCGCGCGGCGGGTCGGTCGCACCGCGACGGTTCGGTTCCGGACGTACGACGAGGCGGCCGTGCGCGTCGAGGTGCAGGTGCGGCGCGCGGGGCGCGTCGTCGCCCGGACAGTCGTGACCGGCAAGGGCGACGGAGCGCTGCGTACCGCGCGGCTGCGGCTGCCCGCCGGCCTGCGCGGTCCGCTCACCGTTTCCGTACGAGCCCGCGACGCCGTCGGCAACGTCGCCGGCTGGACGACGGCGCGGCTGCGGCTGTGACGCGCCGGCAGCGGCGACAGACCACCAACCATCTGCGAGCGCGAGACAGGGAGACCACGTGAAGCTACGCCCGGAAGAGATCACCTCGATCCTCAAGCAGCGGATCGAGCAGTACGACGTCCAGACCGACCTGTCCGAGGTCGGCACCGTCCTCCAGGTCGGCGACGGCATCGCCCGCGTGCACGGGCTCGAGAACTGCGTCTCGCTCGAGCGGCTCGAGTTCGAGCACGGCGTCGTCGGCATCGCGTTCAACCTCGAGGAGGACAACGTCGGCGTCGCGCTCTTCGGCGAGTGGCAGCACGTGACGGAGGGCCAGCCGGTCCGCCGCACAGGCGCAGTCATCAGCGTTCCGGTCGGCGACGCGCTCATCGGCCGCGTGGTCGATCCGCTGGGGAACCCGCTCGACGGCCAGGGCGAGATCGAGACCACCGAGCGCCGGCCGCTCGAGTTCAAGGCTCCGGGCGTGATCCAGCGGCAGCCGGTCAAGGAGCCGCTCATGACCGGCATCAAGGCGATCGATTCGATGACGAACGTCGGCCGCGGCCAGCGCGAGCTGATCATCGGTGACCGTGGCACAGGCAAGACGGCCGTCGCGATCGACGCGATCATCAACCAGCGCGGCGCGGACGTGATCTGCATCTACGTCGCCGTGGGCCAGAAGGGCTCGACGGTCGCGCAGGTGTACGAGCGGCTGCGCGACGCGGGTGCCATGGACTACACGGTCATCGTGTCTGCGCCGGCGCAGGAGGCCGCGCCGATCAAGTGGATGGCCCCGTTCGCCGGAGCCGCGATCGGCGAGTACTTCCTCTACAACGGCAAGCATGCACTCGTCATCTACGACGACCTCTCGAAGCACGCCGACGCCTATCGTCAGCTCTCGCTGCTCCTGCGTCGGCCGCCGGGCAGAGAGGCGTTCCCGGGCGACGTCTTCTACCTGCACTCGCGGCTGCTCGAGCGCGCGTGCAAGCTGTCCGACAAGCTTGGGGGCGGCTCGCTCACGGCCCTGCCGATCATCGAGACTCAGGCCGGCGATATCTCCGCCTACATCCCGACGAACGTGATCTCGATCACGGATGGGCAGATCTTCCTCGAGTCCGACCTCTTCTACTCCGGCGTGCGGCCCGCGATCAACGTCGGCACGTCGGTGTCCCGCGTCGGTGGCTCCGCGCAGACAAAGGCGATGAAGAAGGTCGCCGGCCGCCTGCGCCTCGACCTCGCGCAGTACCGGGAGCTCGAGGCGTTCGCGCAGTTCGGCTCCGAGCTCGACCCGGCGACGCAGCGTTCGCTCGCCCGCGGCGAGCGCATGGTCGCGACGCTGAACCAGCCGCAGTACCAGCCCTGGCCGCACGCCGAGCAGGTCGTCGCGCTCTATGCGGGCATCAACGGCCATCTCGACGAGATCCCGACCCCGCAAGTGCCGCGCTTCCAGGACGAGCTCCGTGAGTACCTCCGCACCGAGGGCGGCATCTACGAGGCGATCGACGACTCGAGCGATCTCACCGACGAGACCGTCGAGAAGCTCGACAAGGCGCTCGAGCACTTCAAGGGCTCCTTCAACGTCGAGGAGGAGCGCTCGCTCGTCTGATGGCCTCGGTCCAGGACATCAAGCGGCGCATCCGCTCCGTCCGGAACACCCGCAAGATCACGCGGGCGATGGAGCTCGTCGCGGCCGCGAAGCTGCGGCGCGCCCAGGGCAGGATCGAGGCGATGCGTCCGTACGCGGACACGATGACCGAGCTCATCGCCGGCGTGGGGCGGGCCGCCACCTCGGTGCGCGGGCTGCCGCTCTTGCAGCAGCGCGAGGAGATCTCCACGGTGGCCGTCGTGCCTCTCACGGGCGACCGCGGCCTTGCCGGCGCCTTCAACGCGCAGATCCTGCGACGCGCGTTCGCGCTCGAGCGCGAGCTGCGCCAGGAGGGCAAGGAGGTGCGGTGGGTCGCGGTGGGCAAGAAGGGGCGCTCGACGCTGACCTTCCGGCGGTACGACCTCGCGGGCGAGTACACGGGCTTCACCGACCGGCCCGCGTACAGCGATGCGCAGGCGATCGCGCACCGTGTCGCAGAGCTGTTCACCGAGGGCGAGGTCGACCGCGTCATGCTCGTCTACAACCGCTTCGAGTCGGCGCTGTCCCAGCGGGTGACCGAGCAGGAGATCCTGCCGATCGCCGCCGACATCCTCGAGACCGACGACGACGAGCGCCAGCAGGACGCGCTCCGCGGCGACTTCATCTTCGAGCCGGAGCCGGAGGAGATCCTCGAGCGGCTGCTGCCCGTCTATCTGGAGACGCAGATCTACCGGGCGCTGCTCGAGTCGACGGCGTCCGAGCAGGGCGCGCGCATGACCGCGATGCGGAACGCCTCGAAGAACGCCGGCGAGCTCATCGACGGGCTGACGCTCGACATGAACCGTGCCCGCCAGGCCGAGATCACCCAGGAGATCCTCGAGGTCGTCGGCGGCGCGGAAGCCCTGACCTGACGCGCCGCCGGCGCGTTCGGCGGACACGTCCGGGGTCTGTCCCCGGCCGTGGCTCGCGCGGCCGCGTCCGCGATGGACATGTGCAGGGCGTTGATCCCGCCCGCCGCGCGGCATAGCGGCGCAGACGTGGCCGTTGTCGGCATGCCGGCTACGGACGTGACAGGGGACAGTCCCCGGACCTGGCCGGCCGGAACCGCGGCGCCGAAAGATCGGAAATTGCTCTAACCGGGGCGTCCGCTGCTCGTCTAAGCTCTCGTCCACCGTGGCCCCCTCGGAGAAGCATCCGGAAGTGCTGGGCGCCGGTGCCGGACTGGCGGCGTCGGTCGCCGTCGAGTCGGGCACGGAGCTGGGCGAGGGGCTCGTCCCCGTCAAGGCTCGCGGCTACTGGGAGCAGGTCTGGATTCGCTTCAGGCGCGACCGCATCGCGATCGCCGGCGGCGTCTTCATCATCTTCCTGCTGCTCATCGCCTTCGTCGGCGCGCCGGTCGCCGCGAAGCTGCTCGGTCACGGGCCGAACCAGATCTTCGCCGAAGGCCTCGATCCACAGACGCTGCTGCCGGTCGGCCCCTGGACGTACGTCAGCGAGGCGCCGTACGTCGGCGCCACGGGGGACTTCGGCGACACGCTGTTCGTGCTCGGCGGCGACAGCCAGCTGGGGCGCGACCTCTTCCTGCGGCTGCTCTACGGCGCACAGACCTCGCTCGAGGTCGCCCTGCTGGCGACGCTCTTCTCCGTGACCATCGGCGTGATCATGGGCCTGATGGCCGGCTACTACCGCGGCGCGGTCGACACCGTCGTCTCGCGCCTGACGGAGATCGTGATGGCGTTCCCGGCGCTCCTCTTCATCATCGCCATCGCCGCCACGGTCGGAGACCAGCTCGACAAGATCACGTTCGGTGGCCTGCTGCCGCCCGGCGTCTTCACGCTGGTGCTGATCTTCTCGCTGTTCGGCTGGTTCTACCCGGCGAGGATCATCCGCGGCCAGGTGCTCTCGCTGCGCGAGAAGGAGTTCATCGAGGCCGCGCGCATGACGGGAGCCGGAGACGGGCGCATCATGCTCTCGCACCTGCTGCCGCACCTCGTCGCGCCGATCATCGTGTACTCGACGCTGATCGTCGCCAACAACATCATCGCCGAGGCCGGGCTGTCGTTCCTGGGCCTCGGCATCGAGGCGCCCACGGCGAGCTGGGGCAACCTGCTCGCGGAGGGGCCGACGTACTACACGACGCAGCCGCTGATCATGGTGTGGCCGGGTCTCGCGATCCTGTTCACGACCCTCGCCTTCAACCTCCTCGGCGATGGGCTCCGCGACGCCTTCGATCCGCGCCGCGCCGGGCTGTAAGCCGGGCGGCAATTCACTAACCAAACCGCGCCGCGCTCGTCTGATTGCAGCGCAGTGGTAAACACTCGTGCGAGCGCATTCGCCCGGAAGGCCTCGCACATCACGGAAGGAGTCCGATGCACAAGAGGTTCTTGCTCTCGCTCACGCTTGCGGTGATCGGGGCAGGTCTGCTCGTCGCGGCCGCGTTCGGCGGCTCGGCGGCACCCTCGAAGCGCAGGCAGGGTGGCGGAGGTCAAGCGGGGCGGCACGCTTCGCGTCAACCTCTCGAACACCGACTTCGAGTTCCTCGATCCGGCACTTGCGTACGACTCGGCCGGTTGGCAGGTGCTGTATTCGACGAACATGACGCTGCTCAACTACCCGGACAAGCCGGGCGCCGCTGGCGCACGTCTTACCCCGGAGGCGGCTTCGGCCCAGCCGACGATCTCGGCGAACGGTCGCACGTACACGTTCACCGTCAGGAGCGGCCTTCGCTTCAGCGACGGCTCGGCGGTGACGGCGGCGTCGTTCAAGCGCGCCATCGAGCGTGCCGCAGACCCGAGGCAGGCGTCGCCTGCGATCGCGTTCCTGCACGACGTCGTGGGCGCAGATGCCCGCAACGCCGGCCGCGCGAGCTCGGTCAGCGGCGTCACGGCCAGCGGCCAGACGCTGACCATCCGCCTCACCCGCAACAACCCGACGTTCCTCGGCGGAGATCGCGATGCCGTTCTTCGCGGCCGTCAAGCCGAACATGCCGATCAACGCGAAGGGTGAGAACGTCTACCCGTCGGCCGGTCCGTATCGGATCGTCAGCCGTGACGTCGGCCGCCAGCTCGTGCTCGAGCGGAACCGGTTCTACAAGGGCTCGCGCGCCGCGAACCCGGACCGGATCGTGATC
This sequence comes from uncultured Gaiellaceae bacterium, assembly GCA_963733065.1. GTDB lineage: Bacteria > Actinomycetota > Thermoleophilia > Gaiellales > Gaiellaceae > CAVTBT01. Next base: position 347,300 of record CAVTBT010000007.1, read on the forward strand.
ACGGTGCTGACCGATCAGTCGCAGAGCTTCCTGCAGACCAAGGCGGGCCAGGTCGACTACGACATGGGCGGCCTGCCCCCGACTGCGCACCAGGAGCTCTTCAACGCGTACGGCGTCAACAAGAGCCGCTACTTCGTGAACCCGGGCGTCAACGTGTTCTATGCGGCGCTCAACACGACTGCTGGTCGTCCGCTGTCGAACGTCAACCTGCGGAAGGCCATCAACTACGCGGTCGACCGCCCGGCGTGGCTCCGGGTCGGCGGTCTGCTGTCGGGTAAGCGCACCGACCAGATCCTGCCGCCCAGCATGCGGGGCTACCGGGACGCGAAGATCTACCCGCTCCAGGGTGCGAACCCGACGCGGGCCAAGCAGCTCGCCGGCGGCTCCAACGCCGAGGTGAAGATCCTGCACACGACGTCGGCCACGGCCGTCGCCCGCGCGCAGATCCTGCAGTTCAACCTCCGGCAGATGGGCCTCCGCCCCGAGCTGAAGCCGCAGCCCTTCGCCGTCGCCATCAAGACGGCCGGCGACAAGGGTGGCGACTTCGACATGTTCACGATCGGCTGGCTCGCCGACTATCCGGACCCGTTCGACTTCATCAACGTCCTGCTGGACGGCGGCAACATCCAGGAGTCGAACAACTCGAACTACGCGTACCTGAACAACCCGCAGTACAACGCAAAGATGAATAGCGCGGCGAGGCTGACCGGCAACGCTCGCTACGAGTCCTACGGCAAGCTGGACGTCGACCTGATGACGAACGTCGCGCCGTGGGCCCCGATGCACAACGGCAACACGCGTGAGTTCATCGGCTGCTCGCATGACGAACTACATCTACCACCCGGTCTACGCGGCAGCCGTGCTCAGCGCGCTGGCCGTCAAGTAGCACCAGGAGTCAGATGAGCTCTGGGTGAGGGGCGCCGGGCGCGCCCCTCACCCGCTAGCTCCACCTGCTCGATCCCACTACACTCACGTCTGCCGATGTTCCACTTCCTCGTCCGGCGTCTGCTCTGGGCGCTCGTGCTGTTCCTCGCGGTGACGGTCGTCACCTACGTGATCTTCTACGTGACGCCGTCGGACCCGGCACGTCTGGCCGCCGGGCAGGGCGCCTCGCCGGAGGACGTGCAGAGACGTCGCTGAACGCGCTCCACCTGGACGAGCCGGTCTACCAGCAGTACGGCCGCTTCCTGTGGCAGCTGGTCGGTGAGCAGTCGCTCGGCGAGTCGTTCGTGAACCGCCAGGACGTGAACGACGTCGTCTTGCGCGCCGCGCCGGTGACCGCGTCCCTCGTCTTCGGCGGCGCCATCTTCTGGCTCGCCCTCGCCCTGCCGGTGGGGATCCTGAGCGCGCTCAAGCCGCGCTCGCTGATCGACCGGGCGGGGATGGTGTTCGTGCTGATCGGGCTCTCGGCGCACCCGGTCTGGATCGGCCTGATCTTTGCCTACTTCTTCGGCTACAAGCTGGGCTGGACGCCGATCAGCGGCTACTGCGACTTCTTCAGTCCGGCGGACACCGCCGAATGCGGCGGGCCCGTGCAGTGGGCCTACCACATGATCCTGCCCTGGACGACCTTCATGATCCTCTTCGCCGCGCTCTACGTGCGCCTGATCCGGGCGAACGTGATGGAGACGATGAACGAGGACTACGTCCGCACGGCACGCGCGAAGGGCGCTCCCGAAAACCGCGTGCTGCGCTCCCACATCCTGCGCAACAGCCTGCTGCCGGTCGTGACCATCCTCGGCATGGACATCGGCCTGGCGCTCGGCGGCGCGATCTTCACCGAAAGCATCTACAGCTTGCCCGGCCTCGGACGGCAGGTCCTGATCAGCTACGAGAACTTCGACCTGCCGGTGATCCTGGGGGTGGTCGTCTTCTCGACGCTCTGCATCATTGTCTTCAGCGTCATCGTCGACGTGCTCTACGCCTGGATCGATCCGAGGATTCGGCTGTCCTGATGGCTCTCCTCGACGTTCGTGAGCTGCGGACCAGCTTCCGCACCGACGACGGCGTGGTCAAGGCGGTCGACGGGGTCAGCTTCTCGGTCGACAAGGGCAAGACGCTCGGCATCGTGGGCGAATCGGGCTGCGGAAAAAGCGTCACGTGCCTGACGATCATGGGCCTCAACAACCCGCGCAACACGATGTCCTCGGGCGAGGCCAATTTCAAGGGTGAGAACCTGATCGGCCTCGGCGGCACGCGCATGCGCCGGATCCGCGGTGACGAGGTGGCGATGATCTTCCAGGATCCGATGACCTCGTTGAACCCGGTGCACACGATCGGCAAGCAGCTGGTCGAAGCGGTGATGCTCCACCGCGACGTGTCCGCGAAGGCAGCCAAGGCGCGCGCGCGCGAGGCGCTCCAGGAGGTCGGCATTCCGCGTGCCGACCGGCGCATCGACGACTATCCCCATCAGTTCTCGGGCGGGATGCGCCAGCGCGTGATGATCGCGATGGCGATGATCAACGACCCCGAGCTGCTCATCGCCGACGAGCCGACGACCGCGCTCGACGTGACCACCCAGGCGCAGATCCTCGCGCTGATGGCCAAGCTCCAGCAGGATCACGAGACGGCGATCGTCATGATCACGCACGACCTCGGCGTCGTCGCGGAGATCGCGGACGACGTGGTGGTCATGTACGCGGGCCACGTGATCGAGGAGGGAACTGTCGACGCGATCTTCACGGCGCCGCAGCACCCGTACACGTGGGGCCTGTTGGGATCGCTCCCGCGCCTGGACGCGGACGTCGAGCGGCTCGTGCAGATCCCTGGCCAGCCGCCCTCTCTCCTCCATCCGCCGAGCGGCTGCCGGTTCCACCCGCGCTGTCCGTACGTCATGGACCAGTGCGTGCGCGACGTGCCCAAGCTGGCCCCTGCCGGCTCCGACTCCGAGCATCTGCAGGCGTGCTGGCTGGACGACGCGACGAAGGAGCGCGAGGCCGCGAAGCTGCTCGCACAGTACGCCGAGGCGACATGAGCGACGCGCTGCTCGAGGTCCAGAACCTGAAGAAGTACTTCCCGGTGACCCGGGGCATCGTCTTCCAGAAGGAGGTCGCGACCGTGAAGGCGGTCGACGACGTCACCTTCAGCGTCAAGCCCCGCGAGACGCTCGGCGTGGTCGGCGAGTCTGGTTGCGGCAAGTCGACGATGGCGCGCTGCGTGATGCGGTTGCTGGATCCGACCGCCGGCCAGATCATCTTCGACGGCCGCGACATCTCGAAGCTGAACCGGGCCGAGATGCGCCCCATCCGGCGCGAGCTGATGATGGTCTTCCAGGACCCGTACGCCAGCCTCAACCCGCGCAAGCGCGTCGGCTTCATCGTCGCCGAGGCACTCCAGGTGCACAAGACAGGCAGCGATGCGGAGATCAAGCGGCGCGTCCAGGAGCTGCTCGAGATCGTCGGCCTCAACCCCGAGCACTACAACCGCTTCCCGCACGAGTTCTCGGGTGGGCAGCGCCAGCGGATCGGCGTGGCGCGGGCCCTGGCCGTCAACCCGAAGCTGATCGTCTGCGACGAGCCGGTCTCGGCGCTCGACGTGTCGGTGCAGGCGCAGATCCTGAATCTGCTCAAGGACCTTCAGCAGGAGTTCGGCCTGACCTACATCTTCATCGCGCACGATCTGAACGTCGTGCGTCACATCTCAGACCGCGTGATGGTGATGTACCTCGGGAAGGTCGTGGAGACGGCGGTTCGCCAACAGCTGTACGCAGGCCCGAAGCATCCCTACACCGGCGCGCTGCTCTCCGCCGTACCGATCCCGAATCCCGAGCTCGGCCGCAAGCGTCAGCCGATCGTGCTCGAGGGCGACGTGCCGAGCCCGCTCAATCCGCCGGAGGCCTGTCGCTTCCACCCGCGCTGCCCGCGCTTCCAGCCGGGCAAGTGCGACGTCGACGAGCCCGAGCTCTACGATTTCGGCGACGGCCATGCTGCCGCGTGCCATTTCCCGCTCGAGCGCTGGCCGCTGACGGCCGCCGAGATCCGCCGGCCGGCCGAGGGCGAGCCGATCTCGACCACCGGGTAGCAAGGCCGTGGACAAGTGGCGCGCCGCGGCCCGGCGCTTCGCCATCCTGCTCGGCTCCGTCTCGGCGGGCATCGTGGTCGTCTCGCTGCTGCTCGGGCTCGCGTTCGGCGCGGCCGCCGATCGCTCGGTCTCGCTCGGCTTCTACATGGTCGGGGCGTTCCTGGCGTTCGCGGGCTTCTTCCTGGGCAACCGGGGGCCGATGCGCCCGGTCGGTGAGGACCGCGGCTGGCGGGTTGGGCGGGGCCTGCGCGGCGCGAGCGCCGACGAGCACCGCGAGGCCGTTGTCACCGGCGGTCTGCTGGCGCTGCTCGGCTTCGTCCTGCTGGCGATCGGCATCGCCGTCGACAGCCGGTACCAGCTGATCTGAGCCCGCTGACATGGCACCGCCTAACCAGCGCGCCGAGCTATCGTCAGAAGGAACATGAGGGACCGCAGGATCCTTTGTGAACGGGCGCGCGCCTGGGCCGCATTGCAGCCCGACGGCGAGCTGTCCACGTTCGAGCAGCGGCTGCTCGGTGCCCACCTCGAGCGCTGCGCGGACTGCAGCGCCTTCACGGAGCGCGTCGCTGCCGTGGCGACCGCCGTGCGGGAGGCGCCTTTGGAGCCGGTCCCGCACCCCGTCTCGGTGCCCGCCCTGCTGCGCGGCGGCGCACGGCGCCTCGCGCCGCGCCGGGCCCTGTACTCGACGGCTGCTGCGGCGGCGGTGGGGGCGTTCGCGTTCGCGATCGGATCGGCCGTCTCCGTCCCGGGCGGTGACCGGCTCACGACCGCGGCTCCGATGGTGGTCGTCGTCGAGAGCACGGACGACCGCACGCGAGGATCGGGACATGCGTCAGCTGCGGCGCGTGCAGCTCGTGTCGGACATCAAGCCGCAGACGTCGTCTCGGCCGCATCACTTCGGCCCGGCTGCCGGCCTGTAACACCCTCGTAAGACGGAGTCCGTACGCTGTAGGCGTGCTGCCGAACCTCGTCACCGCACGCTGCTGACAGCTCGACCACGCCGCCAGGCTGGCGGCGGCGCTCGACGCGCACACCGGCGCCCGCTGGCGGACTCCGCGGCGCCCGCGCTCCGCTAGACTCCGGACACTTTGTGCGAACTTTGTGCGTCGCACGAGGACACCTCCGATTCCACCCAGCGAGCCTCGGGAGAGCCATGTCTGAGCAGTCCAGCGCGTCGAACGTCGGGACGATCGTCGAGATCAAGGGCGTCGTCATCGACGCGGTGTTCGCCGAGAAGCTGCCGGAGATCTACACGGCGCTCCGCATCGACGTTCCTGGGCCGGACGGCAGCTCGACGCCGCTGATCGCGGAGGTGCAGCAGCACCTCGGCGACGATCGCGTCCGCGCCGTCGCGATGGACTCCACCGACGGGCTCGCGCGCGGCACCGACGTCGTCGACACCGGCGGGCCGATCTCGGTGCCGGTCGGCGACTCGACGCTCGGGCGGCTCTGGAACGTGATCGGCGAGCCGATCGACGAGAAGGAGGACACGAACGGTCAGGTCGAGCGCTGGGCGATCCATCGCGACCCGCCGAGCTTCCGCGACCTCTCTCCGACCGTCGAGATCTTCGAGACCGGCCTGAAGGTCGTCGACCTGATCGCGCCGTACATCAAGGGCGGCAAGATCGGCCTCTTCGGTGGCGCGGGCGTCGGCAAGACGGTGCTCATCCAGGAGCTGATCCACAACGTCGCTCGGGAGCACGGCGGTGTCTCCGTCTTCGCCGGAGTCGGGGAGCGGACGCGCGAGGGCAACGACCTGCTGCTCGAGATGACCGAGTCGAAGGTGATCGACAAGGTCGCGCTCGTCTACGGGCAGATGAACGAGCCGCCGGGAGCCCGTCTCCGGGTCGGCCTCTCTGGTCTGACGATGGCGGAGTACTTCCGCGATCAGGGGCAGGACACGCTGCTGTTCATCGACAACATCTTCCGCTTCGTGCAGGCGGGCTCCGAGGTGTCGGCGCTGCTCGGCCGCATGCCGAGCGCGGTCGGCTACCAGCCGACGCTCGCCACCGAGATGGGACAGCTGCAGGAGCGCATCACGTCGACGCGAACGGGCTCGGTCACGTCGGTGCAGGCGATCTACGTCCCCGCCGACGACCTCACCGACCCCGCGCCGGCCAATACCTTTGCGCACCTCGACGCCACGACCGTGCTGTCGCGGGCGATCGTGGAGAAGGGCATCTACCCGGCCGTCGACCCGCTCGACTCCACCTCGCGGGCGCTGCAGCCCGGGATCGTGTCGGACGAGCACTACCAGACGGCGACGCAGGTGCAGCAGATCCTCCAGCGCTACAAGGACCTGCAGGACATCATCGCCATCCTCGGCATGGACGAGCTGACGGATGAGGACAAGCTCGTCGTCTCCCGCGCCCGCAAGATCGAGCGCTTCCTGTCGCAGCCGAACTTCGTGGCCGAGCAGTTCACGGGCACGCCCGGCAAGTACGTGAAGCTCGAGGACACGATCCGCGGCTTCCAGGAGATCATCAACGGTCAGCACGACGAACTGCCGGAGAGCGCCTTCTACATGGTCGGCGGGATCGAAGAGGCGGTCGAGAAGGCGCAGCAGGCAGAGAAGGCCGCCGCGTAGGCGCCGCGTCGTGGCCGACGTCCATCCGAAGTTCGACGTCTCGATCGTCACGCCCGACGGCGCGGCGTTCGAGGGCGCGGCCGAACTCCTCATCGTCCCCGGCGCGGCGGGCGAGATCGGCGTGCTCGCGCGGCACGCTCCGCTCGTCGCGACGCTGAAGGCCGGCTCGACGCGGATCTACCTGAACCGCCAGGCGGACGAGGTCGTCGAGCTCGCGACCGGGCCCGGCTTCTTCAAGGTCGAGCTCGATCGAGCGCTCGCGCTCGTCGACGATGCCGTCGACGTGAAGGAGATCGACGACGCCCGCGCGCAGGCGCAGCTCGAGGAGGCGAAGGCCGAGCTCGAGAAGGTGGAGGCGGGCGAGTCGACCGCTGACCGCTGGCAGCTCGAGCAGCGGATCCGGCACGCCGAGAACCAGCTCACGGTTTCCGGCAGGACCACCGGCTAGCAGGCCGGGCGCTTTCCTGGCGGAAAGCGCCCACAGGGTCTCGGCGAACTCCGCCGCTAATTTTCGACCGCTTTCGCGCGGCGAACGTTGTTTGTCTTCGTTCGCGGGCCGTCGCGCGGACATGGCCGGGGTCTGTCCCCGGACATGGCTTCTGCGGGCGGCCGCCCGCCCGTCGTGAACGTCCGCTTTCGCGGCTCGCTATGCGGGGTTGCGAGCGAGGTCCGGCGCCTAGGCGAGGACACGTCCGGGGTCTGTCCCCGGACATGGCCGGTCGGCCGCGCGGGATCGGTTCGCAGAACGGTGCGGCGTTCCTACGCTGGATCGCTCGGCATGGCGGCGTCGCGGCGCGGGTCCAACGCGGCCTGGAGTCCGTCGGCGAGCAGGCTCGCGGCGACGCCCAGAACGGCGATGGCGATTGACGGCAGGAGGACGAGCCAGAGGTTGCTGAAGCGCATGCCCTCGAGCGCGATGTTGCCCCACGTCACCGGCGGCGGCGACGGGCCGAAGCCGAGGATCGAGAGCCCCACTCGCGCATCACGTATTCGGCGAGCACGAAGGAGACTCCGAGGACCGACACGCCTGAGGCGTTACCCCGATCCGGCGGGTGTCGCCCCGGCGAACGAGCCGGTAGCAGCCACAATGCGTCCATGACCGCCCGCGAGCGCCTCGAATCGCTGCTGCAGGACCGCATCGGGATCCTCGACGGCGCCTGGGGCGTCCTCATCCAGCGCGAGGTGCGCGGGGAGGAGGCATACCGCGGCGAACGCTTCCGGGATCACCCCCGCGACGTGGCCGGCGATCCGGACCTGCTCAACCTGACACGGCCCGAGGTCGTGCTCGGCATCCACCGCTCGTACCTGGAGGCGGGCGCCGACATCACGACGACCAACACCTTCACGGCGACGCGGATCGGCCAGGCCGACTACGGGCTCGAGGACGCCGTCTACGAGATGAACGTCGAAGGCGCGCGCCTCGCACGCCGTGCAGCCGACGAGGCCGGCGGCCGCCTCGTGGCCGGCTCGGTCGGCCCGCTCAACGTCACGCTGTCGCTCTCGCCGAAGGTCGACGACCCCGGCTACCGGGCCGTGACGTTCGACAAGGTCGTCGAGACCTACGCCGAGCAGATGCGCGGGCTCGTCGAGGGCGGCGTCGACCTGCTGCTGATCGAGACCGTCTTCGACACGCTGAACGCGAAGGCCGCGCTCGTCGCCGCCGCCGAGGCCGCGCCCGGCACTCCGGTGTGGGCGTCCTTCACGGCGATCGACGCCAGCGGCCGCAACCTCTCGGGTCAGACGGCCGAGGCGTTCCTGATCGCCGTCGAGCACGCCGAGCCGCTCGTGGTCGGCATCAACTGCTCGCTCGGCGCCGGCCAGATGCGGCCCTTCCTCGAGGATCTCGCGCTCGCGGCGCCGACCTTCGTGGCGTGCTACCCCAACGCCGGCCTGCCGAACCCGATCGGGGAGTACGACGAGCTGCCGCACGACACGAGCCGCGTCCTCGGCGAGTTCGCGCGCGACGGCCTCGTGAACATCGTCGGCGGCTGCTGCGGCACCACGCCTGATCACACCCGGGCCATCGTCGCCGCGGTCGAGGACGTCTCGCCACGGAAGGTGCCGCCACGCGGCGACCGCCCACGCTTCAGCGGGCTCGAGCCGTTCGTGATCGGCCCGGACACCGGCTTCGTCGTCATCGGCGAGCGGACGAACGTCACCGGCTCGTCCCGCTTCCGCAGCCTCGTGGAGGCGGGCGACTTCTCGGCGGCGACGGAGGTGGCGCTCGATCAGGTCCGCGGCGGTGCGAACCTGCTGGACGTCAACATGGACGCCGACCTCCTCGACGGCGTCGAGGCGATGACGACGTTCCTCAACAACGTCGCCGCCGAGCCGGAGATCTCCCGCCTGCCGATCGTCGTCGACAGCTCGCGGCCAGAGGTGCTCGAGGCCGGCCTGCGCTGCCTCGGCGGCAAGGGCATCGTCAACTCGATCAGCCTCAAGGAGGGGGAGGAGGCGTTCCTCGAGCACGCCCGCACGATCAGGCGCTACGGCGGGGCGGTAGTCGTGATGGCGTTCGACGAGCGGGGACAGGCCGAGACGGTCGAGCGGAAGGTCGAGATCTGCGGACGCGCGTACGACCTGCTGACGCAGCAAGCCGGCTTCGCGCCGCACGACATCGTCTTCGACTCCAACGTGCTGGCGGTGGCGACCGGTATCGAGGAGCACAACGACTTCGCCCGGTCGTTCATCGAGGCGCTCCCTCTGGTCAAGGAGCGCTGCCCCGGTTCGCTCACGAGCGGCGGCATCTCGAACCTCTCCTTCGCGTTCCGCGGCAACGCCGTCGTGCGGGAGGCCATGCACGCGGTCTTCCTGTACCACGCGATCCGCGCCGGCCTGGACATGGGCATCGTCAACGCCGGGCAGCTCGCGGTGTACGAGGACGTGCCGCCGGATCTGCTCGAGCGGATCGAGGACGTGATCTGGAACCGGAGGCCCGACGCGACCGAGCGGCTGGTCGAGTTCGCGTCCGGGGTGGTCGGAGAGTCGAAACGGCGCGAGGTCGACCTCTCGTGGCGGGAGGCGGAGGTCGGCGAGCGTCTGTCCTACGCCCTCGTGCACGGCATCACCGACTTCATCGAGGAGGACGTCGAGGAAGCGAGGCAGGTCGCCGTGCGACCACTCGACGTCATCGAAGGACCGCTCATGGACGGCATGCAGGTCGTCGGCGACCTGTTCGGGTCGGGGCGCATGTTCCTGCCCCAGGTCGTCAAGAGCGCCCGTGCGATGAAGCGGGCAGTGGCCTACCTCGAGCCGTATATGGAGGAGGAGCGTGCCGGCGGAAACGGACGCCACCAGGGCCGGATCGTGCTCGCGACGGTGAAGGGCGACGTCCACGACATCGGCAAGAACATCGTCGGCGTCGTTCTCGGCTGCAACAACTACGAGGTCGTCGACCTCGGCGTGATGGTGCCGGCCGACAAGATCCTCGACACTGCGATCGAGCTCGGCGCGGACGCGGTCGGGCTCTCCGGCCTGATCACGCCTTCGCTGGACGAGATGGTTCGCGTCGCGACCGAGATGGAGCGCCGCGGGCTCGAGCTGCCGCTGCTGATCGGCGGCGCCACGACGTCGAAGCAGCACACCGCCGTCCGGATCGCCCCGGCCTACAGCCGCGAGACGCTGCACGTGCTCGACGCGTCGCGCGTGGTCGGCGTCGTCTCCGACCTCCTCGACGGGCCACGGCGCGCCGAGCTCGACCAGCGGAACCGTGCCGACCAGGAGCGGCTGCGGGTGCAGCACGGCGAGCGGGCCAGCAAGCCTCTGCTGCCGCTCTCGAAGGCGCGCGCGAACGGCGAGGCGGTGGCGTTCGACGATCTGCCCGTGCCGCCGTTCACCGGCACGCGGACGGTCGAGCCGTCGCTCGAGGAGCTCGTCCCCTACATCGACTGGCAGTTCTTCTTCCATGCCTGGGAGCTGAAAGGGCGCTTTCCGGCGATCCTCGACCGGCCCGAGGCTCGCGAGCTCTACGACGACGCGCAGGCGCTGCTCACGGAGATCACCGCGCAGGGTGCGCTTCGTCCACGGGGTGTCCACGGCTACTGGCCGGCCGGGCGCGACGGCGACGACATCGTCCTCGAAAGCGGGACGACGTTCCCGATGCTGCGGCAGCAGGCCGCGTACGGCGACTCCCGGCCGAACCGCTCGCTGGCCGACTACGTCGCGGACGACGGCGACCACCTCGGCGCGTTCGCCGTGGGCGTCTTCGGCGCCGACGAGCTCGCGGCGCGATTCGAGGCGGACCACGACGACTACCGCGCGATCATGGCCAAGGCGCTGGCCGACCGGCTCGCAGAGGCCTGCGCGGAGTGGCTGCACCAGCGAGTGCGCCGGGAGTGGTACGCGCCCGACGAGGAGCTCGGGAACGAGGATCTGATCGCGGAGCGCTACCGCGGCATCCGGCCGGCGTTCGGCTATCCGGCCTGCCCCGACCATGGGCTCAAGGAGCCGCTCTTCGCCCTGCTCGGCGCGCACGAGCTCGGGTTCGAGCTCACGGAGAACTGGGCGGCGCTGCCGGCGGCAGGGGTCAGCGGTCTCTACTTCGCGCATCCGTCCTCGCGTTACTTCGCAGTCGGCCGCGTCGGCCGCGACCAGGCCGAGGACTACGCCGCGAGGCTCGGCGTGCCGGTTGCGGAGGCCGAGCGGCGCGTGCGCCCGAACCTCGCGTACGAGACCGACGCGAACTAGATCGGCCCGAGCGCCGCCGCCTGCGCCGAGATCCCCCGAACGGGGGTCTTACGTCACCCAAATGGGGGTGCCGCCCGCAGATGCAGGTGGTAGCGTCCTCGGGTGTTGCTCCCGCGTCGTCTGAGCATCCTGAGCTGGGCGCTCGACTTCCGCCTGCTCTTCCTGGCGACGCTCGGGAGCGGCTTCGGAACGTACCTCGCGGCGGTTGCGCTCAGCGTCGACGTCTACGACCGGACCGGCTCGCTGACGTGGGTCTCCGCCCTGCTGCTCGTGGAGTTCCTGCCGATCATCGTCATCGGCTTGACGCTCGGCCCACTCGTCGACCGGCTGTCCCGACGCGGGCTGATGATCGCCTCGGACGTCGTCCGGCTCGGCGTCTTCGTGGTCCTGCCGTTCGCCACCGGACCGATGATGGTCGTCGTCCTGGCGGCGGTCGCGGGGATCGCGACCGGGTTCTTCCGCCCGGCGGTCTACGCCGGCCTGCCGAACCTCGTGCCCGACGACCAGCTGCCGACCGCCAACTCGCTGCTGCAGGCTGTCGAGAATCTCGCGTGGATGATCGGGCCGGTGGTCGGCGGCGTGCTGCTCGCCGTCTCGGGCCCCGACCTCGCCTACGGGATCAACGCGGTTACATTCCTCGTCTCCGCCCTGCTCATCATTCGGATCCCGGCCAGCCGGCTGCGTTCCGAGCAGCCGCTGACGAAGGGCCACTGGCGCGACCTCGCCGACGGCTTCGCGCTCGTGCGGCAGTCGCGAGCGCTGCTCACCGTGCTCGTTGTGTGGAACATCGTGCTGCTCGGCAGCGGCGCCGTGAACGTGGCGGAGATCGCCCTGGCCAAGGAGTCGCTCGACGCCGGGGACTTCGGCTTCGGGCTGCTCGTCGGCGCCTCGGGGCTCGGGCTCACGCTCGGCAGCCTGGCGGCGAGCGGCGTGCTCGAGCGCTTCGGCCTGCGGCCGACGTACGCCGGCTCGATGATGATCATGGCGGCGGGGTTCGGCGCTGCCGCCTTTGCGCCGAACGTCTGGATCGCCGGCGCGTTCGTGGTCGCGGCGACGACCGGGAACGGCATCGCCATCGTGTGCAACGTGCTCCTCGTGCAGCGCGGCGCGCCCGATCGCCTTCGCGGGCGGGCCTTCACGCTCATCATCAGCTCGAACTACGCGCTGATGGGCGCCGGCATGGCGCTGGCCGGGCCGTTGACGAACTCGTTCGGCGCGCGGTGGACGTGGGCTCTCGCGGCGCTCGTGTTCGCCGTCGGCTCCGGCGTGGCGCTCGTGATGGCCTCGGGCCTCGCCGAGGAGCAGGCCGAGCTCGTCTTCGACGAGCCCGAGCGGGTCGTCGAGTCGCAGCAAGCCGTCGCTCACTAGCATCGGTACGTGGCACGGCGGGACTGGACGCGCGAGTCGCTGCTCGAGGGCGTGCGCGAGGGCGACCGGCGAGCGGTGGCGCGGGCGATCAGCCTGGTCGAGAACCGCGACGAGCTCGCGTACGACCTCGTGCGGGAGCTCTACCCGCAGACCGGGCGGGCGACCGCGATCGGAGTCACCGGGCCACCCGGGGTCGGGAAGTCCTCGCTGATCAGCGCGCTGGTGCGCCACGTCCGCGAGACCGAGGGCCGCTCGGTCGGCGTCATCTCCGTCGACCCGTCGAGCCCGTTCTCCCAGGGCGCGCTCCTGGGCGACCGGATCCGGCTCTCCGACCACTTCCTCGATCCCGGCGTCTTCATCCGCTCGATGGGGACGCGTGGCCACCTGGGTGGGCTGGCGGAGGCGACGCTGCAGGCGCTGCTGCTGCTCGACGCGGCCGGCAAGGACGTCGTCTTCCTGGAGACGGTCGGCACCGGCCAGAGCGAGGTCGAGATCATCGGCATCGCCGATACCGTGCTGCTGGTGCTGATGCCGGGCTCCGGCGACTCCGTCCAGGCGTTGAAGGCCGGGATCATGGAGATTCCCGACGTGATCGCCGTCAACAAGATGGATCACCCGGCCGCCAAGACGATGCTGAACGAGGTGCGGTCGATCCTGACCATCGGCCCGGAGCGCGACTGGATGCCGCCGATCGTCCTCACGGAGGCGGTGCGGGGCGAGAACGTGGCCGACCTCTGGGAGCGCCTCGGCGAGCATCGCGCCCACCTCGAGCAGGACGGCAGGTTGGAGGCCCGGCGCCGCCGCAATCTGGCGGGAGAGGTCTTCGCCGTCGCGTCGGGGCGCGCGAAGGAGCACCTCGAGGCAACGGTGCGCGACGACCCCGAGCTGCAGCGCCTGCTCGACGACGTGCAGCAGCGAAAGCTCGATCCGCTGACCGCGGTCCGCGAGATCATGGAGCAGGTGTTCCGTGTCGGTGCAGACGGCTCCGACGTTTAGCGCCATCGCGGAGGCGCGCGAGCGCCTGCGCGACACCGTGCGCGTGACCCCCGTCTTCGCGTCGGAGACGCTCTCGCGCCGCGCCGGCCGCGACGTGCTGCTGAAGGCGGAGAACCTGCAGCGCACCGGCGCGTTCAAGATCCGCGGCGCGACCAACATGATCGCGAGCCTCACCGGGGCCGAGCGGGCGGCAGGAGTCGTCGCGGCGAGCGCCGGAAACCATGGACAGGCGGTGGCCTGGGCGGCCCGGGAGGCGGGGATCCCGGCCACGATCTTCATGCCGCTCGACGCTGCGATGGCCAAGGTGGATGCGACCCGGAACTACGGCGCCGCGGTGGAGCTCGCGGGCGAGATGTTCGACGATGCGCTCGCAGCGGCCGCCGAGCACGTCGAGCGCAGCGGTGCGACCTTCGTGCACGCCTTCGACGATCCGCGCGTGGTCGCCGGCCAGGGCACGCTCGGGCTGGAGCTCGCCGAGCAGCTGCCCGAGGTCGGGACCGTCGTGATCCCGATCGGCGGCGGCGGCCTCGCGTCCGGCATCGCGATCGCGCTGCGCGAGCTGCGTCCGCGGCTCTCGCTCGTCGGCGTGCAGGCCGCCGCGTGCGCGCCGCTGGCCGGCGGCGTGCCGGGGCAGGTCGGCTTCACGATCGCCGACGGCATCGCGGTCAAGCAGCCGGGCACGCTGACGACGCCGATCCTCGCCGAGCTGCTGGACGAGATCGTGGCCGTGGAGGACGAGCGCATCAGCGAGGCGATCGTGCTGCTGCTCGAGCGCACCAAGCTCGTCGTCGAAGGGGCGGGCGCAGCTCCGGTCGCGGCGGTGCTCGCCGGGCTGGTCGGCGGCGAGGGGCCGGTCTGCTGCGTGCTCGCCGGCGGCAACATCGATCCGTCGACCCTGATCTCGGTCATGCGCCACGGCCTGACGGTCGCCGGCCGGTACCTCGTCCTGCGGACGCGGATCTCGGATCGGCCCGGCTCGCTGATCAAGCTGCTCGAGCTGATCGCGAACGCGCGCGTGAACGTCCTGTCGGTCGAGCATCATCGGGAGGGCATGGCGCTGACCGTCGCCGAGACGGAGGTCGAGCTGACGCTCGCTGCCCGTGACGGCGAGCACTGCGACGAGCTGCTCGCCTCGCTGGCCGACAACGGCTACACGGTGGAGCTGCTGCGATGAGAGAGGCGGAGCTGCTGGAGACCGATGCCGGCCTCGTACCGGACGGCGAGGGCTGGTTCGTCGTCAACGCTCGCGATGCCCGCTGGGAGCGAGGTCGAGGGTAGCGGCGCGTACGTCGTGTTCGAGCACGAGGACGCGCGTTTCGAGCAGTACGGAGTCAACATCCACGTGCTTGCACCCCGGGGAGGCGAACGCGCTGTACCACGGCGAGGACGCGCAGGAGGACTTCCTCGTGCTCTCCGGCGAGTGCGTGCTGATCGTCGAGGGCGAGGAGCGGCGACTCGGGCAATGGGACTTCGTCCACTGCCCGCCGTGGACCGAGCACGTCTTCGTCGGCGCGGGCGATGGGCCGTGCGCGATCCTGATGATCGGCGCCCGTGGCAGCACCGCGATCCGTTACCCGGTCAACGACGTCGCGCGGCGCCACGACGCGTCCGTCGAACGCGAGACGACGTCGGGCCGCGAGGCCTACGCCGCCTTTCCCGCGCCGAAGGCGTCCCGCTACCGGGACGGCGACCTCCCGTCGAACGAGAGTTCCTGAGCGCTTCCGCAGGAAGCGCTAGCCGCAGCGGCGGAAGCTCACCGCCTGCCCGCCGCGGTCGATCCAGTCGCCGACGCCGCCGTCCATCACGGGCCGCGCGTCGACGCCACGCGCGGCCAGCAGGCTTGCGGCGATCGCCGCGCGGGCGCCGCTCTCGCAGATCGTCACCACCGGCCGGTCGTTCGGCACCTCGGCATCCGCGAGGGCGAGCATGCGGTACGGCACGTTGCGGGTGCCGGCGATGTAGCCGTCGTCGCGTTCGTCCTTCTCCCGCACGTCGATGACCTCGGCGCCGTCGGAAAGGAACGACTCGAGGTCGTCGATCCGCACCGGCTCCATCGTCTCCGGCCCGCCGCCGAGCACGTAGCCGGCGACGGCGAGGACGCCGACCGAGCGGAGGCCCCGGACGGCTCGCTGCGCCTCCTCGGCATCGGCGGCCGCAACGACGAGCGGGAGCTCCGGATCGAGCACGTACCCGGCCTTCGTGGCGAAGGTCGTTCCCGACACGGGCACGTTGACCGCGCCCCGCGCATGACCCGCGAAGTACTCGGCCGCAGGTCGAACGTCGAGGATCTGCGACCCCTCGGGCGGCGTGGACAGGGCGCCGACCTCCGGCTGTGCACCGAGGAGCGGTCCCGCGTTCAGCTCGACGATCCGCGTGACGTTCGCGGGCTTCGGCGAACCGACGGCGGCAGACTCGGCGACGAAGGCCTCGAGCTCCGTATGGGCCAGCGCGCGGTTGAAGCGCCGCTCGAAGCCGATCGTCGTGGACGCCTTCGAGCTCATGCTCTTGCCGCACAGCGAGCCGGCGACGTGGCCGGGGTAGACCTCGACGCCGTCGGGCAGCTCGAGGAGCCGCCGTAGGGAGTGGAAGAGCCCTTCGGCTCCCTCGCGGGCGTCGACGGCGAGATCGGGCCGGGCGGTGTCGCCGACGAAGAGCGAGTCCCCGGTCAGGACGAGCCACGGCTCGTCGGCGCGCGTGCGGTCGAGGACGGCCAGGCAGCAGTGCTCGGGCCGGTGGCCCGGCGTGTGGATGCAGCGGAGGACGACGCGAGCCGACCTCGATCTCCGTTGCCGTCGCGCGAGCGGGTCGTGGTCGAACTCCACCTCGCGCGGCGGGGTGGATGCTGATCGGCACGCCGTGCTCGAGCGCCAGGCGGCCGTGGCCCGAGACGTGATCCGCGTGGGTGTGCGTCTCGACGGCGCGGACGAGCCGGACACCTCTCCGCTCGACCTCCGCGAGCAGCGGCTCGATCAACGAACGGCGGGTCGACGATCGCCGCGACGCCCGCATCCTCGTCGCCGACGAGATACGAGGCGCAGCCGAGATCGTCGTCGAGAAACTGCGTGAAGAGCACGGCGTTCGACGGTAGCACCGGCCGCCGCTATCGCTCTTGAAGTGGGCGGTTGGTGCCTGCGAATCCCAACGACCACGTTACGCGTTTCGTAACAGAGGTTTACGAGGTGCTCACGGAATCGCCGGTTTCATGTGAGGCGAATGTGGTGAACAACCATGCCTGGTGGCGGCCCTTCGCCGGCCGCACGCCGGCAACCGATCCGGAGGGGGAAGCATCGAAATGAAGTCTAGGAGCGCATGGCTCGCGCTCGCCGCCCTGTTCGCCGTCATGGCGCTCGTCGCAGCCGGCTGCGGCGGCGATGACGAGGAAGGTGCCGGCGGCGCGGGAACGACGCAGGCCGAGGACGAGGGCGGCGCACGCGCAGCCGACCAGACGTTCACCATCAACTGGGGCGCCGAGCCACCGTCGCTCGACCCGGGTCTGGCGAGCGACACGACCTCCTCGGGGATCCTGCTGAACATCATGGATCCACTCGTGCTGCTCGATGAGAAGAACCAGCCGCAGCCGAGCATGGCCGAGAGCTGGGACATCAGCGAGGACGGGAAGACCGTGACGTTCCACCTCCGCAGCGACGGGAAGTGGACGAACGGGGATCCCGTGACCGCACAGGACTACGAGTACTCGTGGAAGCGGACGGTCTCGCCGGAGCTCGCGGCGGACTACGCCTATCAGTTCTACGGCATCGAGGGCGCCCAGGAGTACAACGGGTGCAAGAAGAACTGCGCCGCGCTCGCGGACAAGATGGGCGTCAACGCGGTGGACGACCACACGCTGGAGGTCAAGCTGACCTCGGCCCAGCCGTGGTTCATCCAGCAGTCCGCCCATACCTCCTTCCTGGCCGTGCACCGCGCGACCGTGGAGAAGTTCAAGTCGAAGTGGACGGAGGCGGCGAACATCGTCACCAACGGTCCGTTCAAGCTCGACGCCTGGCAGCACAACTCGCGCATCGACCTCGTGAAGAACGAGGAGTGGCGCGACGCCGACAGCATCGCGCTCGAGCGCGTCAACGGCCGCATGATCTCCGACGCGACCACCTCGGTCCAGGCGTTCGAGGCCGGCGAGATCGACGTCAACCCGAACCTCCCGGTGGAGGAGATCCCGAGAATCAAGGAGACCGAGGACTACGAGAAGTACCCGTCGCTCGGCACCTACTACTACGGGTTCAACGTCAAGAACATCCCCGACGTCAACCAGCGCCGGGCGATGGCGTTGGCGATCAACCGCCGCGAGATCATCGACAACGTCACGCAGGAGGACCAGCTCCCGACGACCGGCTTCACGCCGCAGGGGATGCCGGGGTTCGACACCATCAACCCCGACTCGCCGTGGACGCCTGAGATGGGCGACATGGAGCAGGCCAAGCAGCTCATGGAGCAGGTCCAGAACCCCAAGCGGGAGATCAACCTGCTGCTGAACGACTCGCCTGGGCACCGCGAGATCGCCGTGGCGGTCCAGGCCGCCTGGAAGGAGCTCGGCCTCACCGTCAAGATCAACGTGCAGGAGTGGGCGCAGTTCCTGGAGTTCATCGGGCCGCCGCCGGACGACTCCGTCGACGTCTTCCGGCTCGGCTGGATCGCCGACTACGTGGACGCGATCAACTTCCTCGAGCTCTGGAAGTGCGATTCGGGCAACAACTCGACGAACTTCTGCAACAAGGAGTACGACCAGAAGGTCGAGCAGGCACGTGGTACGCAGGACAACGAGGAGCGCTACGCCATCTACTCCGAGCTCGAGCAGATCCTGCTCGGAGAGGACGGCGCGATGCCGTTCGCGCCGATCTACTGGTACACGACCTCGTACCAGGAGCGAGGCGAGCGTGCGCGCGACGTTCATGGAGAGTCCCCTCGGCCAGGTGGACCTGCGGAATGTCGAGGTTCGCGAGGACTAGGAGCTCGAACGAGACCGGGCGGGAGCCACGCTCCCGCCCGGTCTCGTTCACAATGTCCAAGACCGGGTAAGGGGAAGGCGCCCATGATGAAGTTCGTCATCCGCCGGATTCTCTGGACGATCCCGGTGATGCTGCTCGTCGTGCTCATGACCTTCGGGCTCATGCGCGCGATCAAGGGCAATCCGTTCCGCACGAGCGAGCGTGCGATCCCCGCCGAGATCCAGGCGAACCTGGAGCGCAAGTTCGGGCTCGACGATCCCTGGTGGACGCAGTACGTGAACTACGTCAAGGGCGTCCTCACCTTCGACTTCGGCCCGTCGCTCGTGCTGAGGAACCGGGACGTGAACGACATCATCGCAACGCACTTCCCGGTCTCGATGGAGCTCGGTGCGTACGCCTTCCTGTTCGCGATCGTCTTCGGCATCCCGCTGGGGGTGATGGCGGCGCTGAAGCCCAACTCCTGGCGCGACTACACGGCGATGTTCATCTCGAACGTCGGCTTCGCCGTGCCCAGCTTCCTCGTCGCGACGCTGCTCATCTACTACTTCGCGCTCCAGTGGGGCGACATCTTCAACGTGCCCACCAGCGGCTGGGACACCTGGCAGTCCAAGATCCTGCCGTCGATCGCGCTCGGCCTGGCGCCGGCCGCGTACTTCGCGCGGCTCGTGCGCGGCACGATGCTCGAGACGATGCAGCAGGACTACATCCGCACGGCCCGCGCCAAGGGCCTGCGTTACCGGCGGGTGATCACGGTGCACACCTTGCGCAACTCGCTGATCCCGGTCGTCACGGCCGCCGGGCCGCTGCTCGGCTTCCTGATCACGGGCTCGTTCGTGATCGAGGAGATCTTCAACATCCCGGGCATCGGCGCGTACTACGTGACGGCGGTCACCGCGCGCGACTACTCGGTGGTGATGGGCCTGACCGTGCTGCTGGCGCTGCTCGTGATCGTCGCCAACATGGTCGTGGACATCCTCTACGGGTTCCTGGACCCGCGCACGAGGGACGCGAGGGCATGACGATCACTCCGCGAGAGGAGGGGCTCGCGCGTGGAGCCGAGATTGCGGAGGAACGGGAGGTCATCGCCGCCGGCGCCGCACTTCGCCAGACCAACCTCTGGCGCGACGCCTGGCACCGCTACCTCCGCAACAAGGCCGCCGTCATCGCCGGCGCCGTCTTCATCCTGATCGTCCTCTACTGCATCTTCTGGCCCATGGTGTCGCCGTACGATCCGAACGAAGTCGACTTCTCGCAGCGCGGCCAGAGCCCGAGCCTGGAGCACCCGTTCGGCACCGATCAGTTCGGCCGCGACCTCTTCACGCGCACGGCGCTCGGCGGACGCGTCTCGATCGGCATCGGCTTCGCGGCCACGATTGTGATCCTGTTCGTCGGCGTCTTCTACGGTGCCATCGCAGGTTTCATCGGCGGCACGCTCGACAACGGCATGATGCGCATCCTCGACGCGCTCTACGGGCTTCCCTACCTGCCGTTCGCGATCATCGTGACGCAGATCTTCGGCAGCGTGGACATCTGGACGATGGTGGTGGCGCTCTCGATCGTCAGCTGGTTCACGACAGCCCGCATCGTGCGCGGCCAGATCATCACGCTCAAGGAGAACGACTACGTGCGGGCGGCGAAGGCGCTCGGCGCCCGCTGGTACCGCGTCCTCGGGCGGCACCTGCTTCCGAACACGCTCGGCGTGCTCGTGATCGCCGTCTTCCTGGAGCTCCCGGGCGTGATCCTCGGCGAGGCCTTCCTGTCCTTCATCGGGCTCGGCATCTCGCCGCCGGACGCCTCTTGGGGCCAGATGGCCGAGGAAGGCCGCGACGCATATCGGGTCTACCCGCACATCATCGCCGTCCCGTCCATCGCGATCGCCTCGCTCGTCCTGTGCGCGAACTTCATCGCCGACGGGCTCCGCGACGCCCTCGATCCCCGGACACGGGAAAGCTGATGGCACTCCTCGAGGTCGACGGCCTGCAGACGCACTTCTTCACGCGCGACGGCGTCGTGCGCGCCGTCGACGGCGTTTCCTTCGACGTCGGCGCCGGCAAGACACTAGGCATCGTGGGCGAGTCGGGCTGCGGCAAGTCCGTGACAGCGCTGTCGATCATGGGCCTCATCCCCAAGCCGCCCGCGAAGATCGTCGGCGGCCAGGTGCGCTTCGAGGGCCGCGACCTGACGACGCTCTCGGAGAAGAAGCTGGAGGACGTGCGCGGCAAGGAGATCGCGATGATCTTCCAGGATCCGATGACGTCGCTGAACCCGACGCTGAAGATCGGCGTGCAGATCACGGAGACGATCAGGCGCCACTTCGACGTCACCAAGGCGCAGGCGCGCAAGCGCGCGGTCGAGCTGCTGGAGGAAGTGCAGATTCCGAACGCCTCGAGCCGGCTCGACGACTATCCGCACCGCTACTCGGGCGGCATGCGGCAGCGTGTGATGATCGCGATCGCGCTCTCGTGCAACCCGAAGCTCCTGATCGCGGACGAGCCGACGACGGCCCTCGACGTCACCGTGCAGGCCCAGATCCTCGACCTGCTCGAGGACCTTCGCGACCAGCACGAGATGGCGATGATCCTGATCACGCATGACATGGGCGTGGTCGCCGAGGCCGCCGACGACATCGTCGTCATGTACGCCGGCCAGATCGTCGAGCAGGCGTCGACCCTCGAGCTCTTCGACCATCCCGAGCATCCGTACACGGAGGCGCTGCTCGGCGCCCTGCCACAGCTCGAAGGGGAAGGCATCCGGCAGGGCAGGTTGACGGCCATCCCGGGCCGGCCGCCCGACCTTGTCGACCCGCCCGAGGTGTGCCGCTTTGCGGCGCGCTGCCCCTACGCCAACGACGTCGACGGCTGCGCCCAGCACGCGCAGGAGCTGCGGCAGGTGCGAAGCGGGCACTGGGTGCGCACCGCTCATCCTGCCAGCGAGCGGGCCGGCGCGCGCCCGGGAGTCCCAGTATGAGCGAGCCGCTGCTCCAGGTCAGCGAGCTGAACAAGTGGTTCCCGATCAAGGAAGGGCTGGTCATCGAGCGCACGGTCGATTACGTGCGCGCCGTCGACGGGGTCAGCTTCGACGTCGCCGAGGGCGAGACGCTCGGTCTGGTGGGCGAGTCCGGCTCCGGGAAGTCGACGACCGGGTACTGCATCCTGCAGCTGCTGCAGCCGACGAGCGGCTCGATCCGCTTCATGGGCAAGGAGCTCACCACGCTCGGACGCGCGGACCTGCGGCGCATGCGGCGGGAGATGCAGATCGTCTTCCAGGATCCCTACTCGTCGCTCGACCCGCGCATGACGGTGGGCGACACGGTCTCGGAGCCGCTGCAGATCCACGGCATGGGCGCCCGGCGTGCCCGGCAGTCGCGGGTGCGCGAGCTACTCGACGTGGTCGGCTTCAACCCGGGATTCGTCAACCGCTACCCGCACGAGTTCTCGGGCGGCCAGCGACAGCGCATCGGTATCGCGCGCGCGCTCGCGCTGTCGCCCAGGCTGATCATCTGCGACGAGCCGGTCTCGGCGCTCGACGTGTCGATCCAGGCGCAGATCCTGAACCTGCTCAAGGACCTCCAGCAGGAGTTCGGCCTCACGTATCTCTTCATCGCCCACGACCTGGCCGTGGTACGCGCGATGAGCGACCGCATCGCGGTCATGAATCGCGGGAAGCTGATCGAGCTGGGGCCGGCTGAGGAGGTGTATGCCAACCCGAAGGAGGCGTACACGCAGGCGCTCCTCTCGGCGGTGCCCGTGCCGGATCCGCGCGCGATGAAGCTGCGCAAGGAAGAGCGCCGTCGCCTGCGGCATGCGCTGGCTCCGCAGCTCTAGCGCAGTCACGACCGTTGTCGCGGTCGCGATCGGCGTGACTGCGGCCGCTCTGGTCTCCGGCTGCGGTGGGTCGGAGAGCCGAAGTACTGAATCAACACAAAGCGCCGCTCGCGAGTGGGAGCGCGTCGCCTCGATGCCGCAGCGGCGGAGCTACGTCGCCGGGGCGCAGGTCGGCGAGGCGATCTATGCAGCCGGGGGCATGGTGGGGGAGACCGGCCGGCCGCTCGCGACGGTCTCCCGCTACGACTCGGCCGCCGACGACTGGACGAACCTGACGCAACTGCCGGTGCCGACGCGAGCGGCGGCCGCCGCCGCGATCGGCCGCACGGTCTACGTCGTAGGCGGGACGACGCCCGACGGCAACACGGCGGCGACCTGGGCGTGGGACGGGCGGAGCTGGCGGGCGCGGGCGCCGTTGCCGCGCGCCGTCTTCAACCACGCGGCCGTCTCGCTCGGCGGCGCCCTCTACGTGCTCGGCGGCTTCGCCGAGGGGAACGAGCGGCGCGAGGTCTTCCGCTACGACCGCGCCGCCGACCGCTGGACGCTCCAGACCCTGCTGCCGAGTCCGAACCACACGTTCGGCGCGGTCGCCTTCCGCGGGGAGCTCTGGACGCTCGGCGGCCGCCGCGGCGAGGACGTGCTGCGCGAGGTCTGGATCTGGTCGCCCGAGACGCACCGCTGGCGCCGAGGGCCGACGATGCCGAAGCCCATGGAGCTCGTCGGCGCCGCCGTCGCCGGCGATGAGATCCACGCGGTGTGGGAGTCCACGTACCAGATCTACGACGGCGCGACCGGCCGCTGGCGCCAAGGGCCGACCCCGCTCGTCACGCGCCACGCGCTCGAGGCCTTCGCGGTCGACGGCAGGCTCTACACGGTGGGCGGCTGCACGACCGCACTGCAGGACAGCCCGGTGGTGGAGCGGCTCGACCTCGCGCGGAGCTAGCGCGTCGGCGCCATGACCAGGCTCTCGCGAGCCTACGTCGCCCGTGCGTACGATCGGGTAATGCAGACGCGCGAGGCCGCCTGTAGCTGTGGGGCGCTCCGGCTGACGGCCGAAGGCGACCCGGTCCGGATCTCGATGTGCCACTGCCTCGCCTGCCAGCGGCGGACGGGCAGTGCGTTCGGGATGCAGGCGCGCTTCCCGGTGGAGCGCGTGCGCGTCGTCGGGCGCTCCACGGACTACGTCCGCATCTCGGACGGGGGCGAGGGGCGGACCTTCCACTTCTGTCCGGATTGCGGCGCCATCGTCTTCTACACGACCGAGGGGCAGCCTGACCTCGTGGCCGTGCCGATCGGTGCGTTCGCCGATCCCTCGTTCCCGGCGCCGACGGTCTCCGTGTACGAGTCGCGGATGCACCCGTGGCTCGAGCTGCCCGACGGGATCCAGCACGAACCCTCCTAGCCGTCGGGTCAGAGCCCGAGGTGGCGCGCGATGACCATGCGCTGCACCTCGTTCGTCCCCTCGCCGATCTCCAGGATCTTCTGGTCGCGGTAGAGCCGCGAGATGGCGTACTCGTCCATGTACCCGTAGCCACCGTGGATCTGGAGCGCCCAGTTGGCGGCGCGGTTCGAGAGCTCGCCCGTGTAGAGCTTCGCCATCGCCGCCTCCCGCGCGAACGGCCGGTTCTGATCCTTCAGCCACGCGGCACGCAGGACGAGCGCACGGCCGGCCTCGATCTCGGTCGCCATGTCAGCGAGCCGGAACTGCACCGCCTGGAAGGCCGCGATCGGCTTGCCGAATTGCTCCCGCTCCCGTGCGTACGCGTACGCGAGGTCGTAGGCCCCCTGCGCGAGCCCGACTCCCATCGCCGCCACCGAGATGCGGCCGCCGTCGAGGATCTCGAGGAACTGCCGGAACCCCTCGCCGCGGGGGCCGAGCAGATGATCCTCCGGCACGGCGACGTCCTTGAAGGACAGTTCGCGCGTGTCGGAGGCGCGCCAGCCGAGCTTCTTCATCGGCGGCGAGATCGCGTACCCGTCCGTGCCGTTCGGGATCACGATGTTCGACACCTCGCCGTCACCAGTCCGGGCGGTGACGGTGACGCCCCAGGTGATGTCGGTGCCGGCGTTGGTGATGAACATCTTCGAGCCGTTGACGAGCCAGCGCCCGTCGCGCAGCTCGGCGGTCGTCCGGGCGTTGCCGGCGTCCGATCCCGCGCCCGGCTCGGTGAGCCCGAAGGCGGCGAGCCTGCGGCCGGAGGCGAGGTCGGGAAGCCAGCGGCGCTTCTGCTCGTCGGTGCCGAAGAGCAGAATCGGCATCGTGCCGAGTGAGGTGTGCGCGGCGACCGTGATCGCGACCGACGAGTCGATCCGCGTCAGCTCCTCGATCGCCAGCGCGTACGAGACCGTGTCGCCGCCGCCGCCCTCGTACTCCTCCGGGATCGGGATGCCCATGAGCCCGAGCTCGGCCAGCTCGGCCACGATGTCGTAAGGGAACCGGCTCTCGCGGTCGAGCTCCTCTGCGACCGGTGCGACGCGTTCGCGCGCGAACTCGCGCACCGTGTCGCGGATCAGCTCGTGCTCGGGCGAGAGGTCGAGGTCCACGGCGGCCGGATGCTACCCGTCGTCTAGGGCAGCGGCACGCGCGGCACGACAGATCGCCTTCTCGACGAGCGTGACGGAGCACTCAACGTCGAGCTCTCCACCATGAACGCTACAAACGGCAGCGCGGTACGATCGATCGACAGCTACCCTGCGCGCTTCCGACTGACCGTTCAATCAATCCCCCAAGGAGCAGACGGTGGCCGCAACCGTGACCGATTTCTTCGAGCGCCTCAAGACGATCGACGCCGGCAAGACAGCCGGCATGACCAACTCGTACCAGTTCGACATCGAGGGCGCCGGCCAGTGGCTCGTGACCGTCGACGACGGCTCGATCGACGTCACCGAGGGCTCGGGCGAGGCTGACTGCACGATCTCCACGTCCGAGGAGAACTTCATGAAGATCGTCAGCGGCGAGCAGAACCCGACGACCGCCTACATGACGGGCAAGCTCAAGATCAAGGGCGACATGGGCGCCGCGATGAAGCTGCAGAAGCTGTTCTAAGCGCACTCAGGGAGAAAGGGCATGCGGTGACCTGGTACGAGTTCCTCCTGTTCGTGCACGTCGCGTGCGCCGTGGTCTGGATCGGGGGCGCGTCTGTCTTCCAGGTGTATGGCACGGTCGTGCAGCGTGGCGGCGACCCCGGCGAGATGGCTCAGTTCGCGGGCCGCGCGGGACTCATCGGCGAACGGCTCTTCACGCCGATGTCGCTGCTGGTGCTGCTCGCCGGCATCGGCTTGATGATCGAGGGCAGCTGGTCGTGGGGCGACCTCTGGGTCGTCTTCGCGCTCATCGCCTTCGCCGTGTCCTTCGCCCTCGGGCTCGGCGTCATCGCGCCGCTCGCGAAGCAGCTCCCCGCCGTCGGACCGGCGACCGCGGAGGGCCAGGCGGTCATTCGCCGGATCTTCTCCGTGCTGCGCGTCGATCTCGTCCTGCTCTTCGCGATCGTCTTCGCCATGACCGTCAAGCCGACCACCGACGATCCGTGGACGGTGATCATTGCGGGCGTGGTCGCCGTGGCGCTGGCGGCGTTCCTCTACGTCCGGTCGAGCCGGCCCCCCGACGCCGTAGCGGCCGTCGAGCCGACGTAGTCAGGGCTCGAGCTCGACGAGCAGGGCACCGCCGGCGACGCGATCGCCGACGGCGACGTGCACCGCCTTGACGGTCGCGTCGAACGGCGCCGCGATCGGGTTCTCCATCTTCATCGCCTCGAGCACGACGAGTCGCTGACGCGCTTGCACGACGTCGCCCGGCGCGACCGCGACCTCGAGCACGGTGCCGGGCATCGGCGCCGTCAGCTCGCTCTCACCGGCGCCATGGGAGCCATGGTGGGCGGCCTCGTCGACGTCCGGCGGCGTCTGCGGCGCGGGGGCCGGCAGGTTGAGCCGCCACGGCACGCGCCATGCCGGGGCCGGCAGCCGGAGTGGCTGCGGCGACAGCGGCGGATGGTCGGTCAGGAACGCGGTCGTCGTCTCGCCGGCCCGGACCACCGGGTGCGCGACGAGCCAGCGTAGGAACGGCAGGTTCGTGACGACGCCTGCCACCTCTGTGTCGGCCAGCGCTGCGCCGAGACGGTCGAGGGCCTCCTCGCGAGTCGGAGCGTGCGCGATCAGCTTCGCGATCATGGGGTCGTACGCGGTTCCGATCTCGTCGCCCTCCGCGACGCCGGCATCGACGCGGACGCCGCCGGGCAGCCGCAGCCGCTCCAGGCGGCCGATCTGGGGGAGAAAGGTGCGCGGATCCTCGGCGTAGAGCCGCACCTCGACAGCATGCCCGGTCGGCCGCACCGCACCCGGGTCGAGCGCGAGTGCGTCGCCGGCGGCGACGCGGAGCTGCTCGCGGACGAGGTCGACGCCGGTCACCGCTTCCGTGACGGGGTGCTCGACCTGGATGCGGCCGTTCAGCTCGAGGAAGAAGAACTCGCCGTCAGCGACCACGAACTCGGCGGTGCCGGCGCTGCGGTAGCCGATCGCGCGGGCGAAGGCGACCGCGGCGTCGCTCATCGCCGTCCGTACGTGCGGGTCGAGCGCGGGGGAGGGCGACTCCTCCAGCACCTTCTGGTGCCGTCGCTGGATCGAGCATTCGCGCTCTCCGAGCGCGAGCACCGTGCCGTGCGCGTCGGCGAGCAGCTGGACTTCGATGTGCCGCGGCCGCTCGAGGTAGCGCTCCAGGAAGACGGTGCCGTCGCCGAAGGCGGCTTCTGCCTCGCGCTCTGCGGCGGCGAGCGCCTCCTCGAGCTCGGACTCGGTGCGAACGACGCGCATGCCCCGGCCGCCGCCCCCGGCGGCAGCCTTGACGAGCAACGGCAGGCCGAGCTCCGCGGCGGTGCCGTCCGGCACGACCGGCACGCCCGCCTCCCGCGCGATCCGCTTCGCCGCCAGCTTGTCGCCGCCGAGACGGAGGGCGTCCGCAGGCGGGCCGACCCAGGTCAGCCCCGCGCCGTCGACGGCAGCCGCGAAGTCGCCGCTCTCGGCCAGGAAGCCGTAGCCCGGATGCACGGCGTCGGCGCCGGTCTCCCGCGCCGCACGGATGTGCTCGGCCGCCTCGAGGTACGAGGCGATCTCGACGGTCTCGTCGGCGGAGCGCGCGTGCAGCGACCCGCGGTCGTCGGGCGCGACGACGGCCACGGTGGCGATCCCGGCCTCCCGGCAGGTGCGGAAGACGCGAATCGCGATCTCGCCACGGTTGGCGACGAGCAGCTTCTCCACGGACGCGGATCGTAGACCGCTCGCGGCGGCCTTCGGAGCCACGTCCGGGGACTGTCCCCGGACGTGGCCGTCGGGAACAGATCCCCCGTTCGGGCCTTCGCCGGCTGCCGGTGTCGGACTATCCTGAGCGGCTTCATGCGCCGCCTGCCATGGGTTCTCGCGGTCGCCGCCGCGCTCGTTGCCGCCCCGACCGCCGCCGCCGGGACGACATTCGTCGTCGACGGTCACGGCTGGGGTCACGGCGTCGGCATGAGCCAGTACGGCGCGATGGGGTACGCGCTCGACGGCTGGAGCTACCAGCGGATCCTCGCCCACTTCTACCGCGGCACCGAGCTGGGCCTCCTGCCGAACCGGCGTGTGCGCGTGCTCGTCGCCGAGGGTCAGGGGACGCTGACGATCGGCTCGGCGAAGCCGTTCGGCCGTCTCGCGAGCGGCACGAAGCCGATGACGCTGAAGCCGGCCGACCGTGTGCTCACGCCGCGCGCCGTGCGCAGGCTGGGCGGAGAGGTGCGCTTCCGGCCCGGCGCCGCACCGCTGCGGGTTGCCGGCCAGGCCTACCGCGGCTCCGTCGAGGTGTACGTCGAGCGCGGCAAGCTGCACGCGGTCAACCTCGTCTCGCTCGACCACTACCTCCGCGGGGTCGTGCCGCGTGAGATGCCGTTCTACTGGCCGCAGCAGGCGCTCCGCGCGCAGGCAGTCGTGGCGCGCTCCTACACGCTCGCGACCCTGCACCCGACGGATCGCTTCGACCTGTACGACGACGTGCGCGACCAGGTGTACGACGGGATCGAGGCCGAGCGCGCGCCGACGAACCGGGCAGTGGCGGCCACCGCGGGCAGGATCGTGACGTGGAACGGCAGCGTCGCGACGACCTTCTACCACTCGACCTCCGGCGGCCGGACGGCGAACGTGGCCGATGTCTGGCCGAAGGCGAGCCCGCTGCCCTACCTCGTGTCGGTGCCCGATCCGTTCGACTACCTCTCGAAGCACCACCGCTGGCCCGCTGCCGTCTTCACGCCCGGCCAGCTCGCGAAGCACCTCCAGGTGACGGGCCTGCGCGACGTGATCGTCGAGCGGAACGACTCCGGCCGAGCCGCGACCGTGCGCGTCCTCCGCGCCGCCGGCGAGAAGCGGCTCGAGGGACCGATGGTGCGCGACCTGCTTGGCCTGCGCTCGACGTTCTTCAACGTCCACGTGTTGTCGCTCGAGCCGGCCCAGCGGCGGGTCAAGGCCGGGAAGGCGGTCGAGCTGACCGGCTTCGCACGCGGGCTCACCGGCATTCGCCTCGAGCGCGCGATCGCCGGCGGCGGCTGGCAGCCCGTCCGCCGGCTGCGCCTGGCACAGACGGGCCGCTTCCGCACGGTCGTGAGGCCGGAGGAGCCGACCCGGTACCGGATCGTGAACCACATCGCTGCCGGCGCGCCGGTCTCGGTGCTGACGCGGCCCTGACGATCTGGCCGCCCGCGCCGGTCGGCCGTCATCCGGCCGGTGAGCGCCCTAGGATCGCCCCGTGCAGCTGCTGATCCGCATCGGCATCGCGTCGCTGATCAACGCGGCCGCCCTGTGGGTGTGCGATTGGCTCTTCGACGGCGTCACGATCGACGACGGGGGCTCGCTGCTGTTCGCCGCCATCGTGCTCGGCGTCATCAACACGCTGCTGAAGCCGGTGCTCGTGATCCTTTCGATCCCGTTCATCATCGTGACGCTTGGCCTGTTCCTGCTGCTGCTCAACATCGCGCTGCTCGGGCTCACGGACTGGATCGTGAGCGGCTTCGACATCTCCGGCTTCTGGACGTACACCGGCTGCGTGTTCGTGATCTGGCTCGTGAACACCGTGTTCGAGCAGTTCATGCCGGCGCCCAGGCAGCTGCCTGGAGCGGCCTGACCCGGGTCACGGCGCGTCGTCTGCCGCCGGCGACCACGAGGCGAACCCCGGCCGGCCGGCGATGCGGCCGTCGAGAAACGCCCGCAGGCCCTCCTGGCCCTCGGCGCTCGTCCGGCGCTCGGCGATCCGGCGCGCCGTCTCGGGCCCGTCGGGTCGGTCGAGCACGAGCCGCTTCGCGGCCCGTGAGGCGCGCGGGCCGGCGCTCGCCAGCTCGGCGAGGATGCCGTCGAGCGCCGACTCCAGGTCCTGCGTGACCTCGTGCACGAGACCGATGCGCAGCGCCGTCGCGGCATCGAACCGCTCGCCGGTGACGAAATAGCGGCGCGCTGCGCCGGCACCGATCTTCGCCAGCACGAACGGGGAGATGACGGCAGGAATGAGCCCGAGCTTGACCTCCGAGAACGCGAACTGGGTGCCGTCGTGCGCCACGACGATGTCGGAGCACGCGACCAGCCCCGCGCCGCCGCCGAGAGCGTGGCCGTGCGCGACGCAGACCACCGGCGCCGGGCAGCCGTCGACGGCTTCGAGCATCTGCCGCAGCGCGTTCGCGTCCGCGAGGTTGTCGTCGTAGCCGAGATCGGCGGAGCTGCGCATCCATTCGACGTCGGCGCCCGCGCAGAAGCTCGGCCCGTCGCCGCGCAGGACGACGGCCCGGGCCCGTCCGACGTCGACGAAGGCCTCCGCAAGCTCCCCGATCAGCGACGCGTCGAAGGCATTGCGGACCTCGGGGCGGGCGAGAGTGATGGTCAGGACGTCCCCGTCCCGCTCGGTGCGGAGCGCGCTCACGGGTGCGAGCTTACGCGGTGAGATTGACCGCCTCCCACGCACGCGGGTACTTTTCGCCCGGCCACGACCGAGGGGGATTGGGGATGCGGACTTCCATCGTTGCTGCAGCCATCTCGGCGGCCGCTCTGGCCGCCCTCCTTCTCGCCGGCGCCGCTCCAGCCGCACCGCCGACGATCACGCCCAGCTGCTCGCCCGCACCGACCAACTGCAACGGGTGGTACCGCACGCCCGTGACGCTCTCGTGGACGGTGTCGAACGTCTCGCAGGTCAACTGCCCGTCGCGGAGCTTCTCGAGCGACACCAAGGGCACGTCCGCGAGCTGCACCGCCACCGGCGACGGCCAGACGGTCACGGTCTCGGTGACGATCCGCGTCGATCGCACGCCCCCCGCGGTCACGCCGGTGCTCGAGCGCGGCCCGGACGCGAACGGCTGGTACAACCGCGCGGTCGGCCTGACCTTCTCGGCCTCCGACGCCACCTCCGGTGTGGGGTCGTGCACCTCGGGCACGTACAGCGGGCCGGACTCGCGCGGCGCCGCGCTCAGCGGAACGTGCACCGACGCGGCGGGAAACACGGGTGGCGCCTCCACGACGATCCGCTACGACGCCACACCGCCGGTGGTGACACAGGCGCGGGCGGCGCGGAAACCCGACTCTGGACGGTGGTACCGGAAGCCGATCGCGTACGCATTCGCGGGCACGGACGCGACCTCCGGCGGCGTCGCGTGCGCACCCGTCGTGTACGGCGGCCCCGACGGTGAGCGCGCGACTGTGACGGGAACCTGCCGCGACGCAGCCGGGAACGCGGGCTCAAAGGTCTTCGCGCTGCAGTACGACGGCACGCCGCCGACCCTGCTCTTCCCCCGGTTCCGCGTACGGGACGGAGTCGCGTCGCTGCGGTGGCAGGCCGGCTCCGGGGCGCAACGCGTCGTCGTCGAACGGAAGCCGGGCCTGCGCGGTCCCGGGTCGTCGGTGATCTACCAGGGTGCCAAGCAGTCGTTCCGGGACACCGGCCTTCGCACCGGCTCGCGCTACAGCTACCTCGTCTCGGCCTACGACCAGGCGGGCAACGTCGTGCGTGCGGCGCGCGTCGTCCGCGCCCTCTCCTCGCTGCGGCCGACCGGCGGCAGCAGGGTGCGCGGGGGCGTGACGCTGTCCTGGGCGCCGGCTGCGAAGGCGCGCTACTACAACGTCCAGCTCTATCGGGGCGGCGTGAAGATCCAGACCTTCTGGCCCGCCCGCTCGTGGCTGCGGCTCCGCGACCTGGGGCCCGGTCGCTACCGCTGGTACGTGTGGCCGGGAATCGGCGCCCCCGCGCGGGCCAAGTACGGCGCGCTGATCGGCTCGAGCACGTTCGTCGTGCGCTGATCCGGAGCGTCTAGAGTCGCCCTCGTGCTCCGGGGCGCACTCGCGGCCGCGTTGACCCCGCTGCGGGAGGGCGGCGCCGCGCTCGATGCCGACGCCGTTCCGGAGTACCTCGACTTCCTCGCGTCGTCCGGGCTCGACGGCGTGCTCGCCCTGGGCACGACGGGCGAAGGCATCCTCCTGTCCCGCGAGGAGCGGATGCAGGTCGCCCAGCTCTATGTCGCCGGCCCACTGCCCGTGATCGTCCACTGCGGCGCGCAGACGACCGCCGACACGGAGGCGCTCGCCGCCCACGCCGCGTCGGTGGGCGCCGCCGGTGTCGCGGTGATCGGGCCGCCGTACTTCGTGCTGGACGAGGCCGCGCAGCTAGAGCACTTCCGGCGCGCCGCCAGGGCCTGCGCACCGCTGCCCTTCTACATCTACGAGTTCGAGCGTGCGAGCGGGTACGCCGTGCCGCCGCGGGTCGTCACCGCGCTCGGCGAGGAGCTGCCGAACGTCGCCGGCCTCAAGGTCTCCGACTCGCCCTTCGACCGGGTCGAGCCCTATCTGCTCGAGGGCCTCGACGTCTTCGTCGGCGCCGAGGCGCTCGTCGACCAGGGGCTGGCGGCCGGCGCCGTGGGCGCCGTGTCCGCGCTGGCGTCGGCGTTCCCGGAGCAGCTCGTGGCTGCCGTCCGCGACCCGACGCCCGAGCGTGCGGCGGGCCTCGGCGAGCTCCGCGCCGCCGTCGAGCGCTTCCCGCGGCACGCCGCCCTCAAGGCCGTGGTGGCGCGGCGGGGGATCGCCATGCGCGAGGACGTCCGAGCGCCGCTTCGCCCGCTCGAGCCGTCCGAGCGCGACGGGCTCTTCGATGCGGTCGGGCCGTGGCTCGGATCGTCGTAGCCGGCGCCGGCGCCGTCGGCGCGTCGATCGCGTACCACCTCGCGCTCGCGGGCGCCCGCGGGGTCGTGCTCGCCGAGCTCGGCGAGGTGGCCGGAGGCGCGACCGGCCGTGCGATGGGAGGGGTGCGCCAGCAGTTCACCACGGCGGCCGAGGTCCGCCTCGCGCGCGCCAGCGTGGAGCTCTTCGAGCAGCTCGGGCCGCCGCTTTTCGAGCGGGTCGGCTACCTCTTCCTCGCCACGACGAAGGACGGCCTCGAGGAGCTCGAGCGGCGGCGCGAGACGCAGCGGGAACTTGGCGTTCCGGTCGAGCGCGCGGACCCGGCCGAGTGGCCGGAGCTCCACCGCGACGACGTGCTCGGCGCGTCGATCTGCCGCGAGGACGGGATCGCCGACCCGGTCGCCGTCACGCGCGAGCTCGTCCGGCGCGCCGCGGGCCTGGGCGTCGACGTCCAGGAGGGAGTCGACGCGCTCGACCTCGAGGCGGAGACGCTCGTGCTCGCGACCGGCGCGTGGTCGGCGGCGCTCGGGCGGCGGCTCGGCATCGAGCTCCCCGTTCGTCCGCTCGTCCGGCAGCTCGTGGACGTCGGGCCCGTCGACGGCGTCCCGCCGGGGCTGCCGATGACGATCGAGGACGAGTCGACGTTCCATTTCCGCCGCATCGGCGACGACGGCCTGCGGCTCGCGATGACGGAGCCCGAGCTGCGCTGGGATGGTCCGGCCGAGGTCCGCGACGATCTCGTGGAGGTCTGCCGCGCCCGGCTTGCGTTCCGCTACCCGCGCGCCGCAGGAGCGCCCGTTCGTCGCTCCTGGGCCGGGTTCTACGACATGACGCCTGATGCGCACCCGATCATCGGCCCGGTCGCCGACGGCGTCTACGCGGCGTGCGGGTTCTCCGGCCACGGCTTCATGCAGGCGCCCGCGGTCGGAGCCGCGGTCACCGCCGAGCTCCTCGGGGATGCACCACCGTTCGATCTCTCCCAGTACCGCCTCGACCGGTTCTCGTCCGGCGCGGTCTTCCCCGAGACGCTCGTCCTCTAGCCGACTCGCCCCGACCGATTCTTCAACGCCGCCGTCGCGGCCGCGAAAGCGGCCGCCTTCAGGGATCTTCGCGCGATCGGAATTCGCGAGAGCGAATTCCGATCTTGCGCCGGTTAGAGCACATCGAACTCTTCGGACACTTCGGGATCCGTGCCGATCAGGTCGCGGACGGCGGGCAGTCGCAGGTCCGG
Organism: uncultured Gaiellaceae bacterium; assembly: GCA_963733065.1. Classification (GTDB taxonomy): domain Bacteria; phylum Actinomycetota; class Thermoleophilia; order Gaiellales; family Gaiellaceae; genus CAVTBT01. Next base: position 381,134 of record CAVTBT010000007.1, read on the forward strand.
CAGCGTCGGTCTCCGGCGCAGCTCGTCGATCGTGGTCTTCGACTCGAAGAGGCTCCAGAGCAGAACGCGCGCGATCACGCGTCCGCCGGCGCCGCCTCGATCTTCGCGAGCAGGGCGCGAAGCGCGTTGACGACGTCCTGCTCTTCGTGGCCGAAGTCGTCGAGGAACGCGCGCACCGCCTCGCGCAGGAGCCGCAGCTCGTCGGAGGTCAGCTCGATCCTGTGCATGGGTGAAGCGTACGGCTAGAACGGCCCGCGCGGCCGGTACTGGTCTACATCCGGAAGACGCCGAAGGTGGTCTCGGGCACCGGCGCGTTCGCGGCCGCCGCCAGCCCCAGCGCGAGCACGCGCCTCGTGTCGAGCGGGTCGACGATGCCGTCGTCCCAGAGCCGGGCCGTCGAGTAGTAGGGGTTGCCCTCCTGCTCGTACGTGGCGCGGATCTCGTCGGGGTCGGCGTCGCCGACCATCGTCAGCACCGTCGCGGCCTGCTCGCCGCCCATGACCGAGATCCGGGCGTTCGGCCACATCCAGAGCTGCCGCGGCCCGTACGCCCGTCCGCACATCGCGTAGTTGCCGGCTCCGAACGAGCCGCCGACCACGACCGTGAACTTGGGCACCTCGGCGCACGCCACGGCTGTCACGAGCTTCGCCCCGTCACGGGCGATGCCGCCGGCCTCGTACTCCTTGCCGACCATGAAGCCCGTGATGTTCTGGAGAAAGACGAGCGGCACGCGTCGGCGGCAGGCCAGCTCGACGAAGTGCGCTCCCTTCTGCGCCGACTCGGCGAACAGGACGCCCTTGTTGGCCAGGATCGCGACCGGGTGGCCCTCGATGCGGGCGAACCCGCAGATCAGCGTCTCCCCGTAGAGCGCCTTGAACTCGGCGAGGCGCGAGCCGTCGACGATGCGCGCGATCAGCTCCCGCGCGTCGAGCTCGTGGCGGTGATCCTCCGGGATCAGCCCGTAGAGGTCGCCGGGGTCGAACGCGGGCGGCTCGACGGGCGCGACCTGCCACGGCGAGGCCGGCTTGTCGCCGAGGTGACGCACGATCTGGCGCACGATCGCGAGCGCGTGCTCGTCGTCGACGGCGTAGTGGTCGGCGACCCCGGAGCGACGCGCGTGCACGTCGGCGCCGCCGAGCTCCTCGGCGCTCACCTCCTGACCGGTCGCGGCCTTCACCAGGGGCGGGCCGCCGATGAAGATCGTGCCCGTCCCCCGGACGATGACCGTCTCGTCGCTCATCGCCGGCACGTAGGCGCCGCCCGCGGTGCACGAGCCCATCACGGCGGCGATCTGCGGGATCCCGGCCGCCGACATGCGCGCCTGGTTGTAGAAGATGCGGCCGAAGTGCTCGCGGTCGGGGAAGACCTCGGCCTGCAGCGGCAGGAACGCGCCGCCGGAGTCGACGAGGTAGATGCACGGCAGCCGATTCTGCTCGGCGACCTCCTGTGCGCGCAGGTGCTTCTTGACGGTCAGCGGGAAGTACGAGCCGCCCTTCACGGTCGCGTCGTTGGCGACGACGACACACTCGCGGCCCTCGACCACGCCGATTCCGGTCACGATCCCCGCCGACGGCGCGGCGCCGTCGTAGAGGTCCCAGGCCGCGAGGGCGTTGAGCTCGAGGAATGCGCTGCCCGGGTCGAGCAGCCGGTCGATGCGCTCCCGCGCGGGCAGCTTGCCGCGGGAGCGGTGTCGCTCGAGCGCTCGCTCGCCGCCGCCTGCCGCTGCGCGCTCCGTCCGCTCGCGGAGCTCGCCCACGAGGGTCTCCATGCGCTCGCGGCGCCGGGTGAAGGCGTCGTCGCGGGCGACGGTCGACGTCAGCACGGCCACGGGGCGAGCCTACCGGCCGCCCAGGTCGTCTCCGGGCGCGGTCGCGAGCGCTCAAGTCGGGTGGCCGCAGGCCGATGAGGAAGCATGGCGTCCCGGTTCGTGCGCCCTGCGCTCGGCCTGCTCGTCGTCTGGCTGTCGATCGTCGCGGTGCACCTCACGATCGGCATCGGCGAACGCGGCCTTGCCCACCCTGGGTGGAAGCTCGCGTACAACGGCCTCATCTTCGCGGCGGCCGCGCTGTGCGTGCTCGCCGCGCCGCGGTCGGAGCGCCGTGCGTGGGCGCTCATCGGTGCGGCGGTCGCGGCCTGGGCGGTCGGCAACACCTACTGGACGTTCATGCTCGTCGACCTCGAGAGCCCGCCGTACCCGTCTGTGTCCGACGCGTTCTGGCTCGCGTTCTACCCGCCCGTCTACCTGGCGCTGATCCTGCTCGTGCGGTCGCGGGTCGTCCGCTTCCGGTCGAGCCTCTGGGCGGACGGCGCGATCGGCGCGCTGGCCGTGGGCGCGGTCGCCACCGCGGCCGTCTTCGGCCCCGTGCTGGAGGCCTCGCCAAGCGGTGTCGCGGGCACGATCACCAACCTCGCCTACCCGCTCGCCGACACGTTGCTCGTGGCGCTCGTCGCCGGAGCCCTCGCAGCTCACCGGCTGGCGCGGCGACCGGTCCTGGGCGTACCTCGCGATTGGCTTCGTCGTGTTCGGCGCCAGCGACAGCCTCTACCTGTACCAGGTCGCGGTCGGCACCTACGCGGAGGGCACGCTCGTCGACCTCGGCTGGCCGCTCGCAGCGGTGCTCTTCGCCGTCGCGGCATCGTCACGCCGGTCGCGCGCCGCCGTGGACCGGAGCGGCGGCTGGCTCCTGCTCATGCTGCCGACGGTCTTCGCGGGCGTCGCGCTCGGGCTCCTCATCTTCGACCACTTCGCACCCGTGACGTCGCTCGCGCTCGTCCTGGCCAGCGCGTGCGTGGTCGTGGTCATCGTCCGGATGGCTCTGACCTTCCGCGAGAACCTCGCGATGCTCACGCAGCGCACCCTCGAGGCCGAGACCGACCCGCTGACCGGCCTCGGCAACCGCCGGCGGCTCATGCTCGATCTCGAGCGGCGCCTGACCGAGAACGACAGTCGTCCGTTCGTGCTCGCGCTCTTCGATCTGAACGGGTTCAAGCACTACAACGACACGTTCGGACACCCGGCCGGCGACACGCTGCTCTCCCGGCTCGGACGCAGCCTCGCCGTCTTCGCGGCGCTCCGCGGCACGGCCTACCGTATGGGCGGCGACGAGTTCTGCGCGCTGCTCGACCGCGGACGGGAGCCGGTGGACGTGCTCGTGCGCGCCGCGGCGTCGACGCTGACCGAGGAGGGCGACGGGTTCGCGATCAGCGCGTCCTACGGCTCGGTCGAGCTGCCGGGGGAGACGAATGATCCGACCGAAGCACTGCGTCTCGCCGACGGGCGGATGTACGCGAACAAGGACTCGGGCCGCGCGTCCGCGGGCGAGCAGTCGAGCAGCGTGCTCATGACCGCGCTCGTCGAGCGGAATCCCGACCTCGGCGACCACGTCAACGGCGTCGCCGAGCTGGCCGAGGCGGTGGCGCGCACGCTCGGTCTCGCCGACGAGGAGATCGAGCAGGTACGGATCGCGGCGGCGCTGCACGACGTCGGCAAGGTCGCGATCCCGGACGCCATCCTCAACAAGCCCGGCCCGCTCGACGAGGACGAGTGGGTCTTCGTCCGCCGGCACACGCTGATCGGCGAGACGATCATGCAGGCGGCGCCCGCGTTGCGTTCGGCGGCGCGGCTCGTGCGCTCGAGCCACGAGCGCTTCGACGGCGCCGGCTACCCCGACGCACTGAGCGGCGAGGTCATCCCGCTCGGCTCCCGGATCATCTTCGTCTGCGACGCATTCGACGCGATGCTCTCGAGGCGTCCGTACTCGCCGCCGCTGCCGGTCGAGGACGCGCTCGCGGAGCTGCGGCGAAACAGCGGCACGCAGTTCGACCCGCTCGTCGTCGGCGCGTTCACCCTCGTCGTCGCCGCGCGCGGGTCGATGGCGACGCTCCTGCGCGGCGAGGACGGCGCCGCGGCCGCGTAAAGCGCGCGCGACGCGTCGCCGATAACGACACTCATGCGCCGCGACATCCCGGTTGGGTTCCTTGCCGCGGCGGGCGCGATCGCGATCCTGCCGCCCGCCCTCCTGCATTTCACCGCGGGCCAGAACGTCTCGCTCTCGAGCGGCACGCACTTCTGGAGCGTCGGGTTGAGCGCGGTCGTGGCCACTGCAGCGGGCGCGCTGCTCAGCGTCGCGGGCCGTCGCCGCGGGGATGCGCGCCCCGTGCTCGTCGGCACCGCGTTCACGGTCATGGCGTCGCTGCTCTTCGTCCACGGCCTGGCGAGCCCCGGCGTGCTCGTCGGCATGAACGGCGTGGTCGCGTTCACGGGCGCCGCGACGCTGCCGGTCGGCGGCGCGATTCTCGTCCTCGCCGCCATTCCCGGCGTGGCCGTCGCGCGCCGGATCGACCCGTTGCTCTGGTTGCAGGGCGCGCTGATGGCCGGCGTGGTGGCGCTCGGCGTCGCGGCGCTCGCGGTGCCGAGCCTCGTCCCGTCCGTTCCCGATCCGAACAGCCTCCCGGCCCTTGCCCTGCTCGTCGTCGGGCTTGTCTTCTACGGCGTCGTCAGCTGGCGCGCGCTGCGCACGGTCGTCCTGGCGCGCCGCCGGGCCGACATGCTCGTCCTCGTCGGCATCGTCTGGCTCGCCGCCGCGCTCGTCCCGGCCCTGACGATGGACTACCGGGCCCTCGGCTGGTGGCTCGGGCACGGCTTCGAGGTGGCCGGCATCCTGCTCGTCGGCGCGCCCGTGGCACTCGATCTGTTCCGCGCCCATCCGACGCGGCCGCTTGCCGGCGACCTGGCCGGCGCCGAGCTCGTCTCCGAGGAGGAGGCGTACCTCGGGTCGCAGGTCCGGGCCCTGACCCAGCAGCTCGCCGAGAAGGACGCCTACACGGAGGAGCACACGCGCCGGGTGGCACTGCTCGCCGTGCGCGTGGGGGAGGAGGTCGGCCTGCCGCCCGGGCGGCTGCGCGCGCTCGCCATCGGCGGCCTGCTCCACGACGTGGGCAAGCTCCGCGTGCCCTGGACGATCCTGTCCAAGCCTGACGCGCTGACCGACGAGGAGTTCGACGTCATCAAGCACCACCCGCGGTGGGGCGACGACCTGCTCCGCGGGCTCGGCTTCGGCCGTGGCATCCGCCGACTCGTGCTCGACCATCACGAGCGCCTCGACGGCAGCGGCTACCCACACGGGTTGAACGGGGGAGAGCTCGACCTCGATACCAGGATCCTCGCCGTCTGCGACGTCTACGACGCGCTGCGCTCGCGGCGCGTGTACCGCGAGGCGTGGAGCCATGAGCGCGCCATCGCGCTGCTCCGGGACGAGGCGGGCGTCCGGCTCGACACCGCGTGCGTGGCCGCGCTCGAGCGGGTGCTCGCGCGCGATGCCGTGCACACGCTCGCCGCGGCCTAGATCGCCTTGTTCGCCGTCGCGCTCCAGCCGGCCCGTACGGGCGTGTCGAGCGATCCGTCCGCGCGCTGCGGGCGGTACTCGTAGACGATCTCGCCGAACGCCAGCGACACCTGGTCGATCGGCGTGTCGCCCGCGGCCTCGGCACCGCCGATCTGGTACGACGTGATCTGGACGTCCTTGAACGTCATCACGAGGAACTCCTGCGGCCTCTCGCCGGCCTTGCGTGCCGTGAAGACAGCCTGCTTGGCGTGCTTCCCGCTCGCGCACGCGAGGAAGAGCGCGGGTGACGCCTTGCTGACGCGCGCGGTGAAGTGGAAGTCCTGCATCGCGACCTTGCCGGCGCCTGCCCCGGCTCCGCCGCCGCGACCAGGCGCCGAGACGTTCGTCTCGCCCCAGCTGAAGGACTCGAGGTCGATCGACCCCTGCTGCCTGTCGTCCGTCGACTCGCCCGGAATGCCGTCGATCGTCAGGAAGTAGTCGACTGCCATGCTCGCACCCCCGGTCGCTCGCTCGCGAAATCGACGTGCCGCACCGCCGAGGCCGACCGTACCAGGCTCGTGAGGACGGTGAGTCGACGATCCCGAAGATCGGCGGGCCACCATTTCGGAAGCCGTGCATTCCACCTTTTTGTAGACTTCCGGGCGACGTGATCGTGACGCCGAACCCGTTCGTCTACTCGCACCCGCTCGCGCCGGACCAGATCATCGACCGCGAGCAGGAGACTGCCGAGCTCCTCGCCGCAGCGGTCGGCGGCCATTACGTCCGCCTCTTCGCACCCAGGCGCTACGGGAAGACGAGCCTGCTCCGCCACGTTCTGGCGGAGGCGGTCCGGTCGGAGGGGCTCGTGGCGATCATGGTCGACCTCTACGGCGTGCTGTCGCTCGCGGACATGGCGGTCCGGATCGAGCGGGCCTACGCCGCGCAACTCAAGGGGACGATCAGGTCGCGGGTCGACGAGCTTCTGCAGCGCACCGGGCTCGGGCTCTCGCTGAGCGCCATCGGCATCGGCGTGAAGCTCCAGATGAACCCGAGGCGCGATCCGCTGCCGGCGCTGCACGCGCTCCTCGACCTGCCGCTGCGCCTCGGGGAGGGCGGCGGCCGGCGCGCGATCATCGTCCTCGACGAGTTCCAGGACATCGGCCGGATCAAGGACGCGGACGGGATCGTGCGGAGCCACATCCAGCACCACGGCGACGTCGCGTCGTACGTGTTCGCCGGGTCGGAGGAGGGTCTGCTGCGCGAGCTGTTCGACGAGAAGTCGCGACCGCTCTACGGCCAGGCGAAGCCGATGCGTCTCCGCCGCCTCGCGTCCGACGACATCGCCGCGTATGTGTTCGACCGCTTCGCGGCGACGGGCCGGGGGGCGGGCGCCGCAGTCGGCCCGCTCGTCGAGGCGGCGCAGGGCCACCCGCAGCGGGCGATGCTGCTCGCGCACGTCCTCTGGGATGAGCTGTCCGACGGCGAGGAGGCGACCCTCGCGCACTGGCTCCGGGCCTACGCGCGGACGCTCCTGGAGCTGCAGCCGGAGTTCGAGGCTCACTGGCGGCAGTTCTCGACGATCGAGCGGAAGACGCTGCGGGCCGTGCTGGAGAGCGACGGCACGCGGATGCGCGGGCAGCTCCTCGACCGGCTGGAGGTCGAGAAGAGCGCCGTCAACAAGGCCCTCAAGCGGCTGCTCGGACGGGCGGAGGTCGAGCTCGCCGACGACCGTTACGTCCTCGTCGACCCGCTGTTCGCGCAGTGGATCGAGCGCATGTCGAGTGCCGGCGAGCTGCCGGCGCTCGACGACGCGGTCGCGGGCTAGATCGACGGGGGACTGTTGCCGCGTCGTGAGCGGCTGGTAACGAAGTGGCGTCCCGGCCTGGAGCACGGCCGTCGGATGCGTACGGTCGCCGTGATGGGGGCCGATCCGAAGCGCCTTGCCTCGCTGCCCGTGTTCGCCGGGCTGTCGGAGGACGAGCTCGAGCGCGTGGCCCGCTGCGCCGAGCTGCGTCACGCCGACGCCGGCGACCGACTCGTCGGAGAGGGGGCCTCCGGGTACTCGTTCTTCGTGATCGAGGAAGGGAGCGCTGCGGTCTCGACCGCCGGCGAGGAGGTGGGCGCGCTCGGCGCGGGCGACTTCTTCGGCGAGATCGCGCTGCTCGGCGACGGGCGCAGGACGGCCACGGTGACGGCCACTACGCCTCTCACGTACATGGCCATGTTCGGGACGGATTTCCGGCAACTCGAGACGGACGCTCCGGCCGTCGCCGAACGCATCCGCCGAACGATGGCGGAGCGCGTCGAGCGCGCAGAGTCTTAGACCGTCGGCGCGGCGAGGCGGCCGAGCGGCTGCACCTCGAGGTAGCCGTCGACCGGCGTGTCGGGCTCGGTCTCGGCCACCGTCGAGAGCAGGAACCAGCGCCGGCCGTCGTCGGTGACGATCGTCTCGCCGGGCACCCAGTTCGGCACGAGCGTGTCGAAGAACCCGACCTCGCGGCCGTTCGGCAGGTGCAGGCGGAAGCGAAACACGCAGGCAAGCCTAGCCGGGTGGCCGGAGGGCTCGCCAGCCGTCCGCCACGTGGCGCAGAGCGGCAATCGTCGAGCTATGCAAGCTCGGCATCGACCCGTGAACCCACGGGATCTCAGCCAGTCGGCTCATCTCCGGCCGCAGCACCACAGTCGAAGCGTCATCTCCCGGACGGTTGCGACACGCAGCCGCCCGTCGGTGTCCACCCCGTGGCGCGCCGTGACGCGCGGCGTGTTTGCGCAGCAAGAAGACGGCAAGAGGGCGGGCGACTGCTCCAGCACAAAGGCGGCGTTTGCCGGAGAGCGATGGCAGTGCCGCTCCGTCGCTGCATTCGGTTCGCCGCCTCCGCGGTCGTTGGCAAGCAGTCGCAAAGGAACTCGAGAAGGGGGTTGTCATGCACAGGAAGCTCATCGTGGGTGCTGTCCTGGCCCTGGTGCTTGCGGTCGCGAGCGTCCCGCTCGCCTTCGCGGATGAGGGGTCGCGCGGCGACGACGACCACGACGGCGATGTGACCGTGCTGAAGCTGACGACACGCGTGCTGCAAGAGGCCGGCGTCGACGCGCCGCCCTCCGGCGACAGCGTCGGCGATCGCATCGTCTTCTCCGACACCGTCTTCAAGGGCGACAAGGAGATCGGCATGGGCGGCGTTGACTGCGTCGTGGTGCTGTTCAAGCCAGGGCCCACGCCTGACGAGCCGGAGGCCATCACCACTCTCTGCGTCGCGACCTTGTCGCTGTCGAAGGGCCAGATCACGGTGCAGGGCCTCATCGACTTCACCGAGCCAGGGGCGTTTACGCTGGCGGTCACGGGCGGCACCGGCGCATACCGCACCGCACACGGCGAGGTGAAGATCGAAGAGGGCGAAGAGGAGGATCAGCTCACGCTCAAGCTCATCCTCAAAGACGACAAGGACGACAAGGACGATTGAGCGGATCTAGGGGTGACGCCCGCGCGGGCGTCACCCCTGCCGGAGGGCGCCGGACGTTCGCCAGCCGACGCGGGCTGCGCGCGGCCCTATCAGCGCGACAGGGGTGGAGGGACTCGAACCCCCGACCTACGGTTTTGGAGACCGCCGCTCTACCAGCTGAGCTACACCCCTCGGTTCGAGGCAGGCATTGTACTCGGCCTCTGCGGCGGCCAATCGCGCGCCAGGAGCCCTATGCGGGGCAGTAGCCTGCGCGCGTGCAGCGGCGTGTGCTCGGCGTTCTCTTCGCCGTCCTGACCCTCGGTTTCGCGGGTATCGCCCTCGCGTCGGCGCAGGCCGGACAGTGGGTGATCGCGGTCGCCGCGGCCGCACTCGGCCTCTGGCTGGGCGGGCTTGCGCTCAAGGGCCTCGGCCTCCGCTGAGGATTCCTCCGTTGTGCGGCGTATTCTCCCCCCGTGGCGAACATCTCCGAGGACACGCACGCACTCTGGATCGAGTTCAGGCGCACCGGTGACCGCGCGCTCCGCGACCGGCTGATCCTCACCTACGCGCCGCTCGTGAAGTTCGTCGCCGGCCGGCTCGGCAGCGGTCTGCCCGCCCACGTCGACGAGGGCGACCTCGTCTCGTACGGCCTCCTCGGGCTGATCGGGGCGATCGAGCGCTACGACCCCGACCGCGAGATCAAGTTCGAGACCTACGCGATCTCGAGGATCAAGGGCGCCATCATCGACGAGCTCCGCGCGCTCGACTGGGTGCCGCGCTCGGTGCGGACGCGGGCCCGCGACATCGAGCGCGCGATCGCCGAGCTCGAGCGCCGCCTGCACCGCGCGCCGACGGACGAGGAGATCGCCGAGAAGCTCGGCATCACCGGCGGCGAGCTCGAGGACAGCCTCACCGAGATCTCACGGTCCTCGATCGCCGCGCTCGACGAGCTGTGGACGGCGACTGCCGGCGGCGACCAGGTCGCGCTGATCGACACCATCGAGGACACGTCGGGGCCGGACCCCCAGGGCGCGCTCGCGCAGACCGAGTTGAAGGAGGCGCTCGGCGAGGCGATCGCGCGGCTGCCCGAGCGAGAGAAGCTCGTCGTCACGCTCTACTACTACGAGGAGCTGACGCTCCGGGAGATCGGCGAGGTGCTCGGCGTCACCGAGTCGCGCGTCTCGCAGCTGCACACGAAGGCCATCCTGCGGCTGAAGGCGCGCCTCGCAGGTGCCTCCGTGCGCGAGCCGCTCGAGACGTAGCCGCTTCCTCCCGCCGAAAAATCGCCGGATCTGGAAGGATTTCGCCGCGGCAAATCCGGGCAGCTCGAGGCGTCACGGGCTGCGCGATCGCAAGCCCAGTTGGGGGAGGGAACAAATGAAGGATCGACCGCAGCTCACCAGGGCGCTGCTCGTATTCGTCCTGGGCGCAGTCATCGTGCTCACGGGCGCAGTCGCGCCCGCGAGCGGGACGAGCGCACGGGCGCCGTTGCCGGGCTACCTGACCGCAGCGGCCAACGGCAAGCCGAGCGCACTTGCCGTCACCTACCTGCGCGACCACGCCGCGAGGCACGGCCTCACGGCCGGCGACCTCCGCGAGGTGTCCGTTACCAGCACGTACACCGACGCCCACAACGGCGTCACCCACGTCTATCTCCAGCAGCGCTACCGCGGCATAGACGTCCACAACGGCATCGTCACCGCGAACGTGACGCGGGAGGGCGCGATCCTGAGCGTCGCGACGCGATTTGTGCCACGGTTGGCCCAGGCGGCCGGCGGCCACAAGGCTGCGCGCACCGCCGTCGACGCCGTCCGCTCCGCGGCGCGGCATCTCGACATCGACGGCAGCACGGCGCTGAAGGTGCTCGATCGTCGCGGCGGCGCGGCGAACGAGGTCGTCCTATCGGGCGGCGGCGTCTCGGCCCGCGCGATTCCGGCCAAGCTCGTGTGGCAGCCGGTCGCGCATCGGTCGGTGCGTCTCGCGTGGAACATCGAGATCGCGGAGGGCGCCGAGCACCTGTGGAGTGTCCGTGTCGACGCGGCCACCGGCCAGGTGCTCGACACGGCCGACTTCGTCTCCCACGACGACGCGGGCGCAGTGGCGGCCGCGATCGCCCGGCCGGGCTCGAAGGGCGCCGCAGCGGCCGTGTCGTCGCTAACCACGCCCAACCCGGTGGCAGACGGGTCTTCCTATCGCGTCTTCGAGCTGCCCAAGGAGAGCCCGACCGACGGCGACCGCACGCTGGTAAGCAATCCGGCCGACGCCGTCGCGTCGCCGTTCGGCTGGCACGACACGAACGGCGCCGCAGGCGCCGAGTTCACGACGACGCAGGGCAACAACGTCCACGCCTACGCCGATCGCACGAACGACAACCTGCCGGATGCGGGCAGCTCGCCGGACGGCGGGGCCGGGCTCGACTTCGACTTCCCGCTCAACCTGAACGCCCGGCCGCTCGATTCGCAGCCGGCCTTCGTGACGAACCTCTTCTACTGGAACAACCTGATGCACGACATCAGCTACCGCTACGGCTTCACCGAGGCGGCGGGGAACTTCCAGCAGAACAACTACGGCAAGGGCGGGCTCGGCGGCGACTACGTCCGGGCCGAGGCCCAGGACGGCAGCGGGCGCAACAACGCCAACTTCAGCACGCCGTCGGAGGTCGCCGGCAACCCGAACGTCCCGCGCATGCAGATGTTCGAGTGGCGGTCTTCGGCGCCGAATCCGATCGTGATCCACCCGCCGTCACCGATCGCGGGCACGTACTTCGGGCCCATGGCCGGCTTCGGCGAGAGCCTGGTCACGACCGGCCCGATCAGCGGCGAGGCGGTGTACGTCGGTCGCGGCTGCGACCCGGCGTACCCGGTCGGCAACGTGACGCCGCCGCCGATCCCGCTCGACCCGTACCTGGCCGACCCGAGTGGGAAGGTCGCGATCATCGACCGTGGCGTCTGCAGCTTCGTGTCGAAGGTGAAGAAGGCCCAGGATCTGGGCGCGATCTTCGTGATCGTGGTCAACAACAACCCGCAGCCGCCGCTCGCGATGGGCGGTGGAGACCCGACCGTCACGATCCCGTCGGTGATGGTGAGCCAGGCCGACGGCGAGCTGATGAAGGCGAACGACCCGTTCCAGATGACCGTTTCGGACGGGACGGGCGGCGTGCCCGACCGCGACTCCGACATCGACAACGGCGTCATCGCCCACGAGTACGGCCACGGCATCTCCAACCGCCTGACCGGCGGTCCGCAGACCGTCGCCTGCCTGCAGAACGCCGAGCAAATGGGCGAGGGCTGGAGCGACTGGTGGGCCGTCACGCTGACCCACGAGGCAGGCGACACGCCGACGACCGTGCGCGGTGTCGGCACGTACGTCAGCTTCCAGCCGGAGAACGGCGTCGGCATCCGGCCGGCTCCTTACACGACCGACCTGACCGTCAACCCGTACACGTACGCCGACGTGGCAGACGCGGTCAACATCAGCCAGCCGCACGGCATCGGCTTCATCTGGAACTCGATGCTGTGGGAGATGTACTGGAACCTCGTCACGAAGCACGGCTACAACGCCAACGTCTACGGCGCGTGGCACACGGGCGGGAACAACCTCGCCCTGCAGCTGGTGACGGACGGCATGAAGTTCCAGCCGTGCAGCCCGGGCTTCGTCGACGGGCGGAACGCCATCCTGCAGGCCGACCTCGCCCTGACCGGCGGCGCCAACCAGTGCGAGATCTGGAACGGCTTCGCGAAGCGTGGTCTCGGCGTCAGTGCCTCGCAGGGCTCGTCGAACAACCGCACCGACGGTGTCGAGGCCTTCGACGTCCCGACGGCCTGCTCGATGACCGGCATCTTCGGCCCGCTCAAGAACGATCCGGTGCTGAACAGCCGGAACGCGGGGGCCGCGGCGCCGGTCAGCTTCGGCCTCGGCGGCAGACAAGGGGCTGGACATCTTCGCGTCCGGCTTCCCGGCTTCCCAGCCGATCGACTGCACCACGAAGGCGCCGACCGGGCCGCTCGTGCCGACCCAGACGCCGGGCGGTAGCGGTCTCACCTACAACGCCGGCACCGGTCTCTACACATACACGTGGAAGACCGAGAAGAGCTGGGAAGGCAGCTGCCGCATGTTCGATCCTGCAGTTCAAGGACAACAGTCGGCAAGTCGCCTACGTCCGCTTCCGCTAGGCGGAGCACACGCGGGGAGCCCCCTTGTGGGGCTCCCCGCCCTCGCGTCAGTCGAAGGTCTCGACGACGAGCTTCCAGCGCACCGAGCCGTGCGGCTCAACGCGGAACTCGAGCGTTCGGTCGGCGTCGGTCGGCTCGACGATCACCGTCTCGCGGCCCGTGTCCACCTCGGCGGCGCCGTCGTCGTCGCCGCGCCAGGCAACGCCGACCCAGCCGTCGAGGAAGCCGAGGAACGAGGTGTTGTCGACCACCAGGACGACACGCGCCCCGGCGGGCACCGCGAGCGGCTCGGTGGTCGCGCTGTCCTCGCCTTCGAAGGCCTGTTCGACCTCCCACTGCGGCTCGCGCGCCACGACCACGGTCACGGTCGACCCGACTCGGAGTCGCGTGCCCGCCGCGGGCTGTACCGCGAGCACGCTCCCCGGGTCCTCGGTCGACGACCGCTCCTCGACGTTCGTGGCGAAGCCCGCGTCCTCGAGCGCATCGAGCGCGTCGTCGGCCGAACGCCCGCGCACCCTCGGGACGGTGGCGCGCGGTGCGCCGGTCGACACGAGGACCGTGACGTTGGCAGGTCGTCGGAGCCGCGACCCGGCGGCCGGCCGCGTCTCGGTGACGTGCCAGGCCGGAGTGGTGAGCGACGGGCCGTAGCGGCGGACGGGCCTGAAGCCTGCGTCGGCGAGTGCCTTGAGGGCCGTTCTCGTCTTCACACCGACGACACCGGGAACGTCTGCCCAGGCCGTGCCAAGGCTGAGTCGCACGCGCAGCGCGCCCGTGGCGGGCACGTGCTCTCCCGCCGTCGGGTCCTGTGAGAGCACCTCGCCGGCGGGTACGTCCTCGGAGTAGGAGCGCTCGACGACCTGCACGACGGGCGCGTCGACGTTCGCCTCCTTCGCGGCAAGGGCGATCTCGGAGCGCGTCTCCGCGAGGGAGTCACCGACGACCGCGGGCGCGGGCACGCCCGGCGGGTCCATGCTCGCGACCGCATACACCGCGCCACCGATGAGGGCGGCCACCACCGCGACGGCAAGAGCCAGAACGCGCCGACGGCCGCGTTGCGAGCGGTGCGGTGATCGCCGCGCGAGCGTTGCGGCGGCGAGCGTCAGCTCCTCGCGCCTGGGCGCGCGGGCGTCCGGCGTCCGTGTCGGCGGGCGAACCGGAGCTCCGAGACGCCGCGCCGCATCGGCCGCGTCCGGCCGGTCGGCCGGATCGCGTGACAGCAGCGCGACGACGAGCGCGCGCGCCTCCGGCGGGACGTCGTCGCCGAGCGGGGGCGCGTCCTCCTGGATCCGACGGAGCCCCGCGGCGAGGCGATCCTCGCCTTCGAACGGCACACGGCCCGAGAGCAGGCGGAACAGCAGGCAGCCGAGCGCGTAGAGGTCCGTGGGCGTACTGCTGTCCCGTCCCGCCGCCTGCTCGGGTGACCAGTACTCGGGCGTCCCGGCCAGTACCGCCGACACGGGCGTCGAGCCGCCGGCGCGCGCCAGGCTCGCCAGACCGAAGTCGGAGACGACGACGCGTCCCGATCCCCGCTCGACGAGCACGTTCGCCGGCGTCAGGTCACGGTGGACGACGCCGCAGGCGTGTGCGTACGCGAGCGCGGAAGCGACCGGAGCCGCGAACCGACGGGCCTCCTGCCAGGGCAGCCTCCGGCCCTCGATGAGCTCCGCGAGGCTCTCGCCCTCGACGAGCTCCATCACGAGCAGCGTCCGTCCGTGCGACTCGGCCACGTCGTAGAGGCGCACGACGTGCGGGTGCTGGAGGCGTGCGAGCACCGCCGCCTCGCGTTCGAAGCGCCGCCGCAGGACGGCGTCGGCGGCGACCCAGTCGTGGACGATCTTGACCGCGACGTCTCGGCCAAGGCGCTCGTCGCGTGCGCGCCAGACGACGCTCATGCCGCCGCGGCCGAGCTCGTGCAGCAGGCGGTATCGGTCGGCGGCGCGCATCGTCGAGACGCGGCGCGAGGGGTGCGCCGGGCGGCTGCCAGCCTAGCGAAGCCCCCTCTCCGGCGGCCTGGGCGGTTGGGTACGATCGCGGACCGCTCACCTGTCACGAATCGAGGAGGACCGCGAGCCCATGCCAACCTTCGAGCCGGGGAAGATCCGCAACGTCGCCGTCGTCGGCCACCGTGGCACGGGCAAGACGTCGCTCGTCGAGGCGCTGCTCTTCCAGTCCGGGCAGGTCAACCGGCTCGGGACGATCGACGCCGGCTCGACCGTGTCCGACTGGGACGACGACGAGCACAAGCGCGGCCACTCCATCGCCCTCTCGCTCGTCCACACGGAGTGGCAGGAGCGCAAGCTCAACCTCCTGGACGTCCCGGGCGATCCGAGCTTCCAGGGCGAAGTGCGTTGCGCGCTGCGGGTCGTCGAGGGCGCGCTCTTCTGCGTCAGCGGCGTCATGGGCGTCGAGGTGGGCACCGGGCGTGCGTGGAAGCTCGCCGACCAGCTCGGACTCTCCCGGCTCCTCTTCGTGAACATGCTCGACCGGGAGCGCGCCGACTTCTTCCGGACGCTCGGACAGCTGCAGTCCCAGCTGTCGGAGCGCTGTGTGGCGGTGCACTTGCCGATCGGCGCCGAGCACGAGCTGACCGGCATCGTCGACGTCCTCCATCTCTGCGCGTACACGAGCCCGGAGGGCGGCAAGGAGGCCGAGCCGGCGGCGATCCCCGACGAGATGGCCGACCAGGTCGCCGAGTACCGCGAGAAACTCCTCGACGAGGTCGTGCAGACCGACGAGGCGCTGATGGAGCGCTACCTCGACGGCCAGGAGCTCGGGGTCGAGGAGGTGGCACACGCGCTGAAGGACGCCGTCACGCGAGGAGAGGTGTATCCGGTCGCCTGCGGCGTGGCCACGAAGAACCTCGGTACGCACGCGTTGCTCGACCTCATCGTCGAGGGCGTGCCCTCGCCGGCGAAGAAGGGCGTGCCGCCGGTCGAGGTGGAGGGAGCGGCCACCTCCGCCTTCGTCTTCAAGACGATTGCCGATCCGTTCGCGGGCCGCATCAACCTCTTCCGTGTGCTGGAGGGCTCCGTCTCGGGCGACGCGACGCTCGTCAACGGCCGCGCCAAGAGCAAGGAGCGCATGGGCACGCTCCTCGAGCTCCAGGGGAAGGAGCACACGCCCGCGAAGGAGTTCGGCCCGGGCGACATCGGCGCCGTCGCGAAGCTGAAGGACGCGCACACCGGCGACCTGCTCGTCGACAAGGACGTGGCAGAGGGAACGGTCGATCTCGGCTTTCCCGAGCCGGTGATGAGCTTCGCGGTGACGCCGAAGGCCAAGGGCGACGAGGAGAAGGTCGCGAGCGCCATCCGTCGCCTCGCAGAGGAGGATCCGACCCTCCACCTGCGGCGCGACCAGCAGACCGGGGAGGAGATCCTCTCGGGGATGAGCCAGATGCACGTCGAGGTCGCACTCGAGCGCGCGAAGCGCCGTTTCGGCGTCGACGTCGAGCTGCACCAGCCACGCGTGCCGTACCTCGAGACGATCCGCCGGGAGTCCCGCTCGCACGCGCGCTACAAGAAGCAGACCGGCGGCCGTGGACAGTTCGGGGACTGCCACATCGTGCTGGAGCCGATCGAGGGCCACGTCGGGTACGAGTTCGTGGACAAGATTGTCGGCGGAGTCATCCCGCAGGGGTTCCGGCCGGCGGTCGACAAGGGCATCCAGGAGGCGATGGCACACGGCGAGCTCGCCGGGGCGCCCGTGCAGGGCGTGCGCGTGCTGCTCGTCGACGGCTCGTACCACACAGTCGACTCCTCGGAGATGGCGTTCAAGATCGCAGGCTCGATGGCGTTCAAGGAGGCGTACAGCAACGCGGATCCCGTGCTGCTCGAGCCGATCATGGAGCTCGAAGCGACCGTCCCGGACGAGGCGGTGGGCGCCGTCAACGGCGATCTCAACTCGCGCCGCGGACGGCTGCACGGGATGGAGCCCGCGAGCGGCATGACGACGATCAAGGCCGAGGTGCCGATGGCCGAGCTGCTGACGTACTCCCAGTCGCTGACGTCGCTGACCGGCGGCCGCGGCGACTACTCGATGCACTTCCTCCGCTACGAGGAGGTGCCCATGCACGTCGCCCAGAAGGTGATCGAGGACGCGAAGCGCGAACGGGAGACCGCCACCGCGCATTAGCGGGCAATCGTCCGCCATTTGAAGGCCGAGGTGCACAACCGCGGCTGCGAAGCGGCCGCCTTCAGGGATTTGCGCGACCGGAATTCGCGCAAGCGAATTCCGGTCATGCGAGGGCTAACCCTGTGGAAAAGTGCTGCTAGGGTCCGAGCCATGCGGGTTACCCGCGCCAGCGTCACGCGGATCTGCGCCGTTTGCGAGCGCACCCTGCTCATGGGCGAGCACGCGTACCGGTTCGCCCCGGACGCTCGCGAGTTCGTGGACGTCTGCCCGCTCTGCCAGGAGATCGCGCTCGAGCACGGCTGGGTGCGCGAGGGCCAACCGGTTTCGCTCACGGTGCCCGACGTGCCACGCCGTGGCCGCCTGAGCCTCGCGGCGATCCTGGGGGGTGCCGGCGCTCGCCGCGCCGCCGAGGCCCCGGTCGCCGCCGAGCCGATCCTGCGCCGCCTGTCCGAGCCGGAGCTGGCGATCGTCGAGGCCGCCGACCTGTTCAACGTCAGCCCGTTCCGCCGCACGATTCATGGGGTCGCTCGGTCGCTGGGCGAGCCGCAAGCCTCGATCCTGCCGCTCTCCGGCGTCAGCGGGGAGATGATCATCACGGCCGCCTGGGAGATCAGCTGGTACCAGTACCGCGTCTCGCCCGATGCCGGGCAGCCGGTGCGGCTCGCCGAGCGCGGGCACGACGTCGGTGACGTCGAGCCGCGGTTTCGCGAGTGGAACGCCCGGCTGACCGAGGACGGCCGGCTGATGCCCGACATCGCCCGCGTCTGACCGGACGCGGCTCGGCTGTATCGCTCCTGATCGGCGAATCGGCATCGGGTCCGGGTGGCGTCCGCCGCCAGGGGTCGTAGACTCAGAGACAGATGATCTTCTGCGTGATCCCGCGCGAGCTCGAGGACGAGCTGTACGACCGCATGGTCGAGTACTACAAGGACAACCCCAACGTGACGGTGATCGTGGACCGCCGCGAGGGCAACGACCGGCGCTCCCGGCACGGGAAGTCGGGCGGGAACCGGGAGATCAGAGACCGCAGGCGGGCACGCGCGACCGGCTCGTTCCCGTCCGTCGACCCGCAGGAGGACCCGCAAGAGGCCGCGTGACGGCTCGGTAGACTGGCCGCCGCATGGCTGTCGCGGCGCGCGAGTACCGAAACTTCATCGGCGGCGAGTGGGTCGACGCCGCGTCGGGCGAGACGTTCGAGTCGATCGTCCCGGCCACCGGCGAGCCGCTCGGGACGTTCCCGCGCTCCGCCGCCGAGGACGTCGACCGGGCTGTCGCTGCCGCGAAGGCCGCCTTCGACGAGTGGCGCCTCGTGCCCGCGCCGGAGCGAGGCTCGATGCTGCTCCGCTTCGCGCGGCTGCTCGAGGACGAGAAGTCCGAGCTCACCGAGCTGATGAGCCGCGAGATGGGCAAGGTGCTCGCCGAGGCCGGGGGCGACGTCCAGGAAGCGATCGACATGTCGATCTACATGGCCGGTGAGGGCCGCCGCATGTTCGGCCACACCACGCCCTCCGAGCTCAGGGACAAGTTCCAGATGTCCGTGCGGATGCCGGTCGGCGTCGTCGGCGCGATCACGCCGTGGAACTTCCCGATCGCGATCCCGGCGTGGAAGCTCGCGCCTGCGCTCGTGTGCGGCAACACCGTCGTCCTGAAGCCGGCGGAGGACACGCCGCTCCTCGCGGAGCGCTTCATCGACCTGCTCGGAGCGGCAGGCCTCCCCGCCGGTGTCGTGAACCTCGTCCACGGCTACGGTGAGGAGGCGGGCGACCGGCTCGTGCGCCACCCCGACGTCTCCGTGATCACGTTCACCGGCTCGCGCGAGACCGGGGTGCTGGTCACGAAGGCGGCCGCCGACGGGCTGAAGCACGTCCACCTGGAGCTCGGCGGGAAGAACGCCATCGTCGTGCTCGACGACGCCGACCTCGACCTCGCCGTCGACGGCATCCTCTGGTCGGCGTTCGGCACCTCCGGGCAGCGCTGTACCGCGGCGAGCCGAGTCGTCGTCCAGCGCGGCGCGTACGACGAGCTCAAGCGGCGGCTCGTGGCCCGCGCCGAGGCCATGCGCCTCGGGCCAGGCTGGGACCCGGCGACCGACCTCGGGCCCGTCATCAACCGCGAGGCGCTCGACAAGATCCACTCGTACACGGGAATCGGCGCCGACGAGGGCGCCACGCTCCTGACAGGAGGCGAGGTCGCCGCCGAGGGCGATCTCGGCAAGGGCTTCTTCTACCGCCCGACGATCTTCGCCGACGTCGATCCGGAGATGCGGATCGCGCAGGAGGAGATCTTCGGGCCGACGACGGCGCTCATCCCCGTCGCGGACTTCGACGAGGCCGTCCGCGTGGCGAACGGCATCCGCTACGGCCTCTCGTCGTCGATCTTCACCCGTGACGTCAACACCGCGTTCCGGGCGATGCGAGACCTGCAGGCCGGCATCACATACATCAACGCCGGCACGACCGGCGCCGAGGTGCACCTGCCGTTCGGCGGGACGAAGGACACCGGCAACGGCCATCGCGAGGCCGGCCAGGCGGCGCTCGACGTGTTCACCGAGTGGAAGTCGATCTACGTCGACTACTCGGGCAGGCTGCAACGGGCACAGATCGACAACGTCGAGTAGCTCTGTTCGGCGCCCTGACCCGAACGGACTAGCTCGTGTTGCCGATGTCCAAAGTCGCACATACACTCGGACGAGTGCCGAGAGTCCTTCTCCGGGGCGGGGTCACGAAGACGATGCTGGTCGGGTTCGTGGCAGCCGCATGCGCGCTCGTCGCACTCGCGCTCGCAGACGAGAGCCGCGCGACCGCGGCGGCGGCGGCGGCGAACACCGTCACCTTCCCGGACTCGACCGGCGAAGACGCCGCGGGACCGGACATCGTGTCGGTCGTCGTCTCGAACGACGACCGCGGGCTGGTCACCTTCAAGCTCAACATCCCGAACCGCCCGACGTTCACCGGCGACATGCTCTTCGCCCTCGCGCTCGACACCGACGCGAACCCGGCGTCCGGCGATCCCGACTTCGGCGGCGCCGACTACCTGATCGAGCTCGACGGCCCACTGACCGGCCCGGCGTCGGTCGGTCTGTTCCGCTGGAGCGGGACGGAGTTCACGACGCAGGGCGTGCCGCAGGCGTCACTGATCTTCTCCTACGCGAACGGCCCGTCCGTCAGCATCAACAGCTCGGAGCTGGGCGGCTCCCGGCGGTTCGGCCTGTTCGTGCTGGCGTTCTCGGGCATCGTGCTCGGCCCGGCCGGCGAGCCCGACTTCACGAACGTCCACTTCGACGCGGCGCCGCAGCAGGGGAGCTTCACGTACGACGTGCGGATCACGCCGCCGGCGCTGGTCGTCCGCAGCTCGGGCTCACGGCCTGTGCGGCCGAAGCCGGGCGGCGTGTACACGGCGTACGCGGTCGTCGCGCGCAACGACGGCACGGCGATGCAGCCCGGAACGGTGACCTGCCGCGCGACGATCGCAGGCAGCGCCGTCAGGGCCACAGGCTCGAGCCTGACCGGCGGGCGGGCCAACTGCAACTTCAGGATCCCGAAGACCGCGAAGGGCAAGACGATTCGCGTCACGATCACCGTACGGTCCGGCGGACTCCGCGCCGTGCGGACCGTGTCGGCCCGGATCGCCTAGCACTCGACTAGTCGGGTCGATGCGCGCACGGCCAACCGCATGGACGAAATGCGCGGTCGCCGTCGTCGCGCTCCTTGCGGTCGCGGTGCCCGCCGCCCAGCCCGCCGAGCAGCGCGCCGTTGTCGCCGAGCCTGAACGGATCTTCGTCGAGCCGACCAGCGAGGAGCTCACCGAGGTGACCCTGGCGCCGCTGCCGCGAGCGGCGATGCGAGCCGAGGCGCAACGCGTCGGGGCCGCACAGGCGGCCGTCGTGGGCGACCAGCGGATCTGGCCGTCGCTCGACCGGCGCGCGAACCAGCTGTATCCGAAGCCGTTTACGCTCCGCGCCGTCGGCACCTACATCGAGGTCTGGGTCGCGAGCGGGCAGGACGGGATCTCGCGCGGCCTCGAGTTCCCGCCGGGCGACTGCCGCAACGACGACCGCGTGCAGCTCACCGACGCGCAGGCCCAGCACCTCGCGCAGCAGTTCGACACGGTCATCTACCCGCGCGAGTCCGCGACGTTCAGCGCGCCGACCCCGCGGGACGGCTCGCGCGCCACGCTGCCCGCACAGGCTGGACTCCCGGCCGACTACTACATCGGTGACGGCGGCCGCGTGATCGCGCTGGTCGACAACATCCGCGACGAGGCGTTCTTCGACGTGAACGTCCGCGTGGGCGTCGGCGGCGTCTTCGTGCCGCTGCTCGACGAGCAGGTGGATCGCAACGTGATCACGATCGACGGGGTCGACTGGCTGCACCGCACGGGCGCCAACCCGCCGCACAACCCCGTCCCGGGCGACCTCTGCCGCAGCCGCGCGGCGCGTCCGTACCTCATCGAGGCGACGTTCGCGCACGAGTACCAGCACCTGCTGGAGTCGTTCCAGGACGACAACGAGCTGAGCTGGATCAACGAGGGCCTGTCGATGTACTCCGAGCAGATCACGGGCTACGTGGACAACCGGAAGCCGATCACGGACGTGGGCTTCAGCGGCAGCGTCCAGTGCTTCCTGGGCCATAGCGTGCGGCAGACGGGTGCCAACCCGAACCCGTCCGCCGGCGGGCCCGAGAACTCGCTGACGCGGTGGGGCGACAAGGGCGACGAGGAGATCGTCTGCGACTACGGTGCAGCGGAGACGTTCATGCACTATCTCGCCGGCCGCTTCGGGCCCGGCTTCCTGTCGGCGCTCCACCGCGATCCCGACAATGGCCTCGTCTCGCTCCGCAAGCTGGCTCGCGGCGCCGGCGCCGACGCCACGGCCGTGATTCACGACTGGGCCGCCATGATCGCCCTCGACGGCGTCCTCGACCGCGGGTTCCGGCTCACCGGAGGCCAGGCGGCCAGATACCGAACGTCCACCCTCGACACGTCGGTCAACTGGAGCAGCCCGCAGGCGTTCCGGAACCCCGGCGCGCCGCCGAACGGCTCCGACTACGTCCGCCTCGTCGGTCAGAGCGGCGGCGTCCTGCGGTCGAACCGGATTCGTTCGATCGCCTTCGACGGCGCCGCCGCCTTCCCGCGCCGCGGCGTGGAATGGCGCGTCGACCCGAATCCGATCGACCACGCGGGGAACCCCGCGCTCCATTCCGGCGGCGGCGGAGGGATCGACCGCGGCATCGTGCGGCGTCTGACCGTGCCGCGGACGAGCGCGACCCTTTCGTTCGCAACGCGCTTCGACCTCCAACTGGGGATCGACTTCGCCTTCGTGCAGGTGTCCACGAACAACGGCAAGTCGTGGCGCAGCCTCCGCGGCAACCTGACGACGTCGGGCGCCGATCCGAGCGCGACGGCCGCCGTTCGCCGTCACCTGCCCGGCCTGACCGGGCGCTCCGGTGGCGGCCCGCTCCCGACCTGGACCTCGGCCAGGTACGACCTCTCCGCCTATCGCGGGCGCCCCGTACTGCTCGCGTTCCGCCTGGTCACCGATCCGCGTGTGGCGTTCCCGGGCTGGTGGATCGACGATGTTCGGATCGGCGGCACGTCGCTGACGACCGGCACCGCGCTCGAGGGCTGGCAGTCGTTCGCGCGAACCAGCTCCGAGCCGCTCGTCGGCTTCACGGTTCAGCTCGTCGGCTACTCGGACACGCGTGGGCGGCGCGCCTTCATCCGTCGCCTGCCGCTCGACGGACGGCTGCGCGGCGAGCTGAGCGGTGCGGCGCTGCAGCGGCTGCTGGCCCCCGGCTACGACGTCGTCGCGGCGATCGTGACCCACGACGACCCGACGGAGGGCAAGGCCACCTACGCGCCGTACGTCCTCCGGGTCAACGGGGTCGTGCAGCCCGGCGGTCGGCGTTAGCCTGACGTTGGCATGCGCGATCCCGTCGACCTGACCGCCGCGCTCGCGCAGCTCGACGACTACTGGTCGCCGCGGATCGTCGCGCGGTACAACGAGCACAAGGTCGTCGTTGGGAAGGTGCTCGGGGAGTTCGTCTGGCATTCGCATCCGGAGACCGACGACCTGTTCCTCGTGCTCGACGGACGCCTGACGATCGATATGCGCGACCGCTCGGTGGAGCTCGGGCCGGGGGAGCTGTTCGTCGTGCCGCGAGGTGTCGAGCACCGCCCGCGCGCCGACGTCGAGACGCACGTGCTGCTCGTCGAGCCGGAGGGGACGCCGAACACCGGCGATTCCACGGAGCGCGAGCCGGCACCGGAGCTCGACCTCTAGTCCGGCGCGGGCGCGACCCGGACGACGAAGCGCGAGCGTCGCGTTCCGACCACCGCGGTCAGCGCCCAGCAGCCGGGCTGGCCGAACCGGACGCCCGACGGCTGGAAGCCGAGGCGGCCGTAGCAACAGGCGATCTCACTCTCGAAGATGGCCGACTCGCCGTCCAGCCGCTTTCCGTAGAGCCGCAATGCCCCCGGCCGCTCGCGCCACCACCCGATCTTCTGGCCCCGTGGCAGGGCCCGGAACCCGCCTCCGTGAAACGCTCCCGCGACTCCCATCCAGACGCGGTTCTGCACCCACCACGAGCCGGAGAGCTTCGCGAGGTCTGGCGTCGGCGGTCGCTTTGCCCGTGGCGTCGTGTTGCAGTCGAGCCCGGAGGTGCCGCCGTGCGCGCCGACGGTCAACGACAGTGCGGCGAGCACGACAGCCTGCGCGATCCGAGCGCGCATGCGGGTAGTGTCGCCACGGTGGCACGGGAGTTCAAGCTCGTGTACTTCGTGCCGGGAGGGGCGCGTGACGCCACGCGCGACGCGGTCTTCGCCGCGGGTGGTGGTGTGATCGGCGAGTACGAGCGGTGCTCCTGGTACACGCAGGGCACCGGCACGTTCCTCCCGGGCGCCGGCGCGGAGCCGGCCATCGGGCGCGTCGGCGCGGAGGAGCATGTCGCCGAGTTCCGCGTCGAGATCGTCGTGCCTGCGGAGCGCCTCGAGGCGTCGCTCGCCGCGCTGCGCGAGGCGCATCCCTACGAGGAGGTCGCCGTCGACGTCTACCCGCTGCACACGCGGTGAAGGCGAGGCTCTCGACCGACGGCGGCGCGCGGGGCAACCCCGGCCCTGCCGCGTATGGCTACGTGCTCGAGTCGGACGACGGCACGGTGCTCGACGCGCGCGGCGAGGCGATCGGCGTCGCCACGAACAACGTCGCCGAGTACCGGGCGCTCCTCGCGGGCTCGAGAAGGCTGCCGCAGCTCGGGGTCAGCGAGCTCGAGGTCGTCTCGGACTCCGAGCTGATGGTGAAGCAGATGCGGGGCGAGTACCGGGTCAAGAACGAGGCGCTCAAGGGCCTGTCGCTGGAAGCCGCCCGGCTCGCGAGGGCGATCGGGAGCGTCCGCTACACGGCTGTGCGGCGTGAGCACAACGAGCTCGCCGACCGCCTCGTGAACGACGCACTCGACGCCGAGCAGTAGGCGCCGGGGCGCCCGGAACGCTCGTCGATCGCCGGCGGGCGAGGCTATACTCCGCGTCCCACGCGGATGTAGCTCAGTTGGCTAGAGCGTCTGCTTGCCATGCAGAAGGTCGTGGGTTCGAGTCCCATCATCCGCTTGCCAAACCCCGCTGGAAGCGGCGGGTTTCTGAGAGAGAGCCTACCGCTGGCGGTAGCTAGGGCTTCGATAGTCAGGATCTAGTCAGGTTCGGTCTCGGCGTGCTGGCGACCGGTCCTCGTG
>CAVTBT010000008.1:0-41249 GCA_963733065.1 uncultured Gaiellaceae bacterium
TCCGGCGACGGTGATCTCGGAGTCACCCGACGAGGCGTCGAGCAACGCGATTCAGGCGATCCTCTACGCAGGCACGGACGTCGGACGGAGCGCCGCAGCCTCGGCCTCGTAGGCCTCGGCCTCGTCGACCCGGCCCCGCTCGCGAAGGAAGGTCACGAACGTCCCCAGCACGCCGATCGTGTGCGCTGTGATCTGCGCTGCGCACGATCTCGAGCGCCTCCTGCAGTAGCTGCTCGGCTTCCTCGTCGCGCCCCTGGGCGGCGCGAACGACGCCGAGCGCCATGCGGGTGCTCGCCCGCGAGCCCATGTCGTGGGGCCCGACGGTCTTCCGCGCCTCGAGCGCCCACGCGCTCCGCCTCCTCGATCTGTCCGCGCTCGACGAGGAGCTGTGCAAGCGCCCGCTGCACCTCGCAGAGGAAGCCACGATCCTCCATCGGCTGCAGGATGCGGATCGCCTCGCGGAAGCGGCGCTCGGCGAGTGGAACGTCCTCGCGATCCCACGCAAGATGGGCCAGGCGGTCGGTGACGCGCGCCAGCGGCCAGCTTGCTCCCGACTCCGAGAAGATGTCCACGGCCTCCAGGTACGCGGCCTCGGCCAGGTCCAGGCGGCCCCGAGCCCGGTCCACCCGGCCGCGAACGGTGAGTGCGGAGGCGCGGGCGATGCGGTTGCCGCTCGCGTCCGCCAGCTCGAGCGCCCGCGCGGCGAGCTGCTCGCCGCGGTCGATCTCCAGCCGTGTGAGCGCCGAGCTCGCCAGCTCCCCGGTGGCGATCGCCTGCAGGTCGAGATGGTCGGACTCCTCGCCGACGGCGACCGCCCGCTTGACGTACGCCTCGTAGTCGTCGAGATCCCCCAGCCACCAGCTGATGTACGAGCGCTGCTCGAGAGCGTCGAACCGCGCCTGCGGTCCTGCGTCTTCGAGCAGCACGAGCGCGCGCTCGACCAGCTCCCGGCCGCGCGGCAGGTCGGCGTCACGGAGCAGCGCGATCTCGGCGAGCGCCGTGAGGGCGCGGCCCTCGAGGATGCGATCGCCCCCCGCGCTCGCCGCTTCGCGGACGGCCTCCATCTCGACGGCAACGGTCGGCAGGTCGCCGAGGCGCCAGGCCGCACGGGCAGAATGGAAGCGCCGCTCCAGCGTCGGCTCCAGCTCGCCGGCGCGGCGCAGGAGCTTGCGCGCCGAGCGGTTGGACTCGCGCTGCAGCGCGCGCCGTCCGGCCGTCTCGAGCACGGCGGCGGTCTCGGCCTTCAGCTCCTTCGGGACGCCGGCGTCGAGCTCCTCGAGCAGGAGAACGGCCTGATCGAGGTGATAGGCACGGATCTCGATGAGCTCGTCCGCGGCCCGGACGGCCAGCCAGGCGGCGAAGCCCTCGTGCAGGTCGGCCCGTCCGCCCTTCGAGAGGCCCGCGTAGCCGACGTCGCGGATGAGGACGTGCTTGAAGCGGTACGCGTCCTCGCCGGAGATCGCCGACCGCGACTCGCGCACGAGGAAGTCCCGCAGGACGAGCGACTCGAGCACGGCATCCAGGTCGTCGATGTCGGGCGACAGCTTCGCGACGGCGTTCGCCCAGAACACCCGCCCGATCACCGACGCGCGCTGCAGCACGGCCTTCTCGTTTCGCGGCAGGCGGTCGATGCGGGCCGCGATGAGGGCCTGGATCGTGTCGGGGATCCTCGCGGCCGCCGTCTGGTCGCCGGGTTCCTCGACGAGCATGCGGATCGTCTCCTCGACGAAGAGCGGGTTGCCCTCGGTCTTGTCGAGCAGCGCGGCGCGAACGGGCGCCGGCAGCTCGATCTCCTCCAGCAGCGCCTCGACGAGCTCTTCGCTCTCGCTCGGCGCCAGGCGCTCGAGCTCGATCGCCGTGGCGCGTAGTCGCCCGCCGCCCCAGCCCGGGCGCACGTCGAGCAACTCGGGCCGCGCGAGGCAGAGGATGAGGAGCGGCGCATCTCGGACGCGCTCGGCCAGGTGCTCGATGAGCTCGAGCAGCGGATCCTCGGCCCAGTGGATGTCCTCGAAGATGAGGATCAGCGGCTGCGCGTCGGCGAGCTCGGCCGCCCACTCGCGGGCCGCCCACGAGATCTCCTGGGCGCTCCGCTCGCCCTCGACGAGCTCGAGCACGCCCGCCGCGAGGCCGAGCAGGTCGGCGACGGCGTCGTCTCCGCAGCACGCCCGCAGCTTGCCGACCGCCTCCTGCATCGGGTCGTCGTCGGAGATACCGGCGGCGACCTTGACCATCTCGGCGAGCGGCCAGTACGTGATGCCCTCGCCGTAGGGCAGACAGCGCCCGGCAAGTACCGTGGCGCTCTCGGCGCCGGCGAGGAACTCGCGCACGAGGCGGCTCTTACCAACCCCGGGCTCGCCGTAGATCGTGAACAGGTGGGTGCGCTCGTTACGGCTGGCGCGCGCGAAGGTGTTCTCCAGCAGCTCGAGCTCCTCGTCGCGCCCGATGAACGGACCTGAGACGGAGACGGCCCGTCCGGCCTCGTCCGTGACGCCGAGCGGCCGCCACACGGGGAGCGGCCGGTCTAGCCCGCGCAGCTCGAGCAGGCCCCGCTCCTCGACCTCGACGCGGCCGAGCGTGAGGCGGTACGCGGTCGGGCCCATGAGGATCTCGCCGGGCTCGGCCGCCTGCTGCAGGCGCGCCGCCACGTTCACGGCCTCGCCGGTCGCGAACGTCGAGTCGGTGTCGTCGGCGACGACCTCGCCGGACTCCATGCCCACACGCGCCTCGAGGCCCAGCTCCTCGACGGACGAGAGGATGGCGAGCGCCGCACGGACGCCGCGCTCGGCGTCGTCCTCGTGCGCCTGGGGGATGCCGAAGGCGGCCATGACGGCGTCCCCGGCGAACTTCTCGACGATCCCGCCATGGGACACGACGCAGTGGGAAACACCGTCGAAAAACCGCGTCACGCGGCGCCGCACGACCTCGGGATCGTTCGACGCGACGAGCCCCGTGGAGTTGACGAGGTCGACGAAGAGGACTGTTGCGAGCTTGCGTTCCACCCTCGGATTGTAGGTGCCGGGATGGTGTCGCCGCCGCGGCTCAGAACATCGCGAGACGCCGCCTGCGGCGGGCCATCAGCGCGGCTGCCGCGACGAGCGTGAGCGCAGCGGAGAGCATCGCGGAGACGAGCTGCCAGTCGAACGACGAGACTCCCGCGGGTGCCCGGCCGAGGCTCGACCTCGACGCGACCGCGGCGGCGAGCTCCGGTGGCAGCGCGACGAGCTCGGCGCCGCGCTGCAGGGCGCCGAGGGATGCGGAAAACCACATGAAGGGCTGGTCGGTCCAGGGGCTCCGGGGCGCCGATGTGAGCGCGACCTGCTCCCAGTCCTGCGCGCCGGCGGTCGGCTCGGGGGCGGCGGCAGGCGTCGTCCACAGCGAGAGGTACGAGGCGGGATCGGCGACCGCGCGGCCGCCGACCATCGCGTCGACCACGCGCGGCGCCGCGTGCGGCGTCACGCCGCGCGTCGCGTCGCGCATGGCCGCTGCTGCCGCACCGTCGAGGCGCTCGAAGTGCATGCGCGACTCGCCCTGGTAGGCGACCGTGCTCGCCGGCCCGATCCAGTAGACAATCCAGTCGTTCGGCGCGCCGTCCATCCCGAGCCGCAGGACGTGGTACGGCTGCGGGGCAGGTGCCGGCTCTGCGATCCCGTCACCTCCGGCGGCGAGCTCCTGGGACGGCCGCTCGATGGCCGTGCAGCCGTCCGTGCCGCACACGGCGGCCTGGGTGACGACCTCCTTGGCACCGGCGGCGGCCGGCGCGACGAGCGCCGCGACCACGAGTGCGAGCAGCGGGCGGGTCATGCCGGTCCTACACCGGGAGGCGCACGGAGGTTCCTCTAGCATCCCGCGCGTGCTCGACCCGAAGGTCTTCAAGGCGTACGACGTGCGCGGGCTCCACGGCAGCGAGCTCGACGAGGACGGCGCCTACGCGGTCGGACGCGCATACGTCGAGCAGTTCGAGCCGCGCACGATGGCCGTCGGACGGGACATGCGCATCTCAGCGCCGGCGATGTCCGAAGCGGTCATCCGGGGAGCGGCGGACGGCGGCGCGGACGTGCTCGACATCGGCCTGGTCGGCACCGAGATGCTCTACCACGCCGTCGGCTCGCTGGGGCTCGAGGGCGGCATCTGCGTCACCGCCTCTCACAATCCGAAGGAGTACACGGGCATGAAGATCGTCCGTCGCGGCGCGCTGCCGGTGGGCGGGGACTCCGGCCTGCTCGACGTGCGAGATCGGGCACTCCGCGGGCTTCGGGCCGGTCGAGCGGCGCGGCGACGTGCGGCCGCACGACATCTGGCCGAGCTTCGTCGAGAAGGTGCTCTCGTTCGTCGACGTCGGCGCGATCCGCCCGCTGCGCGTCGTCGTCGACGCGGCCAACGGCATGGCCGGGACGATGCTGCCGCCCGTGCTCGAACGGCTGCCGGTCGACGCCGTGCGGTGCTACTTCGAGCCCGACGGCAGCTTCCCGAACCACGAGCCCAACCCGCTGCTGCCCGAGAACCGCGAGTTCATCGTGCGGACGACGCGGGACGAAGGCGCCGACCTCGGCGTGGCCTTCGACGGCGACGCCGACCGCTGCTTCTTCGTCGACGACACCGGGGAGTTCGTGCCGGGCGACTTCGTGACGGCACTCCTCGCCGAGTCGATCCTCGCCAAGGACGGCCCCGGCAAGGTCATCTACGACGTCCGTGCGAGCTGGGCGGTGCCGGCCGCGATCCAGGCCGCGGGCGGCGAGCCGCTGATCAACCGGGTCGGCCACGCCTTCATCAAGCACCGCATGCGGCAGGAGGACGCCGTCTTCGCGGGCGAGGTCTCCGCCCACTACTACTTCCGGGACTTCGCGCAGGCGGACTCGGGCGTCGTGCCGTTCCTGCTCATGCTCGAGCTGATCTCGCGCCGGGGCCGGAAGCTCTCGGAGATCCTCGAGCCGTACCGAAGCCGCTACTTCCTGACGGGCGAGATCAACACCCCCGTGAAGGACGTCGCCGTGAAGATCCAGGAGCTGAAGGAGCGCTACAGCGCCGAGGGCGGCCGGATCTCACACCTCGACGGTGTTTCCGTCGAGTTCGACGACTGGCACTTCAACGTCCGGCCGTCGAACACCGAGCCGCTGCTGCGGCTGAACCTCGAGGCGCTCTCCGAGCCGCTCATGGAGCAGAAGCGCGACGAGGTCGTGGCACTGATCCGGTCCTCCTAGAGCCGCGAGGCGAGCGCGTCCACCGCCGCGCCCTGGAGCCACGTCAGCCACGCGTAGAGCCCGAGCTGCTCTGCGCGCGGGTCGCGGGGGTCGATGCCCCGCGCGTACAGGTCCTCCGTGACGCCAAGCCGTTCGCCGAGCACGAGCCGGAGGTCGTTGAGAGCGCTGCACCATGCCTCGAGCTGCTCGTGATCGAGGCGGTCCGCCTCGACGGTCGCGGACACTGTCCGGAGACCCTCGAGCCGGCCCGAGGTGAGTCCGCTGCGGACGAGCTGGTCGTAGTCTTCGCTCGCGCGCTCGTCGTCGCGGTACGCGGCCGGATACAGGCGGGCGACCGCGGCGTCGTCGGCCTCGATCAGCTCGCGGAGCTCGTCGCAGAGCCCGTGCAGGGCGTCGCGCTCGGCGGTCCCGAGTCGCAGCCGGTAACCGCCGTCGCGAAGGGGTGTGACGGGTCCGCGCCAGGCCATGTCAGTCCTGCTGCATCGTCGCCCACAGGCCAGCGGCGTGGAGCTTCGAGACGTCGAGCTCGCACTTCTCCCGCGTCCCGTCGGAGACGATGGCCTTCCCCTCGTTGTGCACCTGCAGCATGAGCCGCTCGGCCTTCGCCTGGCTGTAGCCGAAGAGCTTCCTGAAGACGAGCGTGACGTAGGTCATCAGGTTCACGGGGTCGTTCCAGACGATGACGATCCACGGCCGGTCCTCCCTCCGCTCCTCCTCGTGGACGGGCTCCTCGATGCGGACCGGTGCCTCGATGGTCTGGCTCATCACACGCATTGTGTCCGTAGGATCGCGTCCGTGACCACGCTGGAGCTCGGGCGGGTGACCGACCGGCGACCGCCCTTCAAGTACTCCGCGCTTGCACGGGTGTGGTTCTCGGACACCGACGCGCAGGGCGTCGTCTACTACGGCCGGTATCTCCCCTACTTCGACCACGCGCGCGTCGAGTACCACCGCCACGTCGGCCCGCTCGACGTCGGTGACCGCGAGTTCGTGATGCGCGCGTCCACCGTCGAGTACCACGCGCCCGCCCGCTTCGACGACCTGCTCGAGGTCTTCGTGCGCATGGCGAGCATCGGCGGCACGAGCGCGACCTACGAGTGCGCCGCGTATCGCGTCGACGACGACGCGCTCATGGTCACTGCCAGCCAGACGCTCGTCCTCGTCGACCTCGCCGAGCGCCACGCGGCGAGGATCCCGGACGCGGTGCGCGCGCTCATGCAGTCGTTCGAAGGCGCGGATCTGTCGGCGTGACCGAGTCCGGGCACTCGGGTGCGCTCGAGGACGTGGAGAAGCTGCTCGGCGGCGGCGAGGCCGACGACGTCCTGCGCGAGGTCGTCGTGACGCTCCACGAGCGCCTCGGCCGCTTCGTCCGCGTCAGCTTCGTGGACGACGGCGCGCTCGTGCCGGGCCCGGCCGCGGGCGACGAGGACGCGACGACGTCGTTCCCGATCCGGTTCGACGGGGCGCACGTCGCCGACCTCGAGGCGTCGGGCACGCTCGACGACGACGAACGGGCTTTCCTCGATCGTGTCGCGACGATGCTCGCGCCGTACGCCCTCGTGGGCTGGGATACCGGCGGCAGCGCCTGGGAGCCGTGACGCCCACGCGCGGCTCCCGCTCGTTGCGAGCCGCGCGCCCGTCCCGTCCGCCGCGATGGGACGGGCGCCGCAGCTCCGCTTCCCCCTCTCCCCTTGTCACGTTGTAGTCACCCGTTCGGGCCGCGCAATCCCTGGTACGAGGTACCCCTCCCGTTCGAGGGATCGATCCCTCGTCCGAGGGAACGTGGGGCCGTGGCGGCGGGTCGTCAGCGCCGTGTGACGGTGTCAGACACCGTCATGCGCGCGTGACGCTCTGAGGCGTGACTATGAGTTCGGTGAGAGCCGCAGGCGCATCAACGCGCCACCGCCTTCAGGCCGCTCCGCCGTGACGCGGCCGCCGTGCCGCTCCGCGATCTGGCGCACGATCGCGAGGCCGAGCCCCGAACCGGGCAATCCCCGCGCCGAGGGGGCACGGTAGAAGCGGTCGAACACGCGGTCGAGATCCTCGGAGGCGATGCCCGGCCCGCGGTCGCGGACGATCAGCTCGCCGTCCCGGACGACCACGTCGATCGGCTGGCCTGGAGGGCTCCAGGTGGCGGCGTTGTCCAGGAGGTTCGCCACCGCCCGCTGCAGCCGGTCGGGCGCTCCGCGGACGACCGTCGGCTCGAGTGCGCTCCGATATGCGGCCGTGGGGGCACGCCGGCGCGCGCTCTCGAGCGCATCCTCGACGAGCTCGTCCAGCCGCACGTCGTGGAGCTCCTCCCCGGTCCGCTCACCGTCGCGCGCGAGCTCGACGAGGTCGGCGACGAGCACCGCAAGCTCGTCGAGCTGGGCGACGACGTCGGCGAGGATCACACGGCGCTCGCTCACCGGCAGGTGGCCGGCGCGGGCGAGTACCTCGACGTTCGTGCGGAGGCTCGTCAGTGGGGTACGGAGCTCGTGCGAGGCGTCCGCGACGAGCTGGCGCTGGGCGTCGAGCGAGCGCTCGAGAGCCTCGAGCATGGTGTTGAAGCTGGCCGCGAGCCGCGACAGCTCGTCCTGGCCCTCGGCGTCGATGCGCCGCGAGAGGTCGCGCGTCGCGGTCACGTGCTCGGCTGCCTCGGTCAGCCGTCGAACCGGGGACAGCGCGGTGCGGGCGACCGCGAGGCCGAGCGCGACGGCCACACCCACGCCGACGAGCCCGACGGCGAACAGGATCCAACGCAGCCGTGCGAGCGTGTCGTCCGTCTCGTCGAGCGACCGCGCGAGCCGCATCGCGAAGCCCGGGCCGACCTGCTGCGTCAGGATCCGGACGTGGACGTCGTCGATCGTGGAGTCCTCGAAGTACGGCCGAGCGGCGCCCGCGGCGACGTCCCGCGCTCGCTCGGTGATCGGCAGCGAGCTGCCGAGCTCCGGCAACAGCCCCGGCTCGGCAGCCACGATCTGTGTCTCCGCCTCCCCGCCGCCGAACCGCATGGGTGGTAGGAAGAGCTGGAACGCCCCGCCGTTGACGCCACGCAGCTGCGCCACGTCGGCGCGCTCCCGCAGCGTCGCGTCGACCTCGTCGCGGAGCGCGTCGCGCATGACGAGGTAGACGACCAGCGACGCCACGGCGATCGCAACGGCCACCGCCGCCGCCGCAGCCAGCGTGAGCCGCCCTCGAAATGTCATGGCTCGCGCAGCGCGTAGCCGACGCCGCGGATCGTCTGCACGAGCCGAGGCTCCCCGCCGGACTCGAGCTTGCGGCGGAGGTACCCGATGTAGACGTCGAGCGCGTTCGACGACGGCCCGAAGTCGTAGCCCCAGACCCGCTCGTAGACGAGCGATCGCGTGAGCACCTGCCGTGGGTTGAGGAGGAAGAGCTCGAGCAGCAGGAACTCGGTGCGCGTCAGGTCGATCCGCCGGTCGCCGCGCCGTACCTCACGCGTCGCCGGATCGAACTCGACGTCCTCGAACCGCAGGACGCCGTCGTCGGCGCCGTTGACCGAGCGGCGCAGCAGTGCCCGCAGCCGCGCGAGCAGCTCCTCGAGCGCAAAGGGCTTCACGAGGTAATCGTCCGCCCCCGCGTCGAGCCCTGCGACGCGATCCGAGACCGTGTCGCGTGCCGTCAGCATCAGCACGGGCGTGCGATCGCCTCCGGCGCGCAGCCGCCGGCAGGCGGCGATGCCGTCGAGCCGTGGCATGAGCACGTCGAGCACGACGGCGTCGGGCATGCGCTGGCCGACCGCCTCGATCGCCTCCTCGCCGTCGGCGGCGAGCTCGACGTCGTAGCCCTCGAGCCGCAGTGCACGCCCGAGCGATTCGCGCACGGCACGCTCGTCGTCAACTACCAGGATTCGCACGCGGCTCAGTGTGCTCGGCGCACCTGAGAAAAGAGTGAGAAGGCTTGGTTAAGCGACCACTGGCGCCGATCGGCGGCAGGTGGTAGACCTCGGCCGTGGGCCGTCCGCTCCGGCTCTTTTTCGGGCTCGCCGTCGCTACCGCGATCGTGGCGCATGCAGCGCCCGCCTCGACGGTTCCGGGCGCGGCCGGCTGCCGTCCGACGCCGACCGACGCGTCCGGCCCGTTCGGCCGGGGCACGCCTCCGCAGCGCGCGAGGATCGGCTCCGGCCATGTCCTCACGGGCGTCGTCCTGTCGTCCGTCGACTGCAAGCCGCTGGCCCGCGCTCGCATCGAGCTGTGGCAGGCGAATCGCAACGGCGACTACACGCGCTCCACCAGCGCGACGGTCTTCGCGGATCGCACCGGCCGGTTCCGTTTCGAGGGGCCGTACCCGCCGTCGTACGAAGGACGGCCACCGCACATCCACATGCGGATCTTCGCGCGCGGCCACGAGCCGCTTCTCTACCGCTACGTGCCGGCCCGCGGCGCCCGCCGCGGCACTGTCAGGCTCGTCCTCGAGCCCGCGCTCGTCTGAGCGTGGCCGCCCTCGGCAGCCCGATGGAGGAGATCGAGCTGGCCCTCGCGACCCCGCTCGTCACCGAGAAGGGCAAACCGGTCGTCCTGACGCCGGCACCGCCTGTCTCGCAGGCCGAGATCGACGAGCTCGCCGCGGAGGCCGGCGTCCCGCTCCCACGTGAGCTCCGCTCGCTGCTCCTGCACACGGCGGGGATCGACGGTGCGCTCGAGACGATCGACTTCACCGGTCGCAGCCTGTCGTACGAGCAGCTGGAGGTGTTTCCGTCGTGCCTGCCGATCGCGGGTGACGGGTTCGGCAACCACTGGGTCCTGGACCTGACGCCCGACAGCACCGAGACGGCCCAGGTGTTCTTCTCGTGTCACGACGCGCCCGTGATCCTCTACCAGAGCCCGAATCTGGCGCACTTCCTGCACGAGACCTTCCGGAGGTCGATCCCGCCGCACGCGTCGCTCGTGGACGACGTCCACGAGGACCGGCTCTTCGACGTCTGGCGGACGAACCCGGCCGAGATCGACCACGCCACCGCCCTCAACGGTGACCCGGTCCTTCGCGATTTCGCAGCCGGATTGGACGACGGGTTTGCCTTCGCAGACCTGCGCTCGCCGGAGATCGGGATGGGTTTCTCGTGGGGCCGCTACGGACCCCGTACCGAGATCAGGCGCCTCGGATACGAGCGAGTGTTCGCGTACGCGCGCCCGGAGCAGCAGCCCGGCTTCCTGCGGCGCCTGTTCGGCTGAGCACCGTCAGGACGGCGTGACGCGGTACGCGTCGAAGACGGCCTCGAGGTTCCGGAGCGCCGTCAGCAGGCCGCGCAGCTCCTTGACGTCGCCGACCTCGGCCGTGTACCAGTTGCGCGCCATCTGATCCTCGACGACACCGCCGTAGGAGACGATGTTGGCGCCGTGCTCGGCGAAGGTGCGAGCGACGTCCTCGAGCAGCCGCGGCCGATCCCACGCGTCGACGGAGATCTGCACCCGGAAGCTGGACGAGGTGGCTCCGCCGTCCCACTGCACCGGCGTGAACCGCTCGGGGTTCCGCTGCAGCGCCTTGACGTTCGGACAGTCGCCGCGATGGATGGTGATGCCGCGCCCGAGGGAGATGTAGCCGACGATCGAGTCGCCGGGGACGGGAGTGCAGCACTTGGCGAGGCGCACGAGCACGTCGTCGATGCCCTGGACGACGATGCCGAGGGACTCCGACCCCACGGTCGTCTTCGCCTTCGGCGTCTTGAGCGGGATCATCGGCTCCTCGGCGACCTCGTCGGTCTTCAGCCGTTGGATCACCTTGTTGACGATCTGGCCGGCGCCGAGCTTGCCCGAGCCGAGTGCGAGGTAGAAGTCCTCGGCCTTCTTGAAGCCGGTCTCCCGGATCACCTGCGCCAGCACCGACGAGCCCTGGATCTTCTTGTACGGCAGGTTCTGCGCCTTGAGGGCGGCATCGAGCGCCTCGCGGCCCTTCTGCTCGGTCTCGCCGCGGGTCTCGCGCTGGAACCATTGGCGGATCTTGTTGCGGGCCCGGGACGATGCCGCGAGCGCCATCCAGTCGCGCGAGGGGCCTCGGCCCGACTTCGACGTGAGGATCTCGACGAAATCGCCGTTCTTCAGGCGGTAGTGGAGCGGCACGATGCGGCTGTTGACCTTGGCGCCGACCGTGCGATGGCCGACGTCGGTGTGCACGGCGTAGGCGAAGTCGATGGGGGTCGCGCCGGCCGGCAGCGTCTTGACCTCGCCCTTGGGCGTGAACACGTAGACCTCGTCGTCGAAGAGGTCGGTGCGGAAGGTCTTCATGAACTCGCGCGGGTCGGCCTCGTCCTGCTGCCAGTCCATGAGGGTCTTGACCCAGCGGTGCCACTCGTCGTCGCCCTTCGTGCCCTTGCCGCGCTTGTAGAGCCAGTGCGCGGCGACGCCGTACTCGGCCTCCTCGTGCATCTCGCGCGTCCGCACCTGGATCTCGAGGGGGGTGCCCTCGGGCCCGATCACCGTCGTGTGCAGGGAGCGGTAGCGGTTCAGCTTCGGCATCGCGACGAAGTCCTTGAACCGCCCGGGCATCGGCTTCCAGAGCGAGTGGATGAGGCCCAGCGCGCCGTAGCAGTCGCGCGTGCCCTCGTCGCTGCCGCGTTCGACGATCACGCGCATGGCCGTGAGGTCGTAGATCTCGTTGAACTCGCGGCCCTTCTTGGCCATCTTGTCGTAGATCGAGTAGAAGTGCTTCGCGCGGCCGGCGATGTCGGCGGGGATGTCGACCTTCGCGAGCTCTCTGCTCAGGACGTCGGAGGCCTTCCGCACCTGTGAGTCGCGGTCGGCGCGCCGATCGGCCACCATCGCCTTGATCTCGGCGTACTTCCGGGGATGGAGGATCCCGAACGCGAGGTCCTCGAGCTCCCACTTGAGGGCGTGGATACCGAGCCGGTGCGCGAGCGGCGCGTAGACCTCGAGCGTCTCACGGGCCTTCTGCGCCTGCTTCTGCTTGCCCAGGTACTCGATCGTGCGCATGTTGTGGAGACGGTCCGCGAGCTTGATGAGGATGACGCGGACGTCCTTCGCCATCGCCACGATCATCTTCCGGTAGTTCTCGGCCTCCGCCTGCTCGCGGCTCTGGAAGGTGATCCGCGTCAGCTTGGTGACGCCCTCCACGAGCTGCGCGATCTCGCTCCCGAACTCCGCGCGCACGTCGTCGAGATCGGAGTCCGTGTCTTCGACGACGTCGTGCAGCAGGGCCGCGGCGATCGTCTGCTCGTCCAGCCGCAGCTCGGCACAGATCTTCGCCACGCCCCACGGATGCTTGATGAAGTCCTCGCCCGAGCGGCGGGTCTGGCCCGCGTGAGCCTTCGCAGCCGCGTGGAACGCGCGCGTCAGGAGCTCCCGGTCGACCCCCGGGTTGTAGGCCTCGACGTCGCGCAGCAACTCGTCGACGAGGTCCTGATGACGACTCTCGATGTCGACGACAGCCATGTATCCCAGTGTACTCGGCACGTCTTTTCCCTCATTTGAGCGAAACGCTCTCGAAGGATCTCGCGTTGTGACCGAGAACGACAGTGACCGTGCGGCTTCTCTCCAGGCGTCGGAATCTGCGGCAGGCCAGGCAGCTGGCCCGTCTGCTCGTGGCGCTCGACGACGCGAATCGCGATCGTCGGGCCGCTCCCGTGCGCCGTCAGTCGCGCACGACGCTCACGGCACGGTAGGTCCTCGGCCTACACGGCCGTATCATCGGCGGCCATGCGTCCGCTCGTCGCCGGGCTCCTCATCGTGCTCGCGCTCGTCGTCGCGGGCAGCGCGCCGGCCGCCGCCGAGGCGCCTGGACCGGCGCTTCGCGTCCTCTTCGTCGGAAACAGCCTCACGGAGACGAACGACCTGCCGCGCGTCGTCGCGGCGCTCGCGGACGCGGCCGGACGACGGCTCGATCCCGGGGCGGTCGTCGTCGGCGGCTTCAGCCTCGAGGATCACTGGAACGCCGGCGTCGCCCGGGCGGCGCTCGCAGACGGCGACTGGGACGCGGTCGTCATGCAGCAGGGACCCTCGTCGCTCCCGTCGAGCCAGGCGAACCTCCGCGAATGGGCGCTGCGATTCGCGGACGCCGCCCGGGCGGCGGGTGTACGCCCGGCGCTGCTCACGGTCTGGCCGGAGTCGGCACGGCTCTACGCCCTGCCGCAGGTCATCGGCTCGTACCGCGACGCCGCCGCCGCGGCCCGGGCGACGCTGCTGCCCGGCGGCGCAGCCTGGCAGCAGGCCTGGCGCTGCGACGGACGGCTGCCGCTCTACGGGGCGGACGGCTTCCATCCCGGCCCGCTCGGCACGTACGCCGCCGCGCTCGTCGTCTACGGACGCCTGTTCGCCGCACCGCTCGTCGGCCTCCCCTCCGACCTGCGGCGGTACGGAGCCGAGCTCGCCGTCGCGCCGCGAAGCGCCAGGCTCGTCAAGTGGGCCGCTGCGCGTGCGCTCGGCCGGACGCCGGCCACCGCGCGCTGCGGACGCTGATCGCGCCTGACCGCTACGCCGCCTGCGGCAGTGCCTCGCGCGCGAGGAGCGCGCGGAACGCCTCGGACTCGAGCAGCTGCCGCTTCGGGCCGCCGTCCACGAGCCCGAGCTCCTCGAAGACGCGGCGCGCATCGGGCGTCCATGCCGCCTCACCCTTCCGCCATTCGGCCGCGAGCCAGTCACGGAGCGTCTCGTAGTCGTCGGCCGCGTCGAGCAGCCGCCTGACGACGAGCTGCGGCGCCACGGTGCCGTTCCAGCGGTTCTCCTTGAGCCGGCAGAGGACGTCGTAACGCGCCTCGCCGCGGAGGCGATCGACCTGGGCTCCCATGCCGAATGCGATCGCGCTGCCCGCATCGCGACCGTGCTGACGGACGCGGAAGCGCAGGTGCTTGCCCTCCCCCACCGTCGCGGCGTCGTAGGCCTCACATGCGGGCACGAGCAGGGTCACATCCGGGTTGCCGAGGCCGAAAGGCGCCAGCCGGTCGAGCTCGGCGGCAAGGTCGAGCGTGAGCGCGCCGCCCGGGACGATCGCGTCAACGACCGTCACCGGCCGCAGCTCGTCCTCCCCGAGCACGGAGTCCGCGTGCGCGGCGAACGCCTCGGCGAACGGCACCAGGCGGTCCTCCG
This sequence comes from uncultured Gaiellaceae bacterium, assembly GCA_963733065.1. Classification (GTDB taxonomy): domain Bacteria; phylum Actinomycetota; class Thermoleophilia; order Gaiellales; family Gaiellaceae; genus CAVTBT01. Next base: position 14,237 of record CAVTBT010000008.1, read on the forward strand.
AGATCGCGAGGCCCGCGGCGGCGCGGTGACCGCCGAAGCGCTCCAGGTGCTCGGCGCACGCGCCGAGCGCGCCGTGCAGGTCGAAGGCCGGAACCGAGCGCCCGGAGCCCTTCCAGGCCTCCTGCGACCGCGCGATCAGCACCACCGGGCGCCCGAAGCGCTCGACAAGGCGCGACGCCACGATGCCGTTGACGCCCTCGTGCCAGTCCTCGCTCCAGAGCACGTAGCCGCGGCGGCGGCGGCGCTGCTCCGGCCACTCCTCGACCGTGCGCACAGCCTCGCGCAGGATCCGCTCCTCCACTGCCTGGCGGTCGCGGTTGAGGGTCTCGAGCTCGGCGGCGAGCCGGGTGGCCGTGTCGGCGTCGTCGGTGAGGACGAGCTCGAGCGCCACGTCCGGCCGGCAGAGGCGGCCCGCGGCGTTCATCCGCGGGGCCAGGCGGAAGCCGACCGCGGTGGCGTCGATCGCCGCCGGATCGACCCTCGCGCTCCGCATCAGCGCTTGTAGCCCCGGCTTGGTCGTCCGCGCCAGCGCCCGCAGGCCGGCGATCGCGAGCGACCGGTTCTCATCGGCGAGCGGAACGACGTCCGCGATCGTCGCCAGCGCCACGAGGTCGAGGTGCCGCGGGTCGGCGGCACCGAGCGCCTCGGCGAGCTTCCACACGACGCCGGTGCCGCAGAGCTCCGGAAACGGGTACGACGACGGCCTCGTCGCGACCACCGGACAGTCGGGGAGCTCCGCGCCGGGCCGGTGGTGATCGGTCACGATCACGTCCAGCCCGAGCGCCGTCGCCTCGGCGACCTCCTCGACGGCCGTGATGCCGCAGTCGACCGTGAGCACGAGGCCGCAGCCGTCGCCGGCCAGGCGCGCGAGGGTCTCGCGCGAGACGCCGTAGCCCTCCTCGAAGCGGCTCGGCAGGTGCCACTCGACGTCGGCGCCGAGCGACCGCAGCGTGAGCACCGCCAGCGCGGTGGCGCAGATGCCGTCGACGTCGTAGTCCCCGTGCACGCAGATGCGCGTGCCGGCCGCGATCGCGCCGCGGATCCGCTCGACGGCGGCGGCCATGTCGCCGAGCAGCAGCGGGTCGTGCGGCTGCAGCTCGCCGTCGAGGAACGCGCGCGCCTCGGCCGCGTGGGTGTAGCCGCGCCGAATCAGGACCGAGGCCGTCACCTCGCTCACCGCGAGCTCCGCGGCGAGCCGTGCAACCTCGGCCGGAGCGCAGTGGGCGATCGTCCAACGGCCGTCGTGCATGGGCGATCCACCGTACGGACGGGCCCGGACGACAACCTTCGAGCGCCTTTTTTCGGACGAAGCTCGAGATCGAGCCGGTGCAGAGGTGCGGCAGACCGCACCTCGAGACACCTGGCTGCCGCACGGCGCAGCGTCTACGCGGCTGCGAGGCTGGGGCCATGTTCGATCGCGTTGCTGCCTTGCCCGCCACACGCGGTGTCTGGACGGTCGGGACCGATATACCCCACCCGGGCCCGAACCATCTCCGCAGGCGCGATCCGCTGGTCGGGGCGGGGGCACTCAGGCCCTCGTCCCTGGGTTTATAGGCGCAAGACCGAAATCCGCTCGCGCGGATTTCGATCGCGCGAAGATCCCTGAAGGCGCCCGCTTCGCGGTCGCACAGGCGACGTCGGTACTAGCCCTGCTCGTTAGGCGCAAGACCGACATCCGCTCGCGCTGATTTCGATCGCGCGAAGATCCCTGAAGGCGCCCGCTTCGCGGTCGCACAGGCGACGTCGGTACTAGCCCTGCTCGTTAGGCGCAAGACCGACATCCGCTCGCGCGGATTTCGATCGCGCGAAGATCCCTGAAGGCGCCCGCTTCGCGGTCGCACAGGCGACGTCGGTACTAGCCCTGCTCGTTAGGCGCAAGACCGACATCCGCTCGCGCTGATTTCGATCGCGCGAAGATCCCTGAAGGCGCCCGCTTCGCGGTCGCACAGGCGACGTCGGTACTAGCCCTCGGTTCGGCGCCGCCGCAGCGAGTCCAGCACGACCTTGACCCAGAGCATGACGAGCCCGACCGTGGCTCCGAGCACAAGCACGGCAATCGGCGCGTAGAGGGCCATCTCCCCCAGCGAGTACGTCGTCACCCACGCGCCGACGAGCCAGATGGCCAGGACTGCGACGCTCATTCCGGCCCAGACGCGCCAGTCTCCCTGCACGGCGCCAGGGTACCCTTCGGCCCGATGAGCGAGGTCAACTACTCGTCCGGCGAGGACTTCGTGGTGGAGTTCCTCGGCTACCGGTTCGGCTTCAACATCGACGACTTCGAGCAGCGCATCACGGCCGCCGCCGTGCGGCTGCGGCTGATCGAGGCCAACGACCTCGACGACGACGAGACCGCCGACCTCGTCGAGCTCGCAGCGGACGGCCGCATCGCCGAGCCCCGTAGCGGTCTCGGCCGGTACCTCGTGCGGCACTGGGAGCACGTGGCGCTCCTGGAGGGCGAGTCGCTGGTCTATTGGCTGCGGAAGCTCGTCTTCCGCGGTGCCTGGCTGGACCATCGCGTGAAGGAAGGGCTGCTCGAGGTCTCCTGGGACGAGGAGAGCGGCGACTTCGGCTACGCGGAGCCGAGGGGCGGCCGCGCGCTGCTCGAGCTCGCACCCGTGCCGAGCTGGCACGCGCTGCAGTTCCGGCGCTAGCGGTCGGGCGCTACGCCCAGCAGCGCGGCGAGCCGCTCGACGCCCTCGTCGATCAGCGCCTCGTCGACCATGCTGAACGACAGCCGCAGGTTGTCGCCGCCGCGACCGTCCGGGAAGAACAGCGTCCCCGGGACGATCCCGACGCCCTGCTCCGCGGCGCGCTGCGGGAGCCCGGCTGCGTCTACGCCGCCCGGCAGCGTCAGCCACGTGAAGAACCCGCCACGTGGCGTGGTCCAGCTCGTGCCGGTCGGCATCGTCCGCTCGAGCGCGGCCAGCATCGTCTTCGACTTGCGCTCGTAGAGCACGCACGACTTCGCGATCTGCTCGTCGATCCAGCCGCGGCGGATGTACTCCTCCAGGAACCGCTGTCCGAGCGCTCCCGCGCACTGGTCGGTGTTCTGCTTGGCCGCCACGAGCTGCGCCGAGACCGCGGGCGGAGAGACGGCCCAGCCGAGCCGCACGCCGGGGAAGAACGTCTTCGAAGTCGTGCCCGCCTGGAGCACGACGTCGGGCCCGAGGCTCCACAGCGTCGGCGGGGCATCCGGCGCGAAGCCGATCTCTCGGTACGCGACGTCCTCGACGATCAGGAACCCGTACCGTCGCGCGAGCTCGACGAGGGGGCCGCGACGGTCGTCGGCCAGGCTGACGCCGGCCGGGTTCTGGTGATCGGGGATCGTGTAGACGCAGCTTCGGGCGCAGGCCGTCCGCGAGCAGGCGCTCCAGCTCGTCGACCTCGAGCCCGTCCTCGTCCAGCGGAACAGCGACGACCTCCGTCTCGAAGCTCCGGAAGGCCATGATCGCGCCGAGGTACGTGGGACCCTCCACGACGACGACGTCGCCACGGTCGAGGAACGACTTGCCGACGAGCTCGAGCGCCTCGATCGCACCGCTCGTGATCACCAGCTCGTCGTCGGTCGGTCGGCGGCCCTGCAGCGACTCGATCCGTCCGGCGAGCGCGTCCATCGGCCCTGCCAGCCCGCGGGTGGGCGCGTACTGGAAGGCGGCCGTCTCACCCGAGGCGGCGAACTCCGCGAGCAGAGTGGCCGCTCGCTCACGCGGGAACGTCACCGGGTCGGGGAAGCCGCCCGCGAACGAGATCACGTCCGGCACGCCGAGAAACGCAAGCACGGCCGCGATCCCCTCGCCCACGTCTCCGCGCGTGCGCGCCGCGAACAGATCGTCCCAGCGCGGAGCGGCCGACGTCACTGCCATGTGACGACTATAGATTCGCCAGCGACGAGAGGAGACGACGTGACCGGTTCCAACGCGACGCTCTACCGCTGGGAGGACATGCCCGCAGAGGCGCTCAAGCCGGACCTGCGGCGGCGCCTGATCTCCACCGAGCGGATGATGGTGGCGCACGTGTACCTCGAGCAGGGCTGCATCGTCCCGAAGCACGCGCACGAGAACGAGCAGCTGACGTACATCCTCGAGGGTGTTCTCCGCTTCTGGCTCGGTGAGGACGAAGACGAGGTCGTGGACGTCGCCGCCGGCGAGGTGCTGCACATTCCCTCCCAGCTGGCGCACCGGGCAGAGGCCCTCGAGAAGACGCTCGACGTCGACATCTTCTGTCCACCGCGCGAGGACTGGCTCGACGGGTCCGACGCCTACCTACGGCGCGGGTGAGCGACCCGCCCTCAGTCCTGGGCGCCGGCGAAGCCGAAGTGCCCGCGCTCGGGCTCCGGCACGCGGATCGCGAACTGCCGGATCGCGCCGACGGGCACGATGAGCTCGTACGGAGGGTCGCCTTCCTCGTCGGGATGCGGCACGAGCGTGCAGAACCCGTAGCCCGGCTCCGGGGACAGCGACTCGAGCCGCAAGAGCGATCCATCGGCGAGCTCGACCTCGACCGCAGCGCGCTCCAGGCCGTGCTGCTCGGCGAAGTGCGCCACGCGCCGCTGGATCTTGCCAATCAGGTCGTCGACCGGGCCGGCCGCGCCCGGAAGCCAGATGGTGGACACGCTGCGACTCTAGGCGGAAAGCCTGCCGCCGCGCCCGGCCTTGCTCTCGTACATGCTGCGGTCGGCCGCGTCGAACGCCGCGGCGATCGATGCGCCGGGAATGCAGGTGGCCCGGCCGACCGCCGCGGAGAGCGGCTGGCCCGCGATGCCAGGATGCTCGTCGATGGCCGCGCCGATCCTGGCGACGACATCGGCGCAGACCGTGTCGTCCGCGCCGGGCAGCAGCACGCCGATCTCGTCTCCGCCGAGCCTGGCAACCGTGTCAAGACCGCGCACGCTCGAGCGGACGACCGAGGACAGCGCACGCAGCAGCTCGTCGCCGCGGGCATGGCCGAGCCGGTCGTTCGCGCTCTTCAGGTCGTCGAGGTCGAGGATCACGATCGACGCCGGCTCGCCGAGATCCGAGCGGCGCTCGGCGTCGGCAATGGCCTCGTCCCAGGCCAGGCGGTTCGCGAGGCCGGTCAGCGGATCGCGCCGTGCGGCGGTGTTCAGCCGCTCGATCTCGAGGTGGAGCTGGATGCGCTGCACGGCCGTCGCGACGATCGCGTCGGCCGCCTCCACGAGCTTCGCGCCGAGCTCGCGGCAGAGGAGTGTGAAGCCGCGCGGAGCGGCGTCCGTGTGCATGAGGAGGAGCAGGCCCGGAGCCGTCGGCCCGAGCCGGAGCAGGTAGGAAGAGCGGATACCGGCGTCGGGCGAGAACGGGCGGGGCAACGGGCTCTCGTCCGCGTCCTGGACGCAGATGGGACACTCGGCGGCGCGGGCCGCGAGGACCCGCATCGCCGCGAGCAGCACCTCGGCATCGCCGTCGACCGGCCAGCCGCGATTGGCGAGCACCACGCGTTCCGGCTGCTCGAGGTAGAGGACGCCGAGTTCACACGACATCGCTTCGGTCGCCGTCTCCACGACGTGCTGCAGCGTGGTCGACAGCCCGTCGGTCGGGCCGTCGGCGAGCGAGCGCAGCGCCTCCAGGATCTCCAACTCGTCGGCGAGGCGCTTCGCGGGCGAGACGTGGTCGATCAGCTCGGACGCCCGCTCCGCTCCCGCGCGCAACGCCTCGTCGCTCCGCATCGGCAGCGCGTGCTGGCCGTGGCCGAAGACGACGATCGTGTCGGGCGGCAGGGGCACCGCGACGGCCGACCGTGCGTAGTACGGGCCGAAGATGTGGCGCGGATCGGGCGAGGAGACGCTCGCCGGCCGGGCGCCCACGAGCGCCTGCTGGACGATGCTGGCCTCCTCCTCGCCGATCTCGACGATGCCGGCCCAGCCCTCGCCGCGGCCGCTGCCGCCGAGGTGCGCGAAGCGGCCGCCGGCGATCCGGCGGAAGACGAACGCGTCGCGCGCGCCGAGCTCTTCGGCGACCAGCGCGAGCGCCGCGGTGCGGGCGGCGTCCTGCATCCGCTGTCTCTATCGAGCGGAACGGGCCTGAACTTGAGCGCGGGCGGCTAGAACAGGCTCTCGTCGGCGTCGCGTGCCGCGCCGACGTGAGCCTGACCAAGCTCGGTGATGACGCGCCCGCGCGGGGTCCGCTGGAGGAAGCCGAGCTGCAGGAGATAGGGCTCGTAGACGTCCTCGATCGTGTCCGGCTCCTCTCCGAGCGCGACCGCCAGGGTCGACAGCCCCACCGGTCCGCCGCCGAACTTCAGCGCCACCGCCGCGAGGAGCTCGCGGTCGGTGCGCTCGAGACCATGGTCGTCGACCTCGAGCAGCTCCAGCGCCTCGCGCGCAACGGCCATGGTGATCGCGCCGGCGTGTCGGACCTGGGCGACGTCGCGGACGCGCCTGAGGATGCGATTCGCGATGCGAGGCGTCCCCCTCGAGCGCCGCGCGATCTCCTCCGTCGCGGCGTCCTCGATCTCGGTGGCGAGGATGCGCGCGGACCGGTGCACGATCGAGGCCAGCTGTCCCGGGTCGTAGTACCCGAGGCGGAACGTCATCCCGAAGCGGTCGCGCAGCGGCGTCGTCAGCAGGCCGGTGCGCGTCGTGGCTCCGACGAGCGTGAACGAGGGCAGGTCGAGCGTAAGCGTCCGGGCAGCGGGTCCCTGCCCGACCACGATGTCGAGCCGGAAGTCCTCGAGCGCCGGGTAGAGGATCTCCTCGATCGCGCGGTTGATGCGATGGATCTCGTCGACGAACAGCACGTCCCGCTCCTCGAGCGAGGTCAGGATCGCGGCCATGTCGCCCTTGCGCTCGAGCGCCGGGCCGGCCACCGAGCGCAGCCCCACCCCGAGCTCCTCGCGGATGATCTGGGCGAGCGTCGTCTTGCCGAGGCCGGGCGGGCCGACGAGCAGCACGTGGTCGAGAGCCTCGCCGCGCGCCTGCGCGGCCTCGAGCACGATCGCGAGCTGTTCCTTCGTCCGCTCCTGCCCCACGAAGTCGGCGAGCCTGCGGGGACGGAGCGAGGTCTCGAGCTCCTCGTCCTCCTCCCGGAGCGCGGGCGCGAGGAACTGGGTGCTCACGCTGCCATCCGGAGTGCCAGCCGTACCTGCTCCTCGACGGTGAGCTCGGGATCGACGTCCACGAGGGCCCGCTCTGCCTCGACGAGCGAGTAGCCGAGCTCGACGAGGGCTTCCCTCGCCGCGAGCCTGCCGCCGTCGTCGCCGGCCGGCGCCACGGCGGTGATCGCGTCCGCGGCGAGCCGCTCCTTCAGCTCGAGCACGATGCGCTCGGCCGTCTTCTTGCCGATGCCGGGGATGGCCTGGAACCGCGCTGCGTCGCCGAGCGCGATCGCGCGCCGCAGGTCGGCCGCGGGCGAGCCGGACACGACCGCGAGAGCGACCTTCGGGCCGATGCCGTTGACCGTCAGCAGCTGCGTGAAGAGCTCCCGCTCGCCCGCATCGGCGAAGCCGTAGAGCTGCAGCGCGTCCTCGCGCACGTGCAGGTAGGTCTCGACCACGACCTCCGCACCGGCCCCGGCACGGCGCAGCACGGCCGGCGTCGCCGCGACGAGATAGCCGACCCCGCCGACCTCGACGACCAGGCCGTCAGGCGTGCGTCCGGCCGCCACTCCGCGGAGCCGGGCGATCACGAGCTGTCCCGCCGAGGGTTCACATGGTCACGGTAGGCAGCGCACCGGACGGCCTGCTAGGAGGGTTTGGCGGAACGTCGCTCGACACAGCTCGATGTTTCGCCAAACCCTCCTACGACGCGAGACGGGCGAGCGGGGGCGCGAGCGCGTGGCAGATGGCGACGGCGAGCGCGTCGGCTGCGTGATGCGGCGTCGGCGCCGCGGACAGGCCGAGGACGATGCGCACCATCCGCTGCACCTGCGCCTTCTCCGCGCGGCCATAGCCGCACACCGCCTGCTTCACGCGCGCCGGGGCGTACTCAGCGCACTCGACGCCGGCGGCCGCCGCGGCGACGAGCACGGCACCCCGCGCCTGCCCGACGGAGAGCGCGATGCGGGCGTCTGCTCCCACGAAGGACTCCTCGACGGCCACGGCGTCCGGCGCGTGCTCCGCAAGGAGCGCCTGGACGCCCTCGAAGATCGTCAGCAGCCGCTCCGCCGGGGGCTCCCCCGCGCGCGTCTGCCAGCAGCCGTGGCCAAGAGCCTGGAGGCGCCCGCCGCTTGCGTGGACGATGCCGTACCCGCATGCCGCCGTCCCTGGGTCGATGCCGAGAACCCTCACGCGCGGAGGGTACGGCGCTGGTCGGACGGTCGATTCGCGTTGCTAGCTGCTCGAGTCGGAGGCGACGCGATTGCTCGTCCGCGAGCTGCCCCACTCCCGGACTGCCCTCCCCGCGCTTCCGAAGCCGCCGAGCCACCGGAAGAACACGAGGGCCGCGACGTAGCCCGCGGCGATCACGATCCACTCGACCATGCGGGTGCCTCCTGTCGGTTTCCTGCCAACGATTGTACGCGCTGTTACGAGGCGGCGGCCTCGAGCACCTGCTCCGGGATGTCGAAATTCGCGTAGACGTCCTGGACGTCGTCCGAGTCCTCGAGGCCCTCCACGAGGCGCACGACCTTCTTCGCCGTCGTCTCGTCGTCGATGGCGACCGTGGTCTTCGGCACCATCGACAGGCCTGCAGACTCGATCGCGAAGCCGGCGGCCTCGATCGCACCCCGGACGGACGAGAGGTCCTCGGGCGCCGACGAGACCTGGAAGCTCGACCCGTCGAGCTCGATGTCCTCGGCGCCGCCGTCAGCAGCCGCCAGCATCAGCTCGTCCTCATCGACGCCGTCCGCAGCCACCATGACGATTCCGCGCCGTTCGAACAGCCAGGCGACGGCGCCCGTCGTGCCGAGGTTGCCCTCGTGCTTCGAGAACTGGTGGCGCACGTCCGAGGCCGTCCGGTTGCGGTTGTCGGTCAGCGCTTCGACGAGCACGGCGACGCCCGCCGGGCCGTAGCCCTCGTAGATCACGGTCTCGAACGCGCCGGCGTCGGCGTCGGCCCCCGACCCGCGCGCGATGGCGCGTTCGATCGTGTCCTTCGGCATCGAGTAGGAACGCGCCTTCTCGATCGCGTTCTGCAGTGCCAGGTTGGCGCCCGGGTCCGGCCCACCCTCCTTCGCCGCGACGATGATCGCCCGCGAGAGCTTCGTGAACAGCTGGCCGCGCCTCGCGTCGGCGGCGCCCTTCTTGTGCTTGATCGTCGACCACTTGCTATGCCCGGACACGGCGCTCCTCTCGTACGAGGTCGAGGAATCGTTCGTGGACGCGCGTGTCGTCCGTCAGCTCCGGATGGAACGACGCGACGAGGAAGCGCCCGTCCCGGAGCAGCACGGGCTCGCCGTCCCGCTCCGCGAGCACCTCCACCTCCGGACCGTGCTCGCGCACGCGCGGCGCCCGGATGAACACCCCCGTCAGCGGCCGGTCGTCCCCCTCCAGCTGCAGCTCGGACTCGAAGCTCGCCACCTGGCGTCCGTACGCGTTCCGGTCGACCTCGACGTCGACGAGCCCGAGGTGCCTGCGGTCGAGCAGGATCATCCCCGCGCACGTGCCGAGGACGGCGCCCTCGAACCGTCGGATCGCCTCCTCCAGGCCGTACAGCCGCATCAGCCGGGTGATCGCGGTCGACTCGCCGCCCGGGATGACCAGGCCGTCGAGGCCGTCGAGCTGCTCGGGCAGCCGGATCTCGACCGCGTCGGCGCCGAGCCGGCGCAGTACGGCGACGTGCTCACGGAAATTGCCCTGCAGGGCCAGAACTCCGATCCTCACCGGGCAAATTCTACGGAGCGGCCGCCCCTGGCCCGCCGCACGGCCGATGACGCATGCGTTCGATTTCGCGTCACGGGGAATGTTCGAGGCATCACCGTTCCGACCCTGACTGCGGCCAGATTCAGGGGGGTGCTCGGGAGCGCGGTGTCGACCACGTCGGCACCGATCCGCCAGCGTCGAGCCTCCGCCTATCGTGCCGGTCCCACGCTCGACGACGCTCTCGCGGCGAGCCGCCGGCTCGCGGAGCGCGGTCTCGCCTCGACGGTCGGCTATTCCGCGGCGCCGGACGAGGCCGCCGTCGCGGTCGCGGAAGCTCACGTGGCGGCGTTCGACGGGCTCGCCGGCGAGGACGCCGACTGCTACGTGTCGGTCAAGCTCTCGGCGCTCGCGTTCGAAGAGGGGTTGTTTGCACGTATCGGTGCGGCCGCGGCGCGAACGCGTCGGCGGCTGCACCTCGACGCCGTCGCACCGGAGGCGGTCGAGCCGACCTGGCAGCTGCTGGAAGGCGCCGCCGGCACCGCCATGCTCGGCACCACCCTGCCGGGCCGCTGGCGCCGCAGCGCCGACGACGCGGCGCGCGCCGCCGAGCTCGGCCTGGCCGTCCGCGTCGTGAAGGGCCAGTGGCCCGACCGCGGCGACGAAGACCTCGATCCGCGGTCGGGGTTCCTCGAGGTCGTCGACCGTCTCGGCGCTCACCCGGCGACCGTGGCCCTGGCGACCCACGACGTTCCGTTGCTCACCGAGGCGCTTCGCAGACTCGTGTCCGCCGGGGCGTCGTGTGAGGTCGAGCTCTTCTACGGCTTGCCGTTCCGCGGACCGGCGCTCGCCGCTCGACGGGCGGGGGCTCCGGTTCGGATCTATGTCCCGTACGGCCATGCCGGCGCGCCGTATTTGCGCGGACGTCAGGCGAGAAGCCCGGCCGCAGCATGGTGGCTCGTTCAGGACCTGCTGCTCGGGGAGGAGAAGACATGGCGAAGCATCAAACGGACGACGTTGCGCTCCTGACGCGCGCCGCGCCGGCCGACGATTCGATCTCGTGCGTCAACGCGGTCTTCGAGCAGCCGTGGTGGCTGGACGCGGTGGCGCCCGGTCGATGGGGAGAGGCGATCGTGCGCCGCGGCGACGAGATCGTCGCCCGACTGCCGTACACGTACCGGCGGGAGCTGGGGCTCGAGGCGATCGTCCAGCCGCCACTGACTCAGGTGCTCGGTCCCTGGCTGGCCCCGACGGACGGGAAGTACGCGCGCAGACTCGAGACGGAGAAGAAGCTGCTCGGCGAGCTCGTGGACGAGCTACCGCCGGTCGACCTGTTCCGGCAGAGCTTCTCGCACACGCTCACGAACTGGCTGCCCTTCTACTGGGCGGGCTTCGAGGCGACCGTCCGCTACACGTACCGCATCGATGACCTCACCGACCTCGACGCCGTCCGCGCCGAGTTCCAGGAACAGGTTCGCCGCGGGATCAAGAAGGCCGAGGGCGCGCTGGAAGTGGTCGACGACTTCCCGCTGGACGAGCTGCTGCGGCTGAACGCGGAGACGTTCGCGCGCCAGGGCCTCGAGCCTCCCTACTCGGATGCGCTCGTGCGGAGGCTGGATGCCGCGTGCTCGGCCCGGTCGGCCCGGCGGATCCTCGGCGCGGTCGACGTCGACGGGAGAACCCACGCCGCGCTGTACGTCGTCTGGGACGAGCGGACGCTGTACCCGATCATCAATGCGCGCGACCCCGAGCTGCAGGCGTTCGGCTCGAACACGCTGCTCTACTGGGAGGCGATCCGGCTGGCGTCAGAGGTCTCGGAGGCGTTCGACTTCGAGGGGTCGATGATCGAGCCGATCGAGCACTTCGTGCGGGCGTTCGGCGGCAGGCAGACCCCGTACCTCTCGATCTCGAAGATCGGTCTCAAGGCGAAGCCTGCGCTCGCTGTCCGCTCGGGTCTCCAGGCGCTTCGCGGCCTCGGCGAGCGAGCGCGTGCCGGGCGAGCCCGGCGCTGAGCCCCGCCCCCCAGGACAGGTGCATCGTGGCGAGCACGACCGGCAGCCGCCAGCCTCCCCGCACTCGCAACGACTCTGCGATGAGCGTCGAGGCGTAGAGCCCGACGGCGGCGCGCGCCGGACGCGCGAGCGGCGAGGGGAACGCGGCTGCCACGATGGCCGCGGCCAGCGCGGGTGGCACCAGCTGGCGAGGCCGAACCGAGCCGGGCGCGCCGGCCAGCATCGCCCCCTTCCACCGGCCGTAGCGGAGGTACTGCGCCGCGATCTCGCCGAGCGACTCCCGCGGGCGGTAGACGGACCGGATCTCCGGGTCGAAGACGACGCGTCCGCCACCGCGCCGCAGGCGATGATTCAGATCGAAGTCCTCGTTGGCGAGCAGCCCTTCGTCCCAGCCGCCTGCCCGCCTCAGCGTCTCGGCCCAGAAGCAGCCGAGCGGAACCGTGTCGACATCCCGACGCTCGTCGCCGGGCCGAGGAGACCGCCAGATCCGTGCGTTGCCGACGCCGAACCGCGACGCGAGCGCCAGCGCCAGCGCCTGCCCCCAGCGACCCTCCGCACGCACCGTGCGCCAGCCCCCGACATTGGCCGCGCCGTCCTCGTTCTCGAGCGTGCGCACGCAGGCCGCGAGGTACGTCTCGGGCATCTCCGCATGGGCGTCGAACCGGACGATCACCTCCCCGCGCGCGGCCGCCAGCGCGCGGTTGAGGGCCGCAGGGATCGTGCGCTGTTCGTTGTCCAGCACCGTCGCGCCGGCGCGGCGCGCGAGGTCGGCCGTCGCGTCGCTGGAACGACCGTCGACGACGAGCACCTCGAGCCCGTCGTCGAACCGCTGCCGCACGATCGAGCGCACGCAGGCCTCGATGTGCGCGGCTTCGTCGCGCGCGGGGACGATCACCGTCACTCTGGGCGCCACGGGCCAGCCCGCCTAGTGGGCGCCCGATGCCGGAAGGGGATACACGGGCACCGCGCTCTCCGGCGCGCCGCGCAGGTACCAGCGGTAATGCGGCCCGAGACCGACGAGACGTGCCCAGACGGAGTCGGCGAACTGACGCGACAGTGCGAGACCGCCGCGGCCGGCGATCGTGCTCACCGACACGGTCGAGCCTCGTGACACCTGGACGGGCGGGATTGGCTCGACGACGAAGCCGGATCCGGCCAGGCGCGACGACGCCCGGCGATCGCCGTCGACGGAGAGGACGACCTCCGCGGCGCCGCCTCGCGCAAACGCGCCGAGATGCGTGATCGTCCAGTCGCGCGCGACCTTCGGGTAGACCATCGTCACCCGGCCGGACACGGGTGTGGACCAGTAGTAGAACTGGCCGTCGAAGTGCCCGTCGGCGTACTGCTGGACATAGGTCGGGATGAACGCGCGCCCGCCGTTCGCCCCGTACGGCGCGCCCGGCAAGCGCCACGTCGTCCCTGCGTCCGCGGAGTAGCCGACGAGCTCGCGCGGGTCGAGTCCGTAGAACGCGTCCCGCGCCGACGCCCGTCGCTCGTTGCGGGCGTTCGCACCCAACAGCCCGTCCTGTGCGTGCAGGAAGTTGGTCGAGAAGTAGTCGCGGCGCGGGTTCGCCGCGTCGTTCCGGATGACCGTCGCGAGCTCCTGCCCGGCCCGGACGGACAGGTGGAGCGGCAGTGCCACCGAGCCGCCCCACTGACGGCGGCCCGGGGACAGGCGAGCCTTCGCCAGCACGACCGACGTGCGCGGCCGGCCGTCGGCGCCGACCGGGTGGGTCGTCGCGACGAGGATCCCGGTCGACCCGCCGCCATACCCTCGGCCCCGAACCTTGACCCGGACATGCAGCGCCTCGACCCGGCCGGTGCGCCGCGCGACCCAGCGTATGACCACCCGCTCGCCGTGAGTGCGGAGCGCGATGTTGGCGGCTTCGTCGCCGGCGGCGAAGAGCGGCGCGACGTGGCGTGGCGCCGCAGCCGGACGCTGCGCCCCCGGTGCGGCGTCCAGGCGCCAGGCCGAGAGCACCGCGACTCCGACCAGCGCGCCGACAACAGCCGCAAGGCGCGTGCCCGGGCCGGGCGTCATGCTCCCTCCGCAGCCGCGGTCGGCCGTCGGCGCCCGAGACGCGCGAGCAGCGTCCGCGCCAGCGCGTGGTAGTCGCGAACCTCCGCCGGGCCCGGCACGAGCGAGCTCGGACGGCGGCCGCCGAGGCGGGAGAACGAGCGCGCGAGGTGCGCCGTCCCGGCGCAGCTGCCGATTGAGGTCGCCACGGCGGCCCCGGCGGCGCCGAACGCGGGGACGAGCACGGCCATGCTCGCGAACGTCGTGCCGAGCATCACCGTCGACGCGACCGTCATCACCTCCGGCCTCACCACCTGGACGCTGAAGAACGCGGTGAGCGCGAGGAACGCGCCGTAGGCGACGACGCTCGGCACGAGCAGCGCCAGGAGCAATGGAACGTCGCCGTACCCGGGCCCGATGAGCGGCGGGAGGAGCACAAGCGAGGCGGGCACCACCAGCGCCGAGCCGGCCGCTCCGAGCAGGATCGAGTGCCTGGCTGCCTTGGCGGTGAGGTCGGCCGACGCCTCGCATCCGCGCCGCCCGATCCCGGGCAGGACGCTGGTGTACACCGCCCGGGAGCCGACCTTGAGCAGCTCGGCGCCCGCCACCGCCACGGAGTAGACGCCGACCGTTGCGGTCGTCGTCAGCGCGGCGAGGAAGAGGAGGGCGAGCTGCACGTTCAGCAGGAGCACGGTGTTCGTCGGGACGAAGCGCAACCCGAGGCCGACGCAGCGCAGGAACGGCCGGATGCTCGCCGCCGGGCGTGCGGGACGGCCGGAGAGCGAGATCAGGTGCACGGCGAAGATCGGCAGGAGCGCCACGAACGACGCCGCCCAGGCCACCATGGCGGCCTCGATCCCGGCGCCGAGGGCGATCGCCACGGACAGGAAGACGAGGGGCGCGAGCACCCGGCCGACGATGACCGCGTGGAAGGCGACCACATGTCCCATTGCCTGGTACAGGCCCTGCACGTACGTGAGCCACAGCAGCGCCGGCGTGATCGCGGCCGGCAGAGCCACGACCCACCACCGGTCGCCGAACAGCGGCGAGATGGCGATGGCGAGCGAGCCCACGATCACACCGCCGACACCGGCGATCACGACGGCGTCGGTCACGAGCTCGTCGAGGGGCCGCCGTCTCTTCGCGACGTCGACGCCGAGCGCCGACCAGACCGATCCGAGCGGCACGATGCAGAGCGTCGCGGCGAGCGACGCGAGCGCATAGAGGCCTCTCCCTTCGGGCCCGAGGAACCGCGCCGTCACGAGGATGAGGAGTGCCTGCGCGGCGATCTCCGCTCCACGGAGGGCAAGCGACTGCGCTCCACGTGCGGCGAGCGTGTGTCTCATCGCGCCCTCAGCAGATCCTCGTAGAGCCCGACGAGCGCGCCGGCCTCGTGCTCCCAGTTGATGCGCGACCGAACGAGGCGGCGGCCGTTCTCGCCGAGCCGACGGCCGACGTCCGGCGCCAGGATGAGCTCCTCGAGCGCGGCCGCGTAGGCGTCGACGTCGCCTGGTGGGGTCAGCCTGCCCACCTCCTCGCCACGGAGGAGGTCGGCGAAGGCGGGAAGCTCGCTGGCCACAAACGGCACGCCCCAGGCCATGTACTCGAACAGGCGGATCGGCAGGGCCACGAGGTAGTGCGCATCGCCGGGGTAGGGCGCGAACGCGACGGCGCTCTGCGCGGCAAGCGCGCGGATCTCCTCGAACGGCCGGTCGTGGAGCAGGACGACGTCGTCACGGACGCCGTGCGCGCGGAGCCGCTCCTCGAGCAGCGCCTCGTCCGGAGGATGCAGGTGGCGCGCGGCCACGACCCAGCGCGCAGGTCGGCCGAGGCGCTCCCGCAGCTTGCCTGCCGTCTCGGCGAGGAGATGCAGCTGCGGAGGCGGCAGGCTCCCTCCCACGAGGACGTCGTATGCGAAGGGCTCGCCGCGGCCGTCGCCGTCGAGCAGCGCGCTCGGCGGGAAGTTGCGGACGAGGAGGGTGCGAGCACCCGCCGCACGGAACTTCTCCTCCGTCGCGGGCACCGCCGTCGTCACGGCGTCGAGCCGTGCGCCGAGGCGCGGCTCGAGCGCGCGAACGGCCTTCGCGACCGGCCGCCGGACGACGGCCGGGAGCCAGTCCTTGATCTGGACGTACAGGTCGTACTGCTCGTTGCTGTCGTAGAGGACGACAAGGTCGCGCCGCAGCCTGCGCGCCAGGACGGCCCACGGCAGCAAGTCGAGGCAGACGACCACGAGCGCCTCGGGCCGCAGGCGGAGCGCCCTGCCGACGGTGAGCGGGCCGCTCAGCATCCGCGTGAGGCGGTGCCGGCGACGCGGCAGATAGTGCACGGGCACGACGTCTCGGTGCCCGCCGCCGAGATCGGGCTGCGCCATGGTGTGCACGTCGTATCCGGCCGCGGCGAGCGCAGCGCCAAACCGGAGGTGGTGGCGCGGGTGGTGCGCGGCATGGCTGCTCTGGAGCAGCACGATCCGGGCGCTCACGACGAGCCTCGAGCGGCGGAGACGACGTCCCGGTACAGGCGCCGGCTGCGCGCGGTCATAACGGCGTCGTTGTGCCAGAGCAGCACGAACGTGCCGCCGAGCACTCGGCACGCCTGTCCCAGAGCTCGCGCCATGTCGACGGTGCGGTCGTCCCCGAGCCGTTCGTACCGCGTGGCGGAGACGTCCATCAGCGTCAGCGGCAGCTCGACGAGCGGCAGCTCGCGCCCTCGGTCCAGGTCGAACACGGCGTACGGATGGCAGCTCCCCGTCCGGAACCCGGGCTTCTCTGCGTAGTAGACCGAGCTGTCGACGTCGAGGCCTGCGTCGCTCCAGGCCCGCCAGGTGAGCGGGTTTCGCCAGCGCAGGAAGTGCTGCCGCCCGCGCCAGGCCTCCTGCTCGACGCCGAGCGCTCCGACCTCGCGCCGCAGGGTCTCGAACTCCTGTGCGAGGCCGTCGGGATCGTCGTAGGAGTCGTAGCTGGCGTGGAATCCGATCTCGTGCCCCCGGCGCGCGATGCGCCGCAGCAGTCTCCGGATCCACGGATCGGTCAAGCGGTACCGCCCGTCGAGGGCCGCCGTGCCGCCGGCGAGGAACGTGAACGTCCCGCGCAGGCCGGCTTCCTCGGCGACGGTCATGAGCGCGTTGAACGTGTCGCCGGGGTCGCCGCGGAAGTCTCCACGGCGGCCTCGAAGCCAGCCGGTGAGCCGACGGCGGGCGAGCTCCGGCGAGCGCCGCGCGACGACGTCGGCCGCTGCGCTCCGCGCCACCTCTCGCGCACCCCGCCCTAGCGTCACCAGCGGCCAGTCGACGTCGTGCGTGAGCCAGACGTCGGCCTGCCGGCGGAGGTTCGGCAGCCGCGGCCAGACCGACCGCAATGCGGCTCCGAGCACCTCGGCGTACTCGTTCGCGATCGGCCGGTGGAGGAACCCGGCCCGCGCGGCGAGGGAAGCGGCGGCGGGGAAACGGCCATGCTCGTCCACCACGCGGTCGGAGACGCGTTCCTCGTAGCGCGTGAGCGAGAAGAACGAGCTCCCGAAGACGTCGACGTGCAGCCTCGCGTCGCCCGTCCCGTTACGTTCGACGAGCGCACGTCCAGCTCCGTCGCCGTACAGGATCGGCAGGCGCTCCTCCACGAGCGCAGCCCCGGGCAGCTCACTCCCCACCTGTCGGTACTCGACGGGTTCGCGCGGGAGCGACGAGGGATGGAGCCACTCCGACGGGGACGTGGCGAAGAGCCCGTCCTCGACGATGAGGCGCTCGGTCTGGCCGGGGATCCGGATCGAGGCACGGTCGGTCGCCGACCGGTGCAGCACCGGCTCGTAGCCGAGGAACGTGCCCACGAGCACCCTCGCGGCGTACGCCCGCTCGGCCGGGTACGTCGGCGGCAGCTCGATCTCGATGAGCGGGCGCGCCGTCATCGCCTCAACTGCGTGACCGCGAGTGCGAGCCCGCATGCGAACCAGAGCGTTCGGTTGCCGTTCAGGTCGAAACTCGAGAACGCGACCGTCAAGGGGAGGACGAGCAGGCTCCCGGCGCCGACGACCTCGCGGCGGAAGGGTCGGTGGCGCGCGGCGCGCCAGAGCGCGAGGCCGATGCAGGCGAGCAGGCCGATGAGCGCGGCGAGCCCCGGCAGGCCGAGTTCGCTCGCGACCTCGAGCACCAGGTTGTGAGGCCACTCGTAACCCGTCAGCGCCTCGTAGCCCCCCGTTCCGGCGCCCAGTGGATGGCTGGCGAAGATGTCGACGGCGGCGTCCGCCACGGCCGAGCGGTCGGCGCCGCCCGAGTCGAGCCCGCCACCGCTGCGGACGTCACGGATCGTGACGAGGTAGCGATCCTTGACCGCCGGACTGCTCGTCGCCCACGCCGCCGGCACGAGGGCTGCCAGGACACCGACGAGCGCGAGAGCCGCCAACCGGTCGCGCCCGCCGGCCCGCACCAGGCAGACGAGAGCCACGGCGCACGCGAGCAGGGTTCCGACGAGAGCGCTCCGACCTCCCGCCGACACGAGCTTGAGGAGCAGGTAGGCAGCGGGAGCGAGCCAGGCGAGCCGCACCCAGCCTTTGGAAGCCGGCCAGAGGTAGGCGACGATCGAGACGACGCCCAGCCCCAGCAGGAGGCCGACCTGGATCTGGTTGTCGGCACCGGGGAGCACGAGGACACTCTCGGACCGCTCCGGCTCCTCGGCCGTGAGGCCGACGACGACACCGACGGCCACGATGAGCCCGAGCAGCCGATACAGGCTCGCCGGCGTCCGCACGATTGCGAGCGGGGCGAGGAACGCGAGGGCCGAGAACGTCTGGAACGCGAGCGCCTTGTCCAGGCCCCCCTCGGGATCCGGCGAGGCCAGCACGCCGAGCAGCAGGAGCACGATGAGCGCGAGGAAGAACACGGCCGCCACGGGAATCGAGACGGGCTCCCCACGCCCTCGCCACAGCGAGACGCACACGGCGATCACGAGTGCTGCGGCGGCGAGCACGGTCAGATCGACGGCGAATCCGGCGCCGACGAGAGCGCCGGTCACCTGGTTGCCGATCTCGGTTCCCTTCAGTGATCCGACGACGACGAAGAACACGAGCACGAGCTCCGGCAGTCGGTGCGCCGCAACCGCGAACAGCACGCCGAGCACAACAGCCGCGAGCAGCGCAGGCCGGGCCACCAGCGCGAGCACGGCTGCCCCGCCGAAGAGATAGACCACCCAGACCAGGCCGAACTCGGCCTTGGCGCTTGCGTACTCCTCGGCTGCCGCGTATCGCATCGCGCCGCTGCTCAGAGCTCGCGAGAGGCCGCGAGCGGAACGCCCTCGGTGTCGCCGAACACACCGACCAGCACGCTGGCGTCCGAGTCAACGGATCGCAGCGTGGTCAGTGCGGCAGCGCGCGAATGAGGAACCCAGGCGGGAACGAGGAGCATGACCGCATCGGAGTTCCCTGCGAGGGCGAGCACCTCGGCCTGCCATTCGGTCGCCGGCCCGACCAAGAGCACGACCTCGTGGCGGGACTGCAGCTCGTCGAGCTGTGAGCGGTACTCGTTCGACGCGAAGGCGAGTGCGGGCTCGCTCGGCGTCTTCCCGCGCGGCACGACCGTGAACGTGCCGGGCGCGTCGCCGTTGCGCGTGCTCGTGTCGATTGCGATCTCGGTTGGCTCGCCACCCCCGTTGGCCGGGGCGCGGGTTCGCGTGGCGCGCCCGGCAGAGGGGCGGCCTGTCTCCCACCCGCCACCGTGGAAGTCCGCTTCGACGACGGCCGGGTGGATGCCCGTCCGCGCGACGTGATCGGCGAGCCGCAGCGCGACCGACCGGAGGCGCTCGGGCGGCAGGTCTCCGAGCAGGAGCACGACCCGACGGTCGTCCTGGAGCCATTGCCACACCCGTCCGCCCAGCAGGCGAATGCCTTCGCCCTTCGCATCGGCGGGCGGCGATTCCGGCACCCCCGGGGTCGGGCGGTCCCGCAGCAGCCGCGGTGACGGCAGCGGGGCGTAGACGAGATCCGAAGCCTTGAGCAGCTCGGCCAGATCGTCCGCCCGCATCCGCGCCCGCTTCGGATCGCGGAGCAGCAGCGCACCGACGATGCCGAGCAGGAGGCCGACGTTGATGCCGACGACAAGGTTGCGAGCCGGAGTCGGGCTGACCTTCCCTTCCGGAACGGGAGGTCCGAAGTTCTCGAGACCGACCGGGACGCTGTCGGCACGGCGCGCAGGAGACCGTTGGCCGAGGAGCGACACCCGTCGCTCGGCGGCATCGACGACGGCGCGGACGAGCGCGTTGGCCTCACGCTGGGTCGGCCCGTCGCCCGTGATCTCGAACAGGCTGGTGTCTCGCGGCACGGCAACCGCCGTCCGCGCGCGCAGATCGTCCAGGCTGCTTCGCACGCGATCGGCTTCAGGCCGCGACAGGTAGGCACGACGCGCGGCCAGGAGGACGCTGTCGCTGCGGAACAGACGGGCCACAGTCGGGGTCAAGCGCGTGAGCTCGTCGGCCGTCGCCGGGTCGAGCGGGCTCAACAGCACGCTGGCCCGCGCTCGATACGTCGTGTCCTGCATTCCGGTGTAGACGAGGGACAGACAGGCACCCAGCACGGCGAGGCTGGCGGGAATCCACCATCGCCGCCCGACGAGCCGGACGTAGTACCCGAATGTGAGCGGAAAATCGCGGTCCGCCGCATCTCGCGCGGCACGGTCGCCGTTTGTCATGAGTCGATGCTCCGTCCTGTCGATGTCTCCGACGACGATCGAGGCCGCCGCGTGTGGTGGGTCGCCGCCGCCGCGTGGGCGGTGCTGATGTTCGTGGTGTCGTCCATCCCGTCGGCCGGATCGTCCGGCGACGTCGACCTCCGCGGCGCACTCCTGCACGTCGCGGAGTACGCCGTCCTGGCGGCGCTCCTACGACGAGCCGGCCTGTCGTGGCGAGTGAGCGTGCTCGCGACCGTGCTGTACGGCGTGAGCGACGAGCTGCACCAGGCCGTCGTCCCCGGCCGGGATGCATCGACGGCGGATCTGCTGTTCGACGCCGTGGGAGCGATCATCGGCGCGTCGCTGCCGTTTCGGAGCTCGGAGCGGCGAGCCGCCTGAGCGGGAGGATCAGCTCGCTCACCATATGCAGGGCCGTGGCGGCGCAGATTGCGATGTCGATGAGCACGTTGCGGTTGCGCAGGTACCAGAGGTCGTACGACAACTTGTCCGCCATGGCTTCGCAGTCCGAGGCGTAGCCGCCCTTCAGCTGCGCCCAACCCGTCACTCCGGGCTTCACCAGCAGCCGCCGGTTCCAGAACGGAACGCTCTCCTCGAGCAGCTCGACGAACTGGGGCCGCTCGGGCCGCGGCCCGACGACGGACATCTCACCCCGGAGGACGTTGAGCAACTGAGGCAGCTCGTCGAGATGCGCGCGGCGCAGGACGCGCCCGACCCGGGTCACGCGCGAGTCGTCGTCGCTCGACCACCTGGCGCCTCCCTTCTCGGCCCCATCCGCCATCGTCCTGAACTTGACGATCGTGAATCGCCTTCCGCGCTCCCCCAGCCGCGTCTGGCGGTAGAGAACGTGACCGGACGGCGCGAGGATCAGCGCGATGACGGCAATCACCGGCGCCGCCAGCACGAGCGCGATCGAGGCGGCGACGATGTCGAATGCCCGCTTCGACCAGCGCGTGTACGCGTGCTGCCGGAGATGGAGGATGCTCATGAACCACGACGCCCGGAGGCTCGACACCGGGACGCGACCGAGCGCGTCTTCGAAAAAGCTCGTGTAGCCCACGACCCTGAAGCCGTCAGCGGGGACGTCGAGGAGACGGTCGATCGTGGAATCGCAGTCCACGCCGTCGTCGACCACGACGATGTCCGGGTGGAGCGTGTCCATGAGCTCCTCCAGGACGTCGAGCTGCCCGACGATCGGAACGCCGCAGGTCGACGGCGCCATCGGACAGTCCGGGACGACACCGAGGACGTCGACGGACGCGTCCGCCCTCGCCGACTCGCGTGCGACCGTGTCGGCCGCCAGCGGCGTGCCGACGACGAGCACTCGGCGTCTGGCCGCCGTCGTGCGATGCACCACGCTCTCCCAGATGCCGACGAACAGCAGCACCGCCGCCGCCATCACCAGCGAACGCGCGGCCGACAGCTCGACCGGCCGCAGCCACAGGGACATCGCCGAGACGGCGACGAACCCGACGAACGCGCCCATGGTCGTCGCCACCGCGGGGCCGAGCGCTTCGGGCGAGACGAGACGTCCGAAGCGCAGCGCGAGCAGCCAGGCTCCCGTCAGCCCTGCGACGACCGCCGGCTCATCCGCTTGCGCCTCGCGCCCGGCCGCATAGACGGCGAGCACCGACAGGACCACGAGCGTGACGCGACCGGCCTGGGCCACGGCTCGGGTCTGCTTCATCGTGCGGAACGAGATCAGCCGCGGAGCGGTGGTCGCGACGCCGGGGCCGTCCTCGACGTAGCCGGTCACGGCCGGCTCCCCGTGCAGCACACGGAACGGCCGCCGTGCGTCGCCGTGAAGACGACCTGCGCCTCGCGCGCCGACTTGAAGCGCACGACTCGAACGTTCCATCGCCCGAGCAGAACGCCGTAGGTGCCCGCGAGCGGCCCGGCGCGCCGACAGTCGAGCATGGTCGCAGGCGGCACGCCGCGGCGGTCGACAAGACATCCGACCGGTACGTCGGCGACACGAGCGGTGTCGCCGGGCGACAGCAAGACTGTCGACCTGGCGGCGCCCGACGCCTGCGAGGGCCCGCCCACGAGTGCGCCGACCATGACGCCGAGCAGGCCGACCGCACCGACGAGGCCGGCGCGACGCAATCGTGTGGTTGCCGACGTTAGCTCGGCGCGAAAGCGCGGTACGGTGTCGACATGAGCGACGAGCGGCGCGACCGGCGGATCGTTCTCGTCGACGCCGACGGGCGTCCGACCGACGATCCCGCCGCGGCGATCGCCGGCGAGGTGGTCGAGCTCGCCCCAGACGGGCGGGCGGCCGGCCGCCGACGGTTCTTCCTCACGCGCGAGGAGCTGTCGTGGCTGCCCGTCGGCGAGCCCGCGTTCCTGCTCTGGGTCCTCGCCGCGCTGGTCGCCGTCTGGGCGGCCGTCGGTGTGGTCCTGCTTCTCACCTAGCGCTCGACGGCTCGAGGAGCCGTGCGTGATCAGGTACGAGGACGCCATCGAAGCCTCGTTGCCCAGAACCACACTGTCAGGAAGGCGAGGTAAACGAGGCCGAGCACGACACCGACCTGCGCCATGATGCGGCGGTCGCGCTCGTCGCCCGTCTCCAGCGGCACATCGCGCACGACGCGGCTGAAACCGTCGCGAAGCGCATCGAGCGGGCCGCTCGCCTCGTTGGCCGAGGCGCGTGCCGAGCGCCCGCTCGTCTCGTAGCGGCTCGTCGAGCCGCCCGAGACCGCCTCGGCGGCAGCGCCGGCGAACCGGCGCACCGTGTCCTCGGCCATGCACGGAATCAGCCTCATGTTCGTGAACATGAGCCGCGCGTTCGCGGCACAGGTTGCGCGCACGGTGTCGTAGCCCGCCGGCGTGAACGCGAGCCCGGTCACCGCTACCACCACCACCGTGGTCACCAGGCGTTGGTCGGACGGGTCGAGCGCCGCCACGGTACCGGGGTCGAAGATCGCTTCGGGCATCGGAGAGCCAACCGGCTCCAACTCCGTTCCGAGCGTCGAATCGTCGTCGGACGTCGCGGCGGCGGCCGGCGAAGTCAGGCCTCCGGCGGGTTCGACTCCGCCGATCGGCAGGTGCTCCGTCAGACCCTGAACGGTCTCGACGGGCTCGGCCGCACTCCCGGTCACGCCGGTCCCGGCGATCTCCGGGTCTAGGGTCGCAATCGTCTCGGCTGCCGGGCTCACTAGGGTCGGGCCGGCTGTCTCGCCGACGCCTGCCACCGTGTCCGTCGGGCCTGCGAGGGCTGTCACAACGCCAGCGACGGCGTCGTCCGGCACGGCGATCACCTGATCGACGGCAGAGACCGGCGTCGCAAGCATGTCCACCGCAGGCCCGACGACCGCGGATCCGTCCAGAACCGCACCGATCGGGTCTGCCGTCGACTGCACGACGTGCGCCACGGGCTCGCTCACGGCTGCCACCGCCGCACCTGCATCCGCCACGAGCGGCTCGATCGGAGCCGCAGCCTCCGACACCGACGCCGTCAGCGGCTCCACCGCCGCCGTCACCGGCTCGACAGAGGCCGTCACCGGCTCGACAGTCGCGTCCACGACCTGCGCCACCGGCTCCGTCACAGTCGACACCGACTGCGCCAGCGGCTCCACCGCCGCCGTCACCGGCTCCACGACCTGCGCCACCGGCTCGGTCACAGTCGACACCGACTCCGTCAGCGGCTCCACCGCCGCCGTCACCGGCTCCACGACCTGCGCCACCGGCTCGGTCACAGTCGACACCGACTGCGCCAGCGGCTCCACCGCCGCCGTCACCGGCTCGACGGTCGCATCCACGACCTGCGCCACCGGCTCGGTCACAGTCGACACCGACTCCGCCAGCGGTTCCACGGCGGTCGTCAGCGGCTCGACAGAGGTCGTCAGCGGCTCAACCGCCGCGTCCACGACCTGCGCCACCGGCTCGGTTACTGTCGACACCGACTCCGTCAACGGTTCCACCGCCGCCGTCACCGGCTCCACGACCTGGGCCACCGGCTCGGTCACAGTCGACACCGACTGCGCGAGCGGCTCCACCGCCGCCGTCACCGGCTCGACGGTCGCGTCCACGACCTGCGCCACCGGCTCGGTTACTGTCGACACCGACTCCGTCAGCGGCTCCACCGCCGCCGTCACCGGCTCCACGACCTGGGCCACCGGCTCGGTCACCGTCGCCACTGACTCCGTCAGCGGCTCCACCGCCGCCGTCACCGGCTCGACGGTCGCGTCCACGACCTGCGCCACCGGCTCGGTCACAGTCGACACCGACTCCGCCAGCGGTTCCACGGCGGTCGTCAGCGGCTCGACAGCCGCGTCCACGACCTGCGCCACCGGCTCCGTCACAGTCGACACCGACTCCGCCAGCGGTTCCACCGCCGCCGTCACCGGCTCCACGACCTGGGCCACCGGCTCGGTCACAGTCGACACCGACTCCGCCAGCGGTTCCACGGCGGTCGTCAGCGGCTCGACAGAGGTCGTCAGCGGCTCAACCGCCGCGTCCACGACCTGCGCCACCGGCTCGGTTACTGTCGACACCGACTCCGTCAACGGTTCCACCGCCGCCGTCACCGGCTCCACGACCTGGGCCACCGGCTCGGTCACCGTCGCCACTGACTCCGTCAGCGGCTCCACCGCCGCCGTCACCGGCTCGACGGTCGCGTCCACGACCTGCGCCACCGGCTCGGTCACAGTCGACACCGACTCCGCCAGCGGCTCCACCGCCGCCGTCACCGGCTCGACAGCCGCGTCCACGACCTGCGCCACCGGCTCCGTCACAGTCGACACCGACTCCGCCAGCGGCTCCACCGCCGCCGTCACCGGCTCCACCGCCGCGTCCACGACCTGCGCCACCGGCTCAGCCGCAGCCGACACGGACGCCGTCACCGGCTCCACAGCTGCATCCACGACCTGCGCGACCGGCTCGGCGGCAGCCGACACCGGCTCCACAGCCGCATCCACCACCTGCGCCACCGGCTCGGCGGCAGCCGACACCGGCTCCACAGCCGCATCCACCACCTGCGCCACCGGCTCCGCCGCAGCCGACACCGGCTCCACAGCCGCATCCACCACCTGCGCCACCGGCTCACTAACAGCCGAACCCGCATCGGCAGCTGCATCGGGGACCACGTCGGCCACTTCTGCGGCGGCGGTCTGGACGACTGCGTCGGTCGCCGACTCGGCCTCCGAGACGACGGTCGCCGCCGCGTCGGCCGCCGTATCAGACGACGTTGCCTCTGTCGTTGCCGCACTCTCGGCGGTGTCCGTCGCACTCGACGCGGCAGCCTCTGTCGTGGACTCGGTTGCAGCCGTCGCAGCCGCGGCCGTGTCTGCCACTGTCTCGACCGCGGTCGCGGACGCTTCCGCTACCGAGTCCGACGCGTCGGCAGCGGTCGCCTCGGTCGCCGAAGCCGTCGCCTCGGCAGCATCCGAGGCACTCTCCGACGTCGCCTCGGCCGCGCTGGCGACGGCGTCCGTGGCGTCGGCCGTTGTACTGGATGCCGCCGTGGCGCTCGCCTCGGCGACGGTCTCGGTTGCCGACGCGGGTGCAGCGGCGTCCGCCGCAGGGGACGCCTCCGTCGTAGCGTCGGCGACGGCGGCGACGCCGTCCGAGACCGTCTCCGTCGCAGTCGTCGCGGCGTCGGCGGCCGCTTCCGTCACAGCTGCCGACGCGTCGGCGGCGCTGTCGGTCGCGCTCTCAGCCGTCGACTCCGCTGTCGACGAGGAAGACGTCTCTGTCGAGGCCGAGGCGGCCGCGTCGCTCGACTCCGTAGTGGAGCTGGACGCGGACTCCGTCGCAACCGTCTCCTGAGCCGACTCGCCCTCATCCGAGCTCGTCGCAGGCTCCGAGGCGGCCTCGGCCGGGCTCGACGACGCAGTGGCCTCGCCGGCCGTCTCGGTCGTGGTCTCGACGGCCTCCTCGACCGGCGCCGCAGCCTCCGTGACGGCTTCGGCCGCCTCGCTTGTCGCGGCCTCGACGGTCGAGGCCGCGTCGGGCGCGTCGCTCGTCTCAGTGGTGGAGCTGGTCGCGGACTCCGCCGCAACCGTCTCCTGAGCCGTCTCGGCCGGCGGCTCATCCGAGCTCGCCGCGGGCTCCGGGGCGGCCTCGGCCGCGCTCGAAGACGCCGCCGTGGTCTCGCCAGCCGTCTCGGTCACAGTCTCGACGGCCTCCTCGACGGGCGCCGCAGCCTCCGTGACGACCTCGGTCGCCTCACTGGTCGCGGTCTCGACAGTCGGTGCCGCCGGTGCGCTTGTATCCACTGGAGGCGTCACTTGGCCGCCCGTCGCCGTGGACAGTAGTCCGGTGTTGCCGCTCACAGTTGATCCCCCCGGGGCGGCTCCGACTCAGTTCAAGAGCGCCGCCGTATCGTTTGCAACATCCTCTCCGCGGAGAGGTTTCGACGAACTCGGGGACGACCGGATTCGCTTGACGGCGTTCACCCTAGGGATAACACTGATGGCGGCCGGGTCACCCCGGTCAATCTGCGGAGGGAAAGAGAAAGGACTGCGGTGGGGGCTGCGACGAACGTCGGGCCTGTTCTGGTCGTCGATCCGGACGACGATGCTCGCCGTGCGACGGCGCAGCTCTTCGAGCAGGCCGGATTCGCCGTCA